>NZ_BCTY01000007.1 GCF_001591005.1 Sphingomonas sanguinis NBRC 13937
CCCCCCCCCCGAGGAACAAGGATCAGAAGTGGACGCGCACCGTCCCGAACACCTGCCGGGGCGCCGCGGTCTGCAAGGTCGTGTAGGTGCCATTCGGGTCGGAAGTCACGAACCCGGCCGTGCCGGTCGAAGCGATATAATGCTTGTCGAACAGGTTCATCACGTTGAGTTGAACCTCGAACATCGGACTGAGCCGATAGCCGGCCGACAGGTTGACGTTGACCGCGCCGGGAATGACCGCATCGTTGAGATAGCTGTAATAGCGTTTGCTGCGATAATGCGCATTCACACCGCCCCACAGCGTACCGTCGTCATAGTTCAGCTCGGCCGTGGCGACCTGTTTGGGCGAGGCGACGACCTGCTTACCCTTGGTCGGAACGACGGCGCCGCCCAGCGGCTGGACGTTGTCGTCATAAGTCGCGTCGTTGTACGCCCAACTGCCATAAGCCGACCAATGGGGTGCGAAGCCCCATGTTGCGGCGGCCTCGACACCACGTGACGATACGCTGCCGACATTCTGCAACACGTTCTGGTTGCCGACGATGGTCGCGCTGATCGACGAGGCGAGCAAGCGGTTGGTGAACTTCACATAATAGCCGGTCAGCGACAGCTGCACGTCGCGGTCGTGGAAGCGGTAACCCGCCTCGAACGTGTTGGTCATCTCCGGCTTCAGGTCGCCCCGAATATAGTTGAACCCGGCCTGCGAACTGCTGGAAAAGGGGCCTGCCGAGGTCGAGGCGACGAACGCGGCCATGTTGCGCGTATAGTCGCCGAACAGCTCGCTATGCGGATCGAGCGTGTAGAGAACGCCGATGGTCGGCAGGAACCAGTTTTTCGCCTGGATCGAACCGTCGATCGGCTTGCGGCTGACGATGCTGTGCGCGTTGTTGGTGGAGACCACGCCCTTCACCCCGGCATTGAGGCGCAGTGCTTCCGTTACCTGCCAGGTATCGCTGAGGTCGAGCTGTACCGTGTCGGTCCGATATTCGTTCTGATAATTGGTGAAGAAGGGGTTGGTGTAGAATTGCTGGAATTCCGCCGGCGCCTTGCCCGCCTGAAGACCGTAGAGGTAATTGGCCTGGTCGAAGGCGTTATGCTCGTACCAGATACCGCCCTCAATCTTGTGGCGACCAGCCTGGAAGGTCAGGCGGGAAATGACGCCCTTGCGGTCGATATTGTAGCGATTGGCCGACACCGAGATGGGCGAGCCGCCAAAGGCGGCAGGGGTCGGGTCGTAGGGATCGGCCCAGGTGCCGATGCCCTTGTCCAGATGGAGGTAGCCGGTGGTGAAACCCGAAAGCCGCGACCCCAGGCGATAGGCCAGCTTTTCATAGGCCAGCAGGTCGCGGCGCACGCCCCCACCCTGATACACCGCGTCATCGGCGTTGACATAAGGGGCGGGCGGGGTGCCGCCGTTCTGGACGATCGTCGCCAGCTGCTCGGCGAGCGCGAAGGTCGGGATATTGTCGAACCGCCACCCATAGGTCTTCAGACGACTGAGCGAGGTATCGTTATAGTCGTCCTCGCGCCGATCGATCAGGTCGAGAAAGGTGGTCGAGGTGACGTCGTCGCCCAAGGGCTGAATATATTTGGCGTTGATCTGATCCTGGACCTGCTGGCCCCAGCCGCGCCATTTGCCCTGCCGGTCATGTGCATAGGAGATGGCCAGCCGACCACCCCAGGGCAGATCGCCGGTGTTGATCCGGCCGAAGCTGCGCCAGGACTGGGCACTGCCATAGCTCTGCTCCAGGTCGACGCCGAACATGTGGGTCGGATCTATCGAGGTGAAGTCGACCGTGCCGCCGATGTTGCTGGTGGACGCGGTGCCCAGCGCGCCGCTCCCCTGCGACAGCGTCGCGGCGCCGTTATTCTCGGTCAGCAGCGCGCGGTTGATCGAGAGGCCGTTGTTGTTGCGATACTGCATGTTGCCAAGCGGCACGCCATCAAGCGTATAGCCCATCTGGTCCGTCAGGAAGCCGCGGATCGACAGCTGCGTTGCCGCCTCATAGGTGCCATGCGCGTCGGAGGAGTCGAAATTCACGCCGGGCAGCCGCCCCAGCGACCGAAGGGGCGAAGTGCCGGGCGTGGTCTTCTCCATCGCCTTGGCGGACACGGTCTGCACCTGCCGCGATTGGCCCCGGCCCAGGACAACAATATCCTGGTTCGCGCTGGCCTCTGCCGCGACGGCGGTGGCCGTCGACGTATCGACCAAGGCCTTTAGCGAGATCATCGACGGCGTCTCGCTCGCGATGGCCAGCCCCTGACCCGCGATCAACCGACGCAGCGCCTCGCTG
Source organism: Sphingomonas sanguinis NBRC 13937 (assembly GCF_001591005.1). Classification (GTDB taxonomy): domain Bacteria; phylum Pseudomonadota; class Alphaproteobacteria; order Sphingomonadales; family Sphingomonadaceae; genus Sphingomonas; species Sphingomonas sanguinis. The sequence goes on from NZ_BCTY01000007.1 coordinate 2,295, forward strand.
CGCGTCAGCCGCCCGCGCAGGGCGGTCACATGCCGGTTCGCCACCGCATCATAGGGAAATATGACGTGGATGCCCGCCTGCCGCGCGAACTGGTTGAGCGCAGTGGCGGTGTCGCTGGCTGGTATGTCGAAGCGGATCGGCGTGCTGTCCCGCATCTGTGCGACAGCCGGCATCGCGACCGCCAGCATGGCGGTCGTTGTCATGAACTTGAACATGGTTGATCCCTGTTTGGATGCGATGGTCGGTGCAGGGATGGATGGCGGCGGAAAAACCGCTACTCGCCCGAAAATTTTTTTAGGTGCGGGACAGGACGATACCGCCATTGGCACCCGAAATTGCCTGCACGCCGAAGGAACTGTGGAGCGCTTGCAGAAATTCCTGCGGGTTGGTCGTCGCAAATGTACCGCCGATGCGCAGGCGCGACAGCGCCGGGTCGCCGATGACGATCTTGTTGGTAAGATAGCGGTTCATTTCCGCCAGTGCATAATCCAGGCTCTCGCCGTTGAGGACCAGCGTGCCGCGCTGCCACGCAGTCACCCGGGCCATATCGCTGCCGTCGCGCGAATGGACGGTCCATTGGCCTGCGGTCGCCACCGCGACCTCGCCCCGTTCCAGCTGTCTTTGCGCGCCGTCGAAAATCTGACCTTGAAGGACCGCCAGTTCGCATCCGGTCGGCCGCAGTCGCGCATTATACAGGCCCGGTACCAGCTCGAACCGGCCATCGGGTGCGATCAGCTCCAGCCGATGCGGCGAGCCGAGCTGGATCGCGACCTCGCCTCGTTCGAGCCAGAGGCGATCCGGCGTGCCATCCTTCCAATAGACGCAACTGTCGGTGTTGAGTTTCAGCGAAAGGCCGGGCCCTGCCGCTACCGTCGCCCGTTCGCCGACTTGGGTCACGGCCTTGTCGCGGGCATTGGCGCGATAGGCCCAGCCGCCGCCCACAACCATGACGGCGGCGACCGACGCGGCCGCGCGCAGCATGTGCCGCCGGTCAGACCGGTCGGGTCCGGCCGGCATCACCGTCTCGAGCTGGTGCTGCACATCTCCACGCGTCACCCGCAGGCGATCGAGGTCACGCCAGGCGCTGGCGACCTCGGCAAAGGCGACGGCGTGGCGCACGTCCGTATCGCGCCACGCCTCGAATGCCGCAAGGTCCGCCGAGCCCGCATCGAGCGCAGCGAGCCATGCCGCAGCTTCGTCGGTCAGGTCAGCGTCGCGCGGCTGGTCTGGGCAATGGCTGGACAAAATTCCTCCGCCAGGGACTCGCTTTCGCGACGCGCCTTCGTGATGAGGGCAAGACCCTTAGCGATATGCTTTTCAACGGTCGAGACGGATAAGGAAAGCGACTGGGCGATCGCGGTGGGGGATAGGCCTTGAACCTTGCGCATATGGACGACGCGCGCACATTGCGGGGGCAGGGCATCGATCCAGCCGGCCAGACGCTGCAATTCGGATCGTCCGGCGGCGACCGCAAAGGCATCCGGCGCGGGATCGGCGATGTCGGGCATCTCCAGCGACGCCAGCACGTCGATGCGGACCACATTGGCCCGCCGTATCCGCTCCAACGCCAGATGATGGACGATGGTCAGGACAAAGGCCCGTGGTGAGGATATCGAGCGATGATCCGCGGTGTTCAGGACACGGGCATAGGCTTCCTGCACCAAGTCGTCCGCTTCGTCCCGCCCGCAGAAATAGGCCGCCCTGGCCCGATAGGCGGCTGCGTGGGGCAGCACCTCGGCCATGAACCAACGGTCTATTTCGCGCAGCCAGCTCAACACATGCTCCGGTGATCGGAGCGGCGTGTAGGTCTGCTTCTTTACAGGAACGCGACACCGGGCATGGTTCGGCCGTCGATCAGGAAGCGGCGGTCTCAACGCAAGCGTCGTACGCGGCCGTCACTCGTTGAGGCGGTGGGCGGTCACATGCGGACGCGCTGGCAATGCGCAACGTATCAGAGGATGCGCCTTGGCGCGCTTTTCCCAAGCGTCATGCGTTTGGTAAGCGCGTTTTAGCGCAAACCCATGAGGAGCAAGCAGGATGACCTACGCCGTTTTCACCTTCGCCACTCTCCTGTTGCCCCTGACCCTTGGGGCAACCGAGGTACGAGCCCAAGCGCAGCCCGATTCCGGAAAGAAGGCCTGCGTCGCCGAGGCGCGGCGCCTATGCCCGATGGAGATGAAATCGATGAGCCGCAAGAAGGTGGAGGCTTGCATGATCCAAAAGATCGATCAGACCTCGCCGACCTGTCATGCCGCGATGTTGCGGATCAAGGCTGAGCGGGAGGCGGCGACGCCCCGCCGCTGATCCCCAGCGCGCGATTCTCCGCGCCGATACGGACGTACAGCATCGCCGCGTTCAGGACCGTGAACAGCGCGGCGATGCCGACCAATCCGAAGGTCAGGGGCAGCACGGCAATCTCCGCAGTGACCACGGCGTAATTGGGATGGCGCAGGAAGCGAAACGGCCCCTTGGCGACGAGCGATGCGCCGGGCAGGACGATGATCCGCGTCGTCCAACGCGGCCCCAAAGTCGCCAGCACCCAGACCCGCATCCCCTGCAACATGGCGAAGATCAGCAGCAGCGGCCAGGACACCGCGCGGTCGCCGACGCTGAACCACAGCGCGAGCAGCCATGCGGTGTGCATCGTCACCATCACGGGATAGTGGTTCGCACCATATTCCCGCGCACCCGCCGCCATCAGCCGGGCGGTGTTGCGTTTGGCGATGACCAACTCGCTGAGCCGCTGGAGCGTCACGAATGCCATAATGGCATAGGGCAGGTTCATCGGTCGCACTCCAGGACCAGCGAGGACGCAGTGAAGCCCGGTCCCAGCGCACTGAGCAGGGCGCGGGGCGGCAGGCCTTCTCGACGATATCGGTCCAGTACGAACAATACGGTTGGCGCGGACATATTGCCATGATCGCGTAGCACGGCGCGTTCCTGTGCCATCGCGCCGCGCTCCAGGCCAAGGGCGCTTTCCAGCGCATCCAGCACGCGGGCCCCGCCCGGGTGGCAGATGAAGCGGTCGATGTCGGACAGGGCCAAACCCTGCGTGGCGAGCATCTCGGTGACCGCCTGCCGCATCTCGCGTTCGACAAAGCTGGGGATCGCGCGATTGAGAACCACCGCGAGGCCCGTCTGCTCGGTCCGCCAGCCCATGATGTCGAGCGTGTCGCTCCACGTCTTTTCCGCGCTGCCGACAATGCGCGCGAAGCCAGATTGACCCGTGCGCAACAGGCACGCCGCCGCGCCGTCGCCGAAAAGGGCAGTAGAGATCAAGTCGGCCTTGTCCGCGCCGCTGGTCCGAAGCGCCAGGCTGCACAGCTCGACGGTCACGAACAGCACGGTCGAACCCGGTCGTGCCCGCGCCAGATCGGCGGCCAGTGCCAGGCCCGTGGCCCCACCCGCACAGCCCAGGCCGAAGACCGGCACCCGCCGTACGTCATTGCGAAACGCGAGTTGGGCCATCGCCCGCGCCTCCAGACTCGGCGTCGCGATTCCGGTCGAGGAAACGGTCACGATGGCGTCGACATCCCCAGCCTCCAGGCCTGCTTCCTTCAGCGCATCGCTGGCTGCCGCGACGAACAAGTCGAGCGCGACGTCGAGATAGGCGGCGCTGCGCTCCTCGAACGAGCGGGGGGTGCGATACCAGTCGAGTGGCATGGCCAGTTGACGCTCGGCGATACCCGCATGGTCGAAAACCGGGGCGAGCCGGTCGAAATCGGCGAAGCGGTCACCGATCAGCTCACGCGCGGTGGCGAGGGCTTGATCCTGGGACAGTCGATGGTGGGGCGTGCGCGTTGCAAGCGACAGAAGGGCAACCGAGGAAGACATGCACCGTCCGAGTAGCCGGCGAACCGGCGGAAATGATTCTGAGGCGCAACGATCGGCGTTGCGGCTGGTTCAACCTGTCGCGAAATAGAGAGCCGGGCAGAGCGATATCATGCAAAGCGACGATATGACACCAGCGAATGCGTCCCCCGGCCTTGTGACGCAGACGGCGGGTTTCGCCGCCTGGGCGGGGTTCACCTTCATGTGTCTGGGCATGTTTATGGCGATCCTGGACGTCCAGATCGTCGCGACCTCGCTGCCCACCATACAGGCGGCGCTGCGCATCGCGCCCGATCGGATGGTGTGGATACAGACCGCGTATCTGACCGCCGAGATCGTCGCGATCCCGCTGACAGGGTATCTGACCGATGTGCTGGGCATGCGGCGGCTGTTCGTCGGTGCGGTAGGACTGTTCACCCTGGCCTCCATCGGTTGCGCGATGAGCGGCAGTTTCGAAAGTCTGATCCTGTGGCGGATCGTGCAGGGATTTTCGGGCGGAACGCTGATCCCCATCGTTTTTTCCGCCGTCTTCCTGTTGTTCCCTTTGCGGGTTCAGGGGCTGGCGACCACGATCGCCGGGGTTGCGGCCGTGCTGGCGCCGACCATCGGACCGATTGTCGGCGGCTGGGTGACGCAATCCTTTTCCTGGCACTGGCTGTTCCGCATCAACATCGTGCCGGGTATCGTTGCCGCCCTGGGTGTCGGCTGGCTGTTACGCGGCGAGCCAGCGGTTGAGCGGTCAGGCGTTGCCCGTGCCATCGATCTGGTGGCTTTGGTTCTGCTCGCCGTCGCGCTCGTGGCGCTGCAGATCGGTTTGAAGGATGCGCCGACGCGCGGCTGGGGTGATGCTTGGGTGCTCGGTCTGCTGGCGCTGTTTGTCGCGTGCGGGATCGGCTTTGCCGTGCGGACGTGGCGTGCGGCAGTGCCACTGGTCGAGCTTCATTGTTTTGTCGACCGCAATTTCGCCATTGGATGCCTGTTCAGTTTTGTACTGGGGTTCGGCCTCTTCGGCTCGACCTATCTGATGCCCTTCTTCCTGGGGCTGGTGCGCGGGCACGGGGCGTTGCGCATCGGTGAGATCATGTTGGTCACCGGCATTGCCCAGCTGGTCACCGCGCCTATCGCAGTCTGGGCCGAGCGGCGCGTCGATCCGCGCTGGCTGACGGCCTTCGGCTTCGGGCTGTTCGCCATCGGCCTGCTGATGAGCATCGGACAGACCGCGCAGACCGATTTCCATGCGATGATCCTGCCCCAGATCGTGCGCGGGGCGGCGATCATGTTCTGCCTGTTGCCGCCGACCCGCATGGCGCTCGGTCGATTGCCCCGCCATTTGGTTGCGGATGGCAGCGGGCTGTTCAACCTGATGCGCAATCTGGGCGGGGCGGTCGGCCTGGCGCTGGTCGACACGACAATCTTCAGCCGCGCCGCGACCGAGGGGCGCCGCATCGCCAGCCGTCTGCAGGCGGGTGACCTCGACACGGCGCTGCGCATCGGCATTCCCCGGGATGCCTTTCTCGAACAACGTGGCAAGCCGCTCGACGATTTTGCGGTGGAGATGGTGCGGCCGCTGGTGGAAAAAGCCGCGCTCGTTCCTGCCGTCAACGCTGCCTGGGCGATATGCGGTGTGCTGACAGCCATCATCGTGATCGCCGTGCTCTGGGTACGGCGTACCCCATATGACGCCGGGAGTGGCGGACCAGGTCTTTAGGCCCGGCATATCGTGAATCGGGTCGATGTCGTGGCGGGGCTGGACCGGATACGCGCGTCGCAGGTCGCCGTCGCCTACAGGATCGCGCGGGGATCGGTCGCGGCTATTACCCCGGGGCGAACCATCTGATCGTGCTGGACGACCATGATGCGGAGAGCGGCGGCCCATCCTGGAAGTCGGTCCCGGTCGCCATGCGTAACGCCCGTCCCCGACGACGGCGAGCGAGAGTCCGCCGTCGTCCATCAGGTGGCAGACGCTATAGCCGGTATCCCAGCGACAGCATCACATTGCGCGGCGCCGATACGAAACAGTCGCCACGTGCCAGACAGGCGGCATAGGCGCGGTTGTCGAGCAGGTTGGTGGCGTTGAGGCGCAGGCGCCAGCGGTCGCGCTCCAGCTCGACCAGCGCATCGACCATGGTGCGCGCCGGGGTGACGATGGTCCAGGCGGCGTTGCCCGACACCTGAGGACCGAGATAGCGCACGCCCGCGCCCAGCCGCAGCGTCGCCCAGCTGCCCTCGAACGTCTTCGTCCCCCAGGCGGAGGCGGTATGGCGCGACAGATAGCCGACCTCGCCCGTATCGCCATCGACGTCGTTGAAACCATAGGCGAGCGACAGGTCGTAATGGCCGGGCAGGGTGCGCGTCGCCTCCAGCTCGAAGCCCTTGGTGGTCAGCTCTCCCGCCTGGATCTGGCCAAGCGGATTGCGGGGGTCGGGGATCGGGCGGTTGCGTTCCTTGATGTGGAAGCCGGTCAGCGTGACGAGCGTCGCGCGATCGGGTTGCCACTTCACGCCGCCCTCGAACTGCTTGCCGGTCTGCGGGCGCAGGGGCGTGCCGGACGTGGTCTGGCCGGCCAGTGGCTGGAAGCTTTCGGTATAGCTGAAGAACGGCGACAGGCCCGCCCCGACCTCGCCGATGATACCGGCGCGGAAGGTGGTCGCCGTGTCGGAGGTGCGGCTGGTCAGGCCGCTCGCCAGATCCAGACTGGTGCCGTGCACCCTGTCCCGGCGTGCGCCCAGCACCACCGAAATGCGGTCCCGAATGCGGATCTGGTCCTGCACATAGAGGCCGAGTTGCTTCTGCGTGTCGCGGGTGAAGGGGGCGGTGAGCGGCGGCTCGACGACCGAGGCATAGTCGATGTTGTACAGGTCGATGACCTGATAACCGTAATTGTTGCTCTTGCGGACCTGGTTCCAGCTATAGTCTATACCCGCGAGCAGCGTGTGCTCCATGGTCGCGCTGTCGCCGATACGCCATTGCACGTTGTTGTCGGTGGAAAAGACCTGGAGCTTCGCCACTGAAGAACCCGCGTACAGGCCGATGCGCCGCCCGTTGCTGCCCGGTATATAGGGGTCGGTCGGATTGCTGTAGCTGTCGGGATAATGGGTGAAATAATCGACGTTGCTGTCGATGTAACGCGCCTTCAGGCTGAGCTTCAGATCGTCGCTAAAGCGGTGGGTGACAAGCCCCGACCCCTGCAGCAGCCGTCCGTCGTAACGGTCGTATCCCGGCTTGCCGACGAACAGGTAACGCGGCAGGCGCGGGTTGCCCGGATTGTCGCGAAGCGTGCCGATGATCGGCAGGAAGTTCGCGGTCGATCCGGTGTGATCGTCCTGATATAGGCCGAGCAAGTTCACATCGGTGCGGGCATCCGGCCGCCAGGTAACGGACGGCGCGATCATCACCCGATCGTCGGGAACATGGTCGACATAGGTATCGGCATCGCGCACCCGCGCGACGATCCGTGCCGCCAGCGTGTCATGGACCACCCCGTTGACGTCGGCCATCGCTTCCTTGCGGTCATAGCTGCCATAAACGAGGTTCATATCGGCACTGTTAGTGAACAGTGGCGTCTTGGACACGAGGTTGATGATGCCGCCGATCGAACCCTGGCCGAACAGCACCGAAGCGGGTCCGCGCACCACCTCGACCCGCGAGAAATTATAGGGGTCGGAGGCGATGCTGGCATAATAGCTGAAGATGTCCCGCATCCCGTCGCGGAACTGCAGCGCATTGACGCCGCGGATGGTGAAGCTGTCGACGCGGGTGTCGCGGCCATAGGCATCGGAATTGACACCGGCGGCATAGCGGACCGTGTCGGAAATGTTGATCGCGCCCTGCGCCAGGTAGACATCGTCGGTGATGACGGAGATCGGCTGCGGCACCTCGATCAGCGGCGTATCGGTCTTGGTTCCCGCAAACACTTGGTCGCGACGCCCCTCCACCAGGATATCGCCATGCTGGTCCGTCGAGGCCTCCGCAGAAGGGCGGCGGTCGCTATCCTCCGGGGTGGCCGCGAGGGCGGGCGTTCCGGTCAGTGCGACGAGCGCGACGCCAGCCAGGATCGACGATTTCATGATGAGTCCCCTTATGATTTAGCTCGCTGCTAATGATACTGATAACGAATCGCAAGTGAGTCGCGCGGTCGGGTTCGGTCTGTGGTATGGTCCGCTCATCACGCGATGGGGATTTGGCTTTGCTTGGAGATCGTAATTCGCTTGCCAGGACTATCTTCGCCCCATGGCACACGGCGCATTACGGAATTAATGAATTTGACTCGCAATAACACGTAATCTAGCAGCCATGGTCCTTGCTATGCGGGCAGCGACGGGTGTCGCCAGAGGAGGCATGCAGAACCCTTGGGAACACCCTTGTGCCGACACCGGCAGCATCTTGTGGCGGGACGGGCCGTGCCATGGGCGCGTACCGGTGATGCGGCGATCCGCGCGCCTTCTGGCCCTGTTCTCTCATCAACGTTCGCGGCTGATTATCGAGGCGGCACGGATGACCGGTGACAGGGCGTCCGCAGAGGATGTGGTGCAGGATGCCTGGCTGCGTCTGTCGCAGAACGCCCGCGACACCCAGATTGCCGAACCGGTCGGCTATATCCGCCGGGTGGTGCGCAATCTAGCGCTCGACGAATACAGGCAGCGGCAGCGACGCGAGCGGGTGATGTCATCCGATGCAGGCGATGCCGCCGACACGCAGATGGCCGATACCGCAGGGGCCGATCGTGCCTTGATAGCCAGGCAGGAGCTGGCGCTCGTCGCCGCCGAACTGGCCCGTATGCCGCCACGCATGCGCCGCGCCGTCGAACTGCATCGCCTGTCGGGAGCGCCCTTGCGAGAGATTGCCGCAGAGTTGGGCGTATCCGTCACCAGTGCCCATGCCCTGGTGATCGAAGGCGTGGAGCGGTGTCGCAAATCCGTGCGCGGGAACCGACACTGATTGCCTTCCGAAAATGGGTCCGCTTCGTTCGTCCTCCCTGCAAGAAACAGAGGGGGCGGCGATAATGGAGGGCGGTGACGGCCGACGCGAGGCGCTGGATTGGATGATCCTGTTGCAGGAGCGGCCCGGTGACGAGGCGGTACAGGCGGCGTTCCGACGATGGCGGCACGCGCCCGCCTGCGATGCGGTTTGGCGCGAGCTCGACCATGTCGGTGACCTGATCCGGCAGGTCGATGCGCCGAACCGTGCGCCGCCGGTCGCCGCTCCGCGCCGCTGGAAAAGGGGCCTGCCCCTGGCGATGGCGGCCTGTCTTGCGGGCGTTTTTGTGGGGCGGGCCGTCCTGCCGCAGGCTCCGGCCAACCAAAGCACCGGGACCGGCGAGGTCCGGGTGATGCGTCTGGCCGATGGCAGCCGCATCACCTTGGCGCCGCAGAGCACCATCGCCGTGGATGGTCGCTCCGCCCGACAGGTGCGACTGTTGCGCGGCATCGGCTTTTTCGAGGTCCGCCATGATGCGAACCATCCGTTTCGCGTCGTCGCGGGGGAGGCGGTGGCGACCGATCTCGGCATCGCCTTTGAGGTGCGAAGCGACGATGATGGGGCGCGGATCGCGGTGCGCGAGGGGCGCGTACGAGCGGCCTGCCGTCATCCTGCCATCGTGCCGGTCGATTTGGGGCCGGGCGACCGGGTAGCGCTCGACTGTGTCGCTGGACGCTATCGCACATCCACAGTGCCACCTTCGGCCGTGGCGAGCTGGACGCAAGGAATACTGCGCGTAACCGACCGGCCGCTGGGCGAGGTGGTGGAGGCGCTGCGCCCCTGGCATCGCGGGCTGCTGGTGGCGCGGGGAGCCGGGATGGCGCGACATGTGACGGGGGTCTACGACCTGCGTTACCCGGACCGCGCTCTGGCCGCACTCTCTCGGGCGCATGGTGTGACCGTGCGGCGGATCACGCCGTGGCTAACGATCGTCAGCATCGACTGAAACGTCTCTTTTCCACCCGACCCCAAAAATTTTCGAAAAAACCGGAACGGTCAGCGTCTACCCTGTGAATGCGAACGATACGCAATAGCAGTTATTTTGTAGAATCACTGGGGGAACAGGGTGACGAACGAATCTGGGATCTTTCGCTGGAAGCGGATGGGATTGGCGATGTTGCTGAGCGCCTCGTCGCTTCCGGTTCTGGCAACGCCGCTGGCCGCACAGTCGCAGCAGGCGGCGGTCGAGGTGAACATTCCGGCGCAGCCGTTGGGCGACGCGCTGGCCCAGTTCGCGCAGCAGGCGAATGTGCAGCTCGGGGTCGATGCCGCGCTGGTGGCCGGGTTGCGGTCCGGCGGCGTGGCGGGGCGGATGGACCGCGCCAGGGCGTTGGACAGGCTGTTGTTGGGACCGGGGCTCGATTGGCGGTTGGCGGACGGTGTGCTGACGCTGCAAAAGCGACCCGAGCGCGCCATCAAGCCGGGCGCCCCCCTCGTCACCGATGCGCTTCAGGTGGACGGTGACGAGACCCCACGCGATGTCGCGGAGGTGCGGGCCGAGCGCGGCCATGACACGGTCTTCGACGCCGATTATTCCAGCGGGTACAAGGACCGAGCGGAGATCGAGCGCTACAAGGGCGTCACGACCTCGGACCTGCTGACCGGCATGGTCAATGTCCTCAGCGGCGATGCGCGCAACAGCGGCGCGCTCGATCCCAGCATTCGCGGCATTCAGGGACCGGGGCGCGTGCCCGTAGTGATCGACGGCACCGAACAGGCGCTGACCGTCTGGCGCGGATATAACGGCGCAAGCAACCGGGCCTATGTCGACCCCAACCTGATCTCGGGCCTCCAGGTGCTGCGCGGGCCGACCGACCGGGGCAATATCCGCAGCTCGACCGGCGGTACGGTCGTCATCAACACGCTGGACGCCGACGACGTGCTGCAGCCCGGCCGCACCTTCGGCCTCGACCTGCGGCTGGAGGGTGGCAACAACTCGACCGATCCACGCCTGCCGACGCTGCTGACGGGGCGCGACTATCGCACCGTGCCCGGCTTTCCCCGGACGTCGCCAAGCTTCGCGCTGAACGATCCCTATCTGCGGATCGTGCCGCGGACCGGATCGGATAACCATTTCCTGTCGTTCGGCGACCGTGCCGTGCGCGTGGCCAGCGCGGTGCGGATCGAGGGGCTGGACCTCTTCGCGGCCTATGCCTTTCGCGAGCGGGGCAATTACTTCTCTGGCACGACCGGAGCGGACTATTACGAGCAGTCGAGCCTGCCGTCCCAGAACCTCAATCGTATCCGCCGGATGGCGCTGGGCTTCGCGCCCGGCAACGAGGTGCCCAACACCTCCAGCGATCTGGAATCGGTGCTGCTGAAGGCCACCTGGCACATCGCCGACGACCAGTATCTGTTGGTCAGCCTGCGCGACAGCGTCACCCGCTATGGCGAGATCATGCCGTCGCGCATCCCGATCGACACGGGCAATGTCCAATGGCCGCTCAGCAAGGTCCATGCCCGCGCCTATAATGCGGAGTATAAGTGGCAGCCGGACAGCCGGTGGATTGACCTGAAGGCCAATCTCTGGGCCACCGATACTAGGAGCGATACCTATAACTCCGGCGGGATGCCCAATTTCGCGACCTTTGCCGATCCGATCATCATCGACAATGCCCGCGCCAATGCGATGAACGATCGCTATGGCTTCAACGCCAGCAACACCCTGCGCCTCGGCACGAAGCTCGACCTGACGCTGAGCGGTAACTGGCAGCATGAGAGGTTGGCATCGCAGGACATCTACGACCCTGCGAAGTTCCAGGGCTGGCGGCAATTCCCGCGCGCCGGGCGGCGCGAAGAGTTCCTGGTTCGGCTGGACGGCGAGTGGCGGCCCGCCAGCTTCCTGAAGCTGAACGCCGGGCTGAGCTATGCCGGATATTGGGCGGTGGATGATTTCACCCGCAGCCAGATCGCCAAGGGCAATACGAACCTGAAGACGACCTTTTACAAGGGCTATACGTCTTCATTCCAGGTCCGGGGCATTGGGGAGGCGTACTTCAGGCGATTCTACACGCAGAGCTTGTTCGCAGGTTTGCCCACCGCGGACGTCGAGGAATTTATCGCAATGGATTTGCCGGACTATCTGGCAAATCCTTATCCGATCTCATTCGATCAGGCTGGCCCGGCTTGGCTCCCTTATGCCCAGGGGCGCTACCGGCGGGCGGACAACCCCTGCGTGAACGGGACGATCAATACGATTCCGGGCAATACCGGCACCTGCATTCTGCAGAGTATCACGGAAACCGTACCCGTGACCGCGCCGCGTCGCTCCGCCCATCACTGGGCCCCGAGCCTGTCGGCCACCGTCTATGCCGACGAACATACCCGCGCCTATGCCCGCTATATCGAGACGTGGCGCTTTCCGAGCATGTTCGAAAGCACGCTGGGTTTTTCGGCGTCGTTCAACCCAGCCGCGCCGCTGCGGCCCGAACATGCCAAGCTCTACGAGGTCGGGCTGGTCCGCGATCTGCGCAGTCTGTTGCGGCTGAACCGGGAGGACCAGCGCGCCGACGTCAAGCTGACCTTCTATCGCAGTCACATCACCGATGTGGTCGAGCGGTCCACCCAACTGCAATTCAGCAATATCCGGGAACAGACGATCGCCGGGATCGAGGCGGAGGCGCGGATCGACACCGGCGGATTCTATACGCAGCTCGGCGCGGCCTTCATGACGACCAACCGGGTCTGTGACGAAAGCGCCGCCGCTCTGGCCGACCGCAAGAATGGCAGCATTCCCGATTGCGTCAAATATGGCTTCCCGGACGGCTTCCTGCTGACCCAGGCAACGCCCGAAGAGACGGTCAACTGGACGATCGGCGGGCGCTTCTTCGACAAGCGGCTCGAGATCGGCGGACGGCTGACCTATTATAGCCGCTACGACAATCCGCTGTTCCAGAAGATCGCCGACCTTCCGCGCGAGCAGCAGCTCGACGTCTATTCGCTCAATGTGCCGTTCAGCTGGGGCGAGATTGTCACCGCCGACGCCTATGTCCGATACCGGCTGAACGACCGCTTCTCGGCCGAGCTGGTCGGGACCAACCTCAACGATCGTTATTATGCGGACCCGCTGACCCGTTCGATGATGCCCGCCCCCGGGCGCACCGTCCGGCTGAGCCTGACGGGCCGCTTCTGACGATCCCGCCATTCGACCCCGCCGTCCATGTCCTTCCTGAAAGCCGGACAGGCACGGCGGGGCCGGATCGATGCGCCCGAAGCGATCGGGCGCACACAACCGCAGGAGTAATATCATGACCTCCATCACAATGAAGACCATTGTTCTCGCCGGCCTTGCCACGGTCCTGACCGCCGGTTCGGCGCAGGCCCAGTTCGCCGGTGGCTCCAGCGACACCAGCAAGGTGACGGTGGGCGAAAGCGACGTGCAGGGCGGTCCCCATGTGGCGGGGCGTGCCGGGATCGGCGTGCCGGGAACCAACGGACGCCGCGTCGATTTCCAGGGACTCAGCCTTTATGCTGCGGCCGACGTAAACGGCGTGCGCCATCTGAACATGGCGACCAGCGATACCGCCGATCACAGCAGCTATGGTGACTTCCGCTTCGCCCGCGTCGGCTCTGCCGATCTGTGGTTCGGCGAATGGTCGCAAACGGGCAACGCCACGGCGGGCGATCACACCGTCTATTATGTCGGCAACACCAGCGGCACGACGGTTCCGACCAGCGGCACCGCGACCTATTCGGTCAAGGGCATCAGCGACTATGCCAACAAGGGCGTGCTGACCGGCACACTGACCGCCAATTTCGCTTCCGGATCGACGGGCACGCTGCGTGGCAGCCTGTCCAACGCCTCGACCGGGGCGGGCGTCAATATCGGTACGGCGCGGATCAACGGGGCTGACTTCGCGGGCGGTAATGCCGTCGCCACCCAGTCGGGTGCCACCGTCGCGTCGGGCGGCGTGGTGAGCGGTCGCTTCTTCGGCGCCAGTGCCGCGGCGCTGGCCGGGACCGTCAAGTTCGACGGTGCGCGTCAGCACGACACCGCCTTCGGCGGCACGAAGAACTGACGCAAAGGGCCGGGGCTCCTGTCTCTCCCTTGCGGGAGCCCCGGCTTCGTGCCGATCCGATGCGCCACGCCGTCTCCCTCTATCTATTGACGCTCGCCACGCTGTGGCTGGCCGTGCCCGCTTCCGGCCAGAGTGCGCGGAGCGAGGATAACCGCCTGCGTCTCGACCCCGGCATCGATCGCCGGACCACGCCCCAGGAACGCGAGGCGATCGAGGGGGCCAAGCCGTCGGATCGCATCACCATCGACGGACAGGTCTATTCGGTCGGCCATAACCCGGACGATCTGGGCCGGGCGCTGTACCTGTCGGTGGCGCGCAAGAACTGGGCGGATGTCCGCCGTTTCCTGCCGCCATATCTAGCGCTGGCCCGCCATGATCCGATGCTGGTTGCCTGGGCGCGCGGTGGCCTCGCGCGCAGTGACGGGCGGATGGGCGAGGCCGAACGGCAGTACCGCGCCCTGCTGGCGATCCAGCCGGACTTCCTGCCGGGGCGGCTGGAACTCGGCCGCGTGTTGTTCGAGAACCGCAAGGACCGGGAGGCCCGCCATCGGTTCCGCGCGATCCGGGACCAACTGGCGGGGCAGGGTGAGCACGCCGCCGGGGTTCGCCGGACGGTCGACACCTTCCTCGCCGCGCTCGACCGGCGGGGCGGCTGGCAGGGCATGATCGCAGCGGGGCCGGGGTATAGCAGCAACCTCAATCAGACCTCCGCCAGCCAGACCTGCCTGCTGGTCGGGGTGGACGGCACCTGCCTGATCGACCGCACCCTGCCACCGGCGATCGCCTCCGTCGGCCTCAATGTCGAGGGGAGCATCAGCCGCCGGATCGCGCTGAAGGGGCAGGGCGGGCTGTTGGCCCGGGCCTTCGTCTATGGCGATCTCTGGCCTGGGCATGGCGCATTCGATCAAGCGACGTTGACCGCGCAGATCGGCTACGACCATCAGACTGCCCGGCGGAGCCTGACCCTGTCGCCCACCATCGACTTGGCGAGCCTGGGCGATCGGCTGCTCTATACCGCGCCCGGCCTTCGCGTTGAGGCGATGGTCACCCCGTCGCCCGACACCGCCCTCCGGCTGGAGGTCGCGCGCCGGGTCTTCGATTATCGGCGGAGCTTCGACGATCTCGACGGTGCGCTGACCGAGGCGTCTCTGACTGGCTGGTGGTCGCGCCCGCGCGGCTGGACGCTGTTTGCCGGTATCGAGGCGGGCGACAAGCAGGCGGGCGCACGCGCCAATGCCTATCGCCATGTCGGGGCGCGACTGGGGGGGGTGCACGGCTTTGCCGACTGGGCCGAACTGACGCTGATCGGGTCGGTGCGGCAGCGCGATTACGGGGCCTATAGCGAATTGCTGGAGGCCGTCCGCCACGACCGAGAGGCGAACCTGACCGCCGTCCTCCGCCTACCCAAGCTGCGCCTCGCCGGGCTGACGCCCAACATCCTTTTCCAGCACAATCGGGTGAAGAGCAATGTCGACTGGCTCTATTCCTTTCATCGTACCGCCGCGAGCATCAGGTTGGAACATGCCTTCTGAGGCCCAGTTCAACGGCTATCGCCAGCCGGTGCAGGCGCGGGCGTTCGGAACCGGGGCGATGGTGGCGACCGGGCTGCTGGGGATCGCGTTGCTCAGCGTCCGGGTGATCGCGCCGCCGACCCCGGTAGCTGACGCCGGGTCGATGGCGGTGTTCGTCGCGGAGGCGATCCCGCTCGATCGGCCTGTACTCGATCCAGCGGAGCCGCTGCCCGCGCCGCCGCCGCCCGATGCCACGCCGTCCCTGCCGACGGCGGCACTCCCGTCCACCATGGCTCCGGTGGTATCCGTGATCGCCGCCCCGTCATCGGTCGGACTGCCCTCCGCCGCGCCGCTGGCTCAGCCTGTGGATGTGGTTGCGCTCCCTTCCTTGCTCTTATCCGGCACGAAGCCGGTCGAAAGCCCGGCGACGACCGCCCCGGCCGCTTCGGCGGTGGCTGCAGCGGCGGACTGGCGTGCACGGCTACTCGGTCATCTCAAACACTATCGTCGCTATCCTCGTCAGGCGGAGGCCGCGCGGCAACAGGGCGTCGCCCGCATCGCCATCACTCTGCACCGTTCGGGCGAGGTGATCGCCGTCGAACTGGTCCATGGCAGCGGCTACCCGCTGCTCGACATGGAGGCGCGGACCACGGTGCGCCGTGCCGCGCCCTTGCCCGCAGTCGATGACGCCGTTCCCGGCGATCCGGTCACCGTCGAGGTGCCGATCGCATTCGCCCTGCACCGCTGACCCTTTCCCGTTCTTCCAGGAGTATCGCCATGACCCCGATCACGTCCCAATCCCAGCCGAGCGCCCCGATGGCCGCGCCCGCCCGGCCGATATCCCGTTCGCAGCGGTTGATGCAGGCCACACGGAGTGCGCATGACGGGCTGGACAACCGAATCATCTCGGCCGAGCCCTTTCAGGACCGCGATCATTATGTCCGGCTTTTGGAGATGCAGTATCGCTTTCATCGCGCCATCGAGGGGCTCTACTCGCGGTCGCTGCCACTCCCGGCGACGCTCGACCTGCCCGCCCGGCGGCGGCTGGACCGCGTGCGACAGGATCTGGAAGATCTGGGTCGGTCGCCGCCGGAGAATAAAGGGTCTCGGCCGTTCCACACTGCCCGGATCGACCCCTCCACGGCGATCGGCTGGCTATGGGTCGCTGAGGGATCGACGCTGGGCGCGGCGTCGCTGTTGAAGCGCGCGGCGGCCCTGGGGCTCGGCGAGACGTTCGGAGCGCGTCACCTGGCCGGGCACCCGGACGGGCGTGCCAAATCCTGGAAAAGCTTCACAGCGGCGGTCGATGCGCTGGACCTGGATCAGGTGGGTGACGCGCTGATGCTCAACGGCGCGCGCGACGCTTTCCTCTATGTGCGGAAACTGGCCGATGACAGCTTTGCGTGAAGGGAGCCGGGTGAGGCGGGCGATCCGGTTCGGCTGGCTGGCGCTGGGGGTATTCTGCGTAGGGTTGGGGATCGTCGGCGCGTTGTTGCCGCTGATGCCGACCACGATCTTCCTGATCCTGGCGGCGGGATGCTTTGCCCGTTCGTCGCCCCGGCTGGAGGCGTGGCTGCTCGATCATCCGCGCTTCGGCCCGACCTTGCGTGCGTGGCGGCGTGACGGAGCCATGAGCCGCCGGGCCAAGGGGATGGCCTGTGGCGGCATGGCGATCGGCTATGCGATCTTCCTCCTGACCGCCCGTTCGAATGCCATCCTGGCCGTCGTCGTGGCATTCGTGATGATCGGTTGTGCGACTTATATCGGCACACGCCCGAACGTTCCATAAAGTACCCCGGCCGCTGGGACGGACGGCTGCGATAAAGTCTGAGATCGGTTTTGAATTGGTCAGGCAAATTCGCTTTACAGCCTTATGTCGCTCGCTAAGCTGGCCGTCCGAAATGGGGAGCGGGCGAGCAGATGGATATCGGCGGTAGGGCATTGCACCATAGGACCTGTCGGCGGTCGTCCCTGATCGGTGCGGTCATGCTGATGGGGGTGGTTGTCGCGACGCCCGCTCACGCCGCGGATTGGGACCTGTCGCGCGCCGGAATCCTCGTTGTCGCCGATGGGCAGGGGACTAGCCGGGTTGCAGCCGAATTGCTGGCTCGCGATCTGGTCAGTCTGGGCGGCAAGCCGTCCGGCATCGTCGAGGACCAAGCGACGTGCGCGGCGACCTGTATCGTGATCGGCACGACGGACTCGCCCATCGTACAGCGGCTGGCCCGGGCGGGCGGTGTCGATCTGTCGCCGCTGCGAGGCGGCTGGGAACGCTATGTCCGTGCGGGGGTGAGCGTCGCGGGGCGGCGCTATCTGCTGATCGCCGGATCGGATGCGCGCGGCGCGGTGTACGGCGTGACCGACCTGTCGCGCGCGCTGGGCGTGTCCCCCTGGGAATGGTGGGCGGATGTCACGCCGCGTCGTCGCGACCGGATTGCCGTGTCCGACCGCACCTTCGTCTCGCGCGAGCCGTCGGTGAAGTATCGCGGGATCTTCCTGAACGACGAGGATTGGGGGCTGGAGCCTTGGGCGGCGAAGACCTTCGACCCGGACAAGGGCAATATCGGCCCCAAGACCTATCAGCGTGTCTTCGAGCTGATGTGGCGGTTGAAGGCCAATACGTTGTGGCCTGCGATGCACTCGGTTTCGACGCCGTTCTTCGGCGATCCGGGCAATGCGCCGCTCGCGAAACGCTATGCGATCGTCATCGGTAGCTCCCATGCCGAGCCGATGCTCCGCAACAATCTGCGCGAGTGGGACGAGGGGAAGCGCGGTGGTTTCGATTTCACGCGGCGGCCTCAGGCGATCCTGGATTACTGGCGCGAGCGGCTGGGCGAGACCAAGGGGCAGGAGGCCTTTTATACGGTCGGCCTGCGCGGGCTGCATGACGGGCCGATGCAGGGGGTGACCACCACGGCGGCGCGGCGCAGCATCCTGGAGGATGTGGTCGGGCGACAGCGTGGGCTTCTGGCCGACACGCTGGGCAAACCGGCGGCGCAGGTTCCGCAACTCTATGTCGCCTATCACGAATTGCAGGAGGCCTATGACGCCGGGCTGACCCTGCCGAGTGACGTCACGCTGATGTGGACCGACGACAATTACGGCTATCTGCGACGGCTCAGCACGCCCGAGGAGCAGAAGCGGCCGGGCGGGGCAGGGGTCTATTACCACCTGTCCTATTGGGGGCGGCCGCACGACTATCTGTGGCTGGGGACCACCCACCCGGCGCTGATCCGCGAGGAGATGGGGCGCGCCTGGGACACGGATGCGCGGCGCATCTGGATGGTCAATGTCGGCGACATCAAGCCGATCGAGTATCTCTCGCAATATTTCCTCGACTTGGCGTTCGACGCCAGGCTGCTGGACCAATCGCCGCGCGAGCATCTGCGCCGCTTCATGGCCGAGCAGTTCGGCGAGGCGGAGGCGGGCGAAATCGCCGATGTGATGATGCGTTTCTATGACCTGGCCTGGCCACGAAAGCCGGAGTTCATGGGGTTCGGCCAGACCGAATGGGTCACGCCCAACCGGCCGAGCGCCTATGTCCAGTCGGACGGCGAGGAAGCGCAGGCCCGGCTGGCGGCGTACCGGGCGCTGATGGATCAGGCATCGGCGATACAGGCGCGTCTGCCGAAGGACCGGCAGGACGCCTTTTACGAACTGGTGCTCTATCCCATACAGGGCGCGACGCTGCTCAACTGGCGCATCCTGTCTCTCGATCTCGGCGAACTCTATGCGCGCGATAACCGGGCAAGCGCGGAGACCTATGTCTTTGCCGCGCGCACGGCCTATATGCGGCTCGCCGAGGCGACCGCCCAGTATAACGCGGCCGCCGGGGGCAAGTGGCGCGAGATGATGGATGCCGCGCCGCGCCGCCTGCCGGTCTTCGACGAGCCCCTGTGGCCCAGTACGGGATGGGGGCTGCAAAGCGGTTGCGGCCTCGGCCTTTGGGGCTCCTGGATCGGGGACGAGAATGTCCTGACCTTCACCAAGGGGGTGCCCGCGACAAGGCGGGTGACGCTCTACACCCGTCAGCCGAAATTTGCCGGTTGGGCCGTCACGAAGCGGCCGGATGGGCTGACCCTGTCGGGGGAACGGGGGCGGCTGAACGTCGACAATGGGTATGAGCAGCGGCTGACCCTGTCCTATGACGGCAAGGGCGAGGTCGCGCCGGTGACGCTTCGCTGCAACGAACAGACGGTGACGATCCACGCGACCGCCTTGACCCCGCCCAAGCTCGATCCCGGCGAGGCGCTGGAGGATGAGCGGCGCGTCACCATGCCCGCGCTGGCGGCGACGTTCGACGCGGACTGGGAAGCGATCCCGGACCTGGGCAGCCAGCGGGGCGCGCTTCGCTCCAGGCTGGCCCTGCCCACCCGCCAATCGGCCGAACAGGGCACCCCTGCCACCTGGCGCTTCGCCACCATGACCGAGGCGGGGGCGAATTTGCGCGTCGTCGCCTTGCCGACGCATCCGCGCGATCCGGCGCACGGCCTGCGCGCGGCGGTGAAGCTGGACGATGGCGCGTGGCAAACCGTCGATTTCGCAACCATCGGCCGCAGCGACCAGTGGCGGCAGAATGTCCTGACCAACACCGCCGTCGCGACTCTGCCGCTCAAGAGCTTTGCCGCCGGGCATCACCGGGTAGCGATCGTGCCGCTCGATCCCGGCCTGATCCTGGATCGTGTTGAGCTGGTGCTCGATGGCGCCCGTCCACTTTACGCGCCTATGCCGGAGACTGCCCGATGACCGTAACCCGCCGCACCCTGCTTGCCAGCGCGGCAGCTGCCCCGGCGCTGGGCACGCCCGCCCTGGCGGCGAACCGCCCCGTGATACTTGATAGCGGCGATGCGCCCGCGCCCTTCGACGCGATGCCCGAGCCGCCTTTCATCTCCGATCCGAGCCTGCTTCGGCTCGATAGCGGCTGGCTGTTCCACAAGGGTGACATCGCCGTGCCGCCGATCCTGGGGCATGAGGAAAGCTATCAGAATGCCAAGGCCGGGATCGCGCAGGGCGCGGCGGCGGTCAGCTATGACGATAGCGACTGGCGTAGCGTCGAGCTGCCGCATGACTGGGCGATGGAGGAGGTGGTCGACCCGAACGCCAATGTCGCGCAAGGGTATCGGCGGCGCGGGATCGGCTGGTATCGCCGCACGCTGAAGCTGCCGAGCGAATGGCGCGGCCGCTATCTGGAGGTGCAGCTGGGCGCGGCGGCGACCAATGCCAAGGTCTGGTTCAACGGTGTCCTCGTGGCGCACAGCTTCAGCGGCTACACCGCGATCCTGATCGACATCACCCCCTATACCCGGTTCGGCGAGGAGGTGAACACGCTGGCCGTCCGCGTCGATGCCGAAACGATGGAGGGCTGGTGGTACGAAGGCGCGGGGCTCTATCGCCATAACTGGCTCGCGGTGCGGGACGGGGTGAGCATCGTTACCGATGGCCTTCACGCCGATCCGCGTCGCGAGGGTACGGGCTGGACGGTGCCGGTCGCGCTGACCGTCTCCAACATCCAGAAGACGGCGGCGACCGTCCGGGCCGAGGCGGTGCTGATCGACCCGGCGGGCCGCACCATCGGTCGGGCGGAGGTGGACGTGACCGTCGATCCGCTTAAGACCGCCGAGGCCAAGGTCACGATCCCGGTTACGTCGCCGCAGCTCTGGTCGGTCGACCAGCCGACGCTCTACCGGGTGGAGACGCGGCTGCTGCACGACGGCAAGGCGATCGACGCCCGCGCCACCCGGATTGGCTTTCGCGAAATCCGGTTCGATGCAGGCACCGGCTTCTACCTCAACGGCGTGGCGACCAAGATCAAGGGCGTATGCGTCCATCAGGACCATGCCGGGGTCGGCGTCGCCATGCCCGATGCGATGTGGGAGTGGCGCGTCCGGCGGTTGAAGGCGATGGGCTGCAACGCGCTGCGCTGCTCGCACCATGCGCCCGCGCCCGAACTGCTCGATGCCTGCGACCGGCTGGGGATGCTGGTCATGAACGAGAACCGCAACTTCAACCCCAGCCCCGACTATCTGCGCCAGCTGGAGTGGCTGGTCCGCCGTGACCGCAATCACCCGAGCGTCTTCCTCTGGTCGGTCTTCAACGAGGAACCGATGCAGGGTACCGAGCAGGGCTATGAGATGGTCCGCCGCATGGCCGAGGCGGTTAAGGAACTCGATACTTCACGCCCCGTCACGGCGGCGATGAACGACGGGATGTTCTCGCCCCTGAACGTCTCGGACGCGGTCGATGTGATGGGCTTCAACTACCAGCATCGCCGCTACGACACATTCCACGCGGCGCATCCGACCAAGCCGATGACCAGCTCGGAGGATACCAGCGCCTTCATGACTCGCGGTGTGTGGAAGACCGACATGGCCGCGCATGAAGTCAGCTCCTACGACACCGATGCCGCCGAATGGGGGCTGACCCATCACGAAAGCTGGCGGATGATCGACACGCGGCCTTTCGTCGCGGGGACGTTCGTGTGGACCGGCTTCGACTATCATGGCGAGCCGACGCCATTCGAATGGCCGACGACCAGCAGCGTGTTCGGCATCATGGACCTGTGCGGTTTCGCCAAGATGGCCTTCCACCTGCGCCGCGCGCAATGGGTGGACGATGCGCCAGCTCTCGCCATCGCGCCGCACTGGACTTGGCCGGGGCGCGAGGGGCAGGCGATCCGGGTAATGGCGCTGACCAATGCCGAGACGGTCGAGTTGCGCCTGAACGGCAGGAGCCTGGGGGTGAAGACGGTCGACCGGTTGGCGATGCCCGAATGGCAGGTGCCCTATAGCCCCGGACGGCTGGAGGCGGTCGGCTATCGCGCCGGGCGCGAGGTGTCGCGCACGGCCGTCGAAACGGCGGGGCAGGCGGTCGCGCTGAAGCTGGTGGCGGATCGGCGCGGGATGCTGGGTACGGGTAGCGACGTCCAGCCCTTCACAGTGATGGCGGTCGATGCGCGCGGGCGGGTGGTGCCGGATGCGGATGCGCCGGTAAGCTTCCGGGTGACGCGGGGTGCGGTGATCGGGGTCGGCAATGGCGATCCGAACGATCATGACTCGGAAGTCGTGCCTGCGCGTCGCCTGTTCCATGGCCTCGCCCAGGCGCTGGTTCGTGCCGAGGCGGGGGCGGGGACGCTGATCGTCGAGGCAACCGCGCCTGGCCTCAAACCAGCGCGCGCATCCGTCCGGGTGATCGCCGCCGAGCCTTTGCCCGCACTGCCTGCGACGCGGCCCGTCGCGATGCTGACCGACTGGAAGCGGAGCGACTTCACCGCGACCCGGCCCGATCCGCTGCGGCGTTATGCGGGCAATGACATGAACAGCCTGGTCTATGCGCGGCCCGGACGGCTGGAGGGGCCGGGCGAGGGCGTGTGGTCGACCTATCGTGCCAGCTTCAAGCCGCGTCGCCGGGTCGCGGAGCAGGGCGGCGCGGTGGTCTTCGCCGAAATCGTCGGCCGGGCCGAGGCCTGGGTCGACGGAGTGAAGCGCGCCGAGAAGACGGACTTTGCGGGCGCGCCGCTCTTGGTGCCGTTTCCGGCCGGGGCGGGCGAGCGGCAGGTGGTGCTGGTCGTGGAGGCGGCGCCGGGCAAGGCGTCCGGCCTGGGGCGGACGATTTCGGTTCGGGAGCGGTGACCCGGGGACGCCTCAGACTTTGAGGATGATCCCCTTGCGATCCAGCACCCAGCCGAAGGCGCAGCAGATCAGCGTATAGGCCAGCGCGCAGAGCAGCGACCCGACCGGCCCCGGCGCGATCGGCTGAAACGCGTTGAGGCCGACCCAGGTGTATAATCCCTTACCATCGACATGGACCAGCTCCAGCACGACGACGAGCAGCTCGGAGAACAGATAGATGGCGAGCGGATTGCGCCCCAGCATCTGGAGGAAAGACCGTCCCACTCTCACGCCGCGTATCTCGACCAGCCACAGCACCGCGCCCAGCAGGATCAGGTCGAGGCCGACGGTCAGCGCGACGAATGAGCCGGTCCACAATTTCTTGCCAATCGGCAGCATCGGCGACAGCAGCAGCGCCACGACGACCAGCCCGGCCCCGATCGCGGCCAGCCGCCCGACGGTCGCCGCGTGCTTGCCCCAACGCTGGATGGCCAGCCCCGTCAGATAGCCCGCGATGACATTGGCAGTGGCGGGCAGGGTGCCGAGCAGTCCCTCGGGATCGAAGCCGTGATCCTTCTTGTAGAGGTGGTTCAGTCCGATCACCCGCAGGTCGAGCAGCGTACCCGCATTCCTGTACCGCCCGAACGCCTCGCCCGCCGGGCTGAGGCCGACCAGGATCGCCCAGTGCGCGACGACCAGACCGATCGCGACCATCACCAACTGGCTGGGCTTCAGATAGCGCGCGCATAGCGCCCCCAGCAGATAGCAGAGCGCGATACGTTGCAGCACGCCGGTCAGCCTTGTGTCGGCAAAGGGCTTGGCGACCCAGCTGCCGTCCGTCTGATGGGTGACGAAGGGGAACCAGTACATCAGCACGCCGAGCAGGAAGATCAGCGCGGCCCGTTTGAACACCCGGCGCAGGAAGACATGCTCGGGCATCGGCCGGGTCAGCGCGAAGCTCATCGCGTTGCCGACCGCGAACAGGAAGCTCGGATAGATCAGGTCGGCCAGCGTGAAGCCGATCCACGGCGCATGCTGCAACTGGTTGAAGGCCCCGCCCGCGCCCGCCGTGTTGACCACGATCATCAGGAAGATGGTCGCGCCCCGGAACATGTCGAGCGAGGCGAAACGCTCGGGTCTGGCGGTCATGGTCGTCACCGGGCGGTCTCCTGCATCAGGGCGCGGGCCTCGGCCACCGGATCGGCGGGGGCGCTGGCCTTGTAGGGGCGGGGATCGGCGACCCAGGCCTTTTCCCAGTCGAGCAGTTTGGCCGTAAACGCCGCATCGTCCACCGGCCGCTTGGCGAGCGCGGCGGCGCGCGCCTCGGTCAGATAGGCGGTCCAGCGTGGCAGGTAATAATCGGCATACATGCCCGCCCAGGCCTTAGACGCATAATCGCCCAGATGGCCGCGGCCGCCCCAGATCGTCACCTGCGCCTTGGCATTCTGTTCATAGGCGATCTTTTCGGCAGGCGTATCGCCATAGGCCCGCGCATCGGCGATCCAGCTGGCGAGGCTTTCCTGCTGTCCGCCGATCAGATGGTCGATGGCAAGGGCCAGCGCCTTGACCCGCGCCGTCTGTCGGTCGCCGGTCGCGACATCGCCCTTGTGATAGGCGGCGACGGCGGCCTTTACGCGGTCGTCCAGCGACAGGCTGGCGGCGTGTCGGGTGAGGTCGACCAGATCATAGCGGTAGAGTGGACTCTTGCCGTAAGCGGGCGCGAGCTTGAGCATCGCCGCTATCCCGGCGCGCAGCTTCGCGCGGTCGCCCGGCTCGGCAGGATAGGTCGGCGCATCGGCGGCGGGGCGCTTGAAGAAGAGATACGCGCCCGCCCGCTCGTTCCACCAGCGCGGCGTCCAGTAGCGCACGTCATAGGCACCCGCGACCACGTCCTGCCACGCCGCGACCATCGCCGGATCGCTCCGGCCATAGCGGGCGGCGGTGTAGTGGCTCAGCCAGGGGCCGAGACCCATGTCGCCGCCCGGCCAGGCCGCGTCATAGGCATAGTCATAGACAAGGCTGTTATTGTGCAGCCCCTCCGGGAACATGCCGAAGCCGCGCACATTCCCGCGCCCCTTGTCGGCGAACATCGCAGCCACGTCGCGGCGATAGAAATCGGGCGCGCCATAGACCGGGTTGCTGCCGCCATAATTATGGACATAGCCATATACCCAGCTCTTGCCGTCGAAGCCGTTCGTCGTCTTCCAAATGCCGGGATAGCGGTCATTGCCGATGTCGAGGATCAGCATTTTCTCGTCCGGCACGTCGCGCAGGAAGGCGGCGATCGCGTCGGGCGTCCAGAATTTCTTGTCCGCCCCGAACAGCCAGCCCTGCATCACCCAGGTCGCCCCCGGCGCGGCGGCAGCGATCGAGGCGTAAAGCCGCTGGCCATAGGCCGCCAGCCGCGCGTCGCGTACCGCGCGGGGCAGCGCGGCCGCCTTGGTCGCGGCGTCGAGTGCGGGCGTATTGGCGGTCGCGTCGCCATATGTTGCGTGAGCGGTGTCGCTGCCATCCTCGGCGATGGGCGGCACCATCTCGTTGAAGGCGTCGGCGAGATAATATTGCCCCGGCCCGTATTCGGCGGTGTAGAGTTGCAGGAAACGCTTGGCGAGCGGGGCGAACAGCGGATCGGACGGGTCGAGCCAATAGGTGCCCTCGAACCCCTCCCAGGATCGCATCTTGTAGATGCGCGCATGTGGGTGCGCCTCGGCAAAGGCCTTGGGCACATACCCGGCGAAGGCGGGCAGGATCGGCGTCATGCCCAGGTCGCGCATCCGGGTCAGGATACGCTTTTGCAGCGCGTGCTTCTTGTCGATCCACCCCTGTGGCAGGGGCGCGCGATAGCCCTCGATATTGCCCATGCGCTGCCATGGCAGGAAGGCGGGGCCGGAGAAGTGCTGCGCCAGTTGCGCCTCGCTCAACCCCTGTTCGCGCCAGAGCTGGCGCCAGACATAATCCTGCCCCTCCATGGCCAGCGGCATGTCGACGCCGTGCACCGCCATCGCGTCGATCTCGCGTTCCCAGCGGGCCCAGTTCCACCAGGGCGTCGTATAGCCGAAGGTGCAGGTGTTGAGGTAAGCGCGGACGTTGAAGGGGGACGACACCCAGCCACTGTCGCCGGGTGCCAGTCGGGACATCGGGCCGACGCGATTGCCCTCCCAGCTGACCGCCAACCGTCCTTGCGCGTTCAGTATCGCCGCCGCCCCGCGTACAGCCGCGACGGGAGAGGAGGCTTCGACGTTCAGCCGGTCATGATCGACCCGCACCCGGTAGCGCGGGTCGGCGGCGGGGCGGATCGTCACCGCCACCTGCCGCTCGGGCACACCCAGACGTTGGAGCGCGGCCCGCGCCGCCTGCCCGCTATCGCCCTGAGCATGTACCGCCGGGGCGGCGAATAACAAGGTGCCGATCAGGCCGAGCGCTTTGGAAGAGGTCATCACGGACGGCATTGTCCCCGGCAAAATGGCAAAAGGGAAGGGCGGACCGGCCCGCACGGCCGTCCGCCCTCCAGGGGGGAGGTTTAAAAGCGCGTCGACGCCGACAGGTAGACGGTGCGACCCGTCCGGCTGGCGAGCTGGAAGGTGTTCGCGTTGGTCTGATAGGCGTCTTCGTGCGTGTTGTTCAGGTTGATGATCCCCGCCGTGAAGCTGAGATAGCTCAGCGGATTGAAGCCCAGCGCCAGGTCCATCTGGGTGCGCGGGCGTACGACATGGGTCAGGCCGCCATTGACGAAGAAGCTCGATGCCGCATCCTGCACGTACGAACTGCGGTGGTTGACCGACAGCCGCACGCTGAACATCTCGTTTTCCCAATAGGGCGTCAGGTTCCAGGTCAGCTTCGACAGGTCGCGCAGGTTGAAGCCGGTGCCGATCGCGCTGGCATCGGTGTCGACCACGGTGACGTTGCCGACCGCACCGAAACCCTTCACCGGCAGGATCATGTCGAAATTCTGCGATGCCGAGAGTTCCAGGCCCTTGATATGGATGACCCGGTTGTCGTTCAGCACCCGGCTGAAGCTGTAATCGGTCTTCAGATCGGCCGACTGGCAATCGCTGACCACGCCGTTCAACGCCACGCCGTCGAACGAGCTGGGGCAGTAGAATTGCGTGAAGGTGCCGTTCTTCACCGCCTTGTAGAAACCGGCGATGCTGATCGAGTTACCCTTGCCGTGATAATATTCCAGGCTGATGTCCAGCTGGTTGGCGGTCAGCGGCTTCAGGCGGCTCTCGCCTTGCGCCACCGAGACGCTGGGGCGCAGGCTGGTGGTAACGCGGGTGATGGTGTCGGCCATCTGCGTCTGGCTGTTGAGCAGCGGACGGACCAACACCTTGGCGGCGGCGATGCGCGCGACGAGCTGCGGCGTCAGGTCCAGCGCGAAGCTGGCGCTGGGCAGGACGTTGCCATAATCCTGCACGACATGCTGCTGGCCGAGCAGGATGGCGTCGCTGCCGGTGCCGTTGGTCAGGCTGCTGGTGACGTTCTGGTGCGTATGTTCGTAGCGGACGCCGACATTGCCGCGCACCGGCAGGTTGAAGATCGTGCCGTCGATATTCGCCATCGCGTAGACGGCCGGGATATAGCGGTCGACCTTATAGGTATTGGGCCAGTCGGGCGTGTCGGGCACGGAAATGCCCTTGTCGCGCAGGATCTGCTGCCACAGCGGCGCATTGACCGACAGGAACGAGCTGGGGATGCCCATCGACCCGCCCAGGAAGTTGTTCACCAGGACGCCGGTCTTCGACAGGTCGGGAATCCAGGCGAATTCTGGATAGGTCACGGGATCGCTGACATCGGCGTCGCGGTCGTGGCGATACGCCTTGGTGTCGAAGCTTTCGTGGTGATATTTCGCGCCGAAGACTAGCGCCTTGATCCCGTGCCAGTCGAGGTCCTGGGTTAGATCGGTCTGGATCGCACGGTCGCGGGCCGACTGGACATGCGTCGCGCCGTCGACAAAGGCGTACCAGGTTCGGTTCGCCATATTGTAGATCGACCCGTCGGTCAGGCTGGCGGTGTTCCAGCGGACATTGAACGGATCGGAAATGTCGAGCGTGCCGCCATTCGCGAAGCGCACCTCGTCGATCGTCGCCCATTCGTACAGCTTGGCATCGCCCTGGGTATAGTGGCCGATCGCGCGGATATGGGTGGTGTCGGTCGGGCTCCAGTTGACCGTGCCGGTATAGGCCTGGGTCTGGAGCTTGCGCAGTTCGGGCTGGTCGTTGTTGTCGACGTTGAAGTTGCTGATCGCGATCTTGTCGGCGATGCCGTTGGCGGTGTTGTTGACCGTCACCGCCGAGGCGGCCCAGCGGCCGAACACCATCTGGCGCGTGTCGTAACGGGTATGGTCGCGCGAATATTCGCCCTGCAGCAGGACCTCGAAATTGTCCTGCGGCTTCCACTGGATCGCGCCGCTGCCCATCAGCTGTTCGGTGTCGCGGTCGATCCGGCGATAGCGCAAATTGCCCGGCACCTGGACATCCGAAGCACCCGCCACCGCACCCGGCTGATACCAGTTCTTGATGAACAGATAGTCGCCGCGATCCTTCAGCTTCTGATAGCCCAGGTCGAGCATGACGCCGATCGTGTCGTCGGCGAAGCGCTTGATATAGGCGGCGTTGACCTTGGGCGTCACATCCTTGCGATAGTCGGAATAATAGCCCTTGATCCCGGCGATGAAGCTGGGGCCCTTATAGGCGAGCGGCTTGACCGTATCGATGTTGACGGTGCCCGCCAGGCCGCCTGTGTCCATGTCGGCGGTCGGCGACTTGATGACCTGGATCGCGCTCGCCAGATCGGTCTGGATGATGTCGTAGCGGAAGCCGTCCTTGAAGTCGGCACTGGCGAAGGTCTGGCCGTTGATCGTGGTGCGCGCATATTGCGGGCCCAGGCCCCGGATGCTGATCGTGGACCCGCGTCCGTTGATGTTGGACATCTGGACGCCCGCAATCCGCTGGATCGCCTCGGTCACGTTCTGAGCGGGAAACTTGCCGATATCCTCCGACGAGATGCCGTCGGTGATACGGATGTCGTTGCGCTTGGCGGCAAGGGCGGAGGCGATGCTCTGGCGATAGCCGGTGACGGTGATTTCGCTCTGGCCAGTATCGCCCGCCGTGTCGGCCTGCGGCGTCGTCTGCCCGGTGGTCGCCGCCCCCGTCACGCTCGCGGTCATGGTTTGGGCCAGGGCCGGCGCCGCGCCCATCGACATGGCCAGCCAGGCGGTGGTGAAGGCCGTCGTGTGAAGCAGGCTTTTGCGCCGAGGATTCGACGCGCCGCAACGCGGAGACTTGATCATGCTGTTTCCCTCCCTCTTATCCCGGCGCGGGCACATCGCACCGGGCTTCCCCGAGACTTGCCGGAAAGGGCCTGCGTGATCGGCGCGAAGGCCAAGCGGCACCGTTGGCCGGAACGGACAGGCCGTTCACGGACCGGGTTGGGGCCGGACCATTTGCTGCGCCGGTACGCGGAGCCTTTTCCTGATCCCTAGCCCACCTGACCGTCCGGGCTATGGCCCGTATTCGACAAAGGGGCGCAAAGGACCGAAAATGTCGTCCTGCATCGCCGTGTTGTAATCTTATGGTCTTATCGGTGACATGGAATGGTCATGCCTGTCAATGGATGCAAAAAGGGTTTCGTTGAAAAATTGGTCGGGCCTCTTGCTGCCCGAAAAAGGCGACGCAATTACAATGTGTTAGCGTGATGAACTTTATGTCACATTGTCGGAAGAACGCCTCGGTCCCCTCGACCAGAGGGCATACAAATATCCAAACTCGGCGGAATCGATCGCTGAAAGGACGAGTCCGAATTGGTATTGCGGGAATTGGCTAAGCCAATTCGCCAGCCGAGGCCGAGATTATCGGGTGCGCTTGGTCATTCCGTTTGGTCGCCCCAGCCAAATGGTCGTGCCATCATCGGCTACGGGCAGATCGAACAGCGCGCCAATGAGCGTCAGGCTTTCGACAGGGCGATCCAGTCGAAAACGCCCGTTGAAGCTTTGCTGTGCAAGGGCGGGGTCGGTCAACCGGATCGGTCGCGCACTGTAGCGGCCCAGTCGGGCTACGGCATCACCAAGACGAATGGAATCGCCGCTCAGCCAGCGGTCCTGCCATCCCTGATAGGAAGCGATATCGAAGGCATGTATGGAGATGGGTCCCGCACCCGCTTCCGCCCAATGCCCGGCGGTGACGACGGCGGCGGGCTGACCCGGAACGGTCAGGCTCACCCGGCCACGATAGACACGCAACTCGCTGTGGCCCGCGCCGCGATCGACGCTGAAATTGGTGCCGAGCGCGACCATCTGACCCTCCGGCGTCGACACGGCGAAGGGGCGGGTGGTGTCGTGCCGTACCTCGAACCGCGCGGCACCACTTTGGAGCGTCAAGTCGCGAGCGTGGCCTGAAAAGGCGATAGCGACGCGTGAGGCGGCGTCCAGCGTCATGGCCGACCCATCGGGCAGTGCGACTTGGCGCTGCTGGCCGGTGGTCGAGGCATAGACCCGCTCGACGGACGGCTCGCCGGTCGTGGCGAGGTGCCAGATGAATGGCGTCGTGACACCCGCTGCCAGCGCAGCCGCCAGACCCACCGCGATACGCCGCCGGGGCGGCCCGGCGATCGTACGCGTCCAATTACGCGATCGATGCCGTGGCAGAGCGACCGCAGGGGGCCGCTCCGCTTGCTCGACCGCTGCAAATAGCGCGGGGTCGCCGAGCAGTCGCACCATGCGCGACAACGCGTCCCGGTGCGCGGGCGAGCGGTTCAGCCATTCGCGCAACTCCTCGCGCGCTTCGGGCGACAGCGTGTCGAGGCGGTCGGCCCAGTCGGCGGCTTCTTCGAGCAACGCGGCGGGATCAGTCATGGCGACGCGCTCCGCGCACGGGCAAGTCGTCGATACATCCATCCAGGTCGATCATCGCGCGGACCAGATGCTTCTTCACCGCCTCGATGCTCAGGCCCATTTCCTCGGCGATTTGCTGGCGGGACTTGCCCTCTATATGCCGCTCGACAAAGACCGCGCGGCGCTGGGCGGGCAGGCGGGACAGGGCGGTCTGGAACCGGTCGAACCGCTGGCGATAGTCGAGGATCTGGTCGGCCAACGGCAGCGCGCAGGCGATCTCGGGATCGACCGGGCCGACCTCCTCGGCTGTCCGCCGCCCGCGATTGTGGATGACCGAGTCCGCCACGCGAAAGGCATAGGCGAGCGGTTGTTCGATCACCTGTCTGCCTTCCTGCTCGATCACTCGCATGATCGCCTCCTGCACGATATCCTCCGCCTGTTCGGGTTCGCGAATGCGTTTGCGGACATAGGTCAGCAGGCGCGTCCGCCCCTCGACCGCCCAGGCGATCGGATCGCTCATTCGGTGTCGTTCAGGAAGAGCCGGTTGCAGGGCATCCGGGGACAATCCTCAGTAAAAAAGATCCGCGCCGCACCCGGCGGGGTACGGCGCGGCAGACCCAGATACTCAGGCGGCACCAGGTATCAAGCTCATTCAGACGGTGCGGATCAGAAGGTGACCCGCACACCACCCAGCAGCGTCGTGCCCGAACGGGTCACGACATAGAGCCGCTTGGTGCTGTTCGAATATTGCTTCTCGCGCTGGTTGGTCAGGTTGATGCCGTTGAGCGTCAGCTGGACGTTCTTCGTGACCGAATAATGCGCCGACATGTCGACATAGACCGTGCCCTCGAACCCGGTCACGTCCTGGTCCGGGCCCAGCGCGGTCAGCACCGGCGAGGCGCTGAAGATATAGCCGCTGCGGTAATTGGCCGAGACGCGGGCGTCGAACGCCTTGTCCTGGTAATAGAGGGTGGCGTTGGCGTTGTACTTGCTCAGCCCCTCCAGCGTGGTCGGGATGCTGCCCTGGTAGATTTTCGAATAGTCCAGCCGCGAGTCGACATAGGTGAAGTTCACCGCCGTGCCCAGCCGGTCGAAGGGGGCGGGCAGGAACTTGAAGTCGGTCTGGCCGGACAGCTCGATGCCGAACAGATTGGTCTTGGCCAGGTTGACGGGGCGCGAATAGCTGTCGACCACGGTCGAACCGGTCACGCCCGGATAGACATTGTCGGGCAGGCCCGTCTGCGAATAGGGCGCGTTGTTGATCGTCTGGGTCGAGATATACCCGTCCAGCGTCTTGTAGAACAGTGCGCCCGCGACATAGCCGACCGAGCCGAAATAATATTCGGTCGAAATGTCGAAGTCGGTCGACTTGTAGGGGCGCAGGTTCGGGTTGCCGATCGACACGGTAACATTGCCATTGTCGTTGGTGACCGAGCCATTGACCGCGAGCGCGCCGAGAGCCGGGCGATTGATGTTCTTCGACGCGGCGAAGCGCACCATCAGGCCGGGGTTCAGCTCGAAGATGAAATTGGCGGCGGGCAGCACGCCTTCATATTCGCCGCGCACGGTGACGGGGCCGACATTGGCCGTGCCCTGCGACGTCACGGTCGTGCGGTAATAGCGTGCGCCGATATTGCCGCGGAACGGCACGCCGCCCAACATGTGGTTCCAGTCATATTGCGCAAAGGCCGCGCCGGTCCGTTCCTCGACCGCGAACACGCCGAGCGGGTTGGTCAGATATTGCGACCGGTTGATGCCCAGCGTCTGGAGCATCTTGGGGAAGTCGACGATCGTCCAGGACTGGCCGCTATAGCCGTTATAGGTCTTGGCATAGGCGCTGGGGTTGGCGTTGACCTTGCCCGACACGAAGCCGCTGGTCCCGATATTGTCGGCTTCGGCGTAATAACCGCTGTTCGCGAAACGCCGCCATTCGCCACCGACGCTGATCGTATCGTCGGACGAGACCTTATAGTCGAAGCGTCCCTTCACATTGTCGAACGCCGAATCCTGGTACGTGTTGTTCACGTACAGCCGCTTGGCGTGCCAGAAATTGGGGTCGGTCGTGTTGAACTTGTAGGTGTTGACCAGCGAATAGGTGCTGCCGCGATAGTCGGAGATGACGTCGCCGAACCCTTCCAGCGTGAACTTGTCGTTGACCGGCATGTCATAGCGCGACCGCTCGACCCCGCCCAGCCAGGTGAAGGTCAGCCCGTCGACGAGTTCCGCATCGCCGCTGAGGACGGCCTGCTTGAAGACGTTCTTGGTGTTCTGGATACGTGTCTCGGTCGAAGCCTTGCCGCCCGACACGTCGAGATAGGTCACTTCGTTACGGCCGTTCCACTGGATCGCGTTGACGCGCGAGTTCGGATAGACGGTGCCCGCAAAGGTCTCACCGCCGCCGAGCCAGGTCGAGCTGCCACCGCCGCGCGAGGCGAGGTGGGTCTCGAACCGGTCGCCCTTGAACTGGCCGTACAGCCCGTCGAGCGTCACATGGACCTTGTCGGTCGGTGCCCATTGCACCGAGGTCGTCAGGCCGATCCGCTCCTGTTTGCTGTCCCACACCGACAGGCGGTTGCCGCGCGCAAACAGCAGGTCGCCCGAATTGATCTTGGCCTGCTCGGCGGCGGTCAGCGCGCTGATGTTGCTGCCATTGGCCTTGTTGCGGCGCCAGCGATAGGTGTCGAAGCCCTCTTCGCGGGTGTTGCGGCGGCTATAGGCGCCCGACACCAAAATGCCGAAATTGCCCCAATTCTTGGAGATGAGGCCGGTCAGGCGCGGCTGGAAATCGCGGGTCAGCGTGTTAGTGCCGCCCTGCGCGGATAGCGCGATCTTGGTGCCCTTATAATCGAAGGGGCGCGCGGTGAAGAGGCCGACGGTGCCCGCCAGACCGCCTTCGGTCTGCTGCGCCTGGTACGACTTCTCGACATCGACATGGTTGAACAGTTCGGCGGCGAACAGGTTAAAGTCGAAGGCGCGGTCACGCGTCGTCTGGCCGCGGCTGTCCTGCGGCGAGTCGACATTGCCCAGCACTTCCATGCCGTTCAGCTGCACGCGGGTGAAATCGGGGCCCAGACCGCGCAGGGAGATGCGACGCCCCTCGCCAGCCTCGCGGTTGATCGCAACGCCGGGCAGGCGCTGCAGCGCTTCGGCCAGGTTCAAGTCGGGAAAGGCGGCGATGTCGGATGCGGCGATCGAGTCCTTGATGATCGTCGCATCCCGCTTGGAATTGCGCGCCTGCGCCAGGCTGGTGCGATAGCCCGTCACGACGACTTCGCCGCCCGTATTGGCCGCCGCGCTCGTGTCCTGTTCCTGCGCCCAAACCGGTTGCGCAACACACAGCGCGCTCGACGCCAGCAAGAGCGTCCGCTTGATACCCATCACGAAATTCCCCCACGACAAAAAGCATGTCACTCGCCCGGCCAAACGGACGATCGCGGGGAAGACGGGCGCGGCCGGCAAACGGGGACAAGGAAATTTGTAAAAGTTTTAAGACATTTATGGCGTTTTTGTTACTGTCTCCCCGATGTCGCTGCGGCGCCATAAATATCGCAGGACATTGTCCCCGAAAGCGGGCAGATGATGTCTTCGTTAAGAGCGATCGTTTCTTGGGTGGGATCAATAGGATGGCCGGGGTGATGCGGGGATGGGGGCTGGCGGCGGCGGTCGGCTTGATGGTGGTGTCGACTTCCGGGGTGATGGCCAAGGACAGGCAGGGCTATCTGGCCGCTGGCGAGGGCGTTAACCTCGCGACCATCCTGCCGGGTCCGCCGACGCCGGGTTCGCCGCGGGTGCTGGCCGATGCACGGGTATTTCGTGACAGCCGGGCGCTGCGCGGCATGGCGCGGTGGCAACAAGCGACGGCGGACGTGTCGAGCGACGTGGGCGCGCGCTTCGCCGATGCGCTGGGCTTCCGGCCCGACTGGACCAAGTTGCCGCTGACCCGAGCACTGCTGGCGCGGTTCGACGCGGATCGCTCGGCGGCGATCCGCATGGCCAAGGCACATTGGCAATCCCCGCGTCCCTTTATCGGCAGCGACCTGCCCATTTGCGAGCCGCGCACGCCGGGTCTGATTGCCAATGGCGACTATCCCTCGGGCCATACCGCCCATGGCTGGGGCTTTGCGCTGATCATGGCCGAGTTGCTGCCCGACCGGGCCAACGCACTTCTGGCGCGGGGCCGCGACTATGGCGACAGCCGCTGGATTTGCGGTTCGCACAGCCAGAGCGCAGTCGAGGGCGGCTATATGGCGGCCAGCGCGGTCTATGCGCGCGAACATGGTAATGCCGCCTTCCGTCGCGACATGGCCGCTGCGGCCGAGGAACTGGCGCGCTACCGCGCTCCTAAAACCGCCAGTCCGCGCTGAGGCTGGCGACGCGGCCCTGCTGCGCGCGGACGGTGACGATGCCGTCCGTGTTGCCCGCCCGGACCTCGCCTCCCACGGCATCGCCCTGCATGATGGCGATCCGGTCGAACAGGTTGGTCGCGCGCAACTGCACCGTCAGGGCCGGGCTCGCCGCCCAGCGCGCGCCCAGCCCGACTATCGCGAAGCCGGGAAAGGCCAGGCTGTTGGCGTCGTCGGCATAGCGTCGTCCCATCGCCGAGACATCGCCGTCAATCGTGATGCCGGTGCCGGGCAGGGCGGCGCTGGCCGACAGGCTTGCCATCAGCCGGGGCACGCGACGGGGCATGTTGCCGCTGAGATCGGTGACGACGGGCAGGCCGCCGCTGAGGCTGGTCACGCGATAGGATTGCAGCCTGGGGTCCTGCACGGTCACCGTCCCGCGCAGCGATACGCCGGATATGGGCGCGGCATGGGCGCTGAGCTCCAGGCCCAGCGTGCGTGCGACGGGATTGCGCTCACCCACCCGCACCGCACCGGTGACGGGATCGAGCGACAGATCGGGCAGCGCGATATCGGGAAAGCGGCTGGCGAAGAGGGTTGCGTCCAAGCCCCATCGATCCCGTCGCCAGATCAGGCCCAGCTCGGCCTGCTCGATGGTCAGCGCGCGCGCCGGGTCGCCGCCGCCGACGCGGAACACACCCGGATCGGGCAGCCGCATCGCGCGGGTGATGCGCGCGAACAACCCGGTCTCCGAGCTGGCGCGCCAGTGGAGCGCCAGCGTGGCAGCGGTTCGGGCGATCGGCTGGCGATAGGCGTCCCACTGCCTGGACCCGACCATGATCCGATCGTCGGCCAGTGTCGTCGGGTCGCCGCCATCGCGCGTCGCCGGCCGCTCGACTTGCGCCGACAGAAGCGCGCGTTCGTCACGCAGGCCCCAGTCGATCCGCCAATCCCTTGCCACTTGCCACTCATCGGCAACGTAAAGCGCGACCAGATGCTGATGCCCGACCATCGCCTCATAGGTCGATCCGCCGTTGATCAGGCCTTGATCGGTCAGTCGTCCCAGCACTCGCCCGGCGGCGTCCAGCGCCGACAGGTCCAGCCGCCGCCCCTGCTCGCGCGCTTCGACCAGCACGCGCGCCACGGCCCGGTAAAAGTCCCAGCGATAGCCGACTGCATACATGCCAAGCGTCAGGTCATGGCGCCCCGCCGACTCCAGCTGCCGTGCATAGGACAGATCGACAATACCCTCCGCCAGGCGTGTGTCCGCGGTGACCGGGTTGAGCGCGATGACCAAGCTATTTCCGGGAAAGGCCGCAAAAGCGCTGCCGTCGCTCGCATGGGTGAGGGCGACTTGCGCCGTGTCCGGATAGGCGGCGGTCAGGCGGGGCATCGCGTCCGCCAGTGCCTGCGCGGCGGGGACGGCATTGCCCGAGGAGGACAGGGCATAACGCTCGGTCCGCGAGGTCCGGACATGGGCGCGCACCGTCAGCAGGCCGTCCGCGATCGGCTGGCTCAAAGCCAGCGACGGCATGACCATCCGATTATGGTTGTTGCGCCCCAGCGGTCGCTCGCCCAACGCGGCAAAGCGCAGGCTGGTCAGTTCCGGCCCGAAAAAGCTGCCGCGCCGGGGATCGAAGCCGGGCAGCGGCATGATCCGGCCATGCGCGACCCGCATCGGCACCGACGAGACGTTGAGCGTGTCGTCGGCCAACGCGTGGATGGCCAGCGTCAGCAGACCGCCACCGGGCAGATCATGGTCGAGCCGGACCCGCATCTGCCCGCCCCCCAGCGTCGAGGCGATGCGCCGCACCGTCGGGTCCCGCACGACCGCGCCGCCCGCGATCAGCCGCCAGCCAGGAGCAACGGGTCCGGTCGCATAGCCCTCCCACCGCGCCAGGCCATAGTCGGTGGTCGTCATCCGCATCGCCCCGCCAGACCGGCCGCCGGGAGCTCGCGTGCGCAGGTTGAGCACACCACCGGGCGCATTGCTCGCAAAGATGGCGGAGGGGCCGCCGCGCACATAATCGGCGCTCTCGATCATCAGGTCGGGGCGGACGAACTGGTCGATATCGGTCCAGGCCAGCGTGTCATGCTGCACCGGCAGCCCGTCCTCCTGCACGGCGATCGCCTGATACCCGTCCAGTGGAATACCGCGCACCCGGATGGTATTGGCCGACGCCCCGGCCGAACTGTCGACCCACAGGCCGGGCAGGCCGGACAGCAGCTCCGCCAGGCTTTGCGGCGGTCGCCGGGCAAGTTCGACGCTATCGAGATGCGAGGCGGAATAGCTGCGCTCCAACTCGCCCTGTATGGTCGTGCCCCGGCGGCCGGTGACGATCACGTCCGGGCCGGTGACGGGATCGACCGGCGGGGCGGGCGCAAGCCGGTGCACCGGAGGCGGGTCTCGACGCGGTATCGGCCCGGCGGCGCGCACCACGATTCCGCCCGCCATCCGACGACAGGAAAGACCGGCCGGACGGCACCAGCGAGCGAGGGCGCTCGACAGGCGCATCCGTCCCTTCAGCGCGGGCGCGGTTCGTCCCGCCAGATCGCCGGGACGCGCGACCACGGCCTGGCCCGCCTGCCGCGCCAGCCGGTCCAGCCCCGCAGCGATGGGCCCGGGGGGAAGATCGATGGACAGGAGGGGATCGGCCTGCGTCGTCATCAGCGCCCCCATCAGCGCCGTTGCCACCAGCATCGTCATGACCACCCGCCCGGTGGGCCGAAAATCATTCGCTCGCTGCTGCCCCCGCCATCACCAAAGTCTGTCCGCGCCGCGCCGATAGGTGGCAATTATGTAGGGCGCATGTCAGTGGCAAAGATCGTTTCCGATGGTACCAACGGCGGCGACGGAGGAATGACATGCAGGAACCGGCGGCGCAGTGGCAATTCTGGATCGACCGTGGCGGCACCTTCACCGATGTCGTCGCGCGGCGGCCGGATGGCACGCTCGTCACGACGAAGCTGCTCTCCGAAGATCCCGAGCGCCGTCATGACGCGGCTGAGGCGGCGATCCGGCAGTTGACCGGCGTGGGCGACGGGCCGCTTCCTCCCTGCGCGATCCGCATCGGCACGACCATCGCGACCAATGCCCTGCTGGAGCGGCAGGGCGAGCCGGTGCTGCTGGCGATCACGCGCGGGTTCGGCGATGCGCTGACCATCGGCTATCAGGACCGGCCCGATATCTTCGCACGCGACATCCGCCGCCCCGCACCGCTGTTCGCCGGGGTGGTCGAGATCGACGAGCGGGTGGCGGAGGACGGCAGCGTCCGGACCCCGCTCGACCGCGACGGCGCAGCGGCGGCCTTTGCCCAGGCCTATGCCCGGGGTTTGCGCTCCATCGCGATCGTCCTGATGCACGGGTGGAAGCATCAGGCGCACGAACTGGCCCTGGTCGAACTGGCGGAGGCGGCGGGCTTTACCCAGATTTCGGTCAGCCACCGCACCGCGCCGCTGATCCGCCTGGTCGCGCGTGGCGACACCACGCTGGCGGACGCCTATCTGTCGCCGGTGTTGCGACGTTATGTCCGGGGGCTGGAGGCTGGGTTGGGCAGTGCGGCGGACGGCGGCCTGCTGTTCATGCAGTCGAGCGGCGGGCTGGTCGCGGGCGAGCATTTCCATGGCAAGGATGCGCTGCTGTCTGGCCCGGCAGGCGGGATCGTCGGCATGGCCCGGACGGCGCGAGGAGCCGGTTTCGACCGGATCATCGGGTTCGACATGGGCGGCACCTCGACCGACGTCTCGCTCTATGCCGGGCAGTATGACCGGCGATCCGACGCGGTGCTGGCGGGGGTGCGTGTCGCGGTGCCGATGATGCGGATCGATACGGTGGCGGCGGGCGGCGGATCGATCTGTCACTTCGATGGCGGGCGGTTGCTGGTCGGCCCGGCCTCGGCGGGGGCGGAGCCGGGCCCGGCCTGCTATCGGCGTGGCGGGCCGCTGACCGTCACTGACTGCAACATGATCCTGGGCAAGATCCAGCCCGAGCATTTCCCCGCGCTGTTCGGCCCCAACCGCGACCTGCCGCCCGACCGTGCGGCGGCCGATCGGGCGCTGGACGCCTTGCTGGACGAGGTGGCGGCGGCGGGCGGAGAGCGGCTGGACCCGATGGCGGCGGCCGAGGGGCTGGTCGCCATCGCGGTCGCCAATATGGCGCGGGCGATCCGTGCGGTGTCGGTCGCGCGGGGTGAGGACCCGGCCTCTTATGCGCTGGCCTGTTTCGGCGGGGCGGGCGGGCAGCATGCCTGCTTGGTCGCCGATGCGCTGGGCATGGAGCGGGTGCTGATCCATCCGCTGGCGGGGGTGCTGTCGGCGGTCGGCATCGGCCTGGCGGATCGCAGCGTGGTGCGCGACGCGACGGTCGCGCTGCCGCTGGGTGATGACGCGTTGGTGTCCGCGCTGGCGGCGTTGCGGGAGGAGGCGAAGGACGGGCTGGCCGCGCAGGGCGTCGACCCGACCACGATCCGCTTCGCCGTGCTGGCGCAGCTGCGCTATGCCCGCAACGACCAGACGATCGGCGTCGCCTGGGGCAGCCCGGAGTCGATGGCGCAGGATTTCGCGGCCGCGCATCACCAGCGCTTCGGCTTTGTCGGCGACGACAGGCTGGTGGTCGAGCAGCTTCGCGTCGAGGCGATCGCCGGGGATGCTGCACAGGCGCTTCCCACGCCCGCTCTGCCCGATCGATCCGCCGAGCCGATCGACCGGGTCGCCATGTATCTGGCGAGCGAGCGGCACGATGTTCCGGTGTACCGGCGGGAGGGGCTGGCGGCGGCGGCTGTCCTGGCGGGGCCGGCGCTGATCATCGATCCGGTGTCGACCGTGGTGGTCGAGCCCGGCTGGCAGGCGCGGGTGCTGGCGGAGGGGACGTTGTTGCTCGAACGCGTCGGTGCGCGGTGCGAGCAGGCGGCGGAGGAAGCGGTCGATCCCGTCCGGCTGGAGATTTTCGCCGGTCTGTTCATGGGCATCGCCGAGGAAATG
Source organism: Sphingomonas sanguinis NBRC 13937 (assembly GCF_001591005.1). GTDB lineage: Bacteria > Pseudomonadota > Alphaproteobacteria > Sphingomonadales > Sphingomonadaceae > Sphingomonas > Sphingomonas sanguinis. The sequence goes on from NZ_BCTY01000007.1 coordinate 42,390, forward strand.
GGCGCGGCGCTGCAACGCAGTGCTGCCTCGGTCAACATCCGCGAGCGACTGGATTTCTCCTGCGCGCTGTTCGACGCGGACGGGGGGCTGGTCGCCAATGCGCCGCATATCCCGGTGCATCTCGGATCGATGGGCGAGAGTATCCGCACCGTCATCCGCGCGCGGAGCGGCGCGATGCGCGAGGGGCAGGTCTATGCCCTGAACGATCCCTATCGCGGCGGCACGCACCTGCCCGACATCACCGTCATCATGCCGGTCTTTGCAGGGGGTGAGACGCCCGCCTTCTTTGTGGCGGCGCGGGGCCATCATGCCGATGTCGGCGGGACCACGCCCGGATCGATGCCGCCCGACAGCCGAACGCTGGCGGAGGAGGGTGTGGTGTTCGACGACGTGTTGATCGTCGAGAACGGCGCGATGCGCGAGCAGGCGATCCGCGACCTGCTTGCCAGCGGCCCCTATCCGGCGCGCAACATAGACCAGAATATCGCCGATCTGGCGGCCCAGGTCGCGGCGTGCGCGCGCGGCGCGGAGGGGCTTCGCCAGCTGGCGGCGCAACAGGGGCAGGGCGTCGTCACGCGGTACATGGCGCATGTCCAGGCCCATGCCGAGGCGATGGCGCGGCGGATGATTGCCACCCTGTCGGACGGCACCTTCCGCTATGCGCTAGACGACGGCGCGGTGGTCGCGGTGCGGGTGACGATCGATGCGGTGCAGGGCCATGCGACCATCGACTTTACTGGCACCAGCGAACAGCGGCCGACTAACTTCAACGCGCCGCTGGCGGTGACGCGCGCCGCCGTCCTCTATGTCCTGCGGCTGCTGGTCGACGAGGCGGTGCCGCTGAACGAAGGGTTCCTGCGCCCCGTCACGCTGATCGTGCCCGAAGGCTCGATGCTCAACCCGCATTTCCCCGCCGCCGTGGTGGCGGGCAATGTCGAGGTGAGCCAGGTCGTCACCGACGCGCTGCTGGGCGCGCTGGGCGCGATGGCGGGGAGCCAGGGAACGATGAACAATCTGACCTTCGGCGACGACAGTTATCAATATTATGAGACGATCGCGGGCGGCGCGGGGGCGGGTCCGGACCATCACGGCGCCGACGCGATCCAGACGCACATGACCAACAGCCGGTTGACCGACCCCGAAGTGCTGGAGACCCGCTATCCGGTGCTGGTCGAACAGTTCGCGATCCGGCGCGGCTCGGGCGGGGTGGGCCGCCACCGCGGCGGCGACGGGACCCACCGCCGGATACGCTTCCTGCAACCTTTGCGCGCCGCGATCCTCAGCAATCGCCGCGTTGTGCCGCCCTTTGGCCTGAACGGCGGGGGTGCCGGACAGGCTGGGCGCAACCGGATCGAGCGGGCGGATGGCACGTCGCAGGATCTCGCGTCCACCGCCGGGATCGAGATGAAGAGCGGCGACGTGCTGGTGATCGAGACGCCGGGCGGCGGCGGTTACGGCGCGGAGGAACGCTGATGTGGATGCTCGCCGGGATCGTCGTCATCGCGGGCGGGTTCCTGCTCCGCTTCAACCCGTTGCTGGTGATCATCGCCTCCGCGCTCGTCACTGGGCTGGCGGCGGGGCTCGACCCGGTGAGGATCCTGGCGACCTTCGGCCATGCGTTTAACGAGACGCGCTACGTCACCGCCATCTACATGGTCCTGCCGGTCATCGGGCTACTGGAGCGGCGGGGGCTTCAGGCTCGCGCTCGCGCGCTGGTGGCGAGGTTGCAGGGCGCGACGGCGGGGCGGCTGCTCACCGGCTATCTGCTGTTCCGGCAGGTGACGGCGGCGCTGGGCCTGACGTCGGTCGCCGGACCCGCGCAGACCGTGCGCCCCCTGCTCGCGCCGATGGCGGAGGCGGCCGCCGAGCGGCAGGGCGGGGCGGTCGAGGATGCGGAGCGGGTCAAGGCGATGGCGGCGGCAACCGACACGGTCGGCCTGTTCTTTGGCGAGGACATCTTCCTCGCGGTCGGGTCGATCCTGCTGATGAAGGGCGTGCTGGAGGGCTATGGCATCATGCTGGAGCCGTTCCAGCTGTCGGTCTGGGCGATCCCGACCGCCATCGCGGCCTTCATGATCCATGGCTTCCGGCTGTGGCTTCTCGACCGGCGACTGTCGGCGCGGAGGACAGAGCGATGATCGGGCTGAACCTGGTCTATGCGGTTGCGGGACTGGTCTTTGCCGCCTTCGCGCTGTTGTCGCTCAAGGGCCGGCGCTGGGCCAATGGCGTCTTCTTCGCGCTGATCGCACTGTCCTTTTTCGCCGGGGACCGGCTGGGCGATGTCGGCAACGGTGTGCTGGTGCTAGCCCTGGTCGGCATTGCCGCCTCGGGGCGGATGCGCCGCGCCGCGCCGGTCGAACCGGCGGGGGAGCGCTATGGGGCCAAGGTCTTCGTGCCCGCGCTCATCATCCCGGTGGTCGCGCTGGTCGGGACGCTGGCGTTCAAGCAGGTGCCGACCTGGGTCGATCCCAAACAGGCGACGCTCGTCGCGCTGACGCTGGGGACGATCGTGGCGCTGCTGCTGTGCGGGGTGCTGCTGCGGGCAAGGGCGGACGAGCCCTTTGCGGCGGGACGCGGGTTGATCGACGATATCGGCTGGGTCTTGGTGATGCCACAGATGCTGGCGAGCCTGGGCGCAGTGTTTGCGCTGGCGGGGGTCGGCGCGGTCGTCGGTGGGCTGATCGGCGCGGTTATCCCTATGGGCAGCGTCATCGGCGCGGTGCTGGCCTATGCGCTGGGCATGGCGTTGTTCACCATCGTCATGGGCAATGCCTTTGCCGCCTTTCCGGTGATGGCGGCGGCGGTCGGCGTGCCGATCCTGATCCGCCAGATGGGCGCCGACCCCGCCATCGTCGCGGCGGTGGGCATGCTGGCGGGGTTTTGTGGGACGCTGATGACGCCGATGGCGGCGAATTTCAATTTGCTGCCCGCCGCGCTTCTTGGCCTGAGGGACAAATATGGCGTCATCCGCGCGCAGGTGCCGACCGCCCTGCCGCTCCTCGCCTTCAACATCCTGCTGCTTTACGGAATGATCGCATGACCCGACTGGACCGCGCCACCGCGCAGCGTTTTGCCGCCATGACCCTGGGCCATGTCGGGCGCGAATATCCCAACTGCCTGATCCATGTCCTGAACGGGCCGGAGGATGCGCGCACCCCGTCCGAGCTGCATCCGATCTTTTATGGCAGCTTCGACTGGCATAGCTGTGTCCATGGCTGGTGGCAGTTGCTGCGCCTGATCCGCCTCTATCCCGATCTCGACGCCGCCGCCGCCATCCGCGCGCAGGCGGACGCGATGTTCACGGCCGAGAAGGTCGCGGGCGAAATGGCCTATCTGGAGCGGCCGAGCGCGAGCGGTTTCGAGCGGCCCTATGGCTGGGCCTGGATGCTGGCGCTGCAGGACGAGGCGAGCCGTCATGACGCCGATTGGGCAAAGACGCTGGAGCCGATTGCGCGGTTCTTTGCTGGCCGCCTGCACGCGTTCCTGCCGCGCCTGACCTATCCCTTGCGCGTGGGGACGCATTTCAACACCAGCTTCGCGTTGACCCTGGCCTGGGACTGGGCGGAGACGCGCGACACGGCACTGCGCGCGCTGATCGCGGAGTCGGTGCAAGGCTGGTTCGCGCACGATCGGGACTGCCAGGCCTGGGAGCCGGGCGGCGACGAGTTCCTGTCGCCCGCCCTGACCGAGGCGCTGGTGATGAGCCGTGTGCTCGACGCGCCCGACTTTCACGCCTGGTTCGACGGGTTCCTCCCGCGCGTCGCGACCGGCGAGCCCGTGACGCTCTTCACCCCCGCTACCGTGTCGGACCGAAGCGACGGCAAGATCGCGCATCTCGACGGCTTGAACCTCAGCCGCGCCTGGTGCTGGCGGGTGATCGCGGCGAAGCTGGGACCGAACCACCCGGTCGCCGCCCGCGCCGAAGCGGCGGTGGAGGCGCATCTCGCCGCCAGCCTGCCGCATCTGGGGGACGACTATATGGGCGAGCACTGGCTCGCCACCTTCGCGCTGTTGGCGCTGGCGGGTTAAATCTTCAGATGCGCGGTCCGGTCGCGCTTGGCGGCAAGCGCCTGGCGGACTTCCGCCACGGCGCGGGCCTCGCTGGCGATCAGCAGACCCTCCAGCGCGGCGGTCAAGTGACGTTGCATCGCGACACGCGCCGCCACCGCATCGCCGGAGCGCAGCGCCTCCAGGATCGCGGCGTGATGCTCGACGATCGGGCGCACGTCGATCTCGCGCACCTTGGCGTCCAGCAGCACGCTCTCGGCCGAGCGCAGCCGCTGTTCCCATAGCCGGTCGATCGTCTCCAGGATCGCACTGTTGCGGGTCGAGCGCGCGATCAGCGTGTGGAAGGCGCGGTCCGCGCGGAAGGCGCCGCCGACCGTGTTATTCTCTTCCTCGATCGCATCGACCAGCGTCGCCAGTTCGTCCAGTTCCGCCTCGGTGATCTGGGTCGCGGCCAGCGCTGCCGCTTCGGGCTCGAACAGCAGGCGGGCTTCGGCCACTTCCATCGCCGACACGCCGAAATCGGGTGTCTCGCCCTGGCCGGGCAGCGCCACGACATGCGCGCCCGATCCGATGCGGACTTCGATAAAGCCCTGGACTTCCAGTGCGATCAGCGCCTCGCGGATGACCGGGCGGCTGACGTCGAACCGGGTCGCCAGCTCACGCTCGGCAGGCATGCGCGTGCCGATCGGGTAGCGGCCCTCCTGCAACTCGGCGATCAGCGTGCGGGCGAGTTCCCGGTAAAGCCGGTCCTGGGTCGTATTGTTGTCCATCACAACCCTTATAGGGGCCGAGGCGGGATGCTGGTCAAGCGCCAGTGTCAGACCAATGTGTGTCAGGCCAATTACGACATTCCGTTGCGATCGGTTTCCACGACGGTCGTACCGGCGGCGCGGGCGGCCTGCGCCAGCCGGGCATCGGCGCTGTCGGTGACCAGGAAGTCGACATCGCCCATGTCGCCGACGCGGACCGGTGCGGCGCGCTCCAGCTTCGATCCGTCCAGGGCGAGCAGCACCTGGCGGGCGTGGCGGATGATCGTCTGCGACACCCGTACCTCGTCCACGTCGAAGTCGAGAAAGGTCCCGTGGGTGTCGATCGCCGACGCCCCGATCAGGGCCATGTCGACCTTGAACCCCCGGATGAAGTCCATTGCCAGCGCCCCCACCACGGCGCGGTCGCTGGCGCGCACCCGGCCGCCCGCCGCGATGACCTCGATCGAAGGACGCCCGCCGAGGATGTCGACAACGTTCAGATTGTTGGTGATGACCATCAGGTCGCGGTGGTCGACCAGCGCCCTGGCGATCGCTTCGGTGGTTGAACCGATATTGATGAACAGGCTCGCCCCGTTGGGCACCAGCGCGGCGGCGGCGGCCCCGATGGCGGACTTGGCCGGGGCGGCGACCATGCGCCGTTCGCCATAGGCCAGATTGTCGGTGCCCGAGGTGACGACCGCGCCGCCATGAACACGCGCCAACATCGACTGGCCTGCCAGGATGTTCAGGTCCTTGCGGATCGTCTGCGGCGTGACGCCCAGCTTTGCGGCGAGTTCGTCGACCCCGACGCTGCCCGTTCGCCGCGCGATGTCGAGGATCGCGGCATGACGCGCGGCGACGATGTCGGGCGCGGCAGGCTTCACGCGATGCCCCGCTCTGCCAGATAGCGCACCAGCCGTTCGGGGGTCTCGAGGGGGACGTGCAGGCCCAGCTTGCTGCGGCGATAGAGAATGTCCTCTGCCGTGCGCGCCCATTCGGCCTTCACCAGATAATCCACCTCAGCCGTGTGCAGCCCGCCGCCCAGGTCCGGGCCGAGGTCACCGGCCGCCAGCAGCTCGTCGACACGCGTGCCGTAAGCGCGGGCCAGGCGACGCAGCAGCTGGGGCGGCAGGGCCGGGTGCCGGGCGGTCAGCTCGTGCAGGAACCGCTCGAAATCGGCATCCGCGATGTCGCCGCCGGGCAGTGTCGCACCCGCCGTCCAGGCCGATCCCGCCTGCGGGAAGAACCGCGCCAGTTCGCGCATCGCGTGCTCGGCGAGCTTGCGGTATGTGGTGATCTTGCCGCCGAAGATGTTCAGCATCGGCGCCTGCGCCTCGCCCTCCGCACCCGTATCCAGGTCGAGCACATAGTCGCGCGTCACCGCCGAGGCATTGGCGGAATGGTCGTCATAAAGGGGGCGGATGCCCGCATAGCTCCACACGATATCCGCCTCCCCGACCTTGCGCGCGAAATAGCGATTGGCGGTGTCGAGCAGATAGCTGGTCTCCGCTGCGCTGATCGATGCCTTGGCGGGGGCATCGGTCCAGGGTTCGTCGGTGGTGCCGACCAGCGTGAACGCGCCCTCATAGGGGATGGCGAAGACGATGCGACGGTCGTCATTCTGCAGCATGAAGGCATGATCGCCGTCATAGAGACGGGGCACGACGATATGGCTGCCCTTGATCAGGCGCACCCCGCGATCGCGCCGCGCGCCATGCGTCCGCCCAATCACATCGGCGACCCAGGGCCCCGCCGCATTGACCAGCACGCGCGCCTGGACGGTATGGCTCTGGCCGTCCGCCTCGACGGTCGCGGTCCAGCCTTCGCCGTCGCGCCTGGCGTTGATCAGCCGGGTGCGGGTTTCGATCCGCGCGCCTCGCTCGCGCGCGTCCATGGCGTTCAGCACGACCAGGCGGCTGTCCTCCACCCAGCAGTCCGAATAGACGAAAGCCTTGCCCTTTCGCGGCGAAAGTCCCGCGCCCAGCGCCGACTTTTCCAGCGCGACGGTGCGCGTGCCCGGCAGCTTCTCGCGACCGCCCAGATGGTCGTAAAGGAACAGGCCCAGCCGCACCATCCAGGCGGGGCGCGGCGACTGGGTTTGCGGCAATACGAAGGACAGCGGCCAGATGATGTGCGGCGCCATGTTCAGCAGCCGCTCGCGCTCGATCAGCGCCTCTCGCACCAGACGAAACTCGCCATACTCCAGATAGCGCAGGCCGCCATGGATCAGCTTGGTCGAGGCGGAGGAGGTATGGCTGGCCAGGTCGTCCTGCTCGACCAGCATCACCGACAGGCCACGTCCGGCCGCATCGCGCGCGATGCCGGCGCCGTTGATGCCGCCGCCGACGATCAGCAGGTCGATCCTCTCCATGTCCCGGTTCGTCATCTGGCTTGTCCCTGTTCTCGAACGCCACCCCTGCTATACCATTTCCCGGAAAAACGAAAGCATTGACGTTCGTTTGAAAGCGTGTGACCTTTCGTAGCGAAAATAAGGAGAGGGTGAGCGATGGCGTCGCACATTCTGGTGATCGATCAGGGGACGACCTCGACGCGCAGCATCGTCTTCGATGCGCAGGCCCGGCGGGTCGCCATCGCGCAGGCCGAGTTCGCGCAGCATTACCCCGCGCTGGGCTGGGTCGAGCATGACCCGGAGGATATCTGGCGCGATGCGCTGGCGACCGCGCGCAAGGCGATCGACGAAAGCGGTGTCGCGCCTGCTCAGATCGCCGCGATCGGCATCACCAACCAGCGCGAGACGGCGGTCGTCTGGGACCGCGCGACCGGCGAGCCGATCCACCGCGCCATCGTGTGGCAGGACCGGCGCGGGACCGAGCTTTGCCAGACGTTGAAGGCCGACGGTGCCGAGGATCTGGTGCGCGAGCGGACCGGTCTGCTGATCGACCCCTATTTCTCCGCGACCAAGCTTGCCTGGCTGCTCGATCACGTCGACGGCACACGGGCGCGGGCCGAGCGCGGCGAATTGGCCTTCGGGACGATCGACAGCTTCCTGCTCTGGCGGCTGACCGGTGGGGCGGTGCACGCGACCGACATCACGAATGCGGCGCGCACGATGCTGTTCGATATCCATCGCGGGGTGTGGGACGAGGAATTGTGCCGCCTGCTGCGCGTGCCGATGGCGATGCTGCCGCAGGTGCACGACAATGCGCATGTCTTCGGCACCACCGCCCCCGACCTGTTCGGCGCGGCGATCCCGATCGCGGGGATGGCGGGGGACCAGCAGGCGGCTTTGTTCGGTCAGGCCTGTTTCCGTCACGGCATGGCCAAGTCGACCTATGGCACGGGCTGTTTCATGCTGCTCAACACCGGTACGACGGCGGTCGCCTCCAAGCATCGGTTGCTGACCACGCCCGCGTACCGGCTGAACGGCAATATGACCTATGCGCTGGAGGGATCGATCTTCGTGGCGGGGGCGGCGGTGAAGTGGTTGCGCGACGGCTTGGGCGTCATCACCCATGCCAGCCAGACCGACGATCTCGCGACCCAGGTGCCCGACAGCCACGGCGTGTATATGGTTCCGGCCTTTGTCGGCATGGGCGCACCCTATTGGGAGCCGGATGCGCGCGGGGCGATCTATGGCCTGACGCTGGGGGCGAGTGCGGCGCATCTGGCGCGCGCGGCGCTGGAGTCGGTCGCGTACCAGACGATGGACCTGGCCGAGGCGATGAAGGCCGATGCGGGCGAGGGGGCCGCGATCCTGCGCGTGGATGGCGGCATGGCGGCGAATGACTGGCTGTGCCGGTTCCTGTCCAACATGATCCGGACGCCGGTCGAGCGGCCCGCCGATCTGGAGACGACGGCGCGTGGTGCGGCCTTCCACGCCGGGCTGGCGACCGGGGTGTGGTCCGGCCTCGACGCGCTGGAAAAGCTCTGGTCGCGCGAGGAATGTTTTGAGCCGTCGATGACCGAGGAGGCGCGTGCGCCGCTGGTCGCCGGGTGGCGTGACGCGGTGGCGCGGACGCTCGCCAAGCCGGGGGCGACGCCCGCGTGATGCGGCCGATGCTGGTGGGCAATTGGAAGATGAACGGCGACGGCACCTGCCTGCCGTTGATCGCCGCCATTGCGGATGCGGCGGCGCGCTATCCGGGCGTGGAGGTGACGCTGTGCCCGCCCGCAACGCTCCTCGACCGGGCGCGGTCGATCGCCCCTGCGCTGGGCTTGGGGGCGCAGGATTGCCATGCCGAGCGGGACGGCGCGCATACCGGCGATCTGTCGGCGGCGATGCTGCGCGAGGCTGGCGCGGACCTTGTGCTGCTCGGCCATAGCGAGCGGCGGCACGATCATGGCGAGGATGACGCGCTGATCGCCGCCAAGCTCCGCACGGCCCGCGCGGCGGGGCTGCGCGTATTGCTTTGTGTCGGCGAAACGGCGGCGGATCATGCCGCCGGGCGGTCGGTAGCGGTGGTGCGCGAGCAACTGACCCGCTCGCTCGGCGGCGCGGACGGGGAGGGGCTCGCCATTGCCTACGAACCCGTCTGGGCGATCGGCAGCGACCGCGTGCCGGAGGGCGCAGAGGTGGCGGCCATCGCCGATGCGATCCGCGATAGTTTTCCTGGTGAGGCCCCCCGCGTCCTCTACGGCGGATCGGTGACCGCCGAGAATGGTGCGGCCCTGTTCGCGCAAGGCGGGATTGACGGTTTTCTGGTGGGGCGCCAGAGCCTGGATGCCGACGCCTTCACCGCGATCCTCAAGGCTATGCTACCGGCCAGCACCGTCCGGCACCGCCATCCGGAAGGTGGTCACTGCGATCGGTAGTAGCGCGATGTCGCCGCCATGCGCCCGCGCGATGCGTCTGGCGAGCGTCAGGCCGACGCCCGATCCTTCGGGCTTGGTGGTGTGAAACGGGCGGAAGATGCGCGCCCGTTCCGGTGCCGGGACGCCGGAGCCGGTATCGGCGACCGACAGGATCAGGCGATCCTCTTCGCGCTCTACCGTCAGCGTGACCACGGGCGACACCGCGCCCGCCAGCGCCGCCTCGGCGGCGTTGTGGAGCAGTGCCCAGATCGCCTGGGTCATCTGGTCCCGGTCGCACCGGCCCGTCATGCCCTGGGGCACGATGGTGGACAGCTGGACCCGCCCCTCGAACCGCTGGTCGAACAGCCGGGATAGATCGCCGACCAGCTCGTCCATGGCGACGGGCGTTGGAACAGGGTCGGGCAGCCGCGCGAGCATCCGATAGGCGCGGGTAAAGCGCTCCAGACCCTCGATCCGCCGGGTCAACGTCGCCAAGATGCTTGGCAGCCGCGCATCGCCGCGCTCCGCCGCGACCTGTGCGCTGTCGGCCAGCGAGACGATCGGCGACAGGCCATTGAGCAGTTCATGCCCCAGGATATCGATCATCTCATTATCGGCATGAACCTCGGCGGCGCGGCGTTCTGCCTCGATATCGATCAGCAGGACCAGCGATTGGTCGCCCCCCGCGACGCGTTCGATCCGCCAGCTTCGTCCTTCGTGGCGCAGGCGCGTTTTGCGCGGATCGTTCAGCGTGGGCGGCGTCGGGCTGAGCCGGTCGTCGGTGGCGAACAGCGTCCGGCTGGCCCGGTTGAGCGCTCGGGCACCGCCGCCGGTGATGCGCAGCAACGGCAAGGGGATCTGGTCCAGCAAGGCCGCCAGCGGCGGGCCGTCGGTCGTCGGATCGCGCTCTTCCGACCTCCGACGAACCGACAGGTTGCGCGATGCAGCCCAGCAACCGCCGAGCACCAGCCATGCGACACACAGCGTCAGCCCGAGCAGCGTTGCGAACATTCCCCTTTGCCACGCCAGCACCAGCAGCGCGCCGCTGGCCGTCAGCGCGATGCCCGACAGCGCCGCTGCAAGAACCCGGCGAGCGGAGACTTCAAAGCCCATGCCGCGCCATCCGCCGATACAGCGCACCCCGGCTGAGCCCCAGTGCCTGCGCCGCCTGGGTGACATTGTGGTGATGCTCGATCAGCGCGGCCTCGATCATGCCGCGCTCGCTTTCGTCCAGGTCAAAGCTGGCGCGGGCGGGCCCCGTGCCCGTCATGGCCGCCATGGGTGCAGGCGCGAGCAGCGCCGCGTCGATCACGCCATCCTCGCCCAGGAGCAGCGCCCGCTCGATCGCGGCGGCCAGCCCGCGGGCTTCGTCGGGCCACAGTGCATGGGCGAACAGCGCTTCGGCGGCGGGGGTGAAGCGGGGCGGGGGGCGGCCGTGCCGTTGCGCTGCGATCCGGGCGAAGTGCCGCGCGAGCAGGGGAATGTCGGCCCGCCGTTCGGCCAGCGCGGGGGCCGCGATCTCGACCATGGCGATGCGCCGGGCCAGCGCGGGGCTGATCGCGCGGGGCGTGTCGGCGATGGCAATAAAGCGATCCTCGGGCCTCAACCGGTCGAGCAGTCGGGCTTGGGCCACCTCGTCGAGCCGGTCGGGATGGCGCAGCAGATATGTCGCGCCCGGTGTGCCCTGGTCCAGCCGGTCCCAGGCCAGCAGATCGCGCAGGTCGATGCGGCCCATCGCCCGCGCTGATCCGGTCGAGGCGGCGTGGATCGCGGCGGCGATCAGGCTGCGCCCCGCGCCGGACGGACCGGTTACCACGACGCCCGCCATGGTGGGCCCGATCCGGCGGACCAGGCTGCGCACCCGCTCGATCGCGTCGCTCTCGCCCAACAGACGGGCGGGCTCGGCGGCCATGGCGGCCTCAGATATGGTGGGATGGACGGGACGACGCCGGGCCGCGACCTCGATCTTGGCGATCAGCTCGGCATTGCGCCAAGGCTTCATCACGAAGTCGCGCGCCCCAGCCTGCATCGCCGCGACGGCCAGCTTGATGCCGCTATGCGCGGTGATGACGATGATGCACGCCCCCGGATCGTCGGCCAGCAGCCGCTCCAGCATCGCCAGTCCCTCCGCCCCGTCGGTCCGCCCGGCGGCATAGTTCAGGTCGAGCAGGATCGCGTCGTAACGCTGTGCCGCCAACAACGAGAGACCTTCTTCCGGCCCGCTCGCTACGTCCAGCCGGTGCCCGGCCAGATCGATCGCGATGGCGAGCGATTCGGCGATACGCGGATTGTCGTCGACCAACAGGATCGCCAAGCGGTTGGAGGGGCTTGACCCGTCCGCCGACCGTCCATTTTCGGACGGTGCGTCCGAACGCGAACGGTCGGATTCGACGGATGATACGGAAAATGGCGTGTTCATAGGGCTTTAGGTTTTTCGGCTGTCCTGGGTGAGACTGTGTCCATGATGACCGAACACAGCACAGGCGCAAACACTTCCGGCATGCCCGCTCCCGGTGCGGCGATGGACCGCCGGATCGAGCGCAAGGCGACGCCCTGGTGGCGGCGTCGCGCGGTCGTGGTCGCAGGCCTGGTCTTATTGGCCGCCATCGCGCTCTGGCGCATCCTGCCCGCCGCGGGATCGACCGACATCACCGCCGCCAATATCGAGACGGGCGAGGTGACGCGCGCTGCGTTCGACGATTACCTGCCGGTGCGCGCCACCGTGACGCCGCGCGTCACCACGCTGGTCGGCGTGCTGTCGGGCGGACAGGTCGAGAAGCTGCTGGTCCAGGATGGCGAGATGGTCCGGGAAGGCCAACCGCTGGCGACGCTCGCCAATCCGCAGCTGAAGCTCGACGTCCTCACCCGCGAGGCGCAGATCGCCAGCCAGCTGGGCGGCGTCGCCAGCGAGGGGCTAGGCATCGAGCGCAACAAGCTCGACCGCGCCAGCCAGGTCGCGCAGGCCGAATATGACCTGATCAAGGCGCGCCGCGACTTGGGCATTCGCCGCCAGCTGCACGATCAGGGCTTCCTGTCGGACGCGGGCGTCAAGAGCTTCGAGGAAGAGGCCGCCTATCAGGAAAAGCGCCTCGCCCAACTGAAATCGGGTCGCGCGACCGAGGCGCGCATCACGTCCACCCAGTCGGCGCGGCTGAACGATACGCAGACGCGGCTGGCGGGCAATATGGCGGCGGTGCGCGCAGGACTGGAGGGCCTGACCATCCGCGCGCCCGCAGGCGGACGGCTGACGAACTTCGTCATCCAGCCCGGCCAGACGCTGAAGCCAGGCGACCCCGCCGGGCAGGTCGATAGCGAAGGCTCGTGGAAGCTCGTCGCGCAGGTCGACGAATATTATCTCGGCCGCGTCGCGGTGGGACAGAAGGCGACGACCTCGGACGGCGCAGGGCTCACCGTGTCGAAGGTGCTTCCGGCCGTGAAGGACGGGCGCTTCCAGGTCGAGCTGACTTTCGACAAGGCACCGGCCGGGCTCAATCGCGGGCAGACGATCGACATCCGAATCACGCTGGGCGCGGCGAGCCGCGCAGTGGTCGCCCCGGTCGGCGGCTGGCTGGAGGCGGGCGGCAGCTCGGCCTTCGTCCTCGACGCCGATGGTGCCCATGCCCGTCGCCGCAGCGTGAAGGCGGGCCGTCGTAATCCCGAACAGGTCGAAATCCTCTCCGGCCTCAATCCCGGCGAGCGCATCGTCATCAGCAACACCGCGTCCGTGAAGGGCGACATCCTGAACATCCGATAAAGGGGGACTGACATCATGATCCGACTGGAAAGCATTCAGCGCCGCTACGTCTCCGACGAGGTGGAGACGACCGCGCTGCACGATATCGACCTGCATGTGGCGGCGGGCGAGTTCCTGGCCATCATGGGGCCGTCTGGGTGCGGCAAGTCGACCCTGCTCAACACGCTGGGCACCGTCGATCGGCCGACCGGCGGGCGGTACATGTTCGGCGACCGCGACCTGGCCGCGATGGGCGAAAAGGAGCTGGCGAAGTTCCGCGCCGAGACGCTGGGCTTCGTGTTCCAGAGCTTTAACCTGATCGACGAGCTGACCATCGAAGAGAATGTCGCGCTGGGCCTGGCCTATCGTAGCGATGTCGGGGACCGGCGCGGCCGGGTCGCGGCTGCGATGGACAAGGTCGGCATCGCTCACCGCGCCCGCCACTTCCCGCACCAGCTGTCGGGCGGTCAGCAGCAGCGCGCCGCCATCGCCCGCGCCATTGTAGGCGACCCCAAGCTGATCCTGGCGGACGAGCCGACCGGCAATCTCGATACCGCCAATGGCGAGCAGGTGATGAACATCCTGACCGGCCTCAACGATGCGGGGGCGACGATCGTGATGGTGACCCACTCGCCCAGCCACGCCGACCTCGCCAAGCGCCGCATCGACATGCTCGACGGCCGCATCGTCGCCAGCGCCATGCGCGCGATCTGAAAGGACATTCCGATGAAGAAGATGATCCCTGCCATCGCCCTGTTTTCGCTCACCGCCGCTGCCGCGCCCGCGCAGGACAGTGCGCAGACGACGCACGGCTACGACCTTCGCGGCTTCGACCGGATCGATGTCGGCGGGTGCGATATCGTGACTGTCTCGCTCGGCTCAGGCTATGCCGTGTCGGCGCGGGGGCGGGCGGCCAATATCGATACGCTGCGCATCGACACCAGCGGCGGCGCACTGCGCATCCGCCGCAAGAACAGCAGCTGCAACGGCCATGACCGCCGTGTCGCGATCGCCGTCACGCTGCCCGCGATCAAGGCGGTCAAGCTCAGCGGTGCGGTAGAGATGAACCTGCCCGCCCTCGATACACCGGCGTTCGCGGCGGATACCAGCGGCGCCAGCGTGCTGCGCCTGTCGGCGCTGCGTAGCGGCATGGCCAATTTCGGTCTGTCGGGGGCGAGCGAGGTGACGGTACGGAGCCTGCGCGCCGAACGTGCGAAGCTGGACACGTCGGGGGCGAGCGTCCTTCGCGCGGATGGCGATGTGCGGCAACTGACCATCGACAGCAGCGGCGCCAGTGAGGTGAATGCACGCGCCCTTTCCGCACCCCAGGTCACGATCGGTGCCAGCGGCACGGCCCATGTTCGCGCCGGGGCCTCCGAACAGGCGAATGTAAGCGCCAGCGGCATGACCAATGTCAGCGTGGAGGGAAACCCCCGCTGTACTGTCGCCAAGAGCGGCCTCGCCCGCATCGCGTGCGGTCGATGACCGTCTTGTCCGGGGGCATGTAACCATGAACCGCTTCGCACTTCTGTCGCTCTATCGCTCGCTTGTGCGCCACAAGCTCTATGCCGCGCTTAATATCGGCGGCTTGGCGGTCGGTATCGCCGTCTTCCTGGTGCTGGGCCTCTATGTCCGGTTCGAGACGGGGTATGAGAAATGGTTGCCGGATTATGATAAGTTGTATCTGGTGCAAGAGCATTGGGACATGCCGGGCAGTATTGCCGATGGTTACTCCACCGCGACCCTGGGCGGTCTTATTGACCAGTTGCGGGAAGATTTTCCAGCCGTTGTCGGCACACGTTTTCAGGCGACGTATGCGGACGTCGTGCGTCGGGGCAGCGCGACAAGTGTGGCGTTCGCCTATGTCGATCCAAATTTTCTGGACGTCGTACGATTGCCGATGCTGGAAGGGGATGGCCGCCGAGCACTCGGCGCGCCTGGCAATGTTCTGATCAATCAGACGACCGCAAAGCGCTACTATCCCGCCGGTAATGCCATTGGTCAAATGATCACCCTGACCGTTATGGGTAAGACGGCCAACTACCGCATTGCAGGCATATTCCACGATCTGCCGCCCGACACCGAAATGAATTATGCGATGCTTGCCAAAATGCCAAATCCGCATCCGGATCGAAATTGGTTTCACTGGGGGAGCGAACGCGCCTGGACGATACTTCATTTTAATACGCCGCACGATGCCGCACGCTTGCAGCAGGGAATGCGAGCCTTTGTCGATCGCCGCGCAAGTAAAGACCAGGGGCTTTCCGCCAAGACACTGAGTCTGGTCATTACGCCACTGGCGGACATCCATTTGCAGACAACGCCAGCGCGCAAGATGACAGTCGCGACCTTGGGTATCGTGGGCATGCTGACGTTGATTATTGCGATCGTCAATTACGTGAACCTGGCGACAGCAAGAGCGGGTCTGCGCGCCCGCGAGGTGGCGATGCGCAAAGTTCTGGGTGCAGACCGTTATGCCCTCATCCGACAATTTCTGGGTGAAGCCGTATTGGTCACGGTCTTGGCCGCTCTGATTGGACTCATGCTGGCCGAAGTGGGGCTGCCGCTCATCAACGCCGCGGGCGGACTGACCCTAGCCATTAATTATGCCGTCGTGGTGCCGGCATTGATCCTACTGTCCCTGGTGGTCGGGATCGCCGCAGGGCTCTATCCCGCAGTGCTGTTATCCCGCTTTCCGAGTGCGGCCGTACTGGCCTCTGCCCGTTCGCCCGGCGGCGGCCGGAGTGGCGCGCGCGTACGCGAACTGTTGGTCATCTTTCAGTTTGCCCTTGCCATTGCCTTCATGATCGGGACGATCATACTGGTTGCGCAGACCCGTCATGTGCGTGAGACCGATATCGGCTTTCGACGGGATGGCTTGGTCATTGTGGGTTCGACCAGCAACGACGCACTCGACGAGACACAACTGACTGCCTTTTTGACGCGGGCTGCCATACTGCCGGGGGTACGATCCGTTACCACATCGGATTCAACGCCGGGCGCGAGCAGCGGAAACAGCGACAGTTATTTCGTCCCTGGCAAACCCGAGCCGGGTCCAAGCCTGCAAGCCATCATCATCGGACCAAATTTCTTTCCGACCTTCGGAATAAAGATGATCGCGGGACGTCTTCCAGACAATGCCCATCGTGCCGACGATACGCGCTACACGGATCAAACGGGGTCGGACGGTCGGCCTATCCAAATCCCGAACGTCATCATCAATCGGCGTGGAGTCGAGGATCTCGGATTCCGTAGTCCGCAGGAAGCGATCGGCAAGATTGTCGGAAAGCCGAACGTCAATGCCCGGATGATTGTGGGCGTGGTGGAGAATGCGAGGTTCTTTTCTCCCCGCGAGGCCGTGAACGGGACCATGTATTATTACAGGTCGGAATATTCCAGAAACCCGCGAACGACTTTTCAGATCGACGGTGATCCACAAGCGATAATCGCGACCCTTCGCTCTCTTTGGGCCCAGATTGCGCCACAAGTACCATTCGAGGCCTACACCGTCGGCCAGAGTCTGGAAGACTATTACAAGGCCGACGACCGGGCGACCCGTCTGTTCGGTATCGGTGCAGGGCTGGCCGTGCTGATCGGGTGCGTCGGGCTGTGGGGTCTTGCGTCGTTCAACACCCAGCGGCGCGTGAAGGAGATCGGTATCCGCAAGACGCTGGGCGCGTCGGCCACGGATATCGTCAAACTGCTGGTCGGGCAGTTCCTGCGCCCGGTACTAATCGCCAATCTCGTCGCTTGGCCGCTGGCGTTTATTGCGATGCGGACCTGGCTGGCCGGGTTCGACGATCGGATCAGTCTGTCGCCGCTCTATTTCGCGGCGGCGACCGCGCTGGCGCTGACCATCGCGGTGCTGACCGTGCTGGGTCAGTCGCTCAAGGCCAGCCGGGCCGCCCCCGCTTGGGCGCTGCGCCATGACTAAGCGAATGCGGTGGTGGTTGATAGGGGTGGCGATGATCGCGGCCACCCCCGCCTCGGCGGAAACGCTGCGACAGGCGATCGCGGCGGCGTGGGACGGCAATCCCGAACTCGCCGCCGCGCGTGCCCGGCAGAATGCGCTGGCGGAGACCCCGAACCAGGCGCGGGCCGCCGGGCGGCTGACTGCCGCGGCGACCGGCAATGCGGGCTATGACCGGCTGGGCTATGACGCGACCGGGGTTCGCACCGGTTCGACCTCGGCGCTGGGGGGCGTGACGGCGACGCTGCCGATCTGGACGGGAGGACGGGTCACTTCGGCGGTGCGCGCGGCGCAAGGTGATGTCGCGGCTGGGGGCGAGACGTTGCGCGATGTCGAGGCGGATGTGCTGGAGCGTGTGGTCGCCGCCTATGCCGACCTGCTCTACACCCAGCAGGCGGTCGAGGTGGCGCGGGTCGGTATTCAGCGGCTCGACAGCCAGGTGGCGGAGGCGCGCTCGCGCTATGGCCTGGGACAGGCGACCCGAACCGACGTCGCGCAGCTGGAGGCGCAGCGGGCCAGCGTCGTCTCCAATCTGGTCGATGCGGAAGGTGCCGTGGCCAGCGCCGCGGCGGCCTATCGTGCGATTGTCGGCCGCGATGCGGGGACGCTGGAGGCGGTCATCGCGACGCCCGCCGCCTTGCCGCGAACCTTGGCCGATGCGCGTGACGCGGCGGAAGCGAGCAACCCGCTGCTCCTCGCCCAGAAGCGGCGCGTCGAGGCGGCGACGGCGCGGATCGGCCAAGCGCGGGCGGACGGTGCGCCCGCCGTCGATCTGGGCGGCGGCTATGGGCGCGGCGTGCAATGGGCGGGCGGCACCGCCACCGGCTTCGACAGTGCAGCCAATGCGGGACTGTCGCTGCGCGTGCCGCTGCTGACCGGCGGGCTCATCGCATCGCGGGTGCGCCAGGCCGAGGCCAATGCCCGCGCGGAACGGTTCGACGCGGATGCGGCGGCGCGCGGCGCGGTGCGGGCGGCGGACACGGCCTGGGCGTCACTCACCGCTGCCGAGGGACGGCTGAAGGCCAGTGCCGAGGGGTTGCAGGCGGCCGACCTGGCGTTGAAGGGCGTGCGCGCCGAATATGGCTTCGGCCTGCGCACGACGGTCGACATATTGGTGGCCGACCAGAGTTACCGCTCGGCGCAGCTGGCTGTGGCGCGGGCGCAGGTCGATGTGCTGACCGCCCAAGCTGCGTTGTTGCGTGCGACGGGGCGCATGGGGCGGGGGGCGTTTGGATGATGGAGTAGGATGGTCTCTGCGAGGCTCTTTTCCCTCCCCCGGCCCCTCCCGCTTGCGGGAGGGGTGAAGAAGGTTGGAGGGGTAGGGCTCTTCTAACACTCCCCTCCCGCAGGCGGGAGGGGCTGGGGGAGGGCAGGATGTCTCACCGAGCCCCGGCCGACATCATTCCGCCGCCCGGTCGGTTTCCGCTGGCCCCGACACCGCCATCGATAGGGTACGGCGGAGCAGCGACGGCGAGCAGGGCTTGCCGCATACTGCCGCACCCGGGTAGCGCGACTGCAGCGCCTGTTCGTCGGCATGGCCCGAATGGAAGATCAACGGCACGCCCGCTTCGCGCAGTCGCTCTGCCGCCGGGAACACTTCTCCGTCACGCAGCCGCACGTCGAGGATCGCGCAGGCCAGTTCGGGCTTGTCGCCGTCCAGATGCGCCAGCACATCCTCGACGCTGACATAGGGGCCATCGACCTGATAGCCGCCATCCTCGATGATGGACTGGAGATCCAGCGCCACGAAGAACTCGTCCTCGACCAGCAAAATCGTCTTAGTCATGCGACAAAATGCTCTCCGGCAAAGCTAGGCTGAGTAGGAAACGTCCGTCGACGCATTTCCGCTCCAGCTGCGCGCCCAATTGACGGGACGAGGTCTGGACGAGCAGCGTGCCGAAGCCTTTGCCCGTCTCTTCGTCGGGAAGCGTCCCGCCGGTTTCCGCCCATGTCAGGTGCAACTGCCCGTCGCTCAGCGTCCAGCTGACCGCCAGTTCGCCCGAGGGCTTCGCCAGCGCGCCATATTTGACCGAGTTCGTCGCCCATTCGTGCAGGATCAGCGCCAGCGGCGACAGGCACCGCCGGTCGACCAGCAGCTTCGGGCCGTCGATATGGATGGTCGACTGTCCCTGATAGGGGGCGATCGTCGCCTGCACCAAGGAGCCCAGGTCGATCGCCTGCTGTTCGCCCGCAGGCGAAGCGAGCGAATGGGCGCGGCCCAGCGTCGCGATCCGCTCGCGCACGTCGTCGGCCATCTCGGTCACGTCGTCATGCGAGCGCGCCGCGGCCGAGACGATGCCGGAGATGATCGCGAACAGGTTCTTCACCCGGTGGTTCATCTCGCGCAGCATCAGCTCGCGCGTCTCGGCGATGGCATATTCGGCGGTCACGTCGATCGACACACCGACCATCCGGTGCGGTGCCGACGCGGTGACGACCCGGCCAAAGCCTTTGATCCAGCGTTCCTTGCCATCCAGGTCCAGACGGAAGGTCATCTCGAAATCGCCGCGCCCGGCCATCGCTTCTGCGAGCGCCAGCTCGACGCCCGGCCGGTCCTCGGGCACGATCCGGTCGAACACCTGCGCGACGCGGTCGGCATCCTCCTGCTCGCCGAAGCCGAACAGGTGGCGGCCGGTTTCGTCCAGGATCATCTCGCCCGTGCCGCTGCGATACTCCCACACGCCGATGCCGCCCGCCTTGATGGCGAGATCCAGTCGCTCGCGCTCGGCGGCGAGTTCGCGCTCCATGCTCAGTGCATCGGTGATGTCGGTCAGGACCAGCGTCGCGCCGTCGATGCCGTCGCCCTGCGTACGATAGGGCAGGATGCGCAGCGATAGCGTCCGCTCGCCGTCACGCGTCGTCACCCGCTGCTGCGTCGTCGGGCCGCCCGCCGCGACATCGGCCGCACCGTCGAGATAATCGGTGTTGGACAGCCGGGTGGAGACATCCGCCAGCAATCGCCCCCGGTCGCTGAGCTGCAACGGGAAGATCGACCGCGCCGCCTCGGTATAGCTGCGGATGCGCAGGTTCCGGTCGAGCACCACCACCGCGAGGTCGGTCGACTCAAAGAAGTTGCGCAGGTCGGAATTGGCGATGGTCAGCTGATCGACCTTGGTCTTCAGCTCGTCGTTGACGGTCGACAATTCCTCGTTGGTCGATTGAAGCTCCTCGTTCATCGACATCATTTCTTCGTTGGAGCTCTTCAGCTCCTCATTCGCCGTCTCCAGCTCCTCGACGGTCGAGCGCAGCCGGTGGCGGGTCAGGCGCAACTCGTCCTCCAGCGCCTCGATATGGTCGTCGCCGGGCTCCAGATCGGCCAGGTCGCTCGCCTCGATCGGGCTGAACGGTGCGCTGTCACGGAACAGGAACAGCAGCGATCCGTCGGTCATGGGATCGCAGACGACCTCGACCTTCTGGACGCCGAACTCGGTCGTGACCGCCACGTCGCGCGCCGCGATCCGCTTGCGCGCGTCGCGGGCCTGGCGGAGCATCGGGCCGATCACCTCGCGCAGGCCGGGGCGCGCCAGCGTCACCGCACTCGATCCGCCCGCACGAGTCACGGGGAAATTGAAATAACGGCTGAGCTTGCCGAATGCCGCCAGGATGGCGCCATCCTGGTCTACCACCATGCTGGGCGGGGCATAACGATCGACGATGCGGCGCATCATCATGCTCTCGTCATTACTTCCCGCGGTGCCGTCGCGCTCGCCCCGTTCGCCGCGCCGACGCGGGCTGCGGTTCATGCCGCCGGGCAGGTCGATGGGATAGGAGGGCGAACCCGGCGACCGCTCGAACAGTCGCGCATGGCCGTCGATCGCGGGGAAGAGATGGTCGAACCGCCCGACGCTTTCCGACGGTCCGAGGAACAGATAGCCGCCGGGTCGCAGCGCATAATGGAGCAGCGGCAGCACCGATTGCTGCTACCGGTCGTCGAAATAGATCAGCAGGTTGCGGCACGACACCAGGTCGATCCGCGAAAAGGGCGGGTCCTTGACCAGGCTGTGGTTGGAAAAGCGGATCATGTCGCGGATCGACGCGGCGATGGTGAACCGCTCGGCATGCGGCATGGTGTAACGTTCGCGCAAAGGCGCGGGGATGTCGGCCAACGCCGAGGCCGGATAGCTGCCCTCGCGCGCGATCTGCAGCATCTGTTCGTCGATATCGGTCGCGAAGATCTGCACCGCCAGCGGCTGGCCGGTCTCGCGCGCGGCTTCGGCGAACAGCATCGCGATGCTATAGGCTTCTTCGCCGCTGGAGCAGCCGGGTACCCAGATGCGGATATCCTCGTCCGGGTCGCGATGGCGGGTCAGCGGCTCGATCGCCTTGGTGCGCAACGTCTCGAACAATTCGGCATCACGGAAGAAGCGCGTGACGTTGATCAGCAGGTCGCGGAACAGCGCCTCGCATTCGTCGGCGTCGCTCTTCACCCGCGCCAGATAGGCCGATCCGGTACCGATCCCGAGCACGTGCATCCGCCGCTCGACGCGGCGGACCAGCGTCGTGCGCTTATAGCCCGAAAAGTCGTGGCCGACCGCATTGCGCAGCACCCGGCACAGATCGTCGATATGGTCGGCGACGACCTCCGCCTCATGCTCCTTGGCTTCGCCCGAGCGGCGCGAGAAGAAAGCGTGGAGGCAGTCGAGGATCTCGCTGGGCGGCTTGACGAAATCGACCAGGCCGGTGCCGACCGCCGACAGGGGCATCCCGTCATAGCGAGCGGTCTCGGGCTTCTGGACGACGCCGACGCCGCCATGTTCCTTGATCGCGCGCAGACCCGTTGTGCCATCCGCGCCGGTGCCCGACAGGATAACGCAGGCGGCGTTGGCCTGCTGGTCGCTGGCCAGCGACAGGAAGAAATCATCGATCGGGCGGCGAAGCCCGCGCGGCTGGACGAAATCGGTCAGTTCCAGCACGCCGCCGCGAATGGCGAGGCCCCGGCCCGGCGGGATGATATAGACCCGGTCGGCCTCGATCCGCTCCAGCCCCTCGCACTGGCGCACTTCCAGATTGGTGTGGCGGTCGAGCAGCTGGGCGAGCATGGACTCGTGATTGGGGTCGAGATGCTGGACCACGACGAACGCCATGCCGGTCGGCGCGCGTGCGGGCGTCAGCATTTCGCGCAGCGCCTCCAGCCCGCCGGCCGATGCACCGATGCCGACGACCGGAACCGGCGCGCCGCCGCGATCCTGTGTCACCTCCGGTGGCGATGTGGATGCGTGGTCGCTCACGGAAAAGCCGCTCTGTCGAGGTCCGACAGGGTCAGCTTGGCCTGGGCGATGGTCGCGGCGGTGTTGGCGATGGCGGTCAGCGATCCTTCGAGCACCATGCCGCTTTCAGCCAGGATCGGCGTCAGCTTGCCCAGAGTGCGGCCGAGTTCGGCGTCATAGGCCGTCAGCCGCTCGGGCTGCGACCGGCTGACATCGAATTGCGAGGCGAAGATATAGGGCATGTCGCCGCCCAGCAGCCGCAGCTTGGACATGTAGAGCAGGTTGACGAAGGGCGAGCCGTCCTTGCGGAAGTTGATCAACATGGTCCGCACATTGAGCTGCCGGTCATTGGCCAGGAACTCCCGAATTCGCTCGCGCGCTTCGACATTGTCGGCGTCGCGTTGCAGCATTCGACAGTTGTGCCCGATCATGTCCTCACTGGTGTAACCGGTCAGCTGACGGAAACCATGATTGATGAAGATGAGGGGATTGTCTCCCCTTGCGTCGGCCAGAGCCAAGGCGATCGGAGACTGGTCCAGATAGGCGGCCAGATGGCCCGGGATCTCGATTTGGTTCACAAAATATCTGGCTCCTCGCCGCGCATTCGCATGGCGTCCGTCCCTCCGCAAGGGCCGAGATGACCGGCTGTCCCCGAAATGATCACGCGGCGCTCAACCCGCCAGCCCGCTTTCGCGTTCCCGGACGGGTGCCCTCAGCGCAGCCCCGTGACGATGGGCGAGGGGGCGGGCACCGGGCGCGAGCCCAGCCAGGCTTGGCGGAAGCGCGCCTGCTCGGGCGTCAGCGCCTGGCCGAGCCCCTCATTGCGTACGATCTCCATCATCGGATCGGCGGCCAGGGTCAGCGTCCCGCTCCGCTCGCCGCCGCGCTGGCGGTAGACGATCGCCAGTCTGTCCCCCGGGGCATGACGGTCGAGCAGCGCGGCCCAGTCCTCTGGCGTGGTCACGGGCGCGCCGTCGACGCTGACGATCTGGTCGCCCTTGTCGAGCCCGGCCTCGTAAAAGGGCGTGCCCGGCGCGGTCGGCGTGGCCAGCGACAGGCCCGCATCGCCCTTGATCGGGCTGGGTCCCGCCCAGGCCTTGGCCGGTCGCGCGGCGCGCAGGGTCAGCCCCGCCTGTGCGAGCAGCGGCGCGAAGTCGGGCAGGCCGCTGGCGGTCACGCTGCGCGCAAAGAAGCGGTCGGCAAAGGCCTGGTCCCCGGTCACCTGCGCCAGCGCGACACGCAGGTCGTCTGGGCGATAGCTGCGCTCCGGGTTGCCGTGGTTGCGCCACAGCTGGCGCATATAGTCGTCGAGCGACAGCTGCGGGAAATGCTGGCGCAACTCCAGGTCCAGCGCCAGCGCGATGACCGCGCCGTATGGATAATAGGAAACGAAGATATTGGGATTGGTCGGGTCGATCGACTGGGCCGCATCGACGAAGGGGGCGCGCAGGCTCATCTCCTGCGGCCCGCCATAGCGCCGGGCCGGCGTGTTGATCAGGCCGTTCAGCGTCCCCGACAATTGCTTGATGTAATCGTCCAGTGGCATCACGCCCGCACGCACCACCGCCAGCGGCCCGTAATATTGGGTGAAGCCCTCGGCCAGCCACAGCGACGGCGTGGCGTTCGCGCGGGTGAAGTCGAACGGCTCCAGCTCGGCGGGGCGGATGCGCTCGACATTCCAGGCGTGGAAGAATTCGTGGCTGAGCGTCTGGATCTGCGAAAAATCGGCGGCGGCCAGCGATCGCGCTTGGCTGATCACTGTGGAGTTGCGATGCTCCATGCCGTCGCCGCTGATCTGCGGCATGTAATCGGCCAGGAAGGTGTAGGTGCCATAATCGAAGGGCGGCGGCGCACTGAAGACGGCGATATGCTGCGCGACGACCTTTTGCGCCATGGCGGCGAACCGGTCGAGATCGGCGGGCGTCCCGTTATGATGCACGGTCAGGCGAATGCTGTAGCGTTTCGCGCCGTCCGCCACCGTCCAACTGCGCGCGTCCCAGGCGGACAGCTCGACGGGGCTGTCGATGAAATATTGCAGGTCGCGTGCGGTGAAGACATTGGCATCGTCGGTCGGCACCATCTGCGTCGCGATCTTCCAGCCCGGCGCGGGGTGGAAGCGGACGCGCACCGGCCGCGCGTCCTGACCCACCGCCCACAGGAAGGTGGCGGGGATATTCAGCCGCGCATGGGTCGGATCGATCTGCGCATAGGTGCCGTCGCCCCGGTCGCCGAACAGCGTGTAGCGGACGGTCACCGTGCCATCATGCGCGAGCACGGTCCAGCCATAAGGATCGGTGCGCTGGACGGTCAGCGGACGGCCCGCCCCATCGACGGCGGAGACCGAATAGACGTTCTTGGCGAACTCGTGCAGCGCATAGCGTCCAGGCGAGGAGCGCGCCATCTGAAAGCGCACCGGACCGGCGGGAAGGTCGCGATAGGTGACGCTGACCTGCGCCTCGTGATGCTGCGCGCGCGGAAAGGCGATGTCGTAGTCAACCGCGGTCGGCGCGGTCTTGGTGGGAGCCTGGGTGGCGGGAGCGGAAGGGACGGTCTGGGCCAGAACAGGCTGCATCGCCGTGCTGGTCAGAGCCAAAGCCGCCATCATCGCCAGTCGCCGCATTCCCATATCCCTCAAGCCCGTCGAAGCGGCGACTTAGGCATGGAGCCTAGGCACGGTCCACCGCTTTTCGCGGACAGGCGGGACATGATTGCGAATCACGAGGATGCCCCGGCTCTCGCCAAGCCATTGGCCAACACGGCCATAGGGTCCGGTAATGTCAGGAAAAACCTGGAGGCGCGACCGGGAATCGAACCCGGGTGCAAGGATTTGCAGTCCTCTGCGTCACCACTCCGCCATCGCGCCGTGGCCGCGCAAATGCTGGGGTTTTCGCCTCCCGTCAACACCCGAGTTCGCACTTTTCTGTGGGTGGTTCGCACTTTTGCCATTTCAAGCACCTCGTGCGCCCTCCATTTTTTCGACGGCCGAACGCGCGGCAATGCGCTGGGAGGCGTATTTCATGGCCATCTTGAATGTCGAATGCCCCAGCACCGATTCTATTTCGGCAACCGTGCAGCCAGCTTCCTCCATGCGCGATCCAGCCGCGTAGCGGAGGCCATGGATCGATCGACCGTTGGGCATCTCCTTCATGCCGTAGAGCGCTTGCCTGATCGCCTGGGAGAGGCTGTTGGCGGTGAATGCCTTGCCGGTCACCGTCGTGCACACGACAACGCCTCGCGCACTCCGTCGCAGCTGCTCCAGATGATTGCGCAATGCCGTATGGCAGGCGATGTCGAGCATCGCGCCAGTCTTGCTTTGCCTGACCCGCACGACACCGCCCTGAAACTGCTGCCAGGTCATTCGCACGATATCTTCCCGACGCTGACCGGTATAAAGCGCGATCATCACAGGCGTGACCAAGTGGGGCGGGCAAAGCGATAGAAACAGCTCCACCTCCGCATCCGACCAGACGACGTATTGCTTCTTGCCACCCTTGGGCTTCAATTCCTTGATACCCTTGGCGGGGTTCAGGCCTTCCGGCACCA
The DNA here is from genome assembly GCF_001591005.1 of Sphingomonas sanguinis NBRC 13937. GTDB lineage: Bacteria > Pseudomonadota > Alphaproteobacteria > Sphingomonadales > Sphingomonadaceae > Sphingomonas > Sphingomonas sanguinis. The sequence goes on from NZ_BCTY01000007.1 coordinate 68,352, forward strand.
AGCTGTTTTCATCAGCCCAGCTGTAGAGGCGGCTGACCATTTGCTTGATCTTATGGGCCTTGCGGGTGTTCGCGGCGTGATCATCGCGGACGGCTTTAATCATAGCCCGCGTGGTGAAGCGATATTGTTGGTCGCCTAGCTCCTCGTCGATAAGTCGGAGGGTGCTGGAATAGTCCTTCTGCGTCGCGTCCGCGAGGCTCTTGAACTCGACACTTCGTTCGTACTTGCGGATCAGCCAGGCAAAGCTGCCCCGATCGACAGACCCTGCTGGCTTGCCGATCAGCTCGACCAGCTCCGCGTATTTGCGCAGGAACGGTCCCTCGCCAGGCGCGCCGGGCAGGGGGACCCGCCCGACGACGGGATGCCGAAAGTACCAGTATTTGCCCTTCTTGGGGCCATCCAGGTACTTCAGCTTCTTATCCCGGCCAGCCGCCGGCTTTTTAGCTCCGACCATTCCTGCGCCGCGCGAGGAACGCGCGCTCCTGGTCGACGGCTGCACGCTCTGCGTCGACGCCATCGATCGGCTGTCCGCCCATGCGATCAGCGAAGATGTCCAGCGACCGCCGGTCGTACAGAACCTTGCGACCGCGTTCGATCGGCACGATCCCCAGGAGGCGAAACGTGTTTTCGCTCATGCTGTAATATGCGGCTGCCATGGCGATGGGCATCAGCCTGGGCCAGTCGGGCAGGTTTTTGCGGTTGTCGTCCGTCATACCCCTTACCCCTCGTCCTTGGCGTCGCTCTCTTGCACTTCCACTTTGGAAGGATCGGTTGCGCGGTCTGTATCGAGACCGAGGCGTGCGCAGAGGCGGCGCTGAAGCGCTGTGACGTTATAGATATATGCGGAATCGGGCTTCAGCAGCTTGCCTGCGCTATCGACCCAATGCCCGTTGAAAATCCGGGCCAGGCGATCAGGGTCGACCACCTCCACCTTCTCTATGGTCAGGTCCATGAAGATGAGGTGGTCTTGCGGGTGCTCGCGGAGATCGAAATCGAGCAGCATTTCCATGTCGTCCGACCGGATCACGCGCAGCGCCTTCTCCCCGCCACCCAAGTGGCCAAGGGCCGCATCGAAGATGGCGAGACGCTGGACCCCGGCCCAGTTCCACCGACGTCGACCACCTTCCGGCTTGATCGATTCTCGATAATCGAAATAGCGCATGCCGATGAGGCGTTGTCGATCTTGGGATACGCCCGTCAGCATCGTGACCTCACGCGCCTCGAACCGGCGGAAAAGAAGGGATTCAGGCCACTCTGACACGGTCAGCACTCCTTGCGTTGCGACTGATACGTATCGCATGAAACGCAGATCGTCAAATGGTGCGTAGCGCTTGATACGATAGCAGGCGCTTGGCGTCCGCCAGCAGCTTTGCCGCCTGGTCCTCGGTCATGGCACAATCGCCATCCTCACAGGCGAATTCGAGCTTCTTCACGAACTCCGACCAGTTCGCAGGCTCCGCGTCGAAGACCGCCTCCCAGGTCGCGATGTAGCGATCCTGTTCGAGGTCATAGGCCTTCGGGCTGGCCAGTTCCATTTCACCGGGCAGGTTGTTGAACCGAGCCTCGGCTGCACGATTGATGGCGAGGGCGCGTTGGAAGGGACTGGAGGGCTGGATGGGCTGTCCCGCCAAGAGGACGGCCGGGATCGCGGACAGCCCGGCGAGCAGGCCGCGACGGGTGGCGGAAAAAGAGGACGAATTTTCCAGTGACGCGCACGCCACGGTGGCGCTATGGGCGCAAATAGCCTGTTGCATGGGTAGACTCCGTGCGATGTGGTCAGAGCCGAAGCGAGGTTGCCTCCTTGCTTCGGCTCGTATTTTTCAATATCGTCAATTTGTGGACGATGCAATAGACAATATTGAAAAACCCCGCCGGGGTAGGCCGCGCACCGATGCGACGCCGGTTATGGTTCGTCTGCAGCCGTCTCAACTCGCTGCGCTCGACGCGTGGCGGGCACGACAGGACCCTGAGCCGTCGCGGCCGGAGGCGATCCGGGCATTGTTGGCGGAACGCCTGGCGGATTGACCATCCGCTCAAAAGTGAGCGCATGGTCACTATCGACGAACTTTCTCGTTCATGGTCTTGCGCTCACTTTCGGGCGCAAGTTCCAGTCGATATGCCCCTATGTGTCGTCATGGGGCAAAAAGTGAGGGCAGCATGTTCGAGATCGGCAGGGACTATAAAATCACCACCGGCCTTGGGGATTACGAAGGATCGTCCGTATCGACGGTTGTCGCGTTCGAGGCGCCGCTGCTCAAGGTGGTGGCGCATGGAATGGAGACGATCTTCAACACGGCCTCCCCCAGCTTCGTCAGCGCGGAAAAGCAACTGACCAGCGAAGAAGAGATGGAACGGTGGAAGGACCTTCCCGATTACCTCCGGCCTGAGACGCCACCCGCTGGCTGACGCACTCCGGATCGGGATGCCATTGCGCTCAAAAGTGAGCGCAATGGTGGGGTGTCCGACCATGCGTCCAAAAGTGGACGCAAGATACTCGGCCGGAAGGCCCTTATGGCCATTGCATCCAAAAGTGGACGCAATGGCATGCCCTCAAAAGTGAGGGCATGAGCTTGCATCCACTTTTGGATGCAAGCTCATGCCGCTTCGCCCCGTGCCTTGGCCGCGCGTTTAGCCGCTCGCGCGGCCGTCTTGGCGATGTCCTCCCACATCTCATCCGCGAACGATTTTAGCACCTTTTCCCGCGTCTCGATCCAGGCGGGGCGGGCATGTGGCTGCGCTGACTGATATCGCGTGCCGAATTCCTGCAACTTGCCCGCCGGGTTTGACGTACCCGCGTAAGCAACCGCATCGACCTTGCCCATTTCGTTTCTGGCGCGCCCCTTCTCCCGGCCGGTGAGCTTGGATGGACCGCCGATGACATAGCTGTCGCGCAGCGCGCCGCCCTCGACCTCCGCAACGGGCGCCATACGTTTCACGGCGTCTAGGAAAGGCACCAGCGCCTTTTGCGCCGATCGCCGCATGACGGGCTTGCGGAGCGATGGCTTCAGTTCTTCCAGCGCTTCCATCAGCTCCTTGCCGCCCGAGAATCCGATCGTGAAGCTCATGATACCGTCTGCCTGCTACGGATGGCATTGGAACGCCCGGCCGATCGCACCGTCTGCACCGATACCGGCCCGGCGATCGATTGAACGCGCGGCACGAACATCTGGCCTTCCCCGACCACCAGTTGAACGACGGTGGGCTTGCCCGTCCCGCCACGCGAAAGGCCGCCGTTGGGAATGATCGTGCCACTCATACCAGGTGCGAAAAGCTCCGGCCCCTCTTCACCGACCATATACCATTCGGACGCGTTGATAGGGCCGCCACGAGCGCGGCCGCCGCCCTATTTCGACAGGATGCTGGACGCGGGGGTCAACCCATCGCTCGGGTTGAGGGCGGCCGTGCCTGCATCTCCCGTGCCGAATGCAGCCTCTACGGCTGCGTTGGGTTGCGTCGCGGTGGCGATACCCAGAATGCGCCCGATCGTGCCCACAAGCGCCCTGCGCAGGGCGATCCGTGCAAGGTCGGCAATGATGCCGTTCGTGACGTTGGTGAACGTCTTGCCGAGAAACTCGAAATCGTTGGTGGCGCTGGCGATGCCGTCGATCAACGAATCGAGACCGCGCACGGACACGTCTTCCATCGCCTCGTTCATCTCGTCGCGGGTGCGGGTGATCGAAGCGATATAGGCTCTCGACGGTCCGCGTCGCTACGCTTCGACCGCTCGATTACGAAGATCCTGCGCACTCGTTCGGTTTCGCGCGCCACCAGCTCCTGCGGGGTCTGTATGGCCAATTCCTGCTCCAAGGCGACCGGTGCGAGGCTCCTAAGCCTTGCACCGGTTCGCCGTTGTGGCATCAATAACCCATGCCGCGGTCAACAGCTGATATCAAAAACCTAGGCCGTCGTCCGCGAACCGGAATCGACACCCGCAAGATGGCTCGTTTCCCTTCTGAGCAGTTGACGGCGCTGAATGCGTGGATCGCATCACAGTTGCCCCCGCCCGGCCGCCCCGAGGCGATTTTCTCAATCGTCGAGGATAGGCTTGCTGCCGATGCTTGAGTGCCTGCGCCGGCGCTGGCTGCGATTTCGTCGCGGCCGGCGCAACGACATTCGAGTGATGATGTATGAACTTGAAACGACAAAGGTGATCGATCCTATCGATACCGACGTCGTGCGGCATCTGTCGAACGATGCGCTCCACCGCTGGATAGGCAAGGCAACAAACAGGCAGAGCCTCTCGCTGCTGGACAGGGAGTTGCGGCGCAGAGAAGCGTGGGCTGCGCCAGCAGGGCGTGCTTACTGGATCAGCGTCGCGTCCTTGGTGATCGCGATCGGCGCGCTGATCGTATCTATCGCGAAAATGTAACTTGCAGAACGCCAGCCTATCACAAACCGAGGAAATCTGCGGAATTTAGGAGAATCGCATTGGCTTCTGAACCTCCTCCTTCAGTCGGTGACGTGCAGGATGCGGATGCCATTTGGCGAATGCTCCCTAAGGCAATCAAGAACCTTCCTGGGCCAATTCGGTATCGCGCTGAGAACGCACTCGATGGGTTCGCTCGTGCAAAAGAATTGTTCCCACTGGATAGAGAAATATCCTCGTTTCGCGCCATTACAGCGGCAGAGGAAGCTGCCTCGGCACTTATACGCAGCCTACAAGTTCGCAAATACCCCGATGCCGAAAAGATAAATCTATGGATGCACCCGCATAAGGCTGCGGTATACTTTTTCTTAGGGGCGGTACGGCATGAGGTGTTTCACCATAAGCCAATAACCATGAACGTCACGCTTTCCGCTGATCCGCCAAAGTTGACTATTGCTTTGCCAATTCGTCAGTTTGTCGAACTGCCACCAAATATGCAGGATTATGAGATCGTACTGGCCGATCCGCTAGGGATGGTTGGGTCACGACCAGGCGTAGCGGAGGGTGATTACTTCGATGCAGCCGTACAAAAAGTCGCTGGATCTCGGAAGGTCGACAGGTTGATCGCAAGCGAGGCAAACGGCCGGAACCGGATCCTATATGCACATGATGGCGGCCTACCGCGAAGCCAAGCTACTATCGAAGGGATCGAAATTCGCGAGAGAGGAGCGAAGTTGTGCATCATGCTCGCTATCGCATTCATGCAGGTCGACCATCATCAGGGGATGGCCCTCCAGTGTCTAAGGGGGTTTTTAAAGGTAATCGGCCGCACTGATGAGCAGCGGTTGCGATCAGGACGCGGTGAGGCTGGAGGGGCCAATCAGCGTCAAGGCTAGGGTCAGCGCTGTATCCCGCTGCGTCGAAGGAAACGACATCGCCAGCAGCATGAAGCCCTCGCGATCAATCAGTGCATGCCGCACGTACCGCGTCCCACCCAAACCAGCGGTTACGGGGTGATACTCAAATCGGTAGTGCGGCACCGCTGCGGGACACTGGCGCAGTACCAAGTCGATCGCTGCCAGCACGTTGTGATGACGCCGGCCGAACGCTCGGGCGATCTCCCGGCTATCGACCGCGATACAGGCCGTCATGTCCATGAATGCCTTCCTCATGGCTGCTGGCGAGATCTCAGAGGTTGAGCCTCGCCAGCTTTCGGCTGCCTTTCAAGCCGCCGCGTCAGGATGTTGATCCGGTGTTCCCTTCCGGAGCGTGGTCCTGATTGATCGCGGCTATCCACGCTTCGCTTTCGTTAACCGGTCGCGCCGGTGTTCTTGAAACCGCCGCGCCAGTCGACCGCACCGGCACCGAAATCCATGTAGACCCGGAACTCCGTGCCGAGGACGTCCCAGCCGTCGCGCGTTTCGATATGCGGACCTGGCAAGTCGTCGAGATATGCGTATTCGAGGACCGGTGAGAGGGACGGGTCCGCGAATAGATACCAAGAAGGCCCATCGAAGCGGGGTTCGACTAGGGGTGTCAATTTGCCAGCAAAGGGGTTGGCATCATCGGCCCGGGCGGGGCTGATCGTTTCGCTGAGCAACTGCTCCACCCACGTTTCGAGATCGGGCCCCGTCACGATGAATTTCGGTGCTGTGGCCAGCGGCGTCACACCATCGAGGTCCTTTTGCCGACGCATCGCAATGCGGCCGTTGGAAATGTTGGTGCCAACCGGTTTTCCCGTATCAGCCGCCGGAGCGAGATTGCCGTGCACAGCGTCGAAAAGCGGACTGCCGTCAGCCATGGTCGGGTTGGACGTCACCAGCTTGGCGAACAGTGCCGCCTCCGTTTCCGCTGCCGACCGCGCCATGCTGCGTATCGGGTCGCCAAACGCCCCCAGGTCATCGTTGATAATGGCCTGGCGGCTCAATCCGAACTGCTTCGCATAGGTCTTCAGCGCATAGCTTTCCTTGCGCGATTTGAAGCTGCCATGCTTGATCTCTCCGGCTTCCTGCACCTCCTGCAAAGTCCCGAACCCCGACAGCTCGATGCCACTGATCGCCCGGAAATCGCGCGCCGATCGACGGCGCGCGACCTGTTTCAGGGGCGACCCTGCAGCTGCGAAGACGTCCATGAGAAAGCGCTGGCCCGCGCCGGTCAGCAATTCGGGGAAATCACTGGTGGTCATCATCCCTGCCGCGCGCGCCATGTACCCATGCGACCCGGCGCGGGTGCCATTGCCGTTCCACGCGGCCGCCGACAGAATGTCCGTGGGGCTGAGGTTACGCGCATGGCCTCGACCGGATCGCTCAAGCATGGCACCGGCGATCTGCACCATCGACATGCCCATGAATTCGCGCGCGGCGCTCGACGGCGCCGCGCCGCTCATACGGGCATACAACGCATCCTCGATCGCGCGGGCATGAAACTGCGGATTGTCGAAAGTCTGGTCGCCCCCGGAGTGAAAGGCCAGCGGACCTGTCTGTTGCCGCTGACGATCCCCCATCATGCGGACGGTCATGCTCCGGACCTCCGTCATGGATAGGCCGCGCTCCGCTGCCTCCAGAATGAGCGAGGCGCGTTGCGTCTCCCCCAACTCGCCCGTTTCCCCCAGCATGTCGAAATAGCGGCGGAGTTCGGTAATCGACGCGGCGGAGCCGGATGGGGTATTGGTATCACCACGCTGATGAGTGTTGACGTTGTCGTCGGTGGTGGTGGAGATGGTCGCGGGCGTCGTCATGGCTTTGCCTTTCTGGCGGATGATGCATGGATGAAGGTCGGTGGTCGCGCGGACCTGTGCAGCAGGGTCGAAGGGGACCGGGACGAAGCTGATCTCGGTGGGCTCCCAGTCGATCGCGCGCCAGACCGGCGTTGTGCCGTTGCGCTCCTCGACCTCCCACACGTGGACGACGTAACCGACCGAGATGTTTCGGATGATGCCAGCCGCGATATCGTCGACGATCGAGGCGATCTCCGGCCGGTTCGACAAGCGGAGGAGCGCCACACCCTGGCCACTGACCATCTTGGCGCTGCCGGGCACGACGACGCCGATCTGAGAGGAAAGGTCGCCCCGGCCGTGGGCGTTGAGAACGGGCGCTCCGCTATTCAGACGCTGGAGGCGAACGCTGGTCGCCTCAGTCGACAGCTCTTCTTCGATGACACGGAGATTGTCCCAGTCGAACCGCGCACCCCGCGCGCCGGTCGTCCATACGACCTCGATCGTCCTGTTGGTCGCGTCCCAGGTCGCCGGATTGAGCGATGCGGAGCGCGAGATCGCGGGTGCATCGGCGCGCCGTTCTACGGTGATTTCGCTCGCGTTCGTCATGCGAGCATCTGGCCGATCTTGGTTAGACCGGTCGATTACCGTTGAGCGGCGGAATGCGGCAACGTGCGGCCATTTGCGGCGGGAACGCACCCCGCGCGCTGTACATCGATCAGTTGCTCGACGCTATACCGCACCCGGCCCCCTGGGGTGCGGTAATAGCCGATCTTTCCACCCTTCCGCCACGCTCTCAACGTACGTGCGGACACGCCCAGAATTCGGGCCGCGCTCTTCTCGTCATGATCGTACATGCAGCCCTGGGACATAGTTCATGCTTCCTGTTCAAAAGTTCATACAGTTCAAAATTCAGGATTGGGTGTAGGTGGCGTAAGTTAGCGCTCAGCCACACCGCGACTAGGCCATGCGCCTAGGAAGGACCCGCGATGGTCAGTGCTTCGTGGCAACTATCCCGCTCCCACCGACGATCTGCGCCTCAGCGTCCAGTGCGATCTCTCGTATGAGGCGGGATGCCTCGACCGATCCAAAGCGACGATCGAGAATTGCCGCAGCAGCGTGCATCAACGCTGAGACGGCCTGCGGCTCGTCGCCACTTGCGACAATGGCAGCGTTGGCGAGGGTGACCCACAACGGGGTCGCGTTGCTGTCCTGCGCCATCAGTCGAACAGGCCCAGGGTACGCTGCGCAGCCGCAACCGGGTTGCCGCGATCCGCCGCACTGCTGACGATCTGCCGAAGTTCGAGCATCTCTTTCAGCATCCCGTCGATACGCGAGATGACCTCACGAGCGACAGCCGCGTCCATCGGCTCGCCCGCTGCCACCATTCCCCAGAATGGATTGGGCAGAGTGTCAGGCAGCGACGGATGATCACCCGCGAACCCAAGGTCGAGATACTGAACACCGTTCGAGGCCTTGCGACCATGGCCAATGAAAGCCATCAACCGCTTGATCTCTGCGAACTCAAGCCCCGGCGCGTTACGCTCGTTTGCCCAGGCGAGATATGCGTCCCGGAGATCGGAGGCGTTGATCCGCGATCCTGCCACACGACGCAGGCTGGCTCGATAGAACTCCTCGAATTTTGGTGGCAGGCCCACCGGAAGGAGTTGTGGTTCCAAGTGGAGGTTACGGTTCACCGGGGGTCCTTCCAACTTTCAATTTGAAAAACGGCTGATTTCTGCGGTTTTTGGTGGTGCAGAATTGATGGAAATAGGAAATGGAATAGGTGGAAGGACAAATTCACCCGTTCTCGTGTGCGCACATACGCGCGCACACGCACATGAGGGGGACCTGAAAAGTCCTTACAGCCCTTCCAAAGCCGCGAAAAACCGTGGGTTTGTGCTTCCAAACGCGTGCTTCCAGTGGAAGCAGTGCTCCTTCCGAGTAAGCCACTCGGGCAAACCGGCCGGGGTACGGGGCTTGTCACGGCGCAAAAATGCGCTGCGAATGACCAGGGGTACGGGGATCGCACTGACGGGCCCGGCGAAGCTGAAAAGGGATGACCCGATGCTCTGTCGGGCGCAAGCTCGAAAGCTCGGCTCAGTTGCGCATCGCGCCTTTTCTTGAGCGCAAAGCAGCAAATTGCGAGTTCGCAGTCACCGGCTAACTCGTTGATTTTCAGTGATGTGAAATACGGCGCTAAACTGCGAACTATCGGCAGTTTTGCGTGAGTCGCGGTGAATTTGCAGTCCTCTGCGTCACCACTCCGCCATCGCGCCTCGATGCGTGGGAGGCGGGCATGTGTGCGGTTTTTCGCGCGGCGTCAACAGGGGAGTGGACAGTCGATTTTAAAAAGTGTGCAGCGTTCCCGGTTTGAGCCGAGGCGGCGCGGGACGATTTAGCGGCGGCCCTGCTTGCTCAACAGTCGAGCGGGAACGACAGTTTTCTGGGGTGCTTTCCGACATTTTCTCGCTCTATCTACGGTAAAGTGTCTGCGGCCTTTGGCGCTTTGCTATAGTAACTTGGGCGAAGCGCATCGCCAGCTGATGACGCTTGCGGGCCCGGCCAGTCCAACCTGCGGGGTAATTCGCGATCTAATGGCCGTGATTTGATCGCATCACCAAAAACCAGATCTGGCTAGTCTTGCTCCTCCCAAGGGATTTGATAAATTACGAAAACCTGATTCGGATTAGGAGAGAAAAAATGGGCATATTAAGATCATTTTCATCTTGTACCGGCCTCGCTTTTGCGGTCGTTTTGGCGTATTTTCCTGCTACGGCGAATGCGCAGGAAGATAAATATTACACATGCGTTCAAGGGTGTGGTCAATCTTGGGGGGCTAATTCACCCTACGCAAATCCTCTCAAGGCGGCTCAATGTATATCAATCTGCGAGCAAAGGTACTTGGGTGGCCCAGGTAACCAGCCGCCGAAGCTACCTCCTCCCCCGTCTGGGCTGCCAATTACAGTCTGGCAATAAATTGGAGATGGGGTAACTGGCGTTACCCCATTTTCTCAGGTCAAATTGCCCTGTTGTATGAGCATTGCGTTCCGTTCAGTTGAGCCATTCCGGAAGCTTTGTGCCATCCGCCATCACTGCAATTGAGGCGGCATTGTTAAGATCAATTAGAATCGTCTGAAGGCGATACTGAAATATTTTTCGCGTTTCACGATGAAATAGTCGTGTCAACGCTCCGCGAAAAATATTTCAGGGTCTATTGTTGGACATTTGTCGAGCTGAATCCTCAATTTTTAACGGGTGCGCTCATGGCGTAATCATGCTGCGACGTGAGCTGATCCGCAAGTGATGGTGTCTGCGACCCTTTTGTTCTCGCCATACAGTAGCGCCGACCCGTCTTGCTGTGAAATCTCCTGCTTCTTCATCTTCTGAATTGCGATCGTCAGCCTGCCGAAGCGCTCCGCAAGCACGCTTGGCGGAAAAGCCCCCGCGCGATAGAAGCGGCGGGAACCAATTTAGTGTATTGCGCAGCTAAAACGGTTGTGCGACAGGGATGGGCCATGATGACGACCAGCAATGACTCCTCGAATTTCGACGCGATGCGCCACGCCATGGTGGTGAGCCAGTTGCGGACGACCGCGGTCAGCGACCAGCGTGTCGTCGCCGCGATGGCGCGGGTTCCGCGCGAAGTCTTCACGCCCGAGGGCTTGCGTCCCGTCGCCTATCGCGATGGCACGCTGGACCTGGGGCGGGGGCGTGCGATCAACCTGCCGATGGCAACCGGCCGTCTGCTGACCGAGGCGTATCTGGAGGCGGGCGACCGTGTCCTGCTGATCGGTGCCGCCACCGGCTACACCGCTGCGCTGCTAACCGAGATCGTTGCGGGCGTCGTCGCGGTCGAGGAACAGGCCGAGCTGGCCGCCGCCGCGCGCACCGCGCTGTCGGGCGACGCCAAGGTCGAGATCGTCGAAGCGCCGCTGAACGCGGGCCACCCCGCCGGTGCGCCCTATGACGTGCTGATCATCGACGGCGCGGTCGAGGAACTGCCCGCCGCGCTGGTCGAGCAGATCAAAATCAGCGGTCGCATCGTCACCGGCCTGGTCGAAAACGGCGTGACCCGCCTGGCCAGCGGCCGCCGGACCGAGGGCGGCCACGGCGTGCGCGCCTTTGCCGATGCCGAATGCACCATCCTGCCGGGCTTTGCCCGTCCTCGCGCCTTCCAATTCTGAGGGACCATGCGCCTGCACCTGACTTCTGCCCTGTCTTCCGGCGTCGCGATCGGCGCGGCCCTGCTGCTCACCGGCGCGGCTTCGGCGGAGACGTTGCGCGAGGCTATGGTGCGGGCGTACCAGACCAACCCGACGATCACCGGCCAGCGCGCCGCCCAGCGCGCGACCGATGAGAATGTGCCGATCGCGCGCGCCAGCGGCCTGCCGTCGCTGCAGGGCTCGGGGCAGTTTACCGATAATATCGTCGTTGCGAACAACAACTTCCTGAACCCTGAGCGGGTCGGCACCGGGTCGTTGCAGCTGTCGGTGCCCCTTTATCAGGGCGGGGCGGTCAAGAACGCGGTGCGCGCCGCCGAGACGCGGGTCGATGCGGGCCGGGCGCAGCTGCGCGGGGTGGAGGCGAACCTCTTCACCAATGTCGTGGCGGCGTACATGAACGTCATCCGCGACGAGGCGATCGTCAATCTCAACACCCGCAACGTCAATGTGCTGGACACGAACCTGCGCGCCTCGCGCGATCGGTTCCAGGTCGGCGATCTGACCCGGACCGACGTAGCTCAGTCCGAGGCGCGTCTGGCCCAGGCGCGTGCACAGCTTCAGTCGGCGCAGGCCAACCTGATTTCCAGCCGCGAAAATTATGTCGCGGTGGTCGGTGTCGCGCCGGTCGGGCTGGAACAGCCGCCCGCGCTTCCCACGCTGCCGGCCTCGCCCAACCAGGCGGTGGCCGTTGCGCTTGAGCAGAATCCGCAGCTGATCGCGGCTCGCCGGGCTGCGGATGCCACACGCTATGACATCAATGTCGCGCGGGCCAACCGGCTGCCGCGCGTCGCGGCTGTGTCGAGCGGCAATTACTTCAACTATCTCGGCTCGATCAACGCCCCGCCGGGGGCTGGCAACGTGCCCGGCTCGGGCGTCAACGCGACCGTGGGCGCGCAGCTGACTATGCCACTGTTCCAGGGCGGTCGCCCGGCGGCGCAGGTTCGCCAGGCCGAGGCGCTGCGGGGACAGGCGCTGGAGAATGCGACCGGCACCGAACGGCAGGTGGTGGCGCAGGTCCGCTCCGCCTACGCCGTCTGGCAATCCTCGCAGGAGGTGATCCTGTCCGCCGAATCGGCGGTGCGCGCCAACTCGCTGTCGCTGGAGGGCGTCCGCGCCGAAAACAGCGTCGGCACCCGCACCGTGCTCGACATCCTGAACGCCGAGCAGGAATTGCTGAACAGCCAGGTGACGCTCGTGACCGCGCGGCGCGATGCCTATGTCGCGGGCTTCGCGCTGATCGCCGCCATGGGCAATGCCGAGGCGCGCGACCTGGGGCTCGACGGCGGTCCGCTCTACGATCCGGTCACCAACTACAAGCGCGTGCGCAATCGCATCAACGACTGGGACGGCGATGGCGAGCCCGCTCCGATCGCCAGCACCACCGCCGCGACCCCGGCGCAGACGGCGGCGGTGACCCGTCCGCTCGACGCCGATGTCAACGCCCCTGTTGACAGAAGCCCCGCATTAACCACAGGTGCATCGGCACCAAGTCGGCAATAAGGCCGGACGCGGGGCCTTGGGGGGCTTCAATGGGGATTGCGGTCATGGGTGAAGTCAGCGCCGAACCGTCGATGGAGGAGATCCTCTCCTCGATCAAACGAATCATCGCCGAAGAGGGCGAGGTGCCTGCGCGCCAGCGTCGCCAGCCGCGCCCCGTGCCGTCGCCGGTCGCGGACGACGATTCACCCGAGGTTCTCGAACTGAGCGATCCCATGCCGCTGCGCATGAAGGTCGAGGCCGCCGCCGCCCGTGCCGCCGAATCGGCGATGCGCGGCGTGGTCGAGCCCGCGCCTGCGCCCGCTCCGGCTCCCGCTCCCGAACCGGTGGCGCAGGTCGCACCGCCCGCTCCCGTCGCCGCGCCGGCTCCCGTCGCGCTGGACGACGAGGATGATGCCGAGGAGGCGATCGTATCCCCGCGCGCGGCTCAGGCCAGTCGCGGTTCCCTGGAGGCGCTCAGCCGTATGATGGTCAAGCCCGAACCGAGCAGCGACGGCACCCTGGAGGGGATGGTCCGCGAGATGCTACGCCCGATGCTGCGCGACTGGCTCGACGCGCATCTGCCTGAGATGGTCGAGGCGATGGTCGCGCGCGAAATTGCCCGGATCACCCGCGAAGGCCGCTGATCCCACCCGCCGTCTTTTCCACCCGTATCGCTAGGCGGGTGGAACCGGCGGCACCTGACCGGGTTCGAAGGGCATGGACCCGGCCGATGAGACGCACGATATGACGAAGTCGACGCGCTCCCACGTGTCGTCCCCACCGATCGCCGATGCGCGTCAGCCGCATTCGGGCCAGTCGGACATCTTCTTCGCGGCGGTGAAGACCACGCGGATGCCGATGATCGTCACCGATCCGCGCCAGCCGGACAACCCCATCGTCTTCTGCAACGAAGCCTTCAGCTTCATGACCGGCTATTCCGAACAGGAGATTCTCGGCACCAATTGCCGGTTTCTGCAGGGGCCGGAAACCGATCGCGATGTGGTGGCGCAGGTTCGCGCAGCGGTGGAGCGCCGTGACGAGATCGCGGTCGAGCTGCTCAATTATCGCAAGAACGGCTCGACCTTCTGGAATGCGCTGTTCGTGTCGCCCGTCTATGACGATGCGGGCGAACTGGTCTATTTCTTCAGCAGCCAGCTCGACATCTCGCGCCGTCGCGAGGCCGAGGATGCTTTGCACGAGGCGCAGAAGATGGAGGCGGTCGGCAAGCTGACCGGCGGTATCGCGCACGACTTCAACAACCTGCTCCAGGTCATCATCGGTTATGCCGACATCTTAGAGGCAAGGGTCGACGAGAATGACCGCAGCGGACGGCGCGCGGTCGAGGCGATCGGCGCGGCGGCGGCGCGTGGCGCGACGCTGACCCAGCAGTTGCTCGCCTTTGCTCGCAAGCAGGAGCTACGCGACCGGCTGCTCAACTTCAATCAGTTGATCGAGGATTTCCGCCCGATCCTCAATCGCACGGCGGGCGACGGGGTGGTGGTGCGCCAGCGGCTGGAGGAGAATCTCTGGAACTGCCGGATCGACCCGGTTCAGGCCGAGATGGCGCTGCTCAACATCGTCACCAACGCGCGCGAGGCGCTGGCTCGCGACGGCGGGCAGGGCGAGATCACCATTTCCACCCGCAACATGATCCAGTCGCCGGATAATCCCGAGGGCCCGGCCGATCTGGAGCCCGGCGAATATGTCGTCGTCCGTATCGCCGATGATGGGCCGGGTATCGATCCGCAGATCGCCGACAAGATTTTCGATCCCTTTTTCACGACCAAGGAGATGGGGAATGGCGCTGGCCTGGGCCTTGCCATGGTCTATGGTTTCATGCGCCAGTCGGGCGGCCTCGCCACCGCCGAGCCCGATGCGGAGGGCGCGGCGATCACGCTCTACTTCCCGCGTGCGGCGGGCGTAACCGAGCGGCGCGCGACGCCGGTCCAACCTGCGCGCAGCGGCGGGGTCGAACGGGTGCTGATGGTCGAGGACCAGGACGATGTTGGTGACCTCGGCAAGTCGATGCTCGAGGACCTCGGCTATGATGTCGTTCTGACCCGTAGCGCGCGCGAGGCGCTCGACCATCTGGCCAAGGACAGCGATTTCCAGCTGCTGTTCACCGATATCCTGATGCCCGGCGGCATGAACGGCGTGGCGCTGGCGCAGGCGGTGCGGCGGGACTATCCGCGGCTGTCGGTGTTGCTGACCACCGGTTTTGCCGATGAAGCGATTGATGAGGGCGCGCGCTCCTATGAACTGATCCGCAAACCCTATCGCCGGGCCGAACTGAACGAGCGTATTCGCGCGGTGCTCGACCGGCCGGGCGCGCGGACCTGATACAATATCTGGCGGATCGCCGCGCGGGTGATTAAGGCAGCGTCATGACTGAGCTGCCCAAGACGTTCGACCCCGCCGCAATCGAAGCCCGCTGGTATGGCCATTGGGAGGAGAAGGGCCTGTTCCGCCCCGACCGCCCGAATGCCGAGCCCTGGACGATCGTCAACCCGCCGCCCAACGTCACCGGCAACCTGCATATCGGCCATGCGCTCGACAACACGTTGCAGGACATCCTCGTCCGCCATGCCCGGTTGAAGGGCAAGGATGCGCTATGGGTGGTCGGGACCGACCATGCGGGCATCGCGACCCAGATGGTGGTCGAGCGCCAGATGAACGCACGCGGCGAGAAGCGCACCGACTTCACCCGCGACCAGTTTCTGGAAAAGGTCTGGACGTGGAAGGCGGAAAGCGGCGGCCAGATCACCGGCCAGCTGCGCCGTCTGGGTTGCTCGATGGACTGGGCCAATGAGCGCTTCACCATGGACGAGGGCTTCAGCAAGGCGGTGCTGAAGGTCTTTGTCGAATTGCATCGCCAGAAGCTGCTCTACCGCGACAAGCGGCTGGTCAACTGGGATGCCGGGCTCGGCACCGCGATCAGCGACCTGGAGGTCGAGACGCGCGAAGTGAAGGGCAGCTTCTGGCGCCTGCGCTATCCGCTGGCCGATGGTTCGGGCTTTATCGAGGTTGCGACGACGCGGCCGGAGACGATGCTCGCCGACATGGCGGTCGCGGTCCACCCCGACGACGCGCGCTACACCGCGATGATCGGCAAGCAGGTGCGCCTGCCCATCACCGGCCGCCTGATCCCGATCGTCGCCGACGAACATGCCGACCCTGAACTGGGATCGGGTGCGGTCAAGATCACGCCCGGCCACGACTTCAACGATTTCGAGGTCGGCCGCCGTGCGGGCATCGAGGCACGCGACATGCTCAACATGCTCGATGGTAAGGCGCGTATCTGCCAGACCTCGGACGGCCTGATCCCCGACGCGTTCCTCGGCCTGTCGACCGCCGAGGCGCGCAAGGCCGTCGTCGCGCGGTTGAAGGACGAGGGCGTCCTGATCCCGCATATCGACAAGGACGGCGAAGAGCATGACGCCGAGCCGCGCACGATCCAGACGCCGTTCGGCGACCGTTCGGGCGTGGTGATCGAGCCTTGGCTGACCGACCAGTGGTATGTCGATGCCAAGACGCTGGCCCAGCCCGCGATCGAAGCGGTGCGCTCGGGTAAGATCAAGATCGTGCCGCAGGCGTGGGAGAAGACCTTCTTCAACTGGATGGAGAATATCCAGCCTTGGTGCGTCAGCCGCCAGCTCTGGTGGGGGCATCAGATCCCGGCCTGGTTCGCCAAGGACGGCCGCGTGTTCGTCGCCGAGAGCGAAGAGGAAGCACAGGCAGAAGCAGGGGAGGGCGTCACCCTGACCCGCGACCCGGACGTGCTGGATACGTGGTTCTCTTCCGCGCTCTGGCCATTCGCGACGCTCGGCTGGCCCGACAATGGCGACAAGACGCTGGCGGGGCGCTACCCGAACGACGTGCTCATCTCCGGCTTCGACATCCTGTTCTTCTGGGATGCGCGGATGATGATGCAGGGCATGCACTTCATGGAAGATGTGCCCTTCAAGACGCTGTATCTCCACGGTCTTGTCCGCGCTGCCGACGGCTCGAAAATGTCAAAGTCGAAGGGCAATACGGTCGATCCGCTGGGCCTGATCGACCAGTATGGTGCCGACGCGTTACGCTTCTTCATGGCGGCGATGGAGAGCCAGGGCCGCGACATCAAGATGGATGAGCGCCGCGTCGAGGGCTATCGCAACTTCGCGACTAAGCTGTGGAACGCGGCGCGCTTCGCCCAGGCCAACGGCATCGGCGCATCGACCACGCTGGAAGCCCCGAACGCCACGCTGGCGGTCAACAAGTGGATTATCGCCGAGACGGTGAAGACCGTGCAGGCGGTCGATCTGGCGCTGGCCGATTATCGGTTCGACGGTGCGGCCAACGCCATCTACCAGTTCGTCTGGAGCCGCTTCTGCGACTGGTATCTCGAACTCATCAAGCCGGTCCTGCAGGGCGGCGAAGAGGGCGGTGAGGAAACCCGTGCGGTGGCGGGCTGGGTGCTCGACCAGATCCTGGTCCTGCTCCACCCGTTCATGCCCTTCATCACCGAGGAACTTTGGCACGCCATGGGCGCGCGCGATCACGACCTGATCGTGGCCCAGTGGCCGATGGCGGACGCCCGCGCGCTCGATCCCGAGGCGGAGCGTGAGATCGACTGGCTGATCCGCTTGGTCAGCGAAATCCGTGCCGCGCGGACCGAACTCAACGTGCCGCCGGGCGCGCGCCTGCCGATGCATGTGCGTGACGCGAATGAGGGTACGACGGTGCGGTTGACCCGTCAGGCTTCGGCACTGGCGCGTCTGGCGCGTGTCGACTCTGCCGAGGGCGAGGTCACCGGCGGGGCCGCTCAAGTCGTGGTGGACGAAGCGACCTTCGTGCTGCCGCTGGAAGGCGTCATCGACCTCGACGCCGAGCGTCAGCGCCTGACCAAGGCGATTGCGGCGGTCGAGAAGGAACGCGACGCGCTGGGCGGGCGGTTGAGCAATGCCAGCTTCGTCGAGCGCGCCAAGCCCGAAGCGGTCGAGAAGGCCCGCGCCGACCACGCCGACAAGATGGCCGAAGCGGCTCGGCTGCACGCGGCGCTTGGTCGCCTGGGCTGATCCGTTTGATCCCTCCCCGTCGCCGTACGGGGAGGGACTTACCCTTGCTCGCCCAGTCGCCGCAGCCGCCGGATACGCGGCTCGCGCTGGAGTTGCGCCTCGCGCCGGATGACCTGGCGCAATTCGTCGCGCTTCTCGTGGATCGAGGCGATGACCGGCCCCATCGCGACGCCTAGGTCGACCAGCACCGCCTCCGACAATTGCAGAGAGCTTTCCAGCGTCTCGGGCACCGCCTCGCTGACGCCTGCGCGGTACAGTTCGGTCGCATGCGCCATGTCGCGCGCGCGGGCGATGATCGGCAGGTTCGGGGCGGCTTCGCGGATACGCCTCGCCAGCCGGACGGTCAGCACCGGATCGTCCATCGTCAGGATCAGCGCGAGGGCCGCGGGCAGGTCCAGCCGGTCGACCAGTTCCGCCCGCGCCACATCGCCGAACAACACCGGATAGCCCGCGCGCCGTGCATCGTTGACTGAATCGATATCGGCTTCGACCGCGACATAGGGCTGGCCATGCACGGTCAGCATGTCGGCGATCATCTTGCCGACGCGCCCAAAGCCGATGATGACGGTCCGCCCGCCGTCCGCTTCCGGCTGCGGCGCAGGCGGGCCGTCCGTGCTGCGCGCCTCGATCCGGCGGGATATGACCCGGCCCGCCTTGGCGAGCAGGGGCGTGATGGTCAGACCGATCGCGGTCACCGTCTGCCAGAAACTGGCGGTCGAGGGCAGGATCAGCTGCGCCTGTGCGGCCGTACCTAGTACGATCAGCGTGGTCTCGGACGGACTACCCATCAGCAGCCCGGTCTCCGCCGCGACGCCGCGCCGGGCGTGGGCGATCCGCAGCAGCAGATAGGTGACGATAGCCTTCACCGCGACGATCCCGACCACCGCGAGCAGCAGCGAATCCCAGTTCCGCGCGATCAGCCGCAGGTCCAGGCTCATGCCAACGGTGATCAGGAACACACCCAGCGCCAGGCCCTTGAACGGCGCGGTCATCACCTCGACCTCCGAATGATATTCGGTCTCGGCGATCAGCAGGCCTGCCAGCAGCGCGCCGACGATCGGCGACAGCCCGGCGGCGGTCGTCGCGACGCTGGCGACGATGACGACCAGCAGCGAGGCGGCGAGGAACAGCTCCGGGCTCTTGGTCCGCGCGGCCTGGGCGAACAGGCGGGGCAGGACCAGCTTGCCGCCCAGATACATGGCGACGACCGTCAGGCCGCCACGCAGCGCAACGCCGGCAATCCCGACCCAGCCCTCATCGCTGGCGGTCGGCGCCATCGCGCCCAGCGCGAAGATGATCGGGACCAGCGCCAGATCCTCGAACAGCAGCATCGCGAACGCGCCCCGGCCCACGGGGCTCGTCGTGCCGACCAGTGGCAGCACCAGCGCGGTCGAGGACAGGGTGAGGGCGAGGCCCAGCCCGATGGCCCCCGCCCAGCCTTGGCCCAGCAAATGGAGCGCGATGCCGATCAGCGTGGCCGATCCGATCAGTTCGGCAGCACCGGTGCCGAACACCAGTCGCCGCATTGCCCATAGCCTCCGAAAAGAAAGCTCCAACCCTATGGAAAACAACAATAAGATGATGCCGAACTCGGCAAAGGGCTCGATCGACTCCGGGTTGGAGATGGTCAGGTAATAGAGCCATGGCGCATGGGGTACGAGTGAGCCCAGCCCGGCTGGGCCGACCAGCAGCCCGACCAGAATGAACCCGATCACCGGGCTGACCCGGAAGCGCGCAAAGGCCGGAATGACGATCCCCGCCGACCCGAGGATCACGAGGGCGTCGGAAAAGCCCTGATTGTCTAACCGAAGTGCCATGGCGACAGACTAACCCGGTAATGTCGCGCTTGTCAGGTCGTTAATCGGGTGAAACGACGATGGGGCGATTCGTCCAATGCGAGGGAGGGCCGGGCGGGGCTAGGGCGCGATAATGATCCGCTATTCTGTGCCCCTCGCTCTCCTGTCCTGTCTGGCGCTCGGTGCCTGTGGCGATGACGGGCGGGCGGAACGGTTGAAGGCGGCGGGGCCCAACCCGTCGCTCGACGCGCTGATGCGGGTCGCGGATGCCGATGCGGGCGCGCGGACCTTCGGCCAGTGTCTGGCCTGTCACACGATCGGCAAGGGCGAACTCGACCGGGCGGGGTCCAATCTGCACGGCATCATGGGCAAGCCGGTGGCGGGCGGCAGTGTGCGGTTCGGCTATACCGCCGCGCTGATGAAGGTCGGCGGGCGTTGGGATCGGGCGACGATGAACCGCTGGCTGACTTCGCCGCAACGCTTTGCGCCGGGCACGAAGATGACCTTTCCAGGCCTGCCCGATCCGCTCGCCCGAACGGATGTCATTGCCTATCTTGAACGGGAAGGCCGGCAATAATCGTCGCCGCCATTCGGTAGCAACATAAAAAAGGGCCCGGAAACAATGCTTCCGGGCCCCTTTCTAACCATGTCTGGCAGATATTACTGCCAGTTGGCCATCGCGGTTTCGAGGTTGACGCGGATCGCCTCGAAGAACTGCTCGGTGGTCATCCAGGGCTGATCCGGGCCGATCAGGATCGCGAGATCCTTGGTCATCTGGCCGTTCTCGACGGTCTGGACGCAGACCTTTTCCAGTGTCTCGGCGAAGCGCACGACGTCGGGCGTGTTGTCGAACTTGCCGCGATACTTCAGGCCGCCGGTCCAGGCGAAGATCGACGCGATCGGGTTGGTCGAGGTCGCCTTGCCCTGCTGGTGCTGGCGATAGTGACGGGTCACGGTGCCGTGCGCCGCTTCCGCCTCGATCGTCTTGCCGTCCGGGGTCATCAGGACCGAGGTCATCAGGCCCAGCGAGCCGAAGCCCTGTGCCACGGTGTCCGACTGCACGTCGCCGTCATAGTTCTTGCAGGCCCAGACGAATTCGCCGTGCCACTTCAGCGCCGAGGCGACCATGTCGTCGATCAGGCGGTGCTGATACTCGATGCCCGCCGCCTTGAACTGCTCGGCGAACTCGGCGTCGAACACTTCCTGGAAAATGTCCTTGAAGCGGCCGTCATAGGCCTTCAGGATGGTGTTCTTGGTCGACAGATAGACCGGCCAACCACGGTTCAGGCCATAGTTCATCGAGGCGCGCGCGAAGTCGCGGATCGACTCGTCGAGATTGTACATGCCCATGGCGACGCCGGCGGCGGGGAAATTGAACACCTCCTCTTCGATCGATTCGCCATTCTCGCCTTCCCACTTCAGGGTCAGCTTGCCCTTGCCGGGGACCTTGAAATCGGTCGCCTTATACTGGTCGCCGAAGGCGTGACGGCCGACGACGATCGGGTGGGTCCAGCCGGGGACGAGGCGGGGAACGTTCTTGATGACGATCGGCTCGCGGAACACCACGCCGCCCAGGATGTTGCGGATCGTGCCGTTGGGCGACTTCCACATCTTCTTCAGGCCGAACTCCTCGACGCGCTGCTCGTCGGGGGTGATGGTCGCGCACTTGATCGCGACGCCGTACTTCTGCGTGGCGTGGGCGCTGTCGATCGTCACCTGGTCGGCGGTCGCGTCGCGATTCTGGACCGACAGGTCGAAATAGGCCAGTTCGATGTCGAGATACGGCTTGATCAGGCGTTCGCGAATCCATTCCCAGATGATCCGGGTCATTTCGTCGCCGTCGATCTCCACGACGGGGGTGTTTACCTTGATCTTCGCCATATGCGCATCCTTCAGATTAGGCAGGTTTGGTGACGCGTCTAGGGGAGGGGGCGCGGCGGATCAACTGCCCTGAACATCACGCGAAAGGGCCGGGGCGAACCGAAAAGATTGTGCGATGGCCGGTGGACAGGTAGACAGGCCCGATGCCTTCGCTTGAAAAGCCCCCCGTCGCGACCACCACCGTCAAGTGGCGCTTTCCCGCCGTCCATCCCGAAGGGCGCAAATATGTGCTGATCGGGGCGGGCCTGACCCTGCTCGCGACATTGATCACCAAGGTGCTGTTCTGGCCGTTCGTCGGCCTGTGCATCTGGATCGCCGCCTTCTTCCGCGACCCCATTCGCACCACGCCGCAGGGCGACGACTTGATCGTCGCGCCCGCCGATGGTTTGGTGACGATGATCCAGCGCGTTCCCATCCCGCGCGAGCTGATCGGTGAACTGGGCGAGGCGCCGCTGGTTCGCGTGTCGATCTTCATGTCGGTGTTCGACGTGCATATCAACCGCACGCCCGTCGCAGGCGTCATCCGTCAGGTTGTCTATATCTCGGGCAAGTTCCTCAACGCCGATCTCGACAAGGCGTCGGACGAGAATGAGCGCCAGCATTTCGTCGTCGAGGGGCGTGATGGCCGCAAATATGGCTTCACCCAGATCGCCGGTCTGGTCGCCCGTCGTATCGTCGGTTTCGTGAAGCCTGGCGATATGGTCGCCGCCGGTCAGCGCGTCGGTCTGATCCGCTTCGGCAGCCGTGTCGACGTCTATCTGCCCGATGACGTCACGCCGCAGGTTTGCCTGGGTCAGCGTTCGGTGGCGGGCGAGACGGTGATTGGCCGCGTCGGCGGCAAGCCGATGACCGGCATCGCCCAGTAAGCCGCGATCAAATGGCGCTTTCCCCCCGTTTCGCACGTCGCCGGGCCCTTGGCGAACCGCCTCGTGGCCTTCCCCTGCGGGCGATCATTCCCAATGCGGTGACCGCGCTCGCGCTGGTGTCGGGGCTGACGGGGGTGAAGTTCGCCATTGCCGGATCGTGGGAAGCCGCCGTCACCATGATCATGGTCGCGGCCGTACTGGACGGGCTGGACGGGCGGATCGCCCGGCTGTTGCGCGGAGAAAGTCGGTTCGGGGCGGAGCTGGATTCGCTTTCCGACGCCATTTCCTTTGGGGTGGCGCCCGCACTCATCCTTTATCTCTGGTCCCTCGAAAATCTGCCGCGTATCGGTTGGATCTGCGCTGTGTTGCAGGCCGTGTTCTGCGCGCTACGCCTGGCTCGGTTTAATTCGCAGCTCGATGTGACGGACCAGCCGCGCAAGACCGCCGGGTTCTTCACCGGTGTTCCCGCCCCGGCCGGAGCCGGGCTGGCAATGTTGCCGCTCTATCTGTGGTTCTGGACAGGCGAGCCCCTATTTGCTTCGCCCTATATCGTCGCGCCTTGGGTGGCTTTTGTCGCGCTGTTGATGGTGTCGAGCGTAGCCACGCTATCCTGGACTTCATTCCGCCTCCGTCGCAATGTACGGTTCGAGGCGCTAGCAATTATCGTCCTAGTTGGTGTGGCGCTAATCTCTGCGCCTTGGCATGCGCTGACCGCTTTATGCCTGGCCTATCTGGCGAGCATCCCGTTCACGATGTTCGCCTATGCCCGGCTCAAGCGGCCACGCGGCGGCGGGCCAGCGAAGATACAGGCGAACTTGCCGCCCAGCGCCTGACGGCGATTCGACGCTCGGCCACAACCAGCGTTGCCAGCGGCGTGAAGGCGGGTTCGACATGGCCGGTGGCCAGATGCAGGATGCGACGCCATTGCGGCGCGATCATCAGCGCAATGGTCGCGATCGCCGCGACCAGCGCGCCCGTGAAAACCAGAACACTCACCACGATCATCATGATGTTCGCCTCCTGCCTGACTTTGTGATCCGGCATATTAACCGAACCGTAACCATCCAGATTTTCGTCGGGTTCCGTCATCGCTTTCGTGACAGCACGATGAGTCGTGCCAATTCCACGTCGTTGCGATGCCGTCATGCGACGATCAACCTGCATTCCCTGTTGTGATCCCTCTATGTTCCGATCATGTTCCAACGTCAAGAGCGCGTGGAACAAAAGTGAACGTCATTGTTCGCTTGCATGGAGGTCGAGCATCGGCTAAGGGCGCGCCCCTCAACACCGCATGGGAAGCATCATATTTCGGTGCGCATGGGCTTTGCCCGCCGCGTCATCCGCTTCCCAGAGGACTAACCGGAAGGAATTATCTTATGGCGGCACCCGTCGTCACCATGCAGCAGCTGGTCGAGACTGGCGCGCACTTCGGCCACCAGACCCACCGCTGGAACCCGAAGATGAAGCCCTACATCTTTGGCGACCGCAACGGCGTCCACATCCTCGACCTGTCGCAGACCGTGCCGCTCTTCGCGCGCGCTCTGGAGTTCATCAGCTCGACCGTCGCGGGCGGTGGCAAGGTCCTGTTCGTCGGCACCAAGCGCCAGGCGCAGGAGCCGGTCGCCGAGGCCGCTCGTCGCGCTGGCCAGCACTTCGTCAACCATCGCTGGCTGGGCGGCATGCTCACCAACTGGAAGACGATCTCGAACTCGATCAAGCGCCTCAAGACCCTGGAAGAGCAGCTGTCGGGCGACACGCACGGCCTGACCAAGAAGGAAGTGCTGAACCTGACCCGCGAGCGCGACAAGCTCGAGCTGTCGCTGGGCGGCATCCGCGACATGGGCGGCATCCCGGACGTGATGTTCGTGATCGACGCCAACAAGGAAGAGCTGGCGATCAAGGAAGCCAACACGCTGGGTATCCCCGTCGTGGCGATCCTCGACTCGAACGTCTCGCCCGACGGCATCGCGTTCCCGGTTCCCGCGAACGACGACGCCAGCCGTGCGATCCGTCTGTACTGCGAGGCCGTGGCCATTGCCGCGACCCGTGGCAACAACGAGCAGCAGCGCCGCAGCGGCACCGACTTCGGTGCGATGGCCGAGCCGCCCGTCGAGGAAGCGCTGACCGTCGCCCCGACCGAAGCCGCCGAGCAGGCGGTCGAGGCCGAGCGCCAGATCGACGCGTAATCGCGTGAAAATGCCCCGCGATGCGGGCGGGGCGATCATCGGCCGGACGGGGCAACCCTTCGGTCGGTGACATCGGCTTGACATGCAAGCCGTGCTAAGGGCCGCCTCCGATGGGGCGGCCCTACCCGCATCCCCCTTTTCAGACAGAGGATTGAGACAATGGCCGATATCACCGCAGCGATGGTCAAGGACCTGCGCGAAAAGAGCGGCGCGGGCATGATGGACTGCAAGAAGGCGCTCAACGAGGCCGCTGGCGACATGGACGCCGCGCTGGATTGGCTGCGCACGAAGGGCCTGGCGGCCGCGCAGAAGAAGTCGAGCCGTACCGCCGCCGAAGGTCTGGTCGGCGTCGCCACCAGCGGCACCGTCGGTGCTGCCGTCGAAGTGAACTCGGAAACCGACTTCGTCGCCAAGAACGACCAGTTCCAGGCGTTCGTGAAGGACGTGACCGAGATCGCGCTGAAGACCAGCGACGACGTCGAAGCGCTGAAGAACGAAGCGATGCCGCAGGGCGGCACCGTCGCCGAAGTGCTGACCAACAACGTCGCCACCATCGGTGAGAACCAGTCGCTGCGTCGCGCCAAGCGCCTTGAAGTGTCGAAGGGCGCGGTTGTGTCTTACGTGCACAACCAGCAGGCACCGGGCCTGGGCAAGATCGGCGTGCTGGTCGCGCTGGAATCGGATGCCTCGGACGAGGTTCTGCAGAAGCTGGGCAAGGACCTGGCCATGCACGTCGCGGCCGCCTTCCCGAAGGCGCTGAACGAGGAAGATCTGGACGAGGCCGAGATCGAGCGTGAGCGCGCGATCGCGACCGAAAAGGCCGCCGAGTCGGGCAAGCCCGCCGACATCATCGCCAAGATGGTCGAGGGCGGCATCGCCAAGTACCGCAAGGAGCACGCGCTGGTCAGCCAGCTGTTCGTGATGGACGGCAAGACCAAGATCAGCGACGTGGTGGCCAAGGCCGCCAAGGACGCCGGTGCCGAGATCAAGCTGGTGGACTATGTCCGCTTCCAGCTGGGCGAGGGCATCGAGAAGGAAGCGTCGGACTTCGCCGCCGAAGTCGCCGCCGCTTCGGGCGTGCCGCAGAAGGCGTAATTCCGGCATCGTCCCTTGATGGGACGATGATGGATCGAGGAGCGGCCGCCGCAGGGTGGTCGCTCCCTTTGCGTTTATGGCCCTGCTTATTCCGCCCCATCGTCGGACAAGGAGGAATGGTGGGCACAAAAACCCCTGCAACCCGCCGCTCCATGGTTGCCCGCCGCCCGGTCGCCGCCTAAGGTCCGCGCCACTTTCATGGCCAAGACACGAGAAACAATGACGACCCCGCCCTTCAAACGTATCCTTCTGAAACTGTCGGGCGAAGTCCTTATGGGCGAGGGTGGTCTGGCCATCTCGCCCGACATCACCGCGCGCGTGGCGCAGGAGATCGCCGATGTCCGCGCACAGGGCTATGAACTGTGCATCGTCGTCGGTGGCGGGAACATCTTCCGCGGTCTGTCGGCGGCGGCCAAGGGCATCGAGCGGGCGACCGCCGATTATATGGGCATGCTGGCGACCGTCATGAATGCGCTGGCGGTCCAGAACGCGCTGGAGCAGATCGGCGTCGATACCCGCGTCCAGTCCGCGATCCCGATGTCGAGTGTGTGCGAGCCCTTCATCCGTCGCCGCGCGATGCGGCATCTGGAAAAGGGTCGCGTGGTGATCTTCGCCGCCGGTGTCGGCTCGCCCTTCTTCACCACCGACAGCGGGGCCGCGCTGCGTGCCGCCGAGATGAAGTGTGACGCCCTTTTCAAGGGGACCAGCGTCGACGGTGTGTATGATGCCGACCCGAAAAAGGTCGCGTCCGCCACCCGCTACGACACGGTCAGCTATTCCAAGGTCCTGTCCGACGACCTGAAGGTCATGGACGCCTCGGCCATCGCGCTGTGCCGCGACAACAACATCCCGATCGTCGTCTTCAACATCCGCGAACATGGCAATTTCGGTGCCGTGCTGTCGGGCCAGGGTGTGTCGACGATCGTCCAGAACGCAGGAGCTTAAATCATGGCAGCCTATGACAAGTCCGACCTCGAGCGCCGTATGCAGGGCGCGGTCGAATCGCTGAAGCACGACCTGAACGGCCTGCGCACGGGCCGCGCCTCGACGGCGCTGCTCGATCCGGTGACCGTCGAGGTCTATGGCAGCCACATGCCGTTGAACCAGGTCGCGACCGTCTCCGCGCCCGAGCCGCGCATGTTGTCGGTGCAGGTGTGGGACAAGTCGAACGTGTCGTCGGTCGAAAAGGCGATCCGCTCGGCAGGTCTGGGCCTGAACCCGATCAATGACGGCCAGACGCTGCGCCTGCCGATCCCCGACCTGACCGAGGAGCGCCGCAAGGAGCTCGCCAAGCTGGCCGGCAAGTATGCCGAGGGCGCGCGCATCGCGGTGCGCAACGTGCGTCGCGACGGCATGGACAGCCTGAAGGTCGACGAGAAGAAGGGCGTCTTCGGCGAGGACGAGCGCAAGCGCCACGAGACCGAGGTGCAGAAGCTGACCGACGCCACCATCGCCGAGCTGGATGCAGCCGCGGCGGCCAAGGAAAAGGAAATCCTGGGCAAGTGAGTCCTCCGGCCGCCTCGGCCCAGACGGCTCTGGGGTCGCTGGTGGCCGTGCCCGATACGGGTGCGGTCCCGCGTCACGTCGCGATCATCATGGACGGCAATGGCCGCTGGGCCAAACGCCGTCTGCTGCCCCGCTTCGCCGGTCACAAGGCCGGGGTCGATGCCGTGCGCCGGATCGCGCGCGCGGCGCGGGCGCAGGGGATCGAGGCGCTGACGCTCTATGCCTTCTCGTCCGAGAATTGGCGGCGGCCCGAGACCGAGATCAGCGACCTGATGGGTCTGTTGCGTATCTTCCTGCGCAAGGACTTGGCCGAGCTGGTGTCGGACAATGTGCGGCTGCGGGTGATCGGCGACTATCGCCGTTTCCCGGCCGATCTGGTCGCGATGATCGACGATGCTGTTGAGAGGACGTCGACCAATACCGGCCCGATCCTGGCCATCGCCCTGAACTATGGCGCGCAGGCCGAACTGGTCGAGGCGACCCGGCGACTGGCGCTCAAGGTCGCGGCCGGTGAGATGGCGGCCGAGGCGATCACGCCCGAGGCGATCGAGGGCGAGTTGCAGACCAACGGCCTACCGCCGCTCGACCTGGTAATCCGCACTTCGGGCGAGCAGCGCCTGTCCAACTTCCTGCTGTGGCAGGCGGCGTATGCCGAGCTGTTGTTCGTCGACACGCTCTGGCCCGATTTCGACGAAGCGGCGCTGGCCGATGCGGTTGCCGAGTTCGGGCGACGACACCGGCGCTTCGGCGGCCTGTGACCGATCCCGATATCCCGCCGACCGGCACGCCCGATGCGGCCCCGGTCAAGAGCATGTCCAACCTGACCAAGCGGGTGCTGGCCAGCATCGTGATGATCGCGGTGGCAAGCGTCTGTCTGGCGCTGGGCGGGCTGGCCTTTTGGCTGCTGGCGGTCGTGGTCGGCCTGTTCATGATGGCCGAATGGTCGGACCTGTTGAAGGTCGATGCCAAGCAGAAGAGACTGGCACAGTTCGCGCTGTCGGTGCCGCTCGCCATCATGGCACCGGGGCTGGCGGCCGGGCCGGGCTTTTTCGCGCTGGGGCTGATCGCGGCCACCTTCTTCTTCCTGACCATCGTGTCGCGCCGTCCCGAGTTCGGAGCGGGCGCGCTCTATGTCGGATTGCCGGTGTTCTCGCTGCTGGCGATCCGCCTGCATGTCGACGGATATGGGCATGAGGATGGGTTGGTGCTGTCGCTCTGGACGATGGCGCTGGTCTGGGCGTGCGACAGCGGCGCCTTCTTCGTCGGGCGGCAGTTCGGCGGGCCCAAGCTGGCCCCGTCGATCAGCCCGGCCAAGACCTGGTCGGGCCTGATCGGCGGCGTGACGGCGGCGATCCTGCTCGCGCTCGTCATGCGCTGGGCACATGGCTTGCCGCTGCACCTCGTCATCGCGACGCCGGTCTTGGCGGTGCTGGCGCAGGGCGGCGACCTGTTCGAGAGCGCGCTGAAGCGGCGGGCAGGGGTCAAGGACAGCGGCAACGTCCTGCCCGGCCATGGCGGCGTGATGGACCGGCTGGACGGCATCGTACCGGTCGCGCCGATCGCCGCGCTCCTGATCTTTCTGCCGGACCTTTTCTGATGCGTAGCGTGACGATTCTGGGGGCGACCGGTTCGGTCGGCACCTCCACGCTGGACCTGATCGAGCGCGAGCCGGACCGTTATCGCGTCCGCGCGCTGACCGCCAATTGCGATGTCGCCAAGCTGGCGGCGGCGGCGAAGCGGACCAACGCCGAACTCGCCGTGGTCGCCGACGAACGCTGCCTGCCCGATCTGCGCGACGCACTGGCGGGGACCGAGACGCGGGTCGCTGGCGGCCGTGCGGCGGTGATCGAGGCAGCGGCGCTTCATGCCGACTGGACGATGGGTGCGATCGTCGGCTGTGCCGGGCTGGAGCCTGCCATGGCGGCGATCGCCAATGGCGGCACGGTGGTGCTCGCCAACAAGGAACCGCTGGTTTCGGCGGGGGAAGTGGTGCTGGCGGCGGCGGCCAAGGCGGGGGCGACGATCCTGCCCGCCGACAGCGAGCATAACGCCATCTACCAATGTTTCGACTTTGCCCGGCCCGAGCGGGTTCGCCGCATCGTCCTGACCGCCAGTGGCGGTCCGTTCCGTGAATGGACCACCGAAGAGATGCGCCGCGTCACGCCCGAACAGGCGGTGGCGCATCCCAACTGGTCGATGGGTGCGAAGATTTCGGTCGATTCGGCGACGATGATGAACAAGGGGCTGGAACTGATCGAGGCCGCGCGGCTGTTCCCCGTGCCGTCCGATCGGATCGAGATCGTGCTCCACCCGCAATCGGTCATCCATTCGGCGGTCGATTATGTCGACGGGTCGATGCTGGCCCAGTTGGGGCCGTCGGACATGCGGGTGCCGATCGCGCATTGCCTGGCCTGGCCGGACCGGATGCCGACGCCGATGGCACCACTCGATCTCGTTGCGCTGGGGCGGATGGACTTTGCCGCGCCCGATCCGGTGCGCTTCCCCGCGCTGCGCCTTGCCCGGGCCGCATTGGAGGCGGGGGGTGCCGCGCCTGCCATCCTGAATGCCGCCAACGAGGTCGCCGTCGCGGCTTTTCTGGCCCGGCGTATCGGCTTCCTCGAAATTGCCGCAATCGTCGAGGATGTTCTCCATCGCTACGACCCGGCCCCGCCGGAAACGCTAGACGCGGTGATCGCCGTCGATGCGGAAGCGAGGGGACTGGCGGCCGAGCGCGTTGAGGATTGTATCGTTTGAGCGAAACCCCCGGCCTGTTGTTGACCATCCTGGCCTTTGTCCTTGCCATCGGCCCGCTCGTGTTCGTGCACGAGATGGGGCATTATCTCGCCGGGCGACTGTTCGGCGTGAAGGCCGAGACCTTCTCGATCGGTTTCGGGCGCGAGATTCTTGGCTTTACCGACAAGCGTGACACGCGGTGGAAGGTCGGCTGGCTGCCGCTGGGCGGCTATGTCAAATTCGCTGGTGACATGAACCCGGCAAGCCAGGCGGATGCGGCCTGGCTGTCCCTGCCGCCCGAAGAACGCGCGCGAACGTTCCAGGCCAAGCCTGTGTGGCAGCGTGCGATCATCGTCGCGGCCGGCCCGGCGATCAATTTCGTGGCGGCGATCCTGATCCTGGCAGGCTTTGCCTATGCTTATGGCGAGATGGTGGTGCCGCCGGTCGTCGGTCAGGTCATGCCGGGCAGTGCGGCGGCGACCACGACGTTGCGTCCCGGCGACCGCGTGACCGCGATCGATGGCCGGGCAGTCTCCGACTTTTCCGACATCGCCCGCTATGTGCAGATTCGCGCTGGCGAGCGGGTGACGATCGCCGCGACGCGCGGCGGTACGCCCTTCACCACGGACGCCACGATCGGCACCGACGTTCAGCACGACCGCTTCGGCAACGAATATCGCGTCGGCCGTCTGGGTCTGCGTGGGGCGGGGACGGTTGATGTCCGCCCGGTCAGCCTGCTCCGCGCGCCCGTAGTCGCGGTCGAGCGGACCGGCGAGATCGTCCATATGATGGTCGAAACGCTGGGCCAGGTGATTTCCGGTCGCCGCTCCGCCAAGGAACTGGGCGGGCCACTCTCTATCGCCAAGGTGTCGGGCGAGCAGATCTCGCTCGGGCTCGACGCCTTTGTTTTCTTCATCGCGCTGGTCTCCATCAATCTGGGGTTCATCAACTTGTTGCCAGTGCCGATGCTGGATGGCGGTCATCTTTTCTTCTATGCGATCGAAGCGGTGCGGCGACGCCCCCTGGAGCCGGCAGCCCAGGAATGGGCATTTCGTGGCGGTTTGATCGCGATCCTGGCCCTGATGCTGTTCGTGACGTTCAACGATCTCGGCAATTTCGGGCTATGGAAAAATATCGCTGGCTTGATCGGGTGACGCCGATGGGGCAGGGCGCGACGACGACAGGGGTCGGTTCGACTTTTCTGGGGTGGGTTTGGTGACAGCAATGACGGGTATGAAGACTGTGCGCGCGGGCGCCATATTGCTGGCGGGCACGATGCTGTCCGGTGTTCCCGTCTGGGCGCAGACCGCGCCGACCGTGCCGGGGGCGGGTGCCGCCCCCACGCCGGTGGTGGCCCCAGCGCCGGTGCGGACGATCAAGACACTGCGCGTCGAGGGCGCACAGCGTATCGAGCCGGAGACGGTGCTCTCCTACACCAAGCTGCGCGTCGGCATGCCCTATACGCCCGAGACGCTCGACCAGGCGCTGAAGGACCTTCAGGCGTCGGAGCTGTTCGCCGACTTCTCGATCACCGGCGTCGAGAGCGGCGATATCGTGCTGCGCGTGCGCGAGAACCCGATCATCAACCGGGTCATTCTGGAGGGCAACAAGCGCCTGAAGGAAGACAAGATCAAGAAGGAGATCAAGCTCGCGCCGCGGCAGATCTTCACCCGGACCGCGGTTCGCCAGGACGTGGCGCGCATCGTCGAGCTGTATCGTCGCCAAGGCCGTTTCGGCGCGGTGGTCGATCCGAAGATGGTCAATCTCGACCAGAATCGCGTCGACGTGGTGTTCGAAATCAGCGAAGGGCCCAAGTCCAAGGTCCGCCAGATCAACATCATCGGCAACGAGAAATTCTCCGACGACGAACTGCGTGGTGCGATGTACACCAAGCAGTCGCGTTGGTTCCGCTTCCTGTCCTCGGCCACCAGCTATGATCAGGATCGCCTGGCCGCCGACCAGCAGAAGCTGCGCCTGTTCTATCTGACCAACGGCTATGCCGATTTCCGCGTGACCAGCGCGGTGGCCGAGCTGACGCCGGACAAGAAGGACTTCATCATCACTTACGTGGTGGAGGAAGGTCCGCGCTACAAGTTCGGCGACGTGAAGGTCGACAGCCAGATTCGCGACTTCGACAATGGCAAGCTGGCCGCCTCGCTGCCGATGAAGAAGGGCGAGTGGTACAACGCCAAGCTGGTCGAGGATTCGATCGACAGCCTCAGCCAGACGGCGGGCCTGTTCGGTTATGCCTTCACCAATGTCGAGCCGGACATCCAGCGCGACAAGGACGCGCTGACCATGTCGGTGACGTTCAACATCGCCGAAGCGAAGCGCACCTATGTCGAGCGGATCGACATCAACGGCAACACGCAGACGCAGGACAAGGTCGTCCGCCGCGAAATCCGCGTGGCCGAGGGTGACGCCTTCAACAGCTTCCAGGTTCGCCGCAGCCAGGATCGCATCAACTCGCTGGGCTATTTCCAGGAAAAGCTGGAGATCAAGCAGAACCCGGGCTCGGCCCCCGACCGGATCGTGCTGGAAACCAATGTCGAGGAACAGTCGACCGGCTCGTTGCAGCTGTCGGCGGGTTATTCGTCGCTGGAACGCTTCATCATCCAGGCGAACATCACCCAGCGAAACTTCCGCGGCAAGGGCCAGGAACTGCGCGCAGGCGTCAACTATTCGGCCTATTCCAAGTCGATCGAACTGGGCTTCACCGAGCCTTATGTCTTCGACAAGAATATCGCGCTGGGCGTCGACGTGTTCCGCCGCGACTTCAACTCGTTCAACTATCTGGGCACCACCCGCCAGACGACCTACAGCCAGGTGTCGACCGGATTCCAGGTGCGCGCGGGTGTGCCGCTGACCGAATATTGGTCGCTGTCGGGCCGCTATGGCCTGACCTATGATCAGGTCGGGCTGGCTTCGTCCTTCTTCAACGCCGACGGCACCTGTAACTATCAGTCGGCGGGTCGCTATCTCTGCGACTCGATCGGCAATCGCTGGACCTCGTCGATCGGCTACTCGCTGATTTATGACAGCCTGAACAGCCGCCTGCGCCCGACCGCCGGTCAGCAATTCTCGTTCAGCCAGGACTTTGCGGGTCTAGGCGGCGACGTGAAATATATCCGTACCCGCGCGCAGGGTGCCAAGTTCAAGGGGCTCGGCAAGGGCTTCGTGTTCTCGGTGCAAGGCGAGGGTGGTTATATCCATTCGCTGGAAAGCAGCCGCGGCCCGGGCATCGATCCGGTCCGCATCGTCGACCGCTTCTATCTGGGCGAGCCGCAGTTCCGTGGCTTCGACATTCGCGGTGTCGGCCCGCGCGTGCTGCGTATTCCCTATGTCATCGGTGCCGATGGCAGCCAGACCAAGCAGACCGATCGCAACCAGATCGTCGACGACTCGCTGGGCGGTCGCGCTTATTATCTGGCCCGTGCCGAGCTGGAAGTGCCGTTGGGCTCGGGCGCGCGGGAAATGGGCCTGCGTCCCAGCATCTACGTCCAGGCGGGTAGTTTGTGGGGCGTCACGCGCCCGTTGCCCTCGCTCAATTTCCCGCAGGCGCGCGATGCCAGCGGCAAGCTGCTGTTCAACAAGGACGGTTCGCCCACGCTGGCGGCAGCGCCGCTGGTCGATAGCCAGGGACGGCAGGTGTATCAGGTGCCCAGCACCGCCGATGCCAGCATCGCCAACCAGCAGACCAACTGCGCGACGGGCTATGCGCCGCTGGGCAGCACGGCCTGCACCGGGACCACGGCCAATGTCGCGCTGCAGAACACCGCCTTCGCCGTCGAGGAATTCTATGGCGGCACGTGGAAGCCGCGCGTGTCGATCGGCGTCGGCGTGAACTGGAATTCACCATTCGGACCGCTGCGCATCGACTTGGCCAAGGCATTGGTCACGCAGCCGGGCGACGACCCCAAGCTCATCACTTTCAACGTAGGGACGCAGTTCTGATGAAGACGATTTCCAAGCTTCTCCTCGCGGCGGCGCTCGTCGCGCCGGCGGCGACCGTCGCGACCACCGCCAGCGCGCAGGTGAACGGCGTCGCCGTCGCCGACCCGCAGGGTGCGATCGCCGGTTCGCGCGCCTGGACCGCTGCCCGCCAGCAGATCGAGACGACCTACAAGGCCCAGCTCGACCAGGCCGAGACCCGCCGCGCCGCGATCGGCCGCGAACTCGAGCCGCTGGTCCAGGCGTTCCAGACCGCCCGTTCGGCGCCCAACGCCAACCAGGCCGCGCTGCGCACCCAGGCCGAATCGATCCAGGCCAAGCAGCAGGCCGGTGAGCAGGAACTCGCTCGCCTGACCCAGCCCGCCGCCCGTGCGCAGAGCTATGCGATCGAACAGATCCAGGCGCGTCTGGGCGAAGCGGTGCAGAACGCCGTGCGCGCCAAGAATGTCAGCCTGCTGGTCAGCCCGCAGGCGGTGCTATTCATGCAGCCGACCGCCGACATCACGTCGGCCGTGACCGCCGAGCTGGACAAGCTGGTCCCGACCGTCAGCATCACGCCGCCCGCCAACTGGCAGCCGGGCCAACAGGGTCAGCAGCAGGGTGCCGCTCCCGCCGCGACCGCTCCGGCCGCCGCCCCGGCGCCTGCCCGTCGCCAGAACAGCGGCCGGTAATACGTCCGTGAGCGAGACGGAAAAGACCACCATGGGCCCGCTCGACATCGGGCGGGTCATGGCGGCCCTGCCGCACCGCTATCCGATGCTGCTGGTCGATCGTGTCGAGGAAATCGTCCTCGACACGTCGATCCGCGCGGTGAAGGCGGTGACGATCAACGAGGGCTTTTTCCAGGGGCACTTCCCCGGCCGTCCGATCATGCCTGGCGTGCTGATCGTCGAGGCGCTGGCGCAGGCCGCTGGCGTGCTGGCGGTGGAAAGCCTGGGCCTCGCGGGGTCGGGCAAGCTCGTCTACTTCATGGCGATCGACGGCGCCAAGTTCCGCAAGCCTGTGGAACCCGGCGTCCTCCTCCATCTGGAGGTCGAATTCGTCCAGAAGCGGTCGAGCGTCTGCAAGTTCGCAGGGGTCGCCAAGATCGACGGCGTGACCGTCGCCGAGGCGAATTTCACCGCGATGATCGCCGATCCGCCCAAGGCCGCCTGATCGAACGCTTCGCCTATGGGCGGGGCGTTCCCGCACTTTGACTAAGGACGCGCGGTCCGCTATGGGCCGCGCTTCCCGTTTCCAGGCTGGTCGGAACCAGCCATTTTCGGAGCATTATCATGAAGACCGATACGCACCCCGACTATCACATGATCAAGGTCCAGATGACCGACGGCACCGTGTTCGAAACCCGCTCCACCTGGGGCAAGGAAGGCGACACGATGCAGCTCGACATCGATCCGCTGGCGCATCCGGCCTGGACCGGTGGTCGTGGCTCGCTGCTGGATACCGGCGGCCAGGTCGCGCGCTTCAACAAGCGTTTCGGTGGCGGTCTCACGCTCCGCAAGTAATCGCCTCACCCCCTGGGGTGAACGACAAAGGGCCCGGTGCTTCCCTCGCGAAGCGCCGGGCCTCTTTGCGTCGAGTGCGAGAGGATGACGAAAATTTTCAAAATGCGGTTTGCGGTCCATTAACCAGCGCTGTGCAACATAGCCTCATGTTTGCCGCCGAATTTGAACCCGCCGAATATACCAACCGCCGCCGCGCCCTGCGGAAGGCTGCGGCGCTCGATACCGAAATGGATCGAGGCGGGCTGTCCCGGGCTTTGTGCCGGGTGCTCGACATCTCGGTTCATGGTGCGCGGCTTCAGACCTATACCTCGCTTCGGCGCGGCTCGGACATCTGGTTGCGCCTGCCCCAGGTGGGCGAAGTCGCCGCGCATGTCGTCTGGGCCACCGACTTCGCCGCCGGCTGCCAGTTCGAAAAACCGCTGGCACCGGAGGCGTTCGAGATCCTCGCACCGCTCACCTGATCGGGGCGGCGGGCTGGTCAGCCCGGTACGGTTGCGCTACGCAGTGGCAAAGCCGTAACAAATGGAACCATCTTGACCTTGCCCGTCACCCCCGCGACTGCGCCCGCAACCGTGTTGCCGCGCAGTGAAGACAGCGTTGCGGCCGTCAGCGTGACCGAGCTGTTCACGATCGGCATCGGCCCGTCCAGCTCGCATACGGTCGGCCCGATGCGCGCGGCCAAGGCCTTTGCCACCGAAATGCTCGACACGGGCCTGGTCCCCGACCGGGTGCAGGCCGAATTGTTCGGCTCGCTTTCGCTTACGGGGCGCGGCCACCATAGCGACCGGGCGGTCCTGCTCGGTCTGGCGGGTGAGACGCCCGAGACGGTCGATCCAGACGCGATCGAGGCGATGCTGGCGGCCATTGCCGAAACGGGGCGAATCACGCTCGACGGGCGGCATGTGATGCCGTTTGACTATGAAGCCGACCTGCTGTTCCGCCCCGGTTTCCTGCCCGCTCATCCCAATGGCATGGTCTTCACCGCTTTCCTGCCCGACGGCAGCGCGGTCGTCCGCCGCTTCTATTCGATCGGCGGCGGCGCGATCCGGATGGAAGGGGCGGAGGCCATGCGCACCAACCGGCGGCTGGCGCATCCCTTTGCCTCGGGCGCGGAATTGCTGGCGCGGACGGCCGAGACCGGGCTGTCGATCGCCCAAATCGTGCGCGCCAACGAAGCCGCATGGCGCGAGGATGCCGAGATCGACGCATTTCTGGACCGCGTGCGCGACGCCATGTGCGGCGCGATCGAGCGGGGCTGTGCCGCCTCGGGTATTCTGCCCGGCGGCCTGAAGGTTCAGCGGCGCGCACAGGCGATTCGGCAGAAGCTGCTCGACCGCGGCCCGCGCACCGACCCCAGCCTGGTGTTCGAGTGGGTCAGCCTGTGGGCGCTGGCGGTGAACGAGGAAAATGCGGCAGGCGGCCGGGTCGTCACCGCGCCGACCAACGGCGCGGCGGGGGTGATCCCGGCGGTGCTGCGCTATTACGAAACGTTCGTCCACGGCGCGACGCGCGACGGCGTGCGCACCCTGCTGCTGACGGCGGCGGCGGTCGGGATGCTCTACAAGAAGCGCGCCTCGATCTCGGCGGCGGAGATGGGCTGTCAGGGCGAGGTCGGCGTCGCCTGCTCGATGGCGGCGGCGGGGCTGGCGGCGGCGCTGGGCGGCTCACCAGCGCAGGTCGAGAATGCCGCCGAGATCGGCATGGAGCATAATCTCGGCTTGACCTGCGATCCGATCGGCGGGCTGGTCCAGATCCCGTGTATCGAGCGCAACACGATGGGCGCGATCAAGGCGATCAACGCCGCCTATCTGGCGCTGCACGGCGACGGCAATCACATCGTCAGCCTGGACCAGGTGATCGAAACGATGCGCCAGACCGGCGAGGACATGAAATCCCAATATAAGGAAACCAGCCTCGGCGGTCTCGCGGTCAACGTCGTCGAGTGCTGATCACGTCCCCGCCGCCCAGCGGATCGCGTTGGTCAGGATGCGGTGATAGTCGGGATCGTCATAGAGTTCGGGCTCATGCCCCAGCGCCGAATAGAAGACCCGGCCCTTGGTGCGCGGGTTGATCCACATGATCGGGTGCGTGCCCATGCGTAAGGTGTCGCCGGGGCGGTAGCTCGTTTCGTCGAGCTGGGCGAGGATGGTCATTCCCTTGGCCGCCGGGTTGCGATCGAAGCTGTACCACTCGTCGCGTGGTGTCCAGGGCGTCTTCACCCCGGCCATGATCGGGTGGCGGGGCTGGACGATCTCGACCCGGGCGGGTTGGATATGATCCGCGCCGTTCGGATGGCCGGTGAAGGTCGTGCCGATGATCGTGTCGACATACCAGGGCGAAGTGTGGCTGTTATCGCCCGCCGCGTGCAGCGCGACCACGCCGCCACCACGCGCGACGAAGCGGGCGAGGGCCGCCTGTTGCTCCGGCGTCATGAACTCGCCGCTCGCGCTGTTTAGGACGATGACCGAGAAATGGGAAAGCTGGTCGTCGTTGAAGACGGCGGCATTCTCGGTCGTGAAGCTGGGACGGCCGAGCCGTTTGGCGATGTCGGCCAGGATGGCATTGGAATGCGGGATATGCTCGAAATGCCGCCAGCCATTGGTCTTGGAGACGATCAGCACGCCGTGCTTCAATCCGGCGGGCAGGGTAGGGGCCACGGTGTCGACCACCTTGGGCGGCAGATGCGGATCGGACGGCGCTTGCGCCACCGCGACCAGCGCAATCATCACCAGTGTTTTCAGCATCATCCGTCTCCCTTTTTGGGGACGATATCAAATCCTCCCCGGCACGGGGAGGGGGACCATGCGGAGCATGGTGGAGGGGGCTTTCCACCAAGGACACTTCTTGCGGAAGT
>NZ_BCTY01000008.1 GCF_001591005.1 Sphingomonas sanguinis NBRC 13937
GGGGGGGGGGGGCATCGCGAAGCGATGACGGAGGGGGGCTGGCCGCACGGGACGTCCCTGGCGGCCAGCCCCCTCCACCATGCTGCGTATGGTCCCCCCTCCCCTTGCAGGGGAGGAAAAGATGGGTCCCATGGATGACATCCCCGTCATCCCCTTAACCCAAATCACGGAACCGTTCCGCCGCCGTGACGGTTAGGCCGCGATGCAGAATGGGGAGGGCCCGATGACCATCGACCGGCAGAAGATCGAACGAGGAGGATTCATCCTCTTCCTCATACTCATCACCATTGGCCTGATCGCGGTGGTGTCCAGCTTCCTGATCGCCCTGCTCTGGGCCGCGCTGGCGGCGATCCTGTTCCGGTCGCTGTTCCAGTGGCTGCTGACCAAGACCGGCGGGCGGCGCAGCCTCGCGGCCGGGTTGACCATGCTGATCATCACCTTTGCGGTGGTGGTGCCGACCCTGGTGATCGGCAGCATGGTCGTCGACCAGGCCTCGGGCGTCTATCTGAAGATGCGCAGCGGCCAGATCGACTTCGCGCAATATTTCCAGCAGGTCCGCGACGCGCTGCCCCAGCGGTTGCGCCAGGCGATGGACAATTCCGGCATCAGCAGTTTCGAGGGGCTGCAGCAGCGTATCTCGCGCACGTTGAGCAGCAGCGTGAGCCAGATCGCGACGCAGGCGCTGTCGATCGGTCGCAATGCCTTCGCCTTTGCACTGACCTTCGGCGTCGGGCTCTATGTCGCCTTCTTCCTGATCCGCGATGGCGACCGGCTGGGCCCCAGCTTCGTGCGCGCCCTGCCGCTCGACCGCAATGTCGCGACGCGGCTGGTCGATACCTTCGTCGCAGTGGTGCGCGCGACGATCAAGGGGTCTGTCATCGTCGGGCTGGTGCAGGGCGCGCTGGGGGCGATCACCTTCTGGATCGTCGGGGTGCCTGCCGCGCTTCTCTGGGGCGTGCTGATGGCGATCGCGGCGCTGCTGCCCGCCATCGGTCCGGCGATTATCTGGGGCCCGGTCGCCATCTATCTGCTCGCGACCGGCGCGGTATGGCAGGGAGCTGTGGTGGTCGCCTCGGGCGTGCTGGTCATCGGGCTGGCCGACAATATCCTGCGCCCCATTCTGGTCGGGCGCGACACCGGTCTGCCCGACTGGATCGTGTTGCTGACCACGCTGGGCGGCATCGAACTGCTGGGACTGAGCGGCATCGTCGTCGGCCCGGTCGCCGCTGCGCTGTTCCTGGCGGGCTGGCGCATCCTGAGCGAGCAGCGGGGCATCTTCCAGCCCGCCGAGCCGTCGAATTGACAGCCATCGGGTTTAAATTCGGACAAGGCGGCGCACGAAGTTTGTTTGCAGCGCAATAATCGCTCCCTATGGTCCGCCGCCGGGCGGGGTCGTGCGGGCCCGTGAAGGGGGATGGGAATGCGAATGCGACCAGGGGTCTGGGTGGCCATCTCCGGCATGGCCTTTACCCTGGCGGGCTGCGGCGATGGCGGGAATGCGGTCGCGCGCGCGGCGGGGGCCCATGGCGCGACGGTCGAGCTGCCGATCCCCGACGCTTCGCCGTCGATCCGTACCGGCCCGGCCAAGGCCCCCCGGTCCGATGCGCTGCCCGGCGAGATCGCCGCCAACCCCGGTGCGACCCTTTCGACCATCGGCTTCCCGCAAGGTGGCGCGGGGCTGAGCGATGAGGCCAAGGCGGCGCTTGATCGGGTTGCGGCCGACCCGGCGGTGAAAAGCGGCCGCCTCGTCCTGCGCGGCCATTCGGACAGCGAAGGCGACGACGCGGCCAATCGCATCATGTCGCGCAAACGGGCCGAGGCGGTGCGCGACTATCTAGCGCGCAAAGGGCTCGAGCGCAGCCGGATGAGCGTTATCGCGCTGGGGGAGACCCGCCCCATCGCCCCCAATGCCAAGCCCGACGGCAGCGACGACAGCGCCGGGCGCGCGCGCAACCGCCGGGTTGAGATCGAGCTCGACCGCGCTCCCTGACGTCCGCCGCCGCGCCGTAGCGGAACCACGATCCGTCTGAACCGCTGGACCCGCAACAAGAGGTGCAGGAGACGGTGATGAACGGTAAACGCTGGGCAGGGGCGATCGCAGGCGGGCTGGTCGCCGGGCTGGGTATCACGGCGCTGCTGGTGGCGGGCGAGCGGAAGAGCGGTGAGCCCTCTGAACTGGCCCAGCTGGAACGCGCCGCCGCCGCGAAGATCGGCCGCACGCCGCCCCCCGCCGATCAGCTGCCCGACGCGAGCGAACAGGCGGTCGTCCAGGGCGCTCACCTGTTGCTGTCGGTGCTGGCAGGCATGGCCTATGCCGCCGCGACCGATGATGAGGCCGCGATCGTGCCGAGCGGCATCGGCTTCGGCCTGGCCTTTTACACACTGGCGCATTGGGTGGCGGGCCCGGCGCTGGGCCTGAAGCGGCCGGAGTGGGAAAGCGATGGCAAGACGATCGCAATGCACACGCTCAACCACCTGGTTTTCGGCCTGGCGGTGGCGGGTGGCGCAAAGGCGGCGACGCAGGCGAGCTGAGCCTCGACCCGTAGGATGGTGACCGGCTATGGTCGGGCCATGGTTCGTCTTCGCCATCATGGCCGCGCGTCGCTTTGCCTTGCCCTGATCGCGCTGGCGATGCCCGCCGCCGCACAGACGGAACCGGCGGGTGCAGACATCTATATCGGGACGCTGGAGCGGGACGGTCACGCCATCGTCTTGCGTCGCTGCGATCTGGTGGAGAACCGTTACCTGCTGGAGGACGCGCCCGGCGGTCAGGCGCTGGCCGCGATGCGAAAAGTGAGCTTGCCCGCTTATGGCGAGGTGGTGGCGCGCTATGTCGAGCGTGATGGCCAGTCGATCCTGCTGGTCGAGAGTATCGAGCGGCTGACGCCGGGCAAGGACTGTCATCTGGGCCGGGCGCTGGAAGATATCGGGCGCGGCGAGGACGCACGGTAAGCGGACCCGCGTCGCGGCCGCCGATTGCCGACCCGGTCATGGCCGCTTAAGGCCGCACCATGGCCAAAGGTGATCGACTGGCGCGGCTGGACGCGCTCCGCGAGGACATGGAACGCGACTATCGCGAGGCGCTGATCGCGGCGTTGCGCACCACGGCGGCGGGCAAATGGGGGCTGTTCGATCATCGCAAGGACCGGGCCGCGCGTGCTGCGGCGGCGCCGGTCGTCGCGCAGCTGACCGAGATGGGCGAGGAGATCGACGCCGCGCGGGCGCAACTCGGCCTCTCCGCCTTTGCGCTCCATGCCGAATTCCTCGCCGCGCGCGGACCGGTCGGGCCCGAGGCGGTGGGGGAACCGAAACAGGCGCAGGCCTGGCTCGATCGTCTGGCGGCGGAGGGATAAGTATTTTCTTCCCCCCGCGAGGGGAGGAACGGGCTTTACGCCGCCTGCAACGCCTCCACCGCCACGGCAGCGATGTCGTTGCCCAGCTGCTCGACCCGTGCCGGATCGGCGTCCCAGGCGAACATGAAGCGCGCGCCGCCGCCGATGAAGGTATAGAAGCGCCAGCCGCGGGCCCGCAGGCCGTCGAGCACCGCCTCCGGTGCGCTGAGGAAGACGGCGTTGGCCTCGACCGGGAACATCGGTGCGATACCCGGCAGCCCCGCGACCCGCGCTGCCAGCCGCTGCGCGCAGCCATTGGCGTGCGCCGCATTGGTCAGCCACGCTCCGCTGTCGAGCATCCCGATCCACGGCGCGGCCAAGAAGCGCATCTTGGACGCCAGCTGTCCCGCCTGTTTGCAGCGATAGTCGAAATCCTCGGCCAGCACGGGGTCGAAGAACAGGATCGCCTCGCCGACCGCCATGCCGTTCTTGGTCCCACCGAAGCAGAGGACGTCGACGCCCGCGCGCCAGGTCATGTCGGCGGGCGAGCAGCCTATTGCAGCGCAGGCATTGGCGAAGCGCGCCCCGTCCATGTGCAGCCGCAGGCCCAACTCGCGACACACCGCCGACAAAGCGTGGATTTCAGGGATCGTATAGACCTGGCCCGTCTCGGTCGGCTGGGTGATCGTCACCGCGCGCGGCTTGGGGAAGTGGATGTCCGACCGGCCGGTGGCGAGCGCGCGCACCGCCTCGGGCGTCAGCTTGCCGTCCTCGGTCTGCGCGACGAGCAGCTTCGATCCGTTGGAGAAGAATTCCGGCGCGCCGCACTCGTCGGTTTCGACATGGGCGGAGGCCGAACAGATCACGCTGTGATAGCTCTGGCAGAGCGCGGCGAGCGCCAGCGAATTGGCCGCCGTGCCGTTGAAGGCGAAGAAGACCTCGCACTTGGTCTGGAACAGAGTGCGGAACGCGTCGGCGGCGCGTTCGGTATAGGGGTCCTCGCCATAAGCGGGCACGTAGCCGCGATTGGCCTCGTCCATCGCGGCCCACGCCTCGGGACAGATGCCGGCATAATTGTCGCTCGCGAACTGCTGGGGGGCAAAGTGTTGAGGGGCCGCGTTCATCACATTTCCTTCGTGCCTGTGGCGCGAGCCGGGTGAGGAAAGTGGCGGTTCGTCCCGTTGTTGCCGGTTCGGCCACATCCCTCTCCACGCGGAGAGGCACCACCTTGCCGGGGGGCAGGTTGGTGCCGGACGTTGGCCCGACTCTTGATGCTGGCGGCGCATTAGCGCCCCGTAACGGGATTCGCAAGCGCAGCGGGCGGCAAAGCATTGCGCATCGCCCGCGAAAGGTGGAAGCGTATACCCATGAATATCAGGACCTCGCGCCGCGGCAGCAGCGCTCCCACCATCAGCGATGTCGCGCGCGCCGCCGGCGTGTCGCTGATGACCGTGTCGCGCGTCATCAACAACGAAGCCAATGTCCGTCCCACCACCCGCGAAAAGGTCGAGGCGGCGATCGCGCAGCTGAACTATGCGCCCAATCCCGCCGCGCGCAGCCTGGCGGGGGCGGCGCAGATCCGCATCGGCATGCTCTACAGCAACCCCAGCCAGGGCTTCCTGAGCGAATTCCTGCTCGGCACGCTCGACCAGGCATCGCGGCTGGACGTGCAGATGGTGGTCGAGAAATGCGAGATCGGCGACCATGAGGTCGAGGTG
Organism: Sphingomonas sanguinis NBRC 13937; assembly: GCF_001591005.1. Taxonomy (GTDB): domain Bacteria; phylum Pseudomonadota; class Alphaproteobacteria; order Sphingomonadales; family Sphingomonadaceae; genus Sphingomonas; species Sphingomonas sanguinis. Next base: position 5,051 of record NZ_BCTY01000008.1, read on the forward strand.
ACGCGCCACCTGATCAAGGGCGGGATCGACGGCGTCATCCTGCCGCCGCCGCTGTGCGAGGCGGAGCCCATCCTGTCGCTGTTGCGCGAGGCGGGGGTGCCGACCGTCGTCGTCGCGACCGGCCAGCCGCCGGCCGAGATGCCCGACACCGCGATGGCGGTGCAGATCGACGACCGCGCGGCGGCCGAGGAGATGACCCGCCACGTCATGACGCTGGGCCATCGTCGCATCGGCTTTATCTGCGGCAATCCCAATCTGTCGGCCAGCGCCCGGCGGTATGAGGGGTTTCGCGCCGCGCTGGAGGCGGTGGGCGTGCCGTTCGACGAGGATCTGGTCGCGCCGGGGCTCTATACCTATCGCTCAGGCCTCGACGCCGCCGAACGGTTGCTCGACCTGGCCGAGCCGCCGACCGCGATCATCGCGTCGAACGACGACATGGCGGCGGCGACGGTGGCGGTCGCGCATCGCCGGGGGTTGGACGTGCCGAGCGACCTGACGGTCTGCGGGTTCGACGACACCACCCTGTCGACGACGATCTGGCCCGAGCTGACCACCATTCACCAGCCGATCGCCGATATGGCGCGTGCGGCGGTGGAGATGGCCGCGACCGTCATCCGGCAGAAGAAGCTCGACGCCGCCTCGCACCGGATGCTCGATTACAGCCTGATCCGGCGCCAGTCGGATGCCGCGCCGCGCCGCCGTCCGCGCGGGATCTGATGCAAAGATCGTGCGGGCAGGTCGATCCGGGACGAACCGCATGGCCCGCGCTGCACGGGCGCTTGACGGCGCGATGATTTAAGATAGCGTTACCATTTGAGAGCCGTGTGCATCTGCGCCGGTGACACGACAGAGTCGTACGGATAGGCGAAGACGCGAACCGTACGGATGAGGAGAGGGCCCGAAGTGACCGATACGACCAGGGGTGGGGGCGCCGGAAGCGTCAACCACGGATTCATCGCCGCGATCGTCGTTGTCGCGACCATCGGCGGTTTCATGTTCGGCTATGACTCCGGGGTCATCAACGGCACCCAGAAGGGGCTGGAGGCCGCGTTCGACCTCGGTCGCCTCGGCGTCGGCGTCAATGTCGGCGCGATCCTGGTCGGCTCGGCGATCGGTGCGTTCGGTGCGGGGCGCCTGGCCGATGCGATCGGCCGCCGCAACGTCATGATGCTGGCCGCCGGTCTCTTCCTGGTCAGCGCGCTGCTGGCGGGTGCGGCGAGCAGCTCGGCGATCTTCATCTTCGCGCGCATCATCGGCGGCCTGGGCGTCGGCGCGGCGAGCGTCATCTCGCCCGTCTATATCTCCGAAGTCACCCCGGCCTCGATCCGGGGCCGGTTGTCGAGCGTGCAGCAGGTGATGATCATCACCGGCCTGACCGGCGCGTTCGTCGCCAACTTCGCGCTGGCGCGTTATGCCGGTGGTTCAACCGCCGAGTTCTGGCTGGGCTTCCCGGCGTGGCGCTGGATGTTCTGGCTCCAGGCGATCCCGGCGGCGATCTATTTCCTCGCGCTGACCATCATCCCGGAAAGCCCGCGCTTCCTGGTCGCAAAGGGCCGCGATGCCGAGGCGCACACCGTGCTGACCAAGCTGTTCGGCGATGCCGAGGCGACCCGCAAGGTGGCGGAGATTCGCGGTTCGCTGGCCAGCGACCAACACAAGCCGAAGCTGTCCGACCTGATCGACAAGACCACCGGCAAGATCCGCCCGATCCTGTGGGCCGGTATCGGCCTGGCGGTGTTCCAGCAGCTCGTCGGCATCAACGTCGTCTTCTATTATGGCGCGACGCTGTGGGAAGCGGTCGGCTTCTCGGAAGATTACGCGCTCCAGACCAACATCCTGTCGGGCGTGCTGTCGATCGCGGCCTGCCTGTTCACCATCGCGACCGTCGACAAGATCGGCCGCAAGCCGCTGCTGCTGATCGGTTCGGCGGGCATGGCGGTGACGCTGGCGATCGTGGCCTATGCCTTTTCGACCGCCGTCACCGGCGCGAACGGTGCGGTGTCGTTGCCCGGCAATAACGGCGTGATCGCGCTGGTCGCGGCGAACCTGTACGTCATCTTCTTCAACGCCAGCTGGGGTCCCGTGATGTGGGTCATGCTGGGCGAGATGTTCCCGAACCAGATTCGCGGATCGGGCCTGGCCGTCTCGGGCTTTGCCCAGTGGATCGCCAATGCCGCCATCTCGGTCAGCTTCCCAGCACTCGCCGTGTCGCCGGGCCTGAGCGTGACCTATTTCGGCTACGCCTTCTTCGCGGCGGTGTCGTTCTTCTTCGTCCGCGCCATGGTCAACGAGACGCGTGGCCGCGAGCTGGAAGACATGGCGGGCTGATCGTCCTGATCTTGGAACGCCTGACAGGCCCGCTTCCCCATGGGAGGCGGGCCTTTTCATTTCACCTCTATGTCAGCTTCCCGCCCTCCGTTCAGGCTGAACGGAGGGCGGGGCTTATCCTCGCCCCGCCTGGATCAGGATCGAGTCGGACGGCAACAGCCGGTCCATGAAGGGCAGCATCGCCGCACCGACGGCGGGGGCGTCCTGCGCGCGGCGGGCGGGGCGAATGGCGGGGCGGGCGGGCAGCTCGACTCCGGCCAGCGCGTCGCTCAAACCCTGGGTCAGCCGCTGGAGCAGCCAGTCGGGCAGGCGCCCGCCGATCAGGATCGCGTGCGGATCGAACAGCGTCGTCACCGCCACGATGGGCTGGAGCAGCGCGGCGATCGAATCCTCGATCCACTGGTCGATCACCGCGCACAGCATCGGGTCGTCGCCATCCCCCAGCGTCTCGGGTGAATCGAGGCGGTAGCCCGCCGCCTTCAGCCGTACCTCCAGCCCCGCCAGCGATACGGTATCCTGCACGATCGCACCGGGCCGTCCCGCCGTGGGGTCGGGGATCAGCCCGATCTCGCCCGAGCGGCGATGCGCGCCGCGATGATAGGTCCGGTCGATGACCAGCCCGCCGCCAAGCCCGGCGGTGATGAGCAGATAGAAAAAGCTGGGACAGGCGAAATCATGGTCGTGCTGCGCCTCGCCCAAAGCGGCGGCGGCGGCGTCGTTGTCGCGGTACATCGGCCAAGGCAGCAGCGGCGCGAGCAACGCCGCCGTGTCGACCCCGTTCCAAGCGTCATAGCCGCGCGTCTGATTGGGCAGCGAGCGGTCGACGCCGTCGGGCATCGCCACGCCGACGCCCAGCACGCGCGAACGGTCGACCTGTCCCTCGACCAGCGCAGGCTCCAGCGTGTCGCCGATAAAGGCCAGCACGTCGTCCGGCGTCGCAAAGGCGATCTCGCGCGTCGCCCGCGCGCGCACCGTGCCGCACAGGTCGAGGATTGCGATGGCCAGATGGTCGCGGTCGATGGTCAGGCCGATGCCGAATGCGCCATCGGGGCACAGCTCGATCTTGAGCGCGGGCTGCCCGCGCCCGCGATGCAGCCGCCCGGCGGTGCGGATCAGCCCCATCTCGATCAGCCGCCCGGTGATGTTCGCAATGGTCGGCGGGGTCAGCCCGGTCTGGTTGGCGATCGCGATCCGCGTCGTCTCTCGGTGCAGCCGGATAACCTGCAAGACGGTGCGCAGATTATAATCGCCCGCCCGCTCCAGATTGGTGCCCGACAGTCCGCGCGACAGACGCGAATCGCGCGAATGCGCCTCGATGGCAGGCCCCCGCTCGGGCGGCATGGGCTGCGTCGATCGCATCATCTGGTTTTCGTCTCCTATGGTGGAGCGAACCCGGATCGCCCGTCTTTGCCACAGGATCGGCGCGCAGGCCGGGTCAGGTCAAGACCTATCGTCAGACCTGACCATACCGCCCCGACACATTGGTCCTATTTTCCAAGGCTTATGTCGGGGCGGCAAGGGGCTGTCAGGCCGGGGTCAGCCTGATCAACCGCCCCTGCGAATCGCCGCCATCCTCCAGCACATAGATCGCGCCGTCCGGCCCCTGCTCGACCTCGCGGATGCGCGCACCCATGTCCCACTGGTCGCCCTTGGTGGCGCTGGTGCCGTTCAAGTCGACGCGGATCAGCGCCTTGCTCGACAGGCCGCCGATAAAGGCATCGCCGCGCCATTGCGGGAAGAGCGATCCCGAATAGATCATCAGTCCGCCCGGCGAGATGACCGGATTCCACCAGACCTTGGGCGCTTCGTACCCGTCGCCGGCGCGGTGGTCGGGAATGTCGCTGCCGTCATAGTTTGACCCGTTGGACGCGTTGGGCCAGCCATAGTTGCGCCCCGGCAGGATCAGGTTCAGCTCGTCGCCGCCCTTGGGCCCCATTTCCTGCTGCCACAAATTCCCTGCGCCATCGAACGCGATGCCCAGCAAGTTGCGATGGCCATAGGACCAGATGGCCGGGTCAAACCCTTGCGCAGCCAGCGGATTGCCCAAAGCGGGCTTGCCGTCCTGGGTCAGGCGCAGCACTTTGCCCAGCGTCGCCTTGGGGTCCTGCGCCGGCGTGAACTTCTGGCGGTCGCCCGCCGTGAAGAACAGATACTGGCCGTCGGGCGAGAAGGCGATGCGGCCCGAATAATGGCCATCGCCGGTGACGGCGGGGCTGGCGGCCCAGAGCGTCTCGATACCCGTCAGCTGCGCGGCGCCGTTCGCCTCCTGTAGGCGACCGCGCGCCAGCACGACATGCTTGCCGCCGTCGGTCGCGGCCGAATAGCTGAAATAGACCCGGCCGCTTTGCGCGAAATCGGGGGCGAGGACGACGTCCATCAGGCCGCCTTGGCCCGCCGAATCGACCGCGATCCGCGCGATCGTCTGCCTGGACTGCCCGTCCGCGCCGACCAGCAGCATCCGCCCGTCCTTCTCGGTCACCAGCATCCGCCGGTCGGGCAGGAAGGTCATCGCCCAGGGCGCGTCGAAATCGGCGATGACGGTCCGGCCGAAGGGCTGGCCGTTGACCACCGTCGCAGGCGGGGTGGCGGAGGCCGAGGGCGTCGGTGTGGGCGTGCCGCCCGGTGCCACGGTGACCGGTGGCGTATTGCCCGTATCGTCAGGTGCAGGCCCATTTCCGGAACAGGCGATCAGCGCCATCGGCAAGGCGGCGAGCAGCGGCAGTTTCATGATATACTCTCCCGGCGAACCCTGACGGCCCGATGGGCCGCCAACGCCTCAGCATGGATGCTTGTTTCATCCGGGTGAAGCGTGTATAGAATGTGCCATTCTCTTACATCGTCGGGTGAAAGAGGCTGCGGGACGGGTTCCGCGGCACCGATCCGGCACATCTGGAGCTTTCATGGCGGACATCGCCCTTCTGACGCAACTCATCGAACCCGAGGCCAAGGCGCTCGGCTTCGAGCTCGTGCGCGTGAAGATGTATGGTGGCACGTCGGACCCCACGCTGCAGGTGATGGCCGAGCGTCCCGATACGCGCCAGCTGAACATCGACGACTGCGCCGACCTGTCGCGCCGCATCTCGGACGTGATGGACGCGCTGGAAGCCGAAGGCCGCGACCCGATCGACCATGCGTACCGGCTGGAAGTATCCTCGCCGGGTATCGACCGCCCGCTGACCCGGCTGAGTGACTTCGCCGACTGGGCGGGGCATGAGGCGCGGATCACGCTGGCCGAGAAGTTGAACGGCCGCAAGCAGTTCAAGGGCGATCTGGCCGGGGTCGAGGGCGAGAATGTCGTCATCGTCGACGGGGAAGAGGTTCGCCACGAACTGCCCTTCGCCGCGATCGAGGACGCCAAGCTCGTGATGACCGACCGGCTGATCGCCGCGACGGTGCCGCTGTCCCTCGATGGCGCGGAAGAAGTTTATTATCAGGACGCGCCCGAACAGGACGGCGCCACCACGGAAGGACGGCACTGATGGCTACCGCCATTTCCGCCAACAAGGCGGAACTGATCGCGATCGCGAATGCGGTCGCCTCGGAAAAGATGATCGACAAGGGCATCGTCATCGAGGCGATGGAGGACGCGATCCAGCGCGCCGCCCGTGCCCGCTATGGTGCCGAGAACGACATCCGCGCGAAGCTCGATCCCAATTCGGGCGACCTGCGTCTGTGGCGCGTCGTCGAGGTGGTCGAGCAGGTCGACGACTATTACAAGCAGATCGACCTGAAGGGTGCCGAGAAGCTGCAAAAGGGTGCCGCGATCGGCGACTTCATCGTCGACCCGCTGCCTCCGATCGAATTCGGCCGCATCGCGGCGCAGGCGGCCAAGCAGGTCATCTTCCAGAAGGTCCGCGACGCCGAGCGCGACCGTCAGTATGACGAGTTCAAGGACCGTCAGGGCGAGATCATCACCGGCGTCGTCAAGCGCGTCGAGTTCGGTCACATCGTCGTCGATCTGGGCCGCGCCGAGGGCGTGATCCGTCGCGACCAGCAGATTCCGCGCGAAGTCGTCCGCGTGAACGACCGCATCCGCTCGCTGATCCTGAACGTGCGCCGCGAGAATCGCGGGCCGCAGATATTCCTGAGCCGCGCGCACCCCGACTTCATGAAGAAGCTGTTCGCGCAGGAAGTGCCCGAAATCTATGACGGCATCATCGAGATCAAGGCGGCCGCGCGCGATCCGGGCAGCCGTGCCAAGATCGGTGTGATTTCGCACGACTCGAGCATCGACCCGGTCGGCGCCTGCGTCGGCATGAAGGGTAGCCGCGTGCAGGCCGTCGTGCAGGAAATGCAGGGCGAGAAGATCGACATCATCCCCTGGTCGCCCGACACCGCGACCTTCGTGGTGAACGCGCTTCAGCCCGCGAATGTCAGCCGCGTCGTGATCGACGAGGAAGAGGACCGGATCGAGGTCGTCGTCCCCGACGACCAGCTGTCGCTCGCCATCGGCCGTCGCGGCCAGAATGTCCGTCTGGCCAGCCAGCTGACCGCCAAGGCGATCGACATCCTGACCGAGGCCGACGCGTCCGAGAAGCGCCAGAAGGAGTTCGTCGCGAATTCCGAGCTGTTCCAGAACGAGCTGGACGTGGACGAGACGCTGGCCCAGCTGCTGGTTGCCGAAGGCTTCGGCGCGCTGGAAGAGGTCGCCTATGTCGAGCTGGACGAGCTGGCCGCGATCGAGGGCTTCGACGAAGACCTCGCGCAGGAGCTGCAGAGCCGTGCGCAGGAAGCGCTGGACCGCCGCGAACAGGCCGCCCGTGACGAGCGTCGCGCGCTGGGCGTCGACGACGCGCTGGCCGAGATGCCGTATCTGACCGAGGCGATGCTGGTCACGCTGGGCAAGGCGGGCGTCAAGACGCTCGACGACCTGGCCGACCTGGCCACCGACGAACTGGTCGAGAAGAAGCGCGCCGAGCCGCGTCGTCGTGGCGACGATACCCCGCGTGCGGCCCCCAAGGGCGGCATCCTGGCCGAATATGGCCTGAGCGACGAGCAGGGTAACGAGATCATCATGGCCGCGCGCGCGCACTGGTTCACCGATGAGGAAGAGCCCGTCGCCGCCGAGAGCGCCGACGCCGGTGAAGAGCAGGCGGAGGGCGACGAAGCCTGATGCCGTTCGTCTCGATCCGTCTGGCGGGCACCGCCTCCAAGCAGCAAAAGGCCGAGATCGTCGCCGACGTGACTCGTTCGCTGGTGGAGCGGCTGGGCAAGAACCCGGCCGCCGTCCAGATCGTGATCGAGGAGGTCTCGCCTGAGAATTACGGGGCAGGCGGTCAGCTGATCGCCGACCGTGACGCGCCCACCACCACACCCCCGGGAGACGCGCATGCGGAACCGGGACAATGAGCGCGGTGGCGTAAACAGCGCTCCGGCCAGGAAGGGCCGGAGCCCCAGAGAATCGGCGAAGGCCGCCCGCGACTCGATCGACGGGCCGGTCCGCCGCTGCATCCTGTCGGGCGAGCATGACGCGCGCCCGCACCTGATCCGTCTGGCGCTCGCGCCCGACGGGCGGGTGCTGCCCGATGTCCGCGCGAAGGCGCCGGGCCGGGGCGGCTGGATCGGCGTGACTCGCGGCGAGCTGGAAACGGCCATCGCCAAGGGGAAGTTGAAGGGGGCACTGGCGCGCGCGTTCAAGACGGGCGAGTTCACGATCCCCGACGACCTGCCGGACCTGATCACCGCCGCGCTGGAGCGCAACGCGCTCGACCGGCTGGGACTCGAGTCGCGTTCGGGTATGTTGCTGACCGGATCGGACAAGATCGCAACGGCGGCACGCTCGGGTCAATTGCATGCGCTCTATCACGCGTCCGATGCGGGCGAGGATGGCTGTCGCAAGCTGGCGCAGGCGTGGCGCGTGGGGTCGGACCGTGAAGGTTCCGATCTCAAGGGGTTGGCACTGCCCGCCACACGCCCCATATTGTCAATGGCGTTGGGCCGCGAAAATGTGGTACACATCGGCCTGACAGATCGTAACGCGGCAAAGCGGGTGAGCGAAGCGCTCGACCGCTGGCTGCATTTTATCGGACCCGACCCTGTGGCAACGCCTTGCGAAACGGCCTCGCAAGGCGCATCGGCGTCCGACATTACCGGTGACCGAACGGCCGTGACCGTACACGAGGATTTTGAGTGAGCGAGACCGACAACGACAAGCCGAAACTCGGAATGCGCCAGCCCCTGGGGCTGAAGCGCACGGTCGAGACCGGCAAGGTGAAGCAGAGCTTCAGCCACGGCCGGTCCAACACCGTGATCGTCGAGACGAAGCGCCGTCGCGTCCTGGGCCCGCAGGGTGGAGCGCCGGAAGCGGCCGCCCCTGCGCCGACCCCGGCTCCCGTGGCGGCGCCCGCGCCCGCCCCGGTGGCCCCGCCGCGCCCCGTGCCGTCGAACGAGACGGCGCAGGAGCGTCAGGCCCGTCTGCTGCGTGAGGCCGAGGAACAGCGCCTCGCCATGCAGGAAGAGATTCGCCGTCGCGAGGACGCCGAGCGTCAGCAGCGCGCCGAGGACGAGCGTGCCCGGGCCGAAGAACGTGCCCGTGCCGAGGCGGAAGCCAAGGCCGCGCCTGCCCCCGCCCCGGAGCCGACGCCCGCTCCGGCACCTGAGCCCGTTGCGGAAGCGCCGAGCGCTGCTCCGAGCGAGCCGGTCGTCGCGGCCCCGACCATTTCGGTCCAGGCGCGTCCCTTCCGCCCGGTCGAGCGTCCGGTGATCCCGGCGCCCGAGCCCAAGGTGGAAGAGCCCAAGGTCGCGGCACCCGCTCCGGCACCGACGCCTGCCCCCGCGCCCGCTCCGGTCGCGGCCAAGCCTGCGCCCGCGCCGGCCCCTGCGCCCGTCGTGCCGACGCCGCCGGTGCTGGGTCGCGATCCCGCGATGCCCGCGCCGCGCCGCTTCTCGCCGGTGCAGCGTCCCGAAATCCCGAAGCCTGTGCCCAAGCCCGCGCCTGCGCCCGCCGCAGCGGCGGCTCCGGCGGCGTCCGCGCCGTCGGGCAATGCTTCGGCTCCCTCGGGCGGCGCACCGCGCTCCATGCCCTCGGGCCAGCCGACCCCGCGCAACGCTCCCCCCAGCCGTCCGCAGCAGCGCGACCGCAAGGGTGACGAGCGTCGCGGCGGCAAGCTGACCGTCACGCGCGCCCTGAACGAGGACGGCGCCCGCGCCCGCTCGCTCGCCGCGTTGAAGCGTGCCCGCGAAAAGGAAAAGCGTGGCTTTGGCGGCCCGCGCGAGCCGCAGGTCAAGCAGGTCCGCGACGTGCAGGTGCCGGAAGCGATCACCGTCCAGGAACTGGCCAACCGTATGGCCGAAAAGGGCGCGGATCTGGTCAAGGCGCTGTTCAAGATGGGCATGCCCGTCACGATGACGCAGACCATCGACCAGGACACGGCCGAGCTGCTGGTGACCGAATTCGGGCACAACATCGTGCGCGTGTCCGACAGCGACATCGACCTGGCGCTCGACACCACCGAGGATGCGGCCGAGAGCCTTCAGCCGCGCCCGCCGGTCGTGACGATCATGGGCCATGTCGACCACGGCAAGACCTCGCTGCTCGACGCGCTGCGCGGCACCGACGTGGTGCGCGGTGAAGCCGGTGGCATCACCCAGCATATCGGCGCCTATCAGGTCACGCTGAAGGACAAGTCGAAGGTCACCTTCCTCGACACGCCGGGCCATGAGGCCTTCACCCAGATGCGGGCCCGCGGTGCCGACGTCACGGATATCGTGGTGCTGGTGGTGGCGGCCGATGACGGGCTGATGCCGCAGACGATCGAGGCGATCAACCACACCAAGGCGGCGGGCAAGCCGATGATCGTGGCGATCAACAAGATCGACAAGCACGACGCCAATGCCCAGCGCGTTCGCGAGCGTCTGCTCGAGCATGACGTGCAGGTCGAGGACATGGGTGGTGAGACCCAGGACGTCGAAGTGTCGGCGCTCAAGAAGATCGGTCTGGATACGCTGATCGAGAAGATCCAGCTGCAGGCCGAACTGCTCGAACTGACCGCCAACCCCGATCGCGCCGCCGAGGGCAGCGTGGTCGAGGCCAAGCTCGACAAGGGCCGCGGTCCGGTCGCGACCGTGCTGGTCACACGCGGCACGCTGAAGGTCGGCGACGTGTTCGTGGTCGGTGCGGAAAGCGGCAAGGTCCGTGCGCTGGTCGACGACAAGGGCCGTCAGGTGAAGCAGGCAGGTCCTGCGATGCCGGTCGAGGTTCTCGGTCTGTCGGGCGTGCCCCAGGCGGGCGACCTGTTGCAGGTCGTCGAGAACGAGGCGCGGGCCCGTGAAGTCGCCGAATATCGCCAGAGCGTGGTGCTGCAGAAGCGCACGACCTCGGCCCCGGCCAGCCTGGAGTCGATGTTCTCGGCGCTGAAGGCGAACCAGGCCAAGGAATATCCGCTGGTCGTGAAGGCGGATACGCAGGGCACCGTCGAGGCGATCGTGGCGTCGATCAACAAGATCCAGTCGGATCTGATCAAGGCGCGCATCCTGCACTCGGGCGTCGGTGGCATCACCGAGTCGGACGTGACGCTGGCGGCCGCCTCCGGCGCGCCGATCATCGGCTTCAACGTCCGTGCCAACGCCAAGGCGCGCGAGATCGCCGAGCGGAACAAGGTGGCGTTGAAATATTACGACGTCATCTATGACCTGATCGACGAGATCCGCGCGGGCATGGCCGGTGAGCTGGGCCCCGAGGCATTCGAGACGGTCGTCGGCCGCGCCGAAATCCGCGAGGTCTTCTCGGCGGGCAAGATCGGCAAGGCCGCCGGTCTGCTGGTCACCGAGGGTGTCATCCGCAAGGCGCTCAAGGCCCGCATCACGCGCAACGACGTCATCATCTACCAGGGCGAGATCAACTCGCTCCGCCGGTTCAAGGACGATGTCGCCGAGGTTCGCGCTGGCCTGGAGTGCGGTGTGACGTTCACGCAGAACTTCACCGACATCAAGCCGGGCGACTATCTCGAAACCTTCGAGGTCGAGATGCGCGAGCGTTCGCTCTGATGATCGCGGGGCGGCGGGAGCAATCCTGCCGCCCGTGCTTCATGCCGGAATGGATCGCGGTCGCCGGTATGGCGGCCGCGATTTTCGTTTGAGAAGAAACTGACCATGGTCCAACCCAAAAACCCCGCCGAACCCTCGGTCCGCCTGCTGCGCGTGGGCGAGCAGGTGCGCCATATCCTCTCCGAAATCCTGGCGCGCGGCGACGTGCATGACGAGACGCTGGCCAGGCATCTGGTCAGCGTGACCGAAGTCCGCATGTCGCCCGACCTGCGCCACGCGACCGTCTTCGTGAAGCCGCTGCTGGGCAAGGACGAGGAGGTGGTGATCAAGGCGCTGCGCACGAATACCGCGTATTTGCAGCGCGAGGTCGCGACGCGGGTGAAGATGAAATATGCCGCCAAGCTGAAGTTCCTGGCGGACGAGAGCTTCGACGAGGGCAGCCATATCGACTCGCTGCTGCGTACGCCCAAGGTGGCGCAGGATCTGGCGGAAGGTGAGTCGTCCGAGGACTGACATCCCGTTCGGCCTGAGCAAAGTCGAAGGCCACGGGATTCAGGTTCGCGCAGAGGCGCGGAGGGCGCGGAGAAGAAGAGCCTGCATTCATCAGGGTGCGCCACCCCGGCGGAGGCCGGGGTCCAGTAACTTCGGCGTCGATAGCGCGCTGCACCAAGGCGGGGGAGGCGAGTCCGTTGCGCCCTCGCGCACCCTCTGCAACTGGACCCCGGCCTCCGCCGGGGTGGCGCGGTAGGGGAGGGCGTTTAGCGAAACCTTCTCTGCGTCCTCCGCGCCTCTGCGCGAACATTATCCCGTGGCCTCCGCTCCGACCGACCGGGGTAGGAGTTACGCCCCCGAAGGCGTCAAATCCGCGTCGATCGCGATCGTCACCTGCCGCCCGACGATCAGCGGATAGGCGGTCATCCCGAAATCGCGCCGGTCGATCCGGGTCGTGGCGGCGATGTGCACCGGCTCGCGCCCCGTCATCGCGGCGAAGGGCTGCGAGAACTCGACCGTCAGGGTCGCGGGCCGCGTCACGCCGCGCGCCGAGATCGTGCCCGCTACCTGCGCGCTGTGTTGGCCGGTGCGGGTCATCGACGATCCGTGGAAGGTCACATGGCGATAGTGATCGACGTTGAAGAAATCCGGCCCTCGCAACCGCGAGCGGGTGAGCGAGTCCCCCGCCTCCAGCGCCTGCGCGTCGATCTGCACGTCCAGCGTCACCGCCTGCGCATCCCGATCGGACAGGGCCACGCGACCCTCCAGCTTGGGGAAACGAGCGGTCTTGCTGCCCAGGCCGAAAAAGCCGACCTTGGCCTGCACCTGCGCATGAGCGGGATCGATATGATAGGTGATGGCTCCCGCCGGGGCCGCCGCGCCGAGCAAGGGCAACGTTGCCATCGCGGCCAGAGCCGTCCAAAATCTCATATTCTCTGCATTCCCATGCTCGATACGGCGGTTCCCTTCCGATAAGGGCGCGTCATGGCCAAGCTTTATTTCTACTATGCCAGCATGAATGCGGGGAAATCGACCATGCTGCTGCAGGCCGATTTCAACTATCGCGAGCGGGGGATGAACACGATGCTGTTCACCGCCGCGATCGACGACCGCTTCGCCTATGGCACCATCGCCTCGCGCATCGGCCTGTCGCAGCCCGCGACGCCGTTTCACATGGGCACCGATCTGGAGGTCTGCGCGCTGGAGCGGCACGGGCAGACGCCGCTGGCGTGCGTTCTGGTCGACGAGGCGCAGTTCCTGACGCCCGAACAGGTCGACCAACTCGCGCGGCTGGCCGACCGGCATCGTATTCCGGTGCTCTGTTATGGCCTGCGCACCGACTTCAAGGGACAGCTTTTCCCCGGTTCGGCGCGGCTGCTGGCGCTGGCCGATGCGCTGAGCGAGATCAAATCGGTCTGCGTGTGCGGGGCAAAGGCGACGATGAACCTGCGCGTCGACGGGCAGGGCAAGGCGATTGTCGAGGGCGCGCAGACCGAGATCGGCGGCAATGACCGCTATGTCGCGCTGTGCCGCCGCCATTTCGGAGAGGCGCTGGCGGGCGGGACGGTGCTTGAGGCGCCGTCCTTGAGATAGGGGCCAAGCCCGACTAACGCCTTGGCGATGCATGGATGGATTATTCTCGACAAGCCGCTGGGGCTCGGCTCGACGCAAGGGGTGAGCGCGGTCAAGCGGTGCTTGCGCCAGGGCGGCTATGGCAAGGGGATCAAGGTCGGCCATGGCGGCACGCTCGATCCGCTGGCGACCGGCGTCCTGCCGATCGCGGTGGGGGAGGCGACCAAGCTGGCGGGGCGGATGCTCGACAGCGACAAGGTGTATGACTTCACCATCCGGTTCGGCGAGCAGACCTCGACGCTCGATGCCGAGGGCGAGGTGGTGGCGACCAGCGACGTGCGTCCGACCCGCGACGCGCTGGAGGCGGTGCTGCCGCGCTTCACTGGGCCGATTACCCAAGTGCCGCCCGCCTATTCCGCGCTGAAGATCGATGGCGAGCGGGCCTATGACCTGGCGCGGGCCGGGGAAGAGGTGGTGCTGGCGGCCCGCGCGGTGACGATCCATTCGCTGTCGGTGGGGGAGGGGGCGGACTCAGGCGCGCTGGAGGACATCACCCTCACCGCGCATGTCTCGAAAGGCACCTATATCCGCTCGCTGGCCCGCGACATCGCCCTCGCGCTGGGCACTGTCGGCCATGTCACCATGCTCCGCCGGACCAAGGCCGGGCCCTTCACGCTGGCCCCGGCGATATCGCTGGACAAATTGAACGAAATGGGGCAGGCGCGCACCCTTGAACAGATACTCCTGCCGCTGAGGGCGGGGCTGGACGACATCCCGGCTCTTGCTCTCGACCCCGACCAGGCAGGGGCGCTCCGTCAGGGGCGTGTGCTGGCCGGGATTGCCGTGGACGATGGCCAATATTTCGCGATGCTGGGGGATACCCCGGTGGCGCTGGTAGAGGCGCTGGACGAACAGGTCCGGGTCGTTCGTGGTTTCAACCTCGATTAAGAAAGGATCACGATGTCGATCACCGCTGAACGCCGCCAGGAAATCATCAAGGATCATGCCCGCGCCGAGGGTGACACGGGTTCGCCCGAAGTCCAGGTCGCGATCCTGACCCAGCGTATTCAGAACCTGACCGAGCACTTCAAGACCCACGCGAAGGACAACCATTCGCGTCGCGGCCTGCTGATGCTGGTCAACAAGCGCCGCTCGCTGCTCGACTATCTGCGTCACAAGGATGGCGACCGCTATCTGGCGCTGATCGCCAAGCTCGGCCTGCGCAAGTAAGCCACGGCGACACGCCACGAAAAAGGGCATCCCTCACGGGGTGCCCTTTTTTTATCGGCTGGTGTATAGAGCACCCGGCCGACCGGATGCGCGCAAGGATGCGCCTCCCCAAAGCCCTTATGTCATGAAACCCGTCGAACTGTGCGGGTAGGATCGGAGGATCGGCAATTCGGTCGACCTCCAGAGCCAATTTTGGCTCAACCCATAGGCCCCGGCGGGATAGGCCCGTCGGAGTGAAGGATATTCCATGTTCAATACCAAGAAAGTGGCCATCGAGTGGGGCGGCAAGACGCTGACCCTCGAAACCGGCAAGGTGGCCCGTCAGGCCGACGGCGCGGTGATCGCGACGCTGGGCGAGACGGTGGTGCTGTGCGCCGTGACGGCCGCGAAGAATGTGAAGGAAGGGCAGGACTTCTTCCCGCTGACCGTTCACTATCAGGAGAAGTTCTCGTCGGCGGGCCGTATCCCCGGCGGTTTCTTCAAGCGCGAGCGCGGTGCGACCGAGCGTGAGACGCTGATCAGCCGCCTGATCGACCGTCCGATCCGCCCGCTGTTCCCCGAAGGTTTCTATAACGAGATCAACTGCATCTGCCAGGTGCTCTCGTATGACGGCGAGAACGAGCCCGACATCCTGGCGCTGGTCGCCGCGTCGGCCGCGCTCACCATCTCGGGCGTGCCGTTCATGGGCCCGATCGGCGCGGCGCGCGTCGGTTATGTCGATGGCGAGTATCAGCTGAACCCGACCGACGCCGAGGCGCTGGCCGGTGACCTGGACCTGGTCGTCGCCGCCACCCACGACGCGGTGATGATGGTCGAGTCGGAAGCCAAGGAGCTGTCCGAGGAAGTGATGCTGGGCGCCGTCATGTTCGCGCACAAGGCATCGCAGCAGATCATCGACGCGATCATCGACCTGGCCGAGCAGGCCGCGAAGGACCCGTGGGAGCTGAAGGTCGGCGACGACCAGAAGGCGGTCAAGGCCGAGCTGAAGAAGCTGGTCGGCAAGGACATCACCGCGGCCTACAAGCTGACCGACAAGCAGCAGCGCCAGACCGCGCTGGGCGAGGCCCGCGCCAAGGCGAAGGCCGCCATGGCCGAGCGCAGCCCGCAGGAGCAGCTGGTCGCCGCCAAGCTGGTCAAGAAGCTGGAAGCCGAGATCGTCCGCACCGCGATCCTGAAGGACGGCCGCCGCATCGACGGTCGCTCGACCACCCAGATCCGTCCGATCGAAGCGGAGGTTCACTTCCTGCCGCGTTCGCACGGCTCGGCGCTGTTCACGCGCGGCGAGACCCAGACGATCGCGACCACGACGCTGGGCACCCGCGACGCGGAGCAGATGATCGACGGCCTGAACGGCCTGTCGTACCAGCACTTCATGCTGCACTATAACTTCCCGCCCTATTCGGTCGGTGAAGTCGGCCGCTTCGGCGCGCCGGGCCGTCGCGAGATCGGCCATGGCAAGCTGGCTTGGCGTGCGCTGCACCCGGTGCTGCCGACCAAGGAGGAATTCCCCTACACCATCCGCGTGACCAGCGACATCACCGAGTCGAACGGCTCGTCGTCGATGGCCACCGTCTGCGGCGGCTCGCTGTCGCTGATGGATGCGGGCGTTCCGCTGAAGCGTCCGGTCTCGGGCATCGCCATGGGCCTGATCTTGGAAGGCAAGGACTTCGCCGTCCTGTCCGACATCCTGGGTGACGAAGATCACCTGGGCGACATGGACTTCAAGGTGGCGGGCACCTCCGAGGGCATCACCTCGCTCCAGATGGACATCAAGATCGCCGGTATCACCGAGGAGATCATGAAGGTCGCGCTGGCACAGGCCAAGGAAGGCCGTGCGCACATCCTGGGCGAGATGAACAAGGCGCTGTCGTCGACCCGCACCGAGCTGTCGGCCCATGCGCCGCGCATCGAGACGATGACGATCGACAAGTCGAAGATCCGCGACGTGATCGGCACCGGCGGCAAGGTGATCCGCGAGATCGTCGCCACCACCGGTGCCAAGGTCGACATCGACGACGAGGGCGTGATCAAGATCAGCTCGTCGGACGGTGCGCAGATCGAAGCCGCGATGAACTGGATCAAGGGCATCGTCGAAGAGGCTGAGGTCGGCAAGATCTACAACGGCAAGGTCGTCAACCTCGTCGACTTCGGTGCGTTCGTGAACTTCATGGGCGGCAAGGACGGTCTCGTCCACGTCTCGGAGATCAAGAACGAGCGTGTCGAGAAGGTCTCGGACGTCCTGACCGAAGGCCAGGACGTCAAGGTCAAGGTCCTCGAGATCGACCCGCGCGGCAAGGTCCGCCTGTCGATGCGCGTCGTCGACCAGGAAACCGGTGCCGAGCTGGAGGACAACCGCCCGGCCCGCGAACCGCGTGAACCGCGCGGCGACCGTGGTCCGCGTGAAGGCGGTCGCGGTCCGCGCCGTGATGGCGGTGACCGTGGCGGCGAGCGCGGTGGTGATCGTGGTGGCGAAGGCCGCAGCGGCCCGCGTCGCGACCGTGGCGACCGTCCCCGTCGCGAAGGCGGCGAGCAGGGCGGTTCGCCCGAATTCGCCGCTCCGGCCTTCCTGACCGGTGATCGCGACTGATCCTGATCGTCGGATGACGGACAAGGGCTCGGGGGAAACCCCGGGCCCTTTTTCGTTGGAAAAGGATTTGCGCGTTCTTGGATGCGCCTGAACGCCGTGCGGTTGGGATCGGGATCGGGTTCGCGCAGAGGCGCAGAGGACGCGGAGAGTGTTCTTGCGACTTGGTGCCGCTGCGGCAGAAACCCGTCGCCTCCGCGTCCTCTGCGCCAACACATCTTCACATCGTCACGTCAATCCGCCTTCCAGCCATCGTTCAGACAGAGCGACGTGTAGAGCTTCACTGCGCATGCGCGTCCAGCCAACGTGCGATCGCGTCCACCACCTTATCCTCGATTCCATAATAGCCATGTGGGGTCAGGGACCCGCAGTCCTTCTTCGACCGCGTGACCCCGCCCGATACCGTCAGCACCTTCACCCCCGGGCTGTGCGTCATCGCCGCCGCGATGCGCGGGGCATCGGCGGGTGGCGCCACGTTGCACCGGTCGTCTCGATTGGCAACGATCAGCGCAGGCACCGTCACCTGTGCCGGATCGGCGTCGAACACCGTCTCATGACTGCCCCCCATCACCGATACCGACTCGGTCAGCACGACGCCCGCGACGCTTCCCGGCGCAGCATGGGCAGCGCCATTCATCGCCGCAATCGATCCCTGGCTGGTGCCGAGCAGGAAGACCGGTCCCGTCCCCTGCCGATGCGCCAGCGCGACCAGATCGCCGATGACCCTTGCATAGCCGGGCGAACTCCGCCGTCCGCGCATGGTATCGCTGGCCAGCGCATCGGGGATCAGGACGCCATAACCCTTGGCATTCCATAGCGCGCGCGTCCGCACGACGAAATTGTCGCCATGCGTCAGCCTTCCGTCGCGCGTGATGCCGATATCGCCCGCGCCGCCGGGCAGCATCACGATGGTCCCGCGCGGATGGGCCGGAATCGACAGGAGCACGCGCTGCACCGCACCGTTCGGTCGGGGCATGTCGAGCACGCGAATGGTGAGCGGACGCCCCTGGGCCCCGGCCATCCCGGACATGCCCAACAGTCCCGCAATCACCGCGCACTTCGCCCAACGCATCACCACGACCTTTCTCGTTCGGGATCAAATGTAAGCGATGCGCGTGCTGAACAGAGGCTGATCATGCCCCGCTGGACAGGGGGAGCGAGCGCCCCCTAGGCTGGACAAGAGGGCAAGAGGGGCGAGGCATGATCGAGACGCTGGCCATTTCGGGATATCGCTCGCTGCGCGATGTGGTCGTGCCGCTGGCACCGCTGACCATCGTCACCGGCCCCAACGGCAGCGGCAAGTCCAGCCTCTACCGGGCGCTGCGCCTCTTGTCCGATGTCGCGCAGGGGAGGGTGATCGCCTCGCTGGCGGCGGAGGGCGGGTTGAACTCGACCCTATGGGCGGGGCCGGAAAAGTTCAGCCGGGAGATGAAGAGCGGTGATGTGCCGGTGCAGGGGACGCGGCGCGACGGACCGGTCAGCCTGAAACTGGGCTTTGCGTCCGCCGATTATGGCTATGCCATCGACCTGGGGCTGCCCATCCCGGGCTCGACGCGGTTCATGCACGACCCCGAGATCAAGGTGGAGGCACTCTGGATGGGCCCCGCCATCGGACGGGCCAACCTGATCGCGGAGCGGCGCGGCGATCATGCGCGGGTGCGCCGGGCCGGCGATGGCACCTGGCGTACGGACGGGCGGGCGATGGCGTCGTTCGACTCGATGGTCACCCACTGGGCCGATGGCGGCGACGGACTGGAGCTGCTGACCCTGCGCGAGCGGATGCGCGGCTGGCGCTTCTATGACGATCTGCGCACCGATCGCGATGCGCCCGCACGGCGGCCACAGGTGGGCACCTTCACCCCGGTCCTGGCGGGCGATGGCGGCGATATCGGCGCGGCGATCCAGACCATCTTCGAGATCGGCGAGGGCGATGCGCTGGCCGACACCATCGCCGATGCCTTTGACAGGGCGACGCTGCAGGTCGGTGAGCGGTTCGAGGTGATGATGCGGCAATATGGCCTGCTGCGCCCGCTTTCGGTGGCCGAGCTGTCCGACGGGACGCTGCGCTACATCCTGCTTGCCGCCGCCCTGTTGTCGCCGCGCCCGCCCGAGCTGATGATCCTCAACGAGCCCGAGGCGAGCCTGCATCCCGATCTGCTCGCGCCGCTCGCGCGGCTGATCGTCAGGGCCTCGGCGCGGTGTCAGATCGTCGTCGTCTCGCATGCCGCGCTGCTGGTCGACGCGCTGGAACGGAGCCTGGAGGCGCGATCGATCCGCCTGCGCAAGGAAATGGGCGAGACGCTGGTCGAGGATGTCGAGCGCCCGCGCTGGAGCTGGCCTGCGCGATAGGCGTCAGGCCGGGTCCTTGGCCCCCTCATGCGCGCTATAGCCCAGCCGGGCATGGCCCTGCACCGGCCCCGCGACATCGGCGACCAGATAGAGCGGCCGCCGCTTCGATTCGATATAGAGCCGGCCAAGATACTCGCCGATCATGCCCAGCACGAACATCTGCACCGCACCCAGGATGACGGTGACCAGCATGGTCGAGGTCCAGCCCTGTACCGCCGAGCCGGTCAGCCAGCCGATTGCGATATAGACGATCAGCAGCAGCGACGCGGCGGTCAGCGCGAGGCCGATATGGCTCGCCCAACGCAGCGGTGCCGTGGAGAAGCCGGTTACCGCGTCGAAAGCCAAAGCGATCATCTTGCCGAGCGGATAATGGGTCTCGCCCGCATGACGCTCGGCGCGGTCATAGGGGAAGGGGACCTGGCGGAAGCCGACCCAGGCAACCATGCCGCGAATGAAGCGCGCCTGTTCGGGCAGCGACTGCAGCGCGTCGAGCGCGCGACGGCTCATCAACCGGAAATCGCCGGTATCGAGCGGGATCGGCGTATCGGTCAGCCGGTCGAGCATCCGATAGAAGACCGCCGCCGTCGCCTTCTTGAACAGCGTTTCCCCGGCCCGCTTGCGGCGCACGGCATAGACCACGTCCGCCCCTTGTGCCGCCATGGTCGCGCGCATGTCGGTCAGCAGTTCGGGCGGGTCCTGAAGATCGGCGTCGATGATCAGGATCTGCTCGCCCGCGCACAAGTCGAGTCCTGCGGTCAGCGCCAGCTGATGGCCATGGTTGCGCGACAGGTTGATGGCGACCAGATGCGGGTCGGCGGCGGCGAGCCGCTGCATCACCGGCCAGCTATCGTCCTTCGACCCGTCGTTGATCAGGACGATCTCATAATCCTCGCCCACTGCCGCGCGCGCCGCGCCCGAAATGCGCGCGTGCAGCACGTCCAGACAGTCGGCTTCGTTATAGCAGGGGACAACGACGGAAAGGGCAGGGCGCTTCATGACGCCGCCGGTTTAGCGGCGTCGAAGCCGTCCGTCACCCCTTGACGACCAACTTCACCAAACGGCCCGGCACCAATGCTTGGTCCGGGTCGAGTCCGTTCAGCGTCACGAACCGTTCGCGCTGGTAATCGGGAAAGGCCATGCGCGCCGACAGGCTGTCGATCGTGTCACCCTGACGGACGGTGACGATGCGGATTGTCTTGCCGCGAATGCCGTTGGCTTCGGTGGTCGACAGCGGCGCGACCGAGGCGAGCAGCGGCTGGAACGGCCCGATGCCCGAGCCCGCGGGCGTCACCAGCGTGAAGGTATAGGTCGCCGAGGGGAAGCGGTAGGCGACCACCGTCGCATCGACCGCCCGGTTGTTCGCGGCGGCGCGGGTAGTGACATAGGCATAGGGAATGCCGTTCGCCGTGCCGTTCTGAAGCTGACCGGTCGGGGTGCCGGTGCCAAGCTGTGAAAAGCGTTGGGCGATCGCTTGGCCCAGGTCGCTGCCCTGGCCGAGCCGCATCTCGGCTTGGCCGCCCTGGCCGACGATGCTCACCGCGTCGCTGCCATTGGCGATGGCATAGCCGCTGGGCGCGGTGAATTTCAGCTTCAGGCCGGGGTGGCGGAAGGTCTGGCCGTCGACCACGCCTTCCTTGGGATCGTCGCCATAAGGCAGGCCGTCGAGCATGCGCAGGAACGCCGTGTCCTGCGGTGGCGTCGTTTCCGCGCGGCCGGTCTGTTGCGCCAGTGCGGCGGCGCGGCGCACGCGGTCGGCGCTGTTGGGATGGGTCGAGGCCCAGGTGGGGATGGCGTTGGCGTCCTTGCCGGATGTGCGCGCGGCGAGGTTGCTCGATGCCGCCAGAGAGGCGAGCATGTCGGCCGAGGCATAAGGATCATAGCCCGCCGCCGTCATGTAACGGATGCCGAGGCCATCGGCCTGATATTCCTGATCGCGGCCATATTTCAGCGTGTAGAGCTGCGCCCCCGTGCCGACGAGCTGGGTCGCGACATTGCTGCCGGTCAGCAGCCCTGCACCCGCCGCCAGGATCGAGCCGATGGTCGAGCGGGTGTTGCGGCTCTGCGAATGGCGGGCGGCGACATGGCCGACCTCATGGCCCAGCACCGAGGCGAGTTCCGCCTCTGAATTCATCAGCGCGAGAAGCTGGCGGGTGACATAGATATAGCCGCCGGGGATGGCGAAGGCGTTCTCGACCGGTGAATTGAGCGTGGTGACGGTGAAGTCGCCCTGCGCGTTCGACAGGCCCGACTGGACCGCGACCCGCTTGCCGACCCGCTCGACAAAGGCGGCCTGGGGTCCGGTGTAGCGGCCGCCATATTGCTTGACGAGTTCGGGATTGGCCTGCGCCCCTTGCGCCTTGTCGGAGGCGGAGATGGAACGCGTGGTCTGCGCCGCAACGGGGGCGGCGACGAGCGCGAGCATGGCGGCGGCGGTGGCGAAACGCATCGGTGAGGGACTCCCTGTTCGCGCTTTTCAAAGCGCGTGGCGGGCGCGGGTTCCAGCCTTTTGTTACGGAGGCGTCATTTCGGCGTCATGGTTCCGTTTCTCGGCGAAGGCCGGGGCCCAATCTCCTCGCCGTCGATAGCGCGCGAAACGATGCGGGGGAGGCACCGGTCTTGCGCCTTCGGTCCTTCACCGCAACTGGGCCCCGGCCTTCGCCGGGGAAGAAGATTTGGTTCGCGCGGAGGCGCGGAGGACGCAGAGGTGCCTGACCTCGCTGCCGATGCTGGTCTCGTCCTGCACTTTCCTCCCCTGTTAGGGGAGGGGGACCAGCGAAGCTGGTGGAGGGGTGGCCCCCCTCTCGATAGCGGGACACCCCCCCGTCAGGGCTTCGCTCTGCCACCTCCCCTGCAAGGGGAGGAATAGATTCAGCGGTGAGGAGAACGCATTCCGCGCCACGCACCCTTCTCTGCGTCCTCCGCGCCTCTGCGCGAACAAAACGCTCTATCGCGGCCGAGCGTAAGGAACGGCCCTCATACCCGCTCCACCAGACTCACCACATCCGCCGCGCGCAACGCCGCGATCAGGCGCATCAGATGTTGCAGGTCGTGCACCTCGACATCGATCAGGTTGGTGTGGAAGCGCGTGTCGCGCGTATCCAGTCGGACGTTGATGATGTTGGCCTTATGCTGGCCGATGATCGTCGCCAGGATGCCCAGCGCACCGGGTTCGTTCTTGACCATGACCGAGATACGCGCGGTCGCGCCCTCGCTGTCGTCGCCCCAGGACACGTCGACCCAGTCGGTTTCCTCGTCGGTGCGGTCGGCCAGTTCGGCGAGCACCGGGCACTGGATGGCGTGGACCTCGATCCCTGCATCGGGACGGCGGAGGCCGACGATGCGGTCGCCCGGCACCGGGTGACAGCATTGCGCCAGGTCATAGGCGACGCCCGGCGTCAGTCCCTTGATCGAGATGGCGCTCGACTGCGGCGGCAGCGCGGCGACGTCCGCGCCCGCGGAGCCCGGCATCAGCGCTTCCATCACGGCGGCGTCGGACAGGGTGCGCCTGGCGATTGCGATCATCAGATGCGCCTCGTCGGGCATCTTCAATCGTTGCAGCGCATGGGTCAGCGCATCCGCGCCGATCTGGGCGGGCAGGCGGCGAACGATATCCTCATAGAGCTTGGTGCCCAGCGTCACCTGCTCGGCGCGCTCGGCATGGCGCAGGTGGCGGCGGATCGCAGCCAGCGCCTTGCCGGTGATCGCCAGGTTCAGCCAGTTGGCCTGCGGCGTCTGTCCGGCCGAGCGCAGGATTTGCACTTGGTCGCCGTTGGAGATGACGGTCGACAGCGGCACCACTCGCCCGTTCAGCTTGGCGCCCACCGCCTGGTCGCCCAGATCGGTGTGCACGGCATAGGCGAAGTCGATCGGCGTCGCGCCCTTCGGCAGCTGGATCAGTTCGCCCTTGGGGGTGAAGGCGAAGATGCGATCCTGATACATCGCCATCTTCGTATGCTCGATCAGCTCTTCGGGGCTGTCCGAGGTGTCCAGGATTTCGACCAGATCGCGAATCCAGCTGACCTGCGCATCGTGGCGGGTCGCCTGTTTATAGGTCCAATGCGCGGCCAGGCCGAAATCGGCCTCGGCGTGCATTTCGGGGGTGCGAATCTGGATTTCGATACGCGCATTGTCGGCATGGATGACGCTGGTGTGCAGCGAGCGATAGCCGTTGCGCTTGGGCGTCGAGATATAGTCCTTGAACCGCCCCGGCACCATCGGCCAGCGGCGATGGATCAGCCCCAGCGCGCGATAGCAATCCTCTTCGGTCGGCACGATCGCGCGGAAGGCCATGACGTCGGACAGCTGCTCGAAGCTGATATGCCGCTCGTTCATCTTGCGGAAGATTGAGAAGGCGGACTTTTCGCGCCCCGTCACGTCCGCCTCGACGCCGCCGCGCGACATCAGCAGCTTCAGGCCCGAGGCGATCTTGGAAATCCGGTCGCCGCCGCCTTCCTTCATCTGGGCGAGGCGCAAGCTGATCGATTCATAGGCTTCGGGTTCGAGTTGCTGGAAGGAGAGCATCTGCATCTCCTTCATGAACTCGTACATGCCGATCCGCTCGGCGAGCGGGGCATAGATGTCCATCGTCTCCTTCGCGATGCGGCGGCGCTTTTCCGGCTTCGCGATGTGATGGAGGGTGCGCATATTGTGGAGCCGGTCGGCCAGCTTCACCAGCAGGACGCGGATATCGTCCGACATGGCGAGCAGGAACTTGCGCAGGTTTTCGGCGGCGCGTTCGTTCTCGGTCTGCGCCTCGATCTTGGACAGCTTGGTCACGCCGTCGACCAGCCGCGCGACATTGGGACCGAACAGCCGCTCGATCTCGTCATAGGTGGCGACGGTATCCTCGATCGTGTCGTGCAGGATGGCGGTCGCGATCGTCTCGTCATCCAGATGCAGGTCGGTCAGGATGCCCGCGACCTCGATCGGATGGCTGAAATAGGGATCGCCCGAGGCACGTTTCTGGCTGCCATGCGCCTTCATCGAGAAGACATAGGCGCGGTTCAGCAGCGCCTCATCGGCCTGGGGGTCATAGTCGAGCACGCGGTCGACGAGTTCATACTGGCGGAGCACGGGATCAGGTTTGCTTGGCGGCGTTGGGCATTGCAACATTTTTGATGCGATCAGGGTGATCGAGGCCTTCTTAAGCCCTTTTCTTCTTCAAGCCCCTTTCCCGGCAGGGGGAGGGGTTGGGGAGGGGCAAGAGGTGAGGGTAAGACTTCACCTCACTCCCCCATCGCCTCCGCCGCCAACGCCTCCGCCTCGATCAACAGATCGTCATCCGCGCTCCCCGTCGACACCTTCTCCCGCCCGATCAGCACCAGCACGGGTACGGCGAGCGGGCTCACCCGCTCCAGATCGACATGCAGCATCGTGCCGCCCGCCCGGTCGAGCAGGTTCGCCAGTCGCCCGACATCGGTCATCCGCGCCCGCGCATCGTCCCATGCCGCCTGGAGCAGTAGATGGCCGGGCTCGTATTTGCGCAGCACGTCGTAGATCAGGTCGGTCGAAAAGGTCACCTGCCGCCCGGTCTTGCGCTTGCCGGGATGCTGGCGCTCGACCAGCCCGCCGATCACCGCGACCTCGCGAAAGGCGCGCTTCAGAAGATGCGATTGCTGCACCCAATCGACGAACTCGTTTTCGAGGATGTCGGGCGAGAACAGGCTGGCCGGATCGGTCACCTTCTCCAGCCCGTAACAGGCCAGCGCATAGTCGCTGGCGACGAAGCCGAGCGGCTTCAGCCCCTGCGCCTCCATCCGCCGGGTGATCAGCATCCCCAGCGACTGGTGCGCGTTCCACCCCTCGAAGCTATAGGCGACCATATAGTGCCGCCCCTCGCGCGGGAAGGTCTCGACCAGCAGCTGGCCGGGGCGGGGCAGGACCGAGCGGCGGTCCTGCATCTCCAGCCAGTCATGCACGTCCTCTGGGAAACGATCCCATGCGCGCCGGTCGGCGAGGAATTCGCGCACCCGGTCGGCAAGGCTGGTCGACAGCGGCATCCGGCTGCCGCCATAGGTCGGGATGCGGGCGGGACGCGAAGTGGCGCGGACGATCAGATCCTCGCCGTCGATCGACTCCACCTCCAGGCTCAATCCGGCAAAGAAGAAGGTATCGCCCGGCGCCAGGGTCGCGGCAAAGCCTTCTTCGACCCGGCCCAGCTGGCGGCCGTTGCGGAAACGGACCTTCAGCATCGTCGCCTCGACGATGATCCCGGCGTTCAGGCGATGCTGGGCGATGAATTGCGGATGGGTGACGCGCCACAGGCCGTCCGGCTGCTGCACCAGCCGCTTGAACTTGTCATAGGCGCGCAAGGAATAGCCGCCGTCCGCGATGAAGTGCAGCACCCGGTCGAACGTCTCATCGTCCAGCGCCGAATAGGGCATGGCCGAGCGGATCTCGTCCAGCAGCGCCCCCTGCTCGAACGGCGCGGCACAGGCGCAGGCCATGACATGCTGCGCCAGCACGTCGAGCGCGCCCTGGCGGAAGATGTCGGGGTCCAGCTCGCCCGCCTCCACCGCATCGAGCGCGGCGCGCGCCTCCAGATATTCGAAGCGGTTGCCGGGGACCAGGATCGCGCGGCTCGATTCGTCCAGCCGGTGATTGGCGCGGCCGATCCGCTGGAGGAGGCGCGACGAGCCCTTGGGCGCGCCCATCTGGATCACGCAATCGACATCGCCCCAGTCGACGCCCAGGTCTAGGCTGGCGGTCGCGACCAGCGCGCGGAGTTTGCCGTCCGCCATCGCGGCTTCTACCTTCTGCCGCGCCTCCAGCGAGAGCGAGCCGTGATGGACGCCGATCGGCAGGCTCTTGTCGTTCGCCTTCCACAGATCCTGGAAGATCAGCTCGGCCAGACTGCGCGTGTTGCAGAAGACGATGGTGGTCCGGTTCGCCTCGATCACGCGCATGACCTGGGCGGCGGCATAGCGACCGGAATGGCCTGCCCAGGGGACGCGGTCCTCGGGCAGCAGGATCGATATGTCGGGCGGCGCACCGGGCTCGCCGGTGACGAGGCCGACCGCATCGATATCGCCATCGGGCGCCAGCCAGGCACGATAGCCGTCCGGGTCCGCCACCGTCGCCGACAATGCGACGCGGCGCAGATCGGGGGACAGCCGCTGCAACCGCGCCATGCACAAGGACAGCAGGTCGCCGCGCTTGCCGGTGGCGAAGGCGTGGACCTCGTCGACGACGATGGTCTTCAGGCCGGCGAACATGGTCTCCGCATCGGAATAGCTGAGCAGCAGCGACAGCGATTCCGGTGTGGTGAGGAGGATCTGTGGCGGCTTCACCCGTTGCCGCGCCTTCTTGTCCGACGAGGTGTCGCCGGTCCGCGTCTCGACCCGGATGTCCAGGCCCATCTCCTCGATCGGCGTGACGAGGTTGCGGCGGATATCGACCGCCAACGCCTTCAGCGGCGAGACATAGAGCGTGTGCAGACCCTCGCTCGGGGCTTCGATCAGTTCGGTCAGGGTCGGCAGAAACCCCGCCAGCGTCTTGCCCGCACCCGTCGTCGCGACCAGCAGCGCGTGGCGGCCTGCGCGCGCTTCCTCCAGCATCGCCAGCTGATGGGTGCGTGGCGACCAGCCCTTGGCGGCGAACCAGTCGGTCAGGGCGGGGGGAAGGGAACCGGGGGGCATCCCGAAGGATATAGGTATCATGGTCAAGCTCGGCGACTGGATACAGCCCCATAAACATGGGATTTACGTGGCCCCCGCCGATGTGTGGGTCGATCCGTCCGAGCCGGAGGCCAAGGCGCTGGTGACCCACGGCCATGCCGACCATGCGCGCGGCGGGCACGGCACGGTCTGGGCGACCCCCGATACGCTGGCGATCATGGAAGCGCGCTACGGCCCGCAGAACGGTGTCGGCGTCGGCTATGGCGAGACGATCCGGCTGGGCGAGGTGGATGTCGGCTTCGTGCCTGCGGGCCATGTGCTGGGATCGGCGCAGATCGTGCTCGACTATCGCGGCGAACGGGTGGTGGTGTCGGGGGACTATAAACGCCGCGCCGACCCGACCTGTACGCCGTTCGAGCCGGTGAAGTGCGACGTATTTGTCACCGAGGCGACCTTCGCACTGCCTGTCTTCCGCCATCCAGAGACGGGGGACGAGATCGACAAGCTGATCGCCCGCCTCCACGCCAATCCGACGCGCTGCGTGCTGGTCGGTGCCTATGCGCTGGGCAAGGCACAGCGGGTGATCGCCGAACTTCGCGTGCGCGGGCATGAGGCGCCCATTTATCTCCACGGTGCGCTGGCGCGGCTATGCGCGCTTTATCAGGAGCTGGGCGTCAACCTGGGCGAGTTGCGCATGGTCGCGGACACGCCCAAGGCCGAGATGGCGGGCCATGTCGTGATGTGCCCGCCGGGCGCGCTCAACGATCGCTGGTCGCGGCGGTTGCCCGATCCGATCACGGCGATGGCCAGCGGCTGGATGCGGGTGCGCCAGCGTGCGCGGCAGAAGAATGTCGAGCTGCCGCTGATCCTGTCCGATCACGCCGATTGGGACGAGCTGACCCAGACCCTGACCGAGATCGCCCCGCGCGAGGTGTGGGTAACCCATGGACGCGAGGAAGCGTTGGTCCACTGGTGCGAGACCCGGCAGATGAAGGCGCGGGCCCTGGCGCTGGTGGGGTTCGAGGATGAGGATGATTGAGCGGCTGTAGCGCTGGGCCTACGCCAAAGCCAAGGGCCGCGCCGGTTCCGCCACTGCCGATCCCGGTACGGCGAATACCCCCTTTTTCGCCAACTGCTCGCCCGGCCGAACCTTTGCGGTCTCCATTGCCAGCCATGGCGCGAGCAACAGCCCCAGCGTCACCGGCGACAACCACGCCCCCAACACCGGGTTGAGGAACGACACGCCCAGCAGCACCAAACCCACGCCCCAATGCCAGTAATAGCGCGGCATCGCATCCGCCGCCGCCAGCCCGTCACGCACCCGGCTCTGCGGGTTCCAGCCCGACGGCTTGCCGCGCACGATGTTGATCAGGTCGATCGTCTGGGTCAGCGCGATCACCGGCGCGGTCAGGATCGAGAGCGGCACGTCGAGCGCGACCGAAGACAGAATGCCGCGCACCCCGCCATAACTTGCCCGGCGGTCGCGGTCGGCCATCGCCCAGATCATGCTGAGGATCTTCGGCCCGAACAGCAGCACCAGGGTCACCGCCAGCACCCGCGCCGAGGTAACGGCATGGACCGTCGCGGCATCGTCGGACAGGCTCTGCGCGATCGAGGTGGCGATCAGGACCAGCCAGGCGGGCGACATCAGATAGGCCGACGCGCCGATCAGTAGCTGCATCCGGCTGGTCGGGTGGAAACCGCTCGCACCCAGCAGTTTCAGATGCTGGATATTGCCCTGCGCCCAGCGCCGGTCGCGCACCGCCTGGTCGATCAGGGTGGGCGGAAACTCCTCGAAACTATCCTCGACCATCAGCATGTGCAGCCGCCAGCCGCGCCGCCGCAGCAGCGCCGCCTCCACCATGTCATGGCTCATGATCGTGCCGCCGAAGGGCGGGCTTCCGGGCAAATCGGGCAAGCCGCAGCTTTCGGCAAAGGCGCGGATACGGATCAGCGCGTTGTGCCCCCAGAAGGTCGATTCCGACCCGGACCACCACACCAGCCCGGCGGTTGAGATCGGCCCATAGAAACGGCTGGCGAACTGCATCCAGCGCTGGAAGAAGGTCGTCGCGCCAATGATCATCGGCACGGTCTGGAGCAGGGCGATCGAGGGGCGCTGCTCCATGATCTGCGCCATGCCGACGATCGTGTCGCCGCCCATCAGGCTGTCGGCGTCGAGCATCAGCATGAAGTCGTACGCGCCGCCATGGTTGCGCACCCATTCGGCGACATTGCCCGGCTTACGGCCGACATTCTCGGTCCGGCGGCGATAATAAAGCGGCACCCGCAGCCGGGGGGCCAGCCGTTCCCAGGCGGCACGCTCCTCGGCCTCGGCGGCTTGCCCGGAATCGGAGAGGACGAAAAAGGCGAAGCGGTCGGCGGCTCCGGCACGGTCGATCATCGTCGCCATGCGCGCGATCCGGTCATACACCGCATCGACATCCTCATTATGCACCGGCACCAGCACCGCCGTCCGGGCCGAGGGCGGGCTACTGCCGCGCGGCGCAGGCGTGATGCCCGGATGTGCACCCGAGATCAGCAGGATGAAGCCGATCGCCGCCGTCACGAAGCCGAACGAAATCCAGGCGAAGAGCGGGAAGAACAACAGCAGGAGCAGCCCGTCGAGCAGGCTGAACCCGTCGCTGAGCAGCGCCTCCTTGACCGAAGCCGAGGCGGCGGTCGCCAGCAGGCCCGTCAGCAGGATGAGCAGCAGTCGCCGGGTCAGGATGTCGTCGGGCGACAGGTTGACACCGGGGCGCGGCTCGGGCGCGTTGTGCGGCGGGGGCGGGCCGTCGAACCGCTGTACCGGCATGTCCAGCGGCGCGGGATCGGGCATGATCGGCGGCATCACGCCGTGCCGCCCGCTCATGGCAGGAACACCGGCATGAGCACCGTCTCGGTCAGTGCCGTGTCACCGCGCTTCAGGAACAGGCGAACGTCCGCCGGTCCCTGACCCTCGGGCGCGATATCGGCGGTGACGCGCCAGCGATTGGCCTGCCCCACCACCGGATAGGCGGCTTGGGTCAGCAGCTTGCCGCGCGACACCCCGATCTCGGCCGTCACGCCGCTCTGCCGGTCGAGCCCGGCGAGCACCGAGCCGATAAAATCCACGACCAGCTTGCGCGCGCCAGGCGTCGGCTCGGCACCCGGGCGTCCTGCGGCCCCGGTCCAGCTGTCGACCGCATGGGCGGCCGCGGGCCCGACGGTCGGGTCGGTCGATCCCCAGCTCAACCGGTAATCGAACTGCCGCTTCTGCCCGGCCTTGGGCGCGTCGGCGGGGTTCCAGAAGGCGACGATATTGTCGACCGTCTCGGACGCGGTGGGAAAGGCATAGAGCATCACCTGGCCCCGGCCCCAATCGCCCTGCGGCTGCACCCACAGGTTCGCGCGGCGGTCGTAAAAAGCGCCGTCATCCTGGTAATGGTCGAACGCCCGGTCGCGCTGGAGCAGGCCGAAGCCGCGTGGGTTGGTATCGGCGAAGCTGTCGAGCGTGGGACGCGGCGGATTGACCAACGGCCGCCACAGCCGCTCGCCCGCACCCGTCAGCAGCGCCAGGCCGTCGGAATCGTGAATCTCGGGCCGCCAATCGCTGCCGCCCGCGCGGTTGCCCTCGCCATACCAGAACATGCTGGTCGCGGGCGCGATGCCCAGCCGCTCGACATCGCGGCGGAAGAACAGGACGGCGGAGATGCGTTGCTCCACCCCGCCCGCGCCCTTGGCCGACTCGATGCGGTATGCGCCGGTGACGCTGGGCCCGTCGAGCAGCGCGTGGACGGTGTAGCTTTGCGCCCCCGTCCGCTCGATCCAAAAGTCGGTGAAGGCGGGAAATTCCTCACGTCCGTCGATGCCGGTGTCGATGGCGATACCCCGCGCCGACAGGCCATATTGGTCCTGCGCGCCCGCCGTGCGGAAATAGGACGCGCCCTGAAAGGCCAGCCAGTCGCTCTTCCCGTCCGCCGTCATCGCCCGAAAACCGGCAATGCCCAGCGGCGGCGCGTGGCCTGCCTCGGCTGTGAAGAGCGAAGGAAAAAAGGGGACGGTACGGGCCTGTCCGCCTTCGACGATATGGATGCCGACCGGGTTGGGGGCGTAGCGGCCGAGCGGGAACAGGCGGATGCCGCCCGCCAGCGTCTGATCGTCGCGGTAGCGGATGGTGCCGACCGCGTCATAGTCGATCGCGGCGGCGGCCTCGACCTTGGCTTGCGGGCGATAGGGGCGTCGCGCAAGCGACTCGGCGCGCGATTGAAGGGCGTCCCAGGAAAAGGGCTCGGGCTTGCCCAGCTTGACGCCTGCGGGCGCGGCCTGGGCGGGGGCGCGACCGGCAATGGCGGGCGCGAGGCCCAAGGCGGCAAAGGCCGCAACCAGTTCTCGACGATTGGCGTGCATCGGCACCTCTCATGGCGGACAAGGCCGGACAGCGCTTCGCATGTTCGGGCTGTTGTGCAACGCAACATGCGGCGATCGGTTGCGACAGCGCCTTCAGTTGCTAAAAATGGTATATTATAATGGACGAAGGTCCGATTTTATGATATTCCATCAATCAGATCGCGAGGGGGGCCTTGAATGATCCTATGGTGCAGTGGCGTTCCTTGCCTGCTGCGCGACTGATTTTCACTCACCGGATGACGGGAGCGGCCATGTGTCGCGCGTTCGTCAAAAAGAGCCCGTAGGGGCGCCGTGCGGAGCATGGTGCCGCCATGAGCGCCGCCCCGACCCGATTACGAGACTGTTTACCCCAGCCTGTCCCGCTCGGCCTTGGCCGGGCGGGGCTTTTTTTAGGTATCGGGTACGGCGCTCAAGCGACGTCAAACGCCGCTTTGCTGCATTGGTTCCGCCGTTTTTCAGGCCTCGGCCAATAATTTTCCCGCTTCGGCCCCGGCCCAGTCGAAGCCGCCGGTCACGCGCCACAGTTCATGGCCGGTCTTGTCGAACAGGATCGTGGTCGGCAGGTTGGCGTGATAATGGGTGCTCAGCCCGATCTTCGGGTCGAGATAGACGGGCAGCGCATCGAGCTTCTTGCCCGACAGGAAGGACGCGACCTTCGACCCGTCCAGGTCCTGGCTGACCGCGATGACTGCGACCTTGCCCTTCAGCCGTGCGGCGGTGGCGGCCAGCGTCGGCATCTCGGCGATGCACGGCCCGCACCAGGTCGCCCAGAGGTTGACCAGCACCGGCTTGCCCCGAAAATCGGCCAGCGTCGCGGGCTTGCCGTCCAGCGTGGTGAAGCCCAGCGTTGGCGCGGCCTCGCCCTTGTGGCTGCGGTCGACCGCTCCGGCGGGCTTGGGGGCTTGCGGGGTGGAGGAAGCGACCTCGCCCCCCGTGACTTCGCCGCTCGAAACTTCCCCGCTGGTAGTGTTGGCGGCTTGCTCCGGGGCGGGGCTTTGCTTATCGCACCCGGCGACCATCAGCCCCAGGAGACAGGCGATCACGGTACGCGACGACATGGGCGGCTCCAACGCAATGTGGGGCGGGCGCTTCGCAGAAGGTCCCGCCGCAGTGATGCGCGAGATAAACGCGTCCATTCCCTTCGACAAGCGATTGTGGAAACAGGACATCGCCGGGTCGAAAGCGCATGTCGCGATGCTGGGCAAACAGGGCATCGTCTCGGCGGAGGACGCCGCGACGATTTCCGCTGGGCTGGACCAGGTCGCCGAGGATTATGCCGCCAACGGCGTGTCGGAGGACCTGACCCTCGAAGACATCCATATGCAGACCGAGGCGAAGTTGGCGGCGTTGATCGGCCCGGTCGCGGGGCGTCTGCACACGGCGCGGTCGCGCAACGACCAGGTGGCGACCGATTTCCGCCTGTGGGTGCGTGACGCGATCGACGAGACGCTGGCCGCACTCGGCGCGTTGCGGAATGCATTGCTGACGCGGGCCGAGGACCATGCCGACAGCGTGATGCCGGGCTTCACCCACCTGCAATCCGCACAGCCGGTGACGCTGGGTCATCACCTGATGGCCTATCACGAGATGATCGTGCGCGATGCCAGCCGCTTCGTCGCGGCGCGGGCACGGATGAACCAGTGCCCGCTGGGTTCGGCGGCGCTGGCGGGGACGGGCTTTCCGGTCGACCGGCACATGACGGCGCAGGCGCTGGGCTTCGACGAGCCAACGCGCAACTCGCTGGATGCGGTCAGCGACCGCGACTTCGCGATCGACTATCTGCAGGCGGCGACCAACTGCTCGCTGCACCTGTCGCGGCTGGCCGAGGAGTTCGTGCTCTGGGCGTCGCAGCCCTTCGGCTTCGTCGCGCTGTCCGACCAATGGTCGACCGGCAGCTCGATCATGCCGCAGAAGCGCAACCCTGACGCGGCCGAGCTGGTGCGGGGTCATGCGGGCCGCATTATGGGCTGCATGACCAGCCTGATGGTCACGATGAAGGGCCTGCCTCTCGCCTATTCCAAGGACATGCAGGACGACAAGCCGCCGGTGTTCGAGGCGCACGACCTGCTGGCGCTGTCGATCGCAGCGATGACTGGCATGGTCGAGAGCGCGACATTCCGCACCGAGCGGATGCGGGCCGTGGCGGAGGCGGGCTTCTCGACCGCGACCGACCTGGCCGACTGGCTGGTGCGGGTCGGCGGCATTCCCTTCCGCGAGGCGCATCACATCACCGGTCGTGCGGTGAAGCTGGCCGAGGAGAAGGGCGTGATGCTGCACCAGCTGTCGATCGACGACCTGACCGGCATCGACGCGCGCATCAACGACAGCATCTATGACGTGCTGTCGGTCGATGCCTCGGTCGCCAGCCGGGTCAGCTTCGGCGGCACCGCGCCCGCCAATGTCCGCGCCGCCATCGCGACCGCGCGGGGTCTGCGGGCATGAAGCCCGCGCTCGCCCTGCTGGTCGCGCTGGCGCTGACCGGCTGTGGCGCGGCCAACCGGCTGCAACCGGCCAAGGGCGAGAGCCTGCCGGTCGCGCCGCGCGGCGCCACCGCGACCCCGACGCCGCAGCAATTGCTGACGGCCACCCCCCAACAACGCCCGCAACGCTCCGACGAACTGATGACCCAGTCGCAGGATCGGCGTTCGGACGAATTCGATTTGCCCCCCCGCTGATGGACCATTTTCATTTCCAAGACGGCGAACTCCATGTGGAGGATGTGCCCGTATCCCGGATCGCCGCCGAAGTCGGCACGCCGGTCTATATCTACTCCGCCTCGACCTTTCGCCGTCATGCGCAGGTGTTCCGCGAGGGGCTGAGCGCCCTGCCGCGCGTCCACCTGGCCTATGCGATCAAGGCAAACCCGAACCTTGCCGTGCTGCGCGTGCTGGCCGATGAAGGGTACGGCGCGGACGTCGTCTCGGTCGGCGAGATGCGCCGGGCGCTGGCGGCGGGGATGAAGGCGGAGGACATCGTGTTCTCGGGCGTCGGCAAGACCCGCGCCGAGCTGGTCGCCGCATTGGAAGCCGGGATCGGCCAGTTCAACCTGGAGCTGGAGGAAGAGGGCGCGGTCCTTGCCGAGCTGGCGCATGAGCGTGGTCTC
Source organism: Sphingomonas sanguinis NBRC 13937 (assembly GCF_001591005.1). Lineage (GTDB taxonomy): Bacteria > Pseudomonadota > Alphaproteobacteria > Sphingomonadales > Sphingomonadaceae > Sphingomonas > Sphingomonas sanguinis. Next base: position 39,696 of record NZ_BCTY01000008.1, read on the forward strand.
GTTGCGCCCGCCACGCTGCGGGTGAACCCGGACGTCGATGCGGGCACCCATGCCAAGATTTCCACGGGCCGGAAGGAAAACAAGTTCGGCGTGCCGATCGACCAGGCGCTGGGCATGTTCGACCGTCTGGCGGGGCTGCCCGGCATCGACCTGAAGGGTGTCGCCTGCCACATCGGCAGCCAGCTGGGCGACCTCGCGCCGCTGGAGGCCGCCTATAAGCGCGTCGGCGAGCTGGTCGCGGAACTGCGCGGGGCAGGGCATCGCATCACCCGCGTCGACCTGGGCGGTGGCCTGGGCGTGCCGTACAAGCCTGGCGACGTCATGCCCGCGCCCGCCGCCTATGGCGAGATGGTCGCGCGCGTGACCAAGGACTGGGACGTCGAGCTGATGTTCGAGCCGGGCCGGGTGATCGCGGGCAATGCCGGGGTGCTGGCGACCGAAGTCGTTTGGGTGAAGCCCGGCGTCGCCAATCCGTATGTCATCGTCGATGCGGCGATGAACGACCTGATGCGGCCTGCGCTCTATGACGCGCATCACGATTTCGTCGCGGTGAAGCCGACCGGCGAGACGATGATGGCGAATATCGCGGGGCCGGTGTGCGAGACGGGCGATACCTTCGGCATGAACCGCGAGATCGACGCGGTGAAGTCGGGCGACCTCGCCGTGTTCCGTACCGCCGGGGCTTATGGCGCGACCATGGCGTCGACCTATAACAGCCGTCCGCTCGTCCCCGAAGTCATGGTCGAGGGCGACCGCTTCGCCGTCGTGGCCGACCGCATCGCCGCCGAGACGATCATCGCCGCCGAGCGCGTGCCGGAGTGGCTGAAGAAGTGACGGCATATGCTGCCTTCCTCCCCTGTAAGGGGAGGTGGCAGGCCGTCAGGCCTGACGGAGGGGTGTCACCCCTCTCGATAGCAGGACACCCCTCCACCAGCTTCGCTGGTTCCCCTCCCCTTATAGGGGAGGAATAGTGACGTGAGCCTCGCCAGCTTGCCGCTGTTCGTCCGGCTGAATGGCCGCCCGGTGATCCTGCTGGGCGAGGGCGAACCCGCCGAGGCCAAGCGCCGTCTGCTCGACCGCGCCGGGGCGCAGGTCGTTGGCGAGGACGCGCAGGCCGCGCTCGCCATCGTCGCGATCGAGGATGAGGACGAAGCGCAAGCCGCCATCGCCCGGCTGAAGGCGCGCGGCGTGCTGGTCAACGCGGTCGACCGTCCGGCGGCGTGCGACTTCACGCTGCCCGCCATCGTCGAGCGCGGGCCGGTGATCGTCGCGATCGGCACCGGCGGCGTGTCGGCCGGGCTGGCGGCGGCGCTCCGCCAGCGGCTGGAGACGTTGCTCCCCGCCGGGCTGGGTATCCTGGCCGAGGGGCTATATGCCGCCCGCAGCGCCCTGCGCGCCCGCTTTCCCGATGGCGCGGAGCGGCGGCGGGCGATCGGTGCAGCGTTGTCGCCGGGCGGTGCACTCGATCCGCTGGCGGGACAGACCGATGTCGCGGGCTGGCTGGCGCGTGCCGACCGTCCGGCGGCCGAGGTCGCGGCGTTCGTCCTCACCTCCACCGATCCCGACGACCTGACCCTGCGCCAGGCGCGGGCACTGGCGGCGGCCGACCGGGTCTATCACCGCGCCGATGTGCCGCCCGCTATCCTTGATCGCGCCCGCGCCGATGCGGTGCGGATCGCCTGCGACGCGCTTCCGGCGGAACCGGGCGAGGGGCAGATCGTCGACCTCGCCATGGACGTTTCCGCATGACCGGCTTTGCCTATCGCATCGATCAAGGCCATGCCGCCCCCATCCCGATCCGCGAGGCGGTGGAGGCCAAGGCGCGACTGGTCTGGGTACATCTGGAAACCAATGATGCGGTGGCGCAGCGCTGGCTGCGCGATTCGGCGCATCTGGCGGATTATGTCATTGACTCGCTGACCGCGACCGAGACGCGGCCGCGCTGCGAGGCGGTGGGCGAGGGGGCGTTCCTGAACCTGCGCGGGCGGAGCAGCGAGCCGCTGGACGGGTCGGACATGCTTGCCTCGGTCCGCATCTGGGCGGCGAAGGGCAAGGTCTATTCGGTTACCCGCCGCCCGTTGGTGGCGGTCGATACGGTGCGCAAGGAGGTGGAGGAGGGCCGGGTCGCCGATCCGGGCGACCTGATCACCGCCTTCGCCACCGCGATCACCAGCGACATGGACCCGGATGTCGCCAATCTGGGCGACGAACTCGACGGATGCGAGGAGCAGCTGGACGAGCACCGCGTCTTCCAGTTGCGCCGCACGGTCAGCCGGGTGCGCGTCGCCGCGATCGGCTATCGTCGCTTCCTCAATCCGCAGCGGGCGGCGCTGGAAAAGCTGGCGGCGCTGCCAGGCGACTGGCTGGCCGATGACGACCGGCTGCACCTGTCCGCCGCCGCCGACCGGGCGGCGCGCATGGCCGAGGAGCTGGAATCGATCCGCGAACGCGCCGCGCTGATCCACGAAACGCTCAGCGACATGCGCGCCGAACAGATCGACAATCGCGCGCTGCTCATCTCGATCGTCGCGATGGTGTTCCTGCCGCTGACCTTCATCACCGGATTATACGGGATGAACGTCAAGAACCTGCCCTATGCCGAGGAGCCCTGGGCGTTCGACGCGATCCTGGGATCGTGCGCCGCCATCGCGGCGGGGATCGTCATCTATTTCGTCCAGCGCCACTGGTTCCGGCGGTAAGGGCCGGGGCCGACGGTCCTCGCGCGCGGAACGGAGCCGCCCCTTATACCGCCTTCTTCTTGTTCATCTGACGCACGGTTTCCCACGCCTCGGCGATGTCGGCGATGCTGGCGGCGACGTCACGGAACACCTGCGGATTCTGGTCGAGCGAACCCTCGACGATCTGCCGCCGCGCGCCCGTGTAAAGCTTGGCGAAGGTGATCGATATGTCGCCGCCATTCTCGAAATCGAGCCCGGCCTCCAGCGCGAACAGGATCGCGGTGGCGCGCGTTACCCGCTCGCTCTTGCGCGCGAGCTGGCCATGTTCGGTCGCCCAGGCGGCCGAGCGGAGCGACGAGATGAGTTCCTCGTACAGAAGCTGGACCAGCTCGGGCCCGTCCGCGGTCGCGGTGCGGCCGACGACGTCGATCTGGCGATAGGTGGCCGCAGGATCGGCGAGCAGTCCGGTTGCGTAGCCCATATCAGTTGCTCTTCGTCCACATCTTGACCTGCTGGTCTATGAAGCTCTGCGTCGACTTGTAGCTGGCGACGCGCGCGTTCATTGCCGAGAACTGCGCGGTCATCCGATCCTGGGCGCTGCTCTGGTCATCGGCCAGATTGCTCTGGGCCAGCGTGTTGGCGCTTTGATCCTGGTTCAACTGCCTTGCCGTCGCCCCCAGGCCGTAGATCGTGCTGGTCGCCGACATCTGGATGCTGTTCAGCTGCGCCGACAGGCCGATCAGATTGTCGCCGCTCGACTGGAACATCTGTTCCACCGCATCGGGATATTGCGCCATTACCTTTGAAAGCCGCGTCGCATCGACCTTCAGCGTGCCGTCCTTGTTGGTGCCCACGCCCAGATCGGCCAGCGTCTTCGGGCCCGGCGAATTGGGGTCGCCGGGTACGATCTTCGCCGTGGTCAGCCGCCCCAGCGACACGGCCAGGGAGCGCGCCGCCACGTTGGAGCGCAGGTCGCCATTCTGGGGATCGAGCTCCTTGTTCAGCTCGCCGATCTTGTCGTTATAGGTCGTTACGAACTGCGAGACGATCGAGGTCAGCGCGTCGGTCGGCGTGGTGCCGGTCAGCGAGACGGCCGAGGTCGACACCGCGTTCAGCGTCATGACGACGCCCGGCACCAGATCGCTGAAGCTGTTGCTGGCGCGCTGAATCGACACGCCATCGACCTTCATCTGAGCATTGGCCGCGGTGGAGACGTTGTTCGTGGTGGTCGCGTTATTGCCCACCGCGAAATTGGACAGGCCGGCCTGATCGCCCTCCGTCGCGCTGATGGTGAAGCTGTTGGCCGAGCCGGTGGGCCCGGTGAAGGACAGATAGGCCTTGCCATCGACGTCGGAGATGACCGAGGCGGTCACGCCGGTCTTGGCCGCGTTGATCTGCGACGCGACCTGGTCGATCGTCGGGTTCGATCCGTCCGCGAAGCTGACGTCGACCGCCGTGTTCGATCCGACCTGGATGGTCAGCTTGCCGGTGCCCATCGAGGCGGTCCGGTCATAGCTGCTCTTGGTGACGCTGGTCTGCGCGGTCGCCAGCGCGCTGACCGTGATCGACTTGGACAGGCCGGACAGTTTCGCGCCCGCCTGGGTCGTCACGCTCAGCACTGACGAATTGCTGCTGGTCGCCTGCGTCGCGAGCGTGCCGCCGCTGGCGATCGACGCGAGCGAGCTGGCGAAGTCGGTGATCGAGCTCATGATCGTCGAGGTCGCCGAAATCTGCGCGGTCAAGGTGTCCGCCTTCGCCTTCAGGGCGGCGTTGCGGCTGGCGAACTGGGCCTGGATCAGGCCGGGGACCAAGGTGGACAGGTCGATGCCCGAACCGGCCTGCAACGAATTGAACAGCGCCTGGGCGGCGGTTTTGGTCGCATCGGTCGTCGATGGTGTCGGCGTCGGGGTCGACGACGCTGAGGAAGTCGAGGAAATGGTGGTCATCGACGGGGCTCCGACACGGGTTCACCATCGTTAACGGCCCGCCGGCGAGAAGATTTAGCGGGATGCGACGAACCGAACGGTTTCAGGGGGAGCGAACCCGTCACTGGGCGACGCCGTTTTCGTCGAAGCGGGCGCCGACCGGCACCTCGACCGGCGGCTGCGACGTGCCGCCCGCCCCGGCGTTGAGGCCGAAGACGAAGGCAAGGACGACCGCGATCGCCTGATACAGGTCGGGGCGTACCTCCTGGCCCTCGCGGCTGGTATAATAGACCGCACGAGCCAGCTGCGGATATTCGAGCACCGGCGTATCCAGCTCGGCGGCGAGTTCGCGAATGGCTAGTGCGGTCGCGCCGCGTCCCTTGGCGACGACCACCGGCACCTCGTCCTGGCCGCGCTCGTAGCGCAGCGCGACGGCGAAATGGGTCGGGTTGGTCAGGATGACATGCGCTTCCTTGACCGCCGCGCGCACCGCCCGCTGCGACATCTCGCGCTGCTTGGCGCGGATATGCCCCTTGGCCTCGGGACTGCCTTCGGCTTCCTTATGCTCGTCCTTGATCTCTTGCTTGGTCATCTTGAGCTTGGAGAACAGCTGGAAGATCTGGATCGGCACGTCGAACCCGGCGATCAGGATTAGGCCGAACCCCATCACCAGCAGGATGGTGATGAAGGTGCCGCCCAGCTCGCCGATCGCACCGTTGATGTCGCTCTGCGCCAGGCCCAGCGTCGGGCGCGTGGTGCGCCACAGCATATACGCGCCGATCGCGCCGAGCAGCACGACCTTCACCAGCGACTTGCCGAGTTCGATCCACCCCTGCGGCCCGAAGATTCGCTTCAGGCCCGAGGCGGGGTTCAGCTTGGACGGCTTGGGCGCGATCGCCTTAGGATTGAATTGCAGCGAGCCGAGGCCCGCCTGCGACGCGATGGTCGCGACGACGGTGACCGCGAACAGCGAAGCCATCGAGGGCAGGATCTTCCACCCCGCCTCGACCAGCGGGCGGAAGGGCTCGAAATCCTCGACATCGGCATGGGTGAACTGGAAACTCGTCGCCATCACCGCCTTGCACGCGCCGATTAGCGTCGGCCCTGCGAACATCAGCCAGGCGATGCCCGCCATCATCACCAGCGCCGCCGCAAGGTCCTTGCTGCGCAGGATCTGCCCATCCTCGCGCGCCTTTTGGCGGCGCTTTTGGGTTGGGGCTTCTGTCTTTTCGCCGCCCTCCGACATCAGCCGAGCACCAGCGTTTCGGTGGCGGCAAGGCCCTCGCGGATGATGACCAGCATATAGTCACCCATGGCGGGGAAGGCGATGGCGATGGCGATGACGCCGATGGTCAGCGAGGCGGGCAGGCCGACCGAGAACAGGTTGAGCGAGGGGGCCGCGCGGCTCATCATCCCCATGACGAGGTTCAGGCACAGCAGCAGGAACCCGACCGGCAGCGCCAGCAACAGCCCCGCCAGGAATGCGTAAGAGCCGAACAGCGCGATCGCCCGGAACTGCGCCGGACCCATCCATGCCTGGCCGGGCGGGAGTGCGGTGTAGCTTTTGACGATCGTGTCGACCAGGACGAGGTGCCCGTCGACCGACAGGAACAACAGGGTCAGCATCACCGTGAAGAACTGGCCCAGCGCCTGGGTTGAGCGGCCGTTGAGCGGATCGATCGTGGCGGCGAAGTTGATGCCCATCGACCCGCCGATCAGCTCGCTGGCGACCAGGGGGGCGGTGAAGGCGACCTGCAGGATCAGGCCGAGCGCCAGGCCCACGATCGCCTCGGCGACGACGGCCATGATGGTGGGGACCGCGAAGATCACGGGCGGCGGCACGACGGGGTGCGCCATGTTGACCAGAAAGGCGATGGCCCCGGCCAGGCTGATGCGCACCGGCAGGGGGATCGACACCGCGCCGAACACCGGCGCGGTGATGAACGCCGCCCCGACCCGGATCATGATGAACAGGATCGCCCAGGCCTGCGGCTCGATCGAGAGGCCGAAGCCCAGCATGCTATTACTTGACCAGGTCCGGGATGCGCTCGAACATGCTGACGGTGAAGTCGCTCAGCAGGCCCATGATCAGGCTGCCGAAGATCAGGATCGACACGGCGACGACGATCAGCTTGGGCACGAAGGACAAGGTCTGCTCGTTGATCGAGGTCGCGGCCTGCACCATGCCGATGACCAGGCCCGACACCAGCACCGGCAACAGGATCGGCGCGGCGGCGAGCGCCAGCACCCACATGGTCTGGTTGGCCAGCGTCAGGAAATATTCGGCGTCCATGATGCGGTCTTCGTCCCATAGGGGGTGTTTGCATGACCCTTGGCATGGCTTCGGGCTGACACGGATTATGGTTGAGATTGGTTAACGAAGGCCTGCCACGCGACGCCGAAATGCCGGAATTCAGCCTCGACTCATTCCTCCCCTTGCAGGGGAGGTGGCAGGCCGTAGGCCTGACGGAGGGGTGTCCCGGTTCGCGCTCGAGGTCCATCCTCGCAAGCGGTGACACCCCTCCACCATGCTGCGCATGGTCCCCCTCCCCTGCAAGGGGAGGAATAAGGGCCGTGCCGCTTAAGCCCCCGCTACGTCGCGAAACTGTTGGCCAAACTGCCCATGGTCAGTGCCCATCCATCGACCAGCACGAACAGCAGCAGCTTGAACGGCAGCGAGATGATCGAGGGCGACAGCATCATCATGCCCAGCGCCATCAGCACGGTGGCGACCACCAGGTCGATGACGATGAAGGGCAGGAAGATCAGGAAGCCGATCTGGAAGGCGGTCTTCAGCTCCGAGGTGACGAAGGCGGGCAGCAGCACCGAATAGGGAATGTCGTTGGGGCTGGCATAGGGGCCCGACTTCGCCATTTCGGCGAACATCGTCACGTCCTTGATCCGGGTCTGCTTGGCCATGAAGGCGTGGAGCGGCGCGCCGGCCGCCTTGATCATCTCGGTGCCGGGCAGTTTGCCCTCGGCATAGGGCTGGATGGCTTGCGTGTTCATCTGGTTGATGGTCGGCGCCATGATGAACAGCGACAGGAAGACCGACAGGCCGATCAGCACCTGGTTGGGCGGGGTCTGTTGCAGGCCCAGCGCCTGGCGCAGGATGGCGAGCACGATGACGATCCGGGTGAAGCTGGTCATCATCAGGATGATGCCCGGCAGGATCGTCAGCAGGCCCATGATGATCAGGACCTGGAGCGACAGGCTCAGCGATCCCGAACCGCCATTGGCGCCGCCGCCCAGCTGGCCGATCGCGCGATCGACCGCGTCGCCTACTCCGGGAGCCGGAGCGGCGGCCGGAGCCGCGACCGGTGCGGCGGCGGGCGTCGCTTGGGCAAAGGCGGGCATCGCGATGACGAAGGCCAGCAGCAGGGCCAGGAGTATCCACAGCGGCTTCAGGCTGCGCGAAGGGCGTGCGTCCTGGCGCGTGCGGATCAGCGCGGGGCCGGTGCCCCGGCGGGTGACGGAAATGCTCACTGGTCGAACTTCTTGGGTGCGAAGCGCGACACGAAGTCACGGCCGCGCGCGGTCATCGGCTCCATCGGCGTCGGCGTGACCGGCGTCGCGGGGCCCTTGCCCTCGACCTTGTCGACCAGCTGGACACCGCCGCGGCCGACCGAGACGAGCAGGTTGCGCCCCTCGAACTCGATGACCGCCAGGCGCAGGCCGGGCGAGATCATCATCGTCTCGCGCACCTGGATCAGCCGCGTCGCGGGCCGCCCCGGCATCCGGCTTTCCAGCCGCCGCCAGAGGTACAGGCACCCGATCATCAGGCCGCAGATCAGCGGCAGCAGGACGACCAGTTTCAGGATGTAGGACCAGAGCATGGGATGGATCAGCCGCGCTTGTCGGGGTTGACCAGCTCGGTCATGCGCACGCCGAAGCGGTCGCCGACCGTCACCACCTCGCCGCGGCCGATCAGCGTGCCGTTGACCAGCACGTCGAGCAGCTCATTGGCCTGGCGGTCCAGCTCGATGACGCTCGATTCGGACAGCGCCAGCAGCTCGCGCAGCGACAGCTGGGTCGAGCCGATCTCTACGGTCAGCTTGACGTCGACATCCTGGAGCAGCCGGAAATTGGCCGCGACCGATGTGTCGACGGGGAAACCCCCGGCCATGTCGTTCATTCGTGATGTCCTTCGTAGGATTGCGCGATCGCCTCGGGCGGCCGGGCGAGCGAGGTAAGCTGGACCGCGGCGCGGCCGTTGGAGGTGCCGACGGTGCCCGTGCCGAGCAAGTCGCCACCGACCATCACCGGCACTTCCGGGCCGAAACTGATCGGGATCACGTCACCGGTCTTCAGCTCCATCAGGCGGCTGAGCGGCACGACGGGTTCGGCCAGCACGGAGCGGACCGGGAAGCGCACGGTCATCACCGCACGGGTCAGGTCGCCGCGCCAGGTGGGATGCGCCTCGCCCTGCTTGTCGACGACCTTGCCGGTCAGGGCGGAGCCATGCGGCTTCAGCGCGCTGACCGGATAGAGGATGTCGAGCATCGAGGGGCGACGATCCTGTCGCGCGATGCCGAAACGGGTGACGATCATCGCGTCCTCGGCCTCGATCCCCGACAGCAGGGCGGGCGAGGATTCGGGGCGACCGGCGCGGAAGTCGAGCCGAGCGAGCGATTCCCAGGCGTTGCGCATCGGCGTCGCCATCATGTCGCCCAGCTGGGTCACCATCGCCTCGGCCGCGGGCGAGAATTCGGGCGGCAGCGGATCGGGCACCGCACCGGTGCCGCCGAAGAACAGGTCGATCAGGGACAGGCCGAAACCGCCCTCGATGACGATCAGGGCCTGGGCATCGTTGGTCATGCCGTTCATCGACGTCATGACCATGGGCAGCCAGGCGCTCAGGCCGTCGCCACGTTCGGCCCGGTAATCGGAAAAGCGCTGGACGACCAGCGGCTCGGCCCAGCAGCGCAGTTCCTCGCGCAGGAGCGATTCGAACAATCCACGCAACGTCCGCGCCAGGCGCGCGGACAGATGCTGCATCGTGTGAAGGTCGCCGAACGGATTGATCTTGTGCGAACCCAGCACGCCGTGATCAGCGACATACTGATCACGGGCGCGTTCGCGTCGTTCAACCTGAGGGGCGGCGTTAACCATGCCTCACTGAACAACGAAATTGGTAAAGTAGACGTTAGCGATGCCGCCGAATCCCTCCTTTTGGCGAAGAATCTCGTTGATCGAGTCCACTAGGCGGCGTTGCAGCTGGCGCTTGCCCTCGCCCGAGGTCACCATGTCCTCACTGGCATCGCCCAGGGTCAGCAGGATCGCCGAGCGGACCGCCAGGTCGTTGGTCTTCAGATTATTGATGACCGTATCGTCATAGGGGGTCGAGACGGCGAGGCCGACCTGGACGATATGCACCGAGTCGCGCAGGTTCGAGGTGAAGTCCTTGGGAAGCTGGTAGTAGTTGGAGGCATAACGCTCGCCGCCGTCGCCGACGGGCGTCTTCATGCCGACATTCTCGTGCGTGTCGCCGCCTTCGCCGCCCTCGCCATGGCCGCCACCTTCGCCGCCGCCATGACCGCCTTCGCCGCCCTCACCCTCGGCGCCGGCACGCTTCTGCTCGGACTTGGGAACCAGCTTGGGCCCCGGATGGCTGGCATCGGCCTCGGCTTCCTCCTTGGCGGCCTTGTCCTTCTCGGAGCTGCCATGGCCGCCGATCAGCCCGGAGCTGGCGGCATAGAGGCCCGCGCCGACACCGCCGCCCAGCAGGACGAGCACGCCGACGACCATGATGATGATCTTGCCGAGTTTGCCCTTCTTCTTCTTGGGCGCGTCCTCGGCGGATGTGTCTTTCGCGTCGCTCATTGCTCAGTTCCTCAGGCGATTCGGGTGGATGGGGTGGTGGGAGAGGTGGTGGCGGACGATCCGGCCTCCGCCTCGTCGGAAAGACTGGTATCCGGGCTGCGCGGCCGGGTCGGCATCACGGGCATGGGCTGCGCGGGCGCGCGCTGGTCGCGCATCGACTGGCCCATATCGGACCCCGCCATGCCGCCCGTCGCGACGGCCGTGTCGCCGAGCCGCATCCCCTTGTCCTCGGCCAGCCGGGCGAGCGTCGCATGGGCATCGGCCAGCATCGTGGCGGTCTGCGCCTGCTCGGCGGTGAAGTGCAGATGCGTGCCGCCCGCGTCATGGCGAATCGCGACCGCGATCCCGCCCAGCGCGTCGGGTGACAGCTGAATCCGCGTGTCGGCGGTGGCGGCATCCTCGCGCATCCGGTGGATGCGCTCGATCATGCCCTGCGGCCAATGCGCCTGGGTCATGTCGAGCGGCTTTTGATCGGTCGCGCCGGCGGCGGTCACGGGACGCGCCAGCTCGCCGGTCGCCAGCGCGGTGGGATCGAAGGTGCTGGTCGTGGCGGTCGTGAGACCGTCGATCGGGTCCTCGTCGCGCGCCTTGGTTGTCGACCGGTCGCGCAGCGCCCCCGCCAGTATCCCGACCATTGCGGACGCCTGGCCCGGCTGAGTCACGGTCAACGGACCGCTGGGCAGGGGCGTCATGGCGAGCGGCGGGGTGGTTGCCGTGACGGTCTGGCTGTCGAGCGTCGCGCCCGCGCGGTCCGGTGCGACCACGGTCAGCGTGGCGTCCGGCGCGGGCGGTGTGGCGGGCGGCACGGTCCGGGGCATCACCGTCGCCAGCAAACCGATGGTCGCGCTGGCCTGGGCAGGCTGGGTCACGGTCAGGGGACCGGTCGGCAGGCTGGGTGGTGCCGTTGGCTCGGTTGTCGCTGCCATCGGCATCGCGACCAGCCGGAACGCAGGCGTCGTCGCTGGCGTCGCGAGGGCGGTGGTGGTGGTCGGCAATGCCGTCGTCTGGCGCAGTGTTTGCAGAATCGTCGGGTCGATTGTGGGCTTGGCCGTGGTGCTGGCGTCGAGCGGGACAACCATCGACGGCGGCACGGGCAGCGCGTCGATGGGGCTGACGGCCGGACGCGCTGTCGTGGACTCAACCAAGGGCGGAGCTGCGTCGGTCGGCTGCACAGGCTGCGCGTCAATGGGGTTCGTGGCCGGACGGACTGGTGCGCCGTCGACCAGCAAAAGGGCCATGTCGGACGATGGCAAACCTGTCGCGTCGCCCGGCGATGGTGACGCAGAGACAGGCTGCGGAGCGAGCGATGGCGCGGCGCGGGTCGTCGTGACCGCGACGGTGGCGCTGGCGACCGTCACCGTTACCGGGCTATCCGCCGCCACCACAGGTGCGGCTGGATCGGCTATGACCGGCAAGGGCAGGGGCAAGGTTGGTGTCGGCAAGACGTTGCCGGGTTGCGCTGCCGCTTCACCGTCAGATGTTGCCGGAGTGTCGTCCCGATCCGTGTTGTCATCGGCCAGCGCCCGGCCGACGATATGGACGGCCTTGTCGTCGGTCGGGATGGCCGCATTCGACTTGGCGTTCAAAAAGTCAGCAAAACTGGTGGGTTGGCCGGTCGCCGTGCCGCTATCGGGCCGCGTTCGGGCCGATGCCGTCCGGCTGGGCGGCGGTGCGTCGGGCGCAAGGAAAGATGAAATGGCTGACATGACAGGCCCGCATCAGCAAGGATCGTGCCGGTTTTGCGAGCGGCGCGGACCGGCGGCGGGCATGTCCTCCAGCGCGCGCATTTCGGCACGGATCGCGGCGGCACGGGCGCGTTCCAGCAGCTTTTCGACGGCGGTCTGATCGCGCTTGGCTTCGCGCGTCTGCTCGGCGGCCTGCTCCGCGCGCCGCTCGGCAACGCTGACGCGCGAGGCTGCGGCCTCGGCCGATTCGAGCAGGCGGCCGCGAAAATGCGCGCTTGCCATCAACGAAGCGGCGGCGGTGGCGGGCGCGGCGATGGGCGACACCGCCTCGACCAGCTGAGCGATACGCTGCGACAATTGCTGCTCGGTCGCGACCCGCTCCTGCGCGCGAGCCTCGTCGGCGCGGGTCAGGTTGAGTTGCAGCGTGCGGACCCGGTGAAGCCGGTTCAGCATCGTCTGTTGCCGGGAGGCCATGTCAGCTTACCTTCGGGTCAGAGGCCGGGCTGGCCGAACACGCCGACCAGCTCCTCGACCGCATGGTCGAGCGGCACGATCTCGTCGGCGTCCTGGCGGATATATTCCATCACCGCCGGGTGGCAGGCGATGGCGGCGTCGATCGCGGGATCGGCCCCGGCGCGATAGGCACCCATCAGCACCAGGTCGCGATTTTCCTCATAGGTCGCCAGGTGACGGCGCAACGTGCGCGCGGCCATGGCATGCGGCTTGCCGACGATATCGGTCATCACACGGCTGACCGAGGGACCGATATCGATCGCCGGATAGACGCCGCGCTCGGCCAGATGGCGGTTGAGCACGATATGCCCGTCCAGGATCGAGCGCGCCGAGTCGACGACCGGATCATTGCCGTCGTCGCCGTCCGCCAGCACCGTGTAGATGGCGGTGATCGAACCGGTGCCATGCGCATCCGCGCCCGCCCGCTCGATCAGATTGGGCAGCATCGCGATGGCGGACGGCGGATAGCCGCGCGCGGAGGCGGGTTCTCCCAGCGCCAGCCCGATCTCGCGACCGGCATGGGCGACGCGGGTCAGCGAATCCATGATGAGGAGGACCTTCTTGCCCTCGGCACGGAATGCTTCTGCAATGGCCGTGGCGCGCAGGGCGCCGCGAATGCGCAGCACCGGCGAGTGGTTGGCGGGCACCGCGACCACGACTGAGCGCGCGCGGGCCTCCCCTGCGACCTTGGTCTCCAGAAAGTCGGCGACCTCGCGGCTGCGCTCGCCGATCAGGCCGATGACGATGACGTCGGCGCGCGCGGCGCGGACCATCATGCCCAGCAGCACCGACTTGCCGACGCCCGAGCCCGCCATGATGCCGACGCGCTGGCCCTGGCCGATGGTCAGCAGGCCGTTGATCGCGCGCACCCCGACGTCCAGCGGCTCGCGCACCCGGCCGCGATCGAGCGGCGACTGCATCTTGCCCGCCAGCGGCCAGCGGCCCGCGCCGCGAATGGGACCCAGGCCGTCGATCGGCTTGCCCGACCCGTCGACCACGCGGCCCAGCATCGCCGCGCCGACCTCGGCCTCACCCGGAGCGCCGAGCGGACGCACCGGCGCACGGGGAAGGAGCGCGGCGGGACCACCCAGATTCATCAGGAGCGTGCGGCCGTTGCGGAACCCGATCACCTCGGCCTCGACGCGCGTCTCGGCATCGTCGCCGATGGCGCAGACCGTACCGACCGGCAGCGACAGGCCGACCGCTTCCATCAACAGCCCGTCATAGGACGACAGGCGGCCGCAGACCGCGGCACGCGGCGCGAAATGCGCGCTCGCCAGCGTATCCAGATAATCGGCGGCGAAGCGGTTCAGCATTGGGGAACGGGCACCTTGTCCATGACGGCGGCGAGCTGGTCGAGCCACAGGCGCGGGCCGTCCTCGACGATGGTGGAGGCGCTTTCCAGCACGAAGCTGCCGCGCTCGATGGTCGGGTCGCCGACCGGGAAGATGGTCTGCGGCAGGCGACCGTCGAGCAGCGCGACGTCTTCGGGGTGGACACGCAACATCGCCGATTCCTGTGCATCGGTCAGCAGGTCGACCGCCCCCTCGATCCGGGCGGTCAGCCGGTCGGCATCGATACCGATCTCGCCCACCAGCCGGGTGACGAGCGCCATGACCGTGTGGCGCAGCTGTCCCGCGATCAGCTCGCGGTCGATGCGTGCGGCCAGCGCCTGGGTGATGCCGTCGAGCAGCTGGCCATCGCGCGCCTGCCCGGCGGCGAGCGCCTGGAACTCGGCGGTCGCGGCCTCGACACCCTCGGCATAACCCTCGGCATGACCGGCGGCGCGCGCCATCGCGATCGGATCGGCGGCAGGATCGGCACCGGGTTCGCACGCGGCAAAGGGGTCCCAGCCGTCGGTCGGGTCCTCGGCGCGGTTGACCGGGTGGAAGTGGCGCGGCTTGACCTCGCCCGCCGGTTCGGCGGCAGACTGGCCGCCCGGCATGGGCGAGCGCGCCCGGAACGAGATCGGCCCCGAACCCAGGTCGATGCCCAGACCGGCCAGACCCGGCAAGTCGGTGCGGGCAAAGCCGCCCGGCGGGGTGAAGGCCTGTTGCAGCGCGGCGGCGGCCGCATTCTGCCGGGCCGAGAAGCCCGCGACGAAATCAGACATAATCGTCCTCCCCGCCGCCCATCATGATGGTGCCTTCCTTGGCCAGGTTGCGCGCGACGGCGATCATCGCCTTCTGCGCCTCCAGAACCTCCGACAACTTCATCGGCCCGCGACCTTCCATTTCGTCGCGGATGCCCGCCGCCGCGCGCGACGACATGCAGCCCAGGAAGCGTTCGCGCGCCGCCTCGTCCGCGCCCTTGAGCGAGCGGATGAGGACTTCGCCATCGACATTGCGGATGAGGGTGCCGAGATTCTTGTCGTCCATCTCCAGCAGGTTCTCGAAGATGAACAGCGCCTCCTCGATCTGCTTGGCGACGTCGCGGTCGATCTTGAACAGCTTGGGCATGACACGCTGCTCGGTCGCCTTGCGCGCGCTCGACAGGATCTTGGCGGCTTCGCGCGATCCGCCCATGGCCAGGCCGTTGCCGCCGCCATTGCCGCCACCGCCGCTACGGCGTTGCAGGACCGCGTTCAGCGTCTCGACCGCCTGCGGCGTCACCGGGCCCAGCCGGGCGACGCGGTGCAGGATGTCGGGCTGCATGACCTCGGGCAGCAGTTCGAGCACCTGGCCCGCGACCGCCGGATCGCAATTGGCGATGATCACCGCGCCGATCTGGGGATGTTCCTTCTCGACGATCTTGGCGATGTCGCCGGCGTCGAGCCATTTGAGCATGTCGATCTCGCACTGCGCCTCGGCCGGAGTGATGCGCGACAGCACGCTGTCGGCCCGTTCGGGGCCGAGCGCGCGGTTCATCATCTTTTCCACGATCGGCTTGGGCTGGAATGCGATCGAGTTGCGGGCGCGGGCCGCTCCGACGAAATTGTCGAGAACGGCGTCGACCTCGCTCTCGTTGACATCGGCGATGGAATACATCGCGCGGCCCAGCTCGCGGACTTCCTCCGGGTCCAGCTTCTGCAGGATGGCGGCGGCCTCGGCCTCGCCGACCAGCATCATCAGGACAGCGGCCCGCTCGACACCGGTATAGCTGCGCGGGGAGTCGGCACCAGTCGTCACGCGGCTTCCTCTTCCGAAGTACGGATCATGTCACGGATGGCGAGTGCGGCGCGGGCCGGATTGTCGCGGGTGAACCCGCGCACCTTGACGATACGCTCGTTCAGATGGGTCGACTGTTCGATATCGTCCAGCGTCACGGGCCGCAGCTGCGCCATATATTCGACGCCATCCTGGGTCAGCGCGGGGTTCATCTTGGCGACGTCGATCCCCGCGGCGGTCAGCGCAGCCAGCGCGGCGGCGTCGAGCGGCACGGCCGCGCCCTCGGGATTCACGACCATCTTCGAGCCATCCGGCGTGGTGATGATCTGGCCGGGCAGGCCGGTCGCCCCATCGGCGGCGCCCATGGGCAGCGCCTTGGTATCGGCCTCGTCCTTCTTCTTCGTCATCGCCTTGACCAGCGGACGCACGCCCAGCAGCAGGACGAGGAGCGCGATGACCAGCGCGGTCGCGTTGCGCGCCGCCACCGGCATCCAGCTATTGTCGTACCAGGCGCGCTTTTCCTCGACGCCGGCATCGGCGAACTTGCGGCTGATCACGGTCACATTGTCGTTGCGCTGCTGGTCGAAGCCGACCGCCGACTTCACCAGGTCGGAGATCTGGTTGATCTCCATCTGGCTGCGCTTGCCCGTGGCGGGATCGCGCAGCAGGACGGCGACGGTCAGCCGCTTGATCGAACCCGGCGCGGCGCGGGTGACCGACACTTCCTTGTTCAGGTCATAGGCACGCTGGAAGGCATCGGACTGCTTCTCGGGATTGACGCCCGGGCCACCGGCGACCGGCTTGCCATCGGCGGGCGGCGCACCGTTCGCGCCGTTCGCGGGCTGCGGCTGTTGCAACGTGCTGGCGGGCGGTGGCGTGTTGGACAGCGCACCGGGGATGCCGCCGGGCGTGGTCGGGTCCTTCTGGTTGCCGGTCCAGTTGCCGGTTTCGGCGCGCA
The DNA here is from genome assembly GCF_001591005.1 of Sphingomonas sanguinis NBRC 13937. Taxonomy (GTDB): domain Bacteria; phylum Pseudomonadota; class Alphaproteobacteria; order Sphingomonadales; family Sphingomonadaceae; genus Sphingomonas; species Sphingomonas sanguinis. The sequence continues at coordinate 56,385 of NZ_BCTY01000008.1, forward strand.
GCGCGCCGTCCTTGTCATAGCGTTCGCGGGTCGCGCTGGTTTCGTCGAGATTGACCTCGGTCTGCACCTCGGCAGTGAAGTTGCCCGCGCCGACCAGCGGGGTCAGCAGCTGGATCAGCTGGGTGCGGTACTTCTCTTCCAGGCGACGCTGGAACTCGATGCGGCGATCGTCGCCGCTCGCGCCGTCCGCGCCCTTCTTGGACAGAAGGCCGCCCATCTGGTCGACCACGGTCACGTCCTCGGGCTTCATGCCCGGCACCGACGAGGCGACGAGGTTGACGATCGACTGGACCTGCGATTCCGACAGCGAGCGCCCGGCATTCAGCTTCAGCACCACCGAAGCCGAGGGCGAGGACTTGTCGCGGATGAAGGGCGAGGCATCGGGCGTGGCGAGGTGCACGCGCGCCTCCGCCACCGCGTCGATCTCCTGAATCGAGCGGGCCAGTTCGCTCTCGCGCGCCTGGCGAAGGCGTTCGCCCTCGACCGCGCGGCTGACGCCCATCGGTAACTGGTCGAGAATGGCATAGCCGCCGGGGGCCTGTTTCGGCAGCCCCTGGCTGGCCAGCAGCATCCGGGCCCGCGAATAATCCTCTTCGTTGACGGTCAACGCGCCGGTGCCGTCGTCGATCTTGCTCTTGATGTTCGCGGTCGACAGCGCCGAGGTCACGGCCTGCTTGTCCGCATCCGACAGATTCTCGAACAGCGTCTTTTGCGGCGGGCTGGACAGCGCCATCCACGCGAGCGCGGCGGCGGCGATCAGCCCGATCAGCAGCGCCATGGGCGCCGACCGGCGGACCGCAGGCTGGGCCATGACCGACTTGATCTGGCGAAGCGGGTTGGCGAACTTTTCCGGCAAAGGCGGCAGCGCGGTTGCGGGATTGGCGGATGCGGGGGTGAGGGCTGTGCTCATCTTACACCGGCATGCTCATGATGTCCTTATAGGCGGACAGGAGTTTGTTACGGACCTGCAACGTGGCCTCGAAGCCGACCGATGCCTGCTGGCGGGCCATCATCACCTTCGCGATGTCGACCGTTTCGCCGCGTTCATAGGATTCGGACAGGCGGGCGGCCTGCTGCTGGCCTTCGTTCACGCCCTTCAGCGCGGTCTCCAGCGTGTCGGCGAAGGTCGCCGGGGCTGCGGGAGCTTGAGTCTGGGCGGCCTGTGCCGCCTGGTTGGCACCGGCCTGGCTTGCCGCCTTGAGCGCTTGATTGCGTTCCAGGATCTGCGCGCGAAGCGCCATCACCCGGTCGACGCTCATCGCGCCGCCGACACCACCGACACTCACGCGGTCATGGCCCGGCTAGAAGGGCGGATGATCTCTTCGCCCTGCTCGCGCGCCTTGGCGAGGCGGTAGCGCAGCGTGCGCTCCGAAATGCCCAGGCGCTTGGCAGTCTCGACCCGGTTGCCGCCGCATGCGGCCAGCATCTCGCGGATCGCGGCGAACTCGCTCATCTGCACGACCTTGCCCAGCGTCGCCTCGGCGACCGACCCGATCGCAGGTTCGTCATCCAGGTCGTTGGCGACCATCGCGCGGTCGAACACGATATGCTCGGGCTCGATGGTCGCGCCGCCCGCAAAGAGCAGCGCGCGCTGGATGACGTTTTCCAGTTCGCGGACATTGCCCGGCCAATTGTGCTTGGCGAGCTTCTCGATCGCGGCGGTGCTCGGCCACGGCACCATGGTGCGACCGGCAGCGTGGCGCAGGATCATCGTTGCGGCGAGCGCGGGAATGTCCATGCGCCGCTCGCACAGCGACTTGGTGGTCAGCGGGAAGACCGAAAGGCGGTAGTAAAGGTCGGCGCGGAACCGGCCCGCGGCCACTTCGGCCTGCAGGTCGCGGTTGGCGCAGGCGATGACGCGGACGTCGACCGACTGCGGCATCGACGCGCCGAGCGGGATCACCTCGCGCTCCTGCAGCACGCGGAGCAGCTTGGCCTGGAGCTGAAGCGGCATTTCGGCAATCTCGTCGAGCAGCAACGTGCCGCCGTCCGCCGCGCGGAAGAAGCCTTCGCCCGCCTGCGCCGCGCCGGTGAAGGCACCTTTCTGGTGGCCGAAGAGCAGCGCCTCCAGCATGGATTCGGGCAGCGCGGCACAGTTGATCGCGACGAACGGCTTGGTGGCGCGCGACGACTGGGCGTGGATGGCGCGGGCCAGCACTTCCTTGCCGGTGCCGGTCGGGCCGTTGATCAGGACGGTGATGTCCGACTGGGCCACGCGCTCGGCCAGGGTGAAGAGGGCCAGGCTTTCCGGGTCGGCGGCGGTCGGCATGGCGGGGCCTGCGACCAGCGCGCGGACGAAGCTGTTGCCGACACCGGACTCGTTTGCCGGATAGGTGACCGTGATCGGGCAATTGCCCTGCATCGGGACCACCGAGGCCTCCGGGCCGTCGGCGACGATCACGGTGCGGGACGGGTGAACGACCGTGTCGCCCTTCGCCAGCAGGAACATGTCCCCGGCCTGGGGCGCGGCGCCGGGTTCGGCAATGGCCAGGCCCTGGGCGCGCAACGCGGAAATCAGCGCGTATTTCTGCTTAACCAGCGCGGGGGAGGGGTGAATCGACGGCATCGGCGACAAGTCCTTTCGTGACTCGTCAATGCGCTCTCCTTGGTAAAACGCAGGTTAATGCGGCAATTCCGGCGGCAACTTTTTTCCGGGCGCGGGCGGGCGGGTGCACCCGCCCGCAGCAGGCGCGCCGGCCTGCGCCCGCACGCCCGCGGTAAACGGCAAAACCGGCAAAACTTTACGGCGGAAAATTGCCGGATGGCGGCTAAATCCTGCCGGAATGCGGCCGTTCTCCACTTCGACGGCTCGACGGTCCCAGGGGACAGCGAGGGACCCGTCGAGCTACTCGGAGGAAGAACGATGACTGTTATTGCGACGAACGTGAATGCGATGCGCGCCACCGCCGCCAGCAACCTGGCCCAGAATGCGCTGAGCACGTCGATGCAGCGCCTGTCGACCGGCAAGCGCATCAACTCGGCAGCCGACGACTCGGCGGGCCTGGCGATTTCCTCGTCGATGACCTCGCAGATCCGCGGCATGGCGCAGGGTATCCGCAACGCCAATGACGGCATCTCGATGGCCCAGACCGCCGAAGGCGCGATGGACGAAGTCAACAACATGCTGCAGCGGATGCGCGAGCTGAAGGTCCAGTCGACCAACGGCACTTATCAGAGCACCGACACCGCCAACATCAACAACGAGCAGCTGGCGCTCGCCAACCAGATCAACAGCGTGCTGGGCAACACCACGTTCAACAAGAACAAGCTGTTCGACTCGGGTGCCGCGACCGGCTTCACCATCCAGACCGGTGCCAGCGCCGCCGATACGGTCACGCTGAAGTCGACCGATTTCACCGGTGGCTCGGGCGGCAATGCTGCGATGAAGGCCGTGACGGGTGGTGCCGGTGGCACCGCGCCGACCGCTTCCTCGGTCGGTGGTGTGACGCTGGCCCAGTATGACGATGCGATCAGCGCGGTGGCGACGGCCCGGGCCGGCCTGGGTGCGACCCAGAACCAGCTCCAGTCGGCGGTCAACAACACGACCTCGACCATGACCAACCTGTCGGAAGCCAAGAGCCGCATCGAGGACACCGATTTCTCGACCGAGACGACCGCGCTCGCCAAGGCCCAGATCCTCAGCCAGGCGTCGACCGCGATGCTGAGCCAGGCCAACCAGTCGCAGCAGGGCGTGCTCAAGCTGCTCGGCTAAGCCCCGGATTGGGGGTTTATCCCCTGAACCCCCGATAACTGTTCCCCCGCCATTTCAATGAGATGGCGGGGGGCAGCCAAAAATATTCGTCGCCCGCTGCACTTTTTTCCTAAAGTGCGGCGAAAGGCGACCGTTTTCCGTGGTGGCAGCTCGACCTTCGCCTTGGGGGCGGCGGAGAGCTCCAGCTTTGGAGAACAACCATGACGGTGATCGCCACCAACATCTCGGCCTTACGCGCCGCCAATGCATCGATCTCTGCCCAGACAGGGCTCGACGTTTCGATGAACCGTCTCTCGACGGGCAAGCGGATCAACTCCGCGATGGACGACGCGGCAGGCCTGGCCATCACGTCCTCGATGACCGCACAGGTCCGAGGCATGAATCAGGGCGTGCGCAACGCCAATGACGGCATCTCGATGGCGCAGACCGCCGAAGGCGCGCTCCAGGAAGTCAGCAACATGCTGCAGCGGATGCGCGAACTGGCGGTGCAGAAGGCCAACGCGACCTATTCGGCGCAGGACAAGACCAGCATCACCGTCGAGCAGGACGCGCTGTCGGCACAGATTTCGACGATCCTGACCAACACGACCTTCAACGGTCAGAAGCTGTTCGACGGCACGGCGGGTTCGTCGGGTTCCGTGCAGATCCAGGCGGGCGCCTATTCCACCGACGCGCTCACCATGACGTTCGGCAATCTGAAGACCGACTCGACGCTGACCACCATCATCGACTTTCCCAACCAGAAGCTGCAGTCGACGACCCCGCCGACGCTGGAAGATTTCGACACGGCAATCGCCAAGGTGTCGAACTTCCGCTCGGGTCTGGGCGCGGTGCAGAACCGGCTGCAGTCGGCGATCAACAACCTGACGTCGAACGCCACCAACCTTTCGGCCGCGCGCAGCCGCATCGAGGATACCGATTTCTCGGCGGAAACGACGGCACTCGCCAAGGCCCAGATCCTCAGCCAGGCGTCCACCGCCATGCTGAGCCAGGCCAATCAGTCGCAGCAGGGCGTGCTCAAGCTGCTCGGACAGTAATACCAGGTTCCTGAGCGCCCTGGCACCGCGCCCCCACTCGGGTGCCGGGGCCAACCGGCCGCGCTTCGGCGAACCGGTTTGCAGGAAAAACCCCGGCGGTCTTCGGGCCGCCGGGGTTTACTTGCGTATGCGTCAGATCATCGGGCGGTGGGTGGTAGAGCGTTCCACGGCGAGAGCATGGCGGGTGCGCCGTCCGGCCGGACGAAACGGGTATAGAGCCCCTCGATGAACAGCAGCAGCGGCATATCCGCCTGAGCGATGCGCGGCTCGCTGAACCGGATCGTCGATTCGCGCGGCGCGATGATGGTCTGAAAAGCGCTTTCGCCGTTCCGCGCGGCATAACCCAACATATATTCGCTGATCCGCCCCAGCTCGAGTCGCAGCAGGTCGATCGCCCCCTGATAGGCGACGTAGCCGACCGAACCGAAAAACCGCTCGATTCGGGGGAAGTCCTTCGCCGCGATCCGGTAATCGATCTGGCCGTGCGACAGGTCGAGAGCGATCACGCCGATATTGGCGAACTCCTCGGTTTCCGCGAACGGGCAGAAGCGGATGATCGCATAGCGGTAGAGGGTCTTCATGCCAGCTCCACCCAGAAACCGATATCGTCGAACCTGTCCAGTATCGTCGCTATCCGATCGGCAAGGCGCGGCTGTTCCTCCAGCCATTCCTCGGGCAGCGTCTCGACGATCGCGGGCAGGTCGGCGCGGACGCGCTCCAGATCGGCGCGCATCGTCGCGAAAAAGGCCGCGTGATCGGTCACACCCTCCCAGGCGAGACGACCGGCATGGACCGGCAGCTCCTTTTCGGGATCATAGTCCGCCGCGAAGGCCAGATTATGGTCGATCGCGACGGTGGCGCCGTCGCCCAGTCGGACGAACAGGTTCGGATTGCCGCCATGTTCGGTCAGCGAGCGGTCACCGTTGGCGATCCAGTGGTCGAAGATATAGAGGCGCGCCAGCAGCTCCTGGTCCATCGTCGCCAGGGTCAGCGGGGTGATCGGCTGGACCGAATCCTGCCAGGCGGAGGCGAAGACCGGACCCTCGCCCACGGCCTGGGCCACACCCGCGTCGCCATGATGGCGCAGCAGCGATCGTGGCATGTATGCGATGGCGAAGGGAGGAATGGGCAGGCCGAGCAGGCGGCCCAGCTGGCCCGCCACGACCTCGGCGATCAGGCCCTGGGGTAGCGCGGCCCGGCCCTTGACCGCATAGAGCGCCCCGTCTTCGAGGCGGCACAGATAGGGACGCGTCATGCCGCTATCGATCGGCCTGACGATTTCGACGACGTCCAGCATGGGGAGCGAAAGCGGCATTGCGCTTCAGCCTATCAGGTCGCCCCCATGGCGGCCATCGCTATCGTGGCGATGGCCCAGGCCTGTTCCATCACGCCTGCGCGGCGAGCGCCTTTTTCAGCCGGGCGTGCGCCGCGCTCTTGATCTGGCAGACGCGGGCGGCGCCGACGCCCAGGACCTGGCCGATTTCCTCGAGATTGAGTTCCTCGACATAATAGAGCTGGATGACCAGCGCCTCGCGCTCGGGCAGGCCGGAGATGGCGGCGATCAGCGCGTCGCGCAGATCGCTTTCGACCAGCTGGTCAAAGGCGTTGGGCGTGTCGTCGGCGAACCAGGGCAGGTCGTCGGCATAGACGTCCTCGATCGGCTCCATGCGCACGGCTTCGGCGGTCTTGTATTCGGTGCGCAGCTTCTCGACCGAGACCCCCAGCTTCTGCGCCACCACCTCGTCGGTCGGCGCCTGGCCGGTCGCCTGGGTCAGCGCGGCGACGGTCTTGCTATAGTCGCGGCGGCGGCGCATGGCCCCGCGCGTCGTGGTCGCCTGGCGCCGCAGCTCGTCGATCATCGCGCCGCGCAGGCGCGCCTTCAGATAATGGCCGAACTCGACCCCGCGCTCCTCGAACGAGGCGGTCGCCTCGACCAAGGCGACCAGGCCGACCTGGACCAGATCCTCGATCTCGACCAGGTTCGACATCGATCCATGGACATGCCACGCGATGCGGCGGACCAGCGGCAGGTGACGCCGGATCAGCGCGCTCGTATCGCCCGCTGGCCCTCGTGGGGCGGGGCGATAGGTCAGCGGCTGGTCCGCGACGGTCGGGTTGATCAGCGCCGGATCGAAGCTCGTCGGATTGATCGGCTGGGCATTCATGAATGCGCCGCTGAGAGGGTGCGAGGTCATGCAGCAATCGCCTGTTGCTGGGGGTGATGGGGGGCGCCGATGACGGCGACGACTTCGACCGGCTTGTCTTCCGGCACTTCAAAGAAAGAGAGGACCGGCACGTCGGGCAGGCAGGTGCGCAGCAATTTGCGCATCGCCAGACGGACGCCCGGCTGGACGACGAGGGCAAAGGGCTTGGCCTCGGCGATCAGGGGTTGCGCGGCCTGGGTCAGGGCGGTGGTGATCCGCTGGCCCAGATCGGGTTCGATGACATGGCGGCGCGACACATCGGCGCGCATCGCCTGGCCGAGCAGCCCTTCGAGCTGGCCGTCCAGCGTCATGACGCGCAGCGGTTCGCGCACGCCGCACAGCTTCTGGATGATCAGGCCGCCCAGATTGGGGCGGATCAGCTCGATGATATCCTCGGCGTCGGTCGACTTCTGCGCGGCGACCGCGATGGCGCTGGCGATGCGGCGGAACTCCTTGAGGGAGATGTTCTCCGCCAGCAGGCCCTTCAGCACCTGGGTCAGCGTGGTCAGCGGCAGCGGCGTCGGGCAGAGCGAGGCGGCCAGCTGCGCGGCGCGTTCCTTCAGCCCGTCGAGCAGCGCCTGCACCTCGTCGGGGCCGAGCAGCTCGGACGCGTTGGTGGTCAGCACATGGTTCAGGTGCGTCGCCATGACCGTGCCCGGATCGACCACGAGATAGCCCATGCCGGTCGCCGCATCGGCGTCGCCCTTCAGAATCCAGGTCGCGGGCAGGCCGAAGGTCGGGTCCTGCACGGCCTTGCCGTTCAGCGTGCCGAACGCCTGGCCGGTGTCGAGCGCCAGCATCTCGTCGGGCGAGACCTGATCCTCGGCGGCGACCACACCATTGATGATGATGCGATAGCTATAGGGCGCCAGGCCGATGTCATCGCGGACGCGCGCCTGCGGCACGACGAAGCCGAGATCCTTGGACAGTTGGCGCCGGACACCGGTGATGCGGGCCATCAGCGGCGCGCCGCGCCGTTCGTCGACCAGCGGCACCAGGCCGTAACCAATGTCGATATGCACCTGCATCCCGTCGATCACTTCGTCCCAGCTGACGCGCGAGGGGTCGACCGGCTCCGGCGCGGGGGCGGGCGGCGCGAGGACCGGACGCTTCTCGATCTGGCGCAGCTTCCACGCGGTGAAACCGGCGATGGCGGCGGCGGGCAGCAGGATCATGTGCGGCATGCCGGGCAGCACGCCGAGCAGGCCCAGGATGACAGCGACGGGAATCCAGGTCTTCGACGCGCCGAACTGCGACCCGATCTGGCCCGCCAGGTCCTTGTCGGACGAGACGCGGGTGACGATCGCGGCGGCGGCGATGGACAGCATCAGCGAGGGCAGCTGCGCGACCAGCGCGTCGCCGATCGCGAGCAGGATATAGGTCTTGGCCGCTTCGGCGATGCCCATGCCATGGCTGACCGGACCCAGGATCAGGCCGCCGATGATGTTGGCTGCCAGGATCAGCATCGCGGCGACCGCGTCGCCCTTCACGAACTTGGACGAACCGTCCATCGAGCCGTAGAAATCGGCCTCGGTCGACACTTCCAGACGACGCGCCTTGGCCTGGTCCGGCGTGATGAGACCGGCATTCAGGTCGGCGTCGATCGCCATCTGCTTGCCGGGCAGGGCGTCCAGGGTGAAGCGGGCCGACACTTCCGACACGCGGCCCGCGCCCTTGGTCACCACGATCAGGTTGATGATCATCAGGATCGCGAAGACGAAGAGGCCGACGACATAGTCGCCGCCGATCAGGAAGGTGCCGAACGCCTCGATGACGTGACCGGCCGCGCTCTCACCCTCATGGCCATGGACCAGCACGATGCGGGTCGAGGCGACGTTCAGGCCCAGGCGGAACAGGGTCGCGAACAGGAGGACGGTCGGGAAGGCCGAGAAGTCGAGCGGCTTTTCGGCGTTCAGCGCGACCATCAGGACGGCCAGGCTGATCGCGATGTTGGCGACGAAGAAGATGTCGAGCAGCGCCGGCGGGATCGGCACGACCATGACCAGCACCAGCAGCAGGATCGCCGCGGGCAGCGCCATGGTGCGGCCGCTGGAGAAGAGCTTGCCCATCGCTTAGCCACCCATCCGTGCGAGCATCATATATGCCAGGCGCGCATGGTCGGGCTTGGGGCGCAGCACGCTGTCGGCGGTGGTGGCGGCGCTGCGCATCCCCAGCTGGTTCATCGTGCTGGTCGCCCAGGCGATCGCATCGGCGGCGCTTTCGTTGGTGCCGGTGACGACGGTCGCGTCGCCGTTCATGCCCTGGAGCGCCAGCGACTGGGCCGCGAACTGCAGGTTGGCGGCGCGCGTCTCGTTGCTGTCGGCCTGGGTGCCCGCCAGCTTGGCGGCGAAACGGTCATAGATGTCCGACAGTGAGCGCGGCTGGCCGTTCGAGGCATAGAAGATCGAGCGATTGGCGCGCGCGGCGGCCGGGAACAGTGCGGCGCCGCTGGCCTGCGGATTGCTGGCCATCGTGCCCAGAAACTTGGTCGCGCCGCCGAGCCCGAGGAAATGCGCCATGTACAGGTCGGTGCCACCCGCCTCGCGGCCCAGCGTCGATTCGAGGGCGGCCTTGTTGTCCGAGGCATGCTCGGCGGCCATCAGCGAGGCGGCGGTGGGGTCGTTGCGGAGGCCCATGACCGCCGCACGCGCGCCACCCGTCACATAATAGCGTCCGCCCGACTGGCCGATCGAGTCGGCGGCCCAGCCCAGGCCGTGCTCGGCGCCGTGCTTCTTCACCACGGCGAGCCAGCTCTGTTCGACGAACTGATACAGGCCCGAGGCGGACGAGGTGCCCGCCCGTGCATTCGCGTTCAGCCCCGACTCCAGCTTGGCCTGGCCGAGCAGATAGCCGAAATCGACACCCGTGCGGCTGGACGCCAGCGCGATGGCCGATTGGACTCTGGCTTGGGATACGGGTTGGACGGTCATGCTGTTTGGTTAAAGCCCTTGTTCGGGGCTTACTCAGCAAGGGGCGTGCCAATTCGCGTGGCTGCCGGGGCGGCTAAGGCCGGAAAAACGTGCCGGACAACAAAAAAGCCCGGAAAAACCCGGCTTTGACTATGTGGTGGAGAGGGGCGTGTCAGCGAGGGGAGCCGCCTGGCATTCGGTCGATCCGGCAAAGCGGCAACGCCTTGCCGCCCGGCAGGCGGCAACGGCGCGGCAATCAGGCGTAGGCGCGCATCATCGGGCGATAGCTGCCGCCGGCATCGCCGGTCAGCGTCTGCAACCGACGACGGACATTGGCCGCCATCAGGTTGACATAGATGCGGCACGTCTCGTTCAGGCGATTGGCCTCGTCGGCCAGCTCGCGCAGTTCGGGCCCGGCCGGGCCGGTGCCCAGCGAGGCGATCTCTTCGATCGCGGCCAGCTTTTCGGTGGTCGCACGCTCCAGAGCGGCGACGTCGTTCACCTTGAGCGCGGCGATTTCCCGATGAAGGGCCTCGATGACCCGGATCAAACCGTCACGCCGCGTCATTATGGTTCCAGCTCAGCTTCAGGGCGATCATCTGGTCGGCAATGGTTGCCGGCAGGATCGGGAAATGGCCGTCGGCAATGGCCCGCTTGATCTGGGCGACGCGCTCCGAATTCACCGGCGGCTGGGCCGACATCGCGCTGGCCAGACCCGTAAGGGCGCTGGTGTCACCGTTGGTGTCCTTCGCTGCGGCCGGAGCCGAAGCGAGCCCCGCCTCCGGGGTCGCCGCGACACGTTCCACGGGCGTTAACCGCGCGGTCCTTATGTCTCCGGCATTCAGCCTTGAAGTTGATATTTCCACCATGCCCGCACCTATCGGTTCCGCTGACATTCCATGAAACGGCCGGGTGGTGAAATCCTTTAGCAAGAAATCCGGTTATTTCCCGCCTGCCGTCCGATCACTCGGCCCAGCCGGGCAGGGTGGCGCGGCCGCTGGACAAGGCGACGGCCTGGACCGGCTGGCGGGCGGAATCGATGCGGACGGGGAAGTGCGCGCCGGGTGCGGCATCGGCCATGGCGATGCCGTCGCGGGTGATGGAAAAGCCGTTCGAGCCTGCCTCGATCGTCACCGGATCGCCGCGTCGGATGACCGGCTCCTGCTTGATCGCGACCGCTGGCATGGCGGTGGCCGCCGGGGCGGCCTTGGGCACCGACAGGACGGGCACGAAGATGCGCCATTGCGGCGAGGCGCAGGCGATGACGACCGCATCGTGCATCTCGGTGCGCCAGGACAGGGCGACGGTCGGGCATTGCGCCAGCTTCAGCCGGGCATCGACGGCGGAACGGGCGCCGCCCTCCACCCCGATCGGGCGGCCGGTAAAGGCGGTGACGGCGGCGTCGAGCGCGCTGACATCCTGAAAACCGGCGGCGCCGGCGAGGAGCAGGGGCAAGATCATCGGGGTTTCCTTTGTGCTTCGCCGGAAAAGGCCAGGGTGACCAGCGCCCTGCGCTGGCCCGGGGCGGTGGCGGTGGAGAGGGTCAGGCGGTTCGCGGCGACCGGCCCGATCAGCGCGGCGGCGGCGCGCGCGCGATCGGCGGCGAGCACGACCGCGCTATGGGTCAGCGGATCGACATCGGCCGCACTGCCATCGGTCGCGGCGGTGACGGACAGGCGGACCCGCGGATCGGCCAGCGCCTCGCGCGCCCAGGGGACGAGCAACGGATCGGGATCGATCGGCTCGGCCGAACCGGGGGCGAAGCGCAGCGCGGCGGCGGCGACCGGCATGATCGACGGCGGCGCGGGGGGCGCCGCATGCTGTGCCGGGCCCATCGCACCGAACTCGGCACGTAAGGCGTCGACCAGGGCCGGGCGACGCTCCATCCCCATGGCCTGCACCAGCACCAGAAAGCCGACCAGCAACAGGGCCAGGTCGGCCAGCGTCACCAGCCAGAGCGGGCGCGCGGGGACGGTGGCGGGGAAGTCGAACTCGGTCATGCGACGGTCGCCAGCGGGCGGCGGGGCGGAGTCGGCGGGCTGATCGCGGCCGCCGGTGCCTCGCGCGCGGACAAAGCGGCGAGCGGCAATTCGATGCGCATCCGCTCGAACGCCTCGATCCGGGCGGCGCGGCGCAGGCGGGTGGCGATGGGCTGCGCGACCAGATTGGCGAACAGCGCGCCATATAAGGTGGCCAGCAGCGCGATCGCCATCGCGCCGCCGATCCGCTGCGGATCGTTCATCGTCGCAAACATCGCGGCCAGGCCGATCAGCGTGCCGACCATGCCCATGGCGGGCGCGGCCTCGGCGGCTCCTGCCCAGACATCGGCGACCGCCAGATGCCGCTCGACCCGCGCCAGCCGGGCATGGCGGGTGCAGGCGACGACCGCCTCGGGGCGCTCGCCATCGACGATCGCGGCGATCGCCTCGGCCAGGTCGGGATCGGTGATGACCGACCGGTCGAGCGTCAGCACGCCGTGCCGCCGGGCGATCCGGTCGAGATGGGTGATCTGTTCGAGCAATGGCTCGGCCGAATAGGGCGCGCGGACCAGCACGCGCAGCGCCCGGACGCTGCGGCCCGCATCGCGCCACGGCGTGCGCAGCAGCGTCGCAACCAGCGTTCCGCCGAGCACGATCGCCAGGGCGGCCGGATCGAAGAATTGGGAGAGGGGCGGCAAACCGTTCATGCGCCCGTGCTTTGCAAGGGGCGGGCCAATTCGGGCCAGCGGCATCCCAGGGGGCGGGGGCTCGTAGGTGGGGGCGGGGGGATTGCCGGTGCTTGCCGCCGGACCGGCAAAAAGGCGGCAAGGCGTTGCCGGAAAGCGGCCTTGCGCCCCTGCCGCTTCCGGCCTGTCCCCTTTGGTCGGGTCAATTGGCACGGGTGTTGCGTATCCCCGCTGGCGAAGAGCGTCTCGCCGGAAAGGAGGAATGACGATGGCCAATGAAACACTGTTCGGCGTGCACGGTGCCGCGCTGGAGGTCCGGGCACAGCGTATGGGTGTGCTGGCATCCAACATCGCCAACGCCTCCACCCCCGGCTTCAAGGCGCGCGACATCGATTTCAAGGCGGCGCTGGCCGCCGTCGAGGGCAGCCAGGATCAGGCGGGGAGCATCGGCGACGCGCTGAAGTACCGCGTGCCGCTCCAGACCTCGCTCGACGGCAACACGGTCGAACTCAACCAGGAACAGACCGCCTTCGCCGAGAATGCGGTCCAGTATCAGACGACGCTGTCGTTCCTGAACGGCCGCATCTCCACCATCACCCGTGCGCTGAAGGGCGAGTAAGCCATGGCCACCACCAACCCCATGTCCATCTTCCAGGTCGCCGGGCGCGCCATGTCGGCCCAGCTGATCCGGATGAACACCACCGCGTCCAACTTGGCCAATGCCGGGGGCGTCGCGGGGTCGGCCGATACCGCGTACAAGACGATGAAGCCGGTCTTCCGCACCAGCTTCGACGCCGCGACCGGCCTGTCCACCGTCGATGTCGAGAAGATCGTGACCGCGGGCGAGGACCCGACCAAGCGCCACGATCCGAACAACCCCTTGGCCGACAAGGACGGCAATATCTACGAAGCCGCCGTCGACGAGACCCGCGAACTGGTCGACATGATGGAGACGGCGCGCACCTATCAGAACAATGTCGAGGTGATGCAGACCGCCAAGTCGCTGATCCTCGATACCCTCAAGCTGGGCCGCTGATCATGACCACTTCGACCACCATGGACTCGACGCTGGACGCGATGGGCGTTCGTCGCTCCGGCGCGACCAGCGGCGCGGCGGCCGCGACCCCGGCCAAGAACCCGAACACGCTCGACCAGACGTCCTTCCTGAAGCTGCTGACCGCGCAGCTGCAGAACCAGGACCCGTTCTCGCCGATGGACAACACCCAGATGGTCGCCCAGATGGCGCAGTTCTCCAGCGTGGCGGGCATCTCCGAGATGAACACCACCCTGTCGGCGATGGCCGCCAAGATGAACGGCACGACCAAGGCCGACGCCATGAGCTATGTCGGCAAGACGGTGCTGACCCCCGGATCGGTCGCCTATGGCCGGACCAGCGGCGGCCTGGCCGGCGCGGTCGAGCTGGATCAGGCGGCCTCCAACGTGCTCGTCACCATCTCCGACGCCAAGGGCAATCCGCTGAAGACCATGTCGCTGGGCGCGCAGAAGGCGGGCACCACCAGCTTCGATTGGGACGGCAAGACCGACGACGGCGCGGAGGCGGGCAGCGGTCCGTTCACCGTCACGCTGAACGCCAATGACGGTGTTTCCGCCGTGTCGGGCCGTCCGCTGGTCTGGGCGCCCGTCCAGTCGGTGTCGATGCCCAGCTCGGGCAATCCCATCCTGACCGTGGCCGGGCTCGGCCAGGTCGACCTCTCCGCCGTCCGCTCGGTCGGCTGAACCCTTTCCCCATCAAGGTACTGAACCCATGTCCTTCTATACCTCGCTGAGCGGTCTCCAGGCTTCGCAGACCGACCTGTCCGTGATCTCGCACAACATCGCGAACGTCGGCACCAACGGCTTCAAGAAGAGCCATGCCCAGTTCGCCGACGTGATGGCGTCGAACTTCGCGACCGACCCGACCAAGCAGGTCGGCTCGGGCGTGGTGGTCAAGGCGAACCGCCAGGAGTTCAAGGAAGGCAATTACAACAATTCGGCCAATGCGCTGGACCTCGCCATTTCGGGTGACGGCTTCTTCGCGGTGCAGAATCCCGGCAAGGGCCCGCTGCAATATACCCGCAACGGCGCGTTCCAGGTCGATCAGCAGAATTACGTGACCGATTCCAGCGGCGGCCGCTTGCAGGTGCTGCCGGTCGACACCGACGGCAACGTCACCGCCACCGGCCTCGACGGCCTGGCCGCGTTGCAGCTGCCCGCGACCAGCGGCGAGCCGATCGCGACCAAGAAGGTGACGATGGACCTCAACCTGTCGAGCACCGCGGCGACGACGCCGATGGCGTTCAACCGGTCCAACCTCGCGACCTACAACAACACCACCATCACCAAGATCTACGACCCGTCGGGCAATGCCATGACGCTGACCAACTATTATGTCCGCAAGCCGTTGCCCGTCGATGCCAATGGCAATGCGATCCAGCCGACCGACGGCAGCAGCACCTGGCAGGTCTACAGCTTCGTCGACGACCAGCAGCTGAAGGTTCAGGGTTCCGCCGACCCGGTCGAGCTGACCTTCGACAAGAACGGCAACATGACCAAGCCGACCGCGCCGGTCACCTTCGACAATTTCACCTCGCACAGCTCGACCGTCTCGCAGCCGCTGACGCTGGACTATACCGGGACGTCGCAGGCGGGCTCGGTCTTCTCGGTCGCCTCGCGCACCCAGGACGGCAAGGCGATCGGTACGCTGACCGGCGTGTCGGTGGGATCGGACGGCCTGGTCGTTGCGTCCTTCTCGAACGGCGAGACCGCCAAGCTGGGCAAGGTGGCGCTGGCCTCGTTCGTCAACATGCCGGGCCTGCGCCAATCGGGCGACAGCTATTGGCAGGCGACCGGCCTGTCGGGCAACCCGAACATCGGCTCGGCGGGCGAGGGCACCTACGGCGCGATCAAGTCGAGCACGCTGGAAGGCTCCAACGTCGACATCACCGAGGAACTGGTCAACCTGATCGCGGCGCAGCGCGATTTCCAGGCGAACGCCAAGGCGCTCGATACCTCGAACCAGATCTCGCAGACGATCTTCAACCTGCGCAGCTGATCATAGGGGTCGGGGGGTAACAGGGAACCGCGATGGACAAGCTGGTCTACACGGCGGCGACGGGTCTGCGGGCGCATATGGCGGCGCAGACCGCGATCGCCAACAACATGGCGAACGCCTCGACGATCGGATTTCGCGCCGATCGCGTCGTGTTCGACCGCATCGACCTGAAGGGCGGCGGCGCGGCGTTCGAGGCGCGGATGCCGACCGCCGACGAGGTGACCGACGCCGATCGCGCGCCGGGCACGGTGCAGCAGACGGGCAACCCGCTCGACGTCGCGGTCGCCACCGGCACCGCGTGGCTGGCGGTGCAGGCTCCCGACGGGTCGGAGGCCTATACGAGGCGTGGCGACCTGGAGGTGACGGCGACCGGCGTGTTGCAGACCGGCGACGGCTATCCGGCGATCGGCCAGAACGGCCCGATCACCGTGCCGCCGTACAACTCGTTGACCATCGCGCCCGACGGCACCGTCTCGATCCTGCCGCTGGGCTCCGGTCCCGACGCCCAGCCCCAGGTGATCGACCGGCTGAAGCTGGCCGACACGCGCGGGTCGACCACGGTCAAGGGTCTGGACAATCTGCTGCGCGTGAAGGGCGGGGGCGCCCTGCCGCAGGACATGGACGCCACCGTCCAGTCCGGCGCGCTGGAAGGGTCCAACGTCAACATGACGCAGACGCTGGTCGACATGATCGAGAACCAGCGCAGTTACGAGGTGCAGGCCAACCTCATGAAAGAGGCCAAGTCGTTGGATGAGAACAGCGCATCGCTGATGCGTCTGCCGAGCTGAGGATTAGAGGTTTATGTCGTCCGCCGCCTTGCACGTCGCGCGCACCGGGCTCGATGCCCAGGATATGCGTATGCGGGTCATCTCGAACAACCTGGCCAACGTCAACACGACCGGGTTCAAGCGCGACCGCGCCGCCTTCGAGACGCTGGCCTATCAGGTCGTCACCGCGCCGGGCGCGGCCAGCTCGACCGAGAGCAAATATGCGACCGGCCTGAACGTCGGCACCGGTGTGCGGGTCCAGGGGACCGCGCGCATCAACACCCAGGGCGCGATGCAGACCACCAACAACAGCCTCGACCTGGCGATCGACGGCGACGGCTTCTTCCAGGTGCAGATGCCGGGCGGGACGCTGGGCTATACCCGCGCGGGCAATTTCTCGCGCTCGGCCGAGGGGCTGCTGGTCACGTCCGAGGGATATCAGGTGATGCCCGGCATCACCGTGCCGGAGGGGACGACCCAGATCACCATCGGCACCGACGGCACCGTGTCGGCGACGCTGGCCGGGCAGACCGCGCCCGCCCAGATCGGCCAGATCCAGATCGCCAGCTTCCCGAACTCGGCCGGGCTGCAGGCCAAGGGCGACAACTACCTGACCGAGACCGCCGCCTCGGGCGCCGCGAACATGGGTGTCGCCGGCCTTGAGGGGCGCGGCCAGATCCGCCAGGGCATGCTCGAAGGCTCGAACGTCAACGTCGTAGAGGAGCTGGTCGACATGATCGAAACGCAGCGCGCCTATGAGGTGAACTCGAAGATGATCAAGTCGACCGACGAAATGCTCCAGTACGCCAACCAGAATCTGTGATCATGACCTTCCGCTTTCCCACCCTTCGCTTCGGGTATTGGACCGAGCTGGCGCTGTCGGCGGCGGCGGGTACGCTGGTCGTCGCCGCGCTGGCGCCGATCCCGGCCCATGCCAGCCTGTTCGGCAAGAAGAAGCCCGTCGAGGACTTCACCACCGTGCGCCCCGCGCCTGTGCCGATGCAGCCGGTCGCCCAGCCCAATGGCGGCATCTTCCAGGTGTCGGACGGCTATGCCGCGCTCTACGAAGGCTGGCGCGCGCGCCGGGTCGGCGATCCGCTGACCATCATCCTGGTCGAGCGGACCGCCGCGTCCAAGTCGGCGGGCTCGAAGCTGGGCTCGAAGGGCGATCTGGGCCTGGCTCCGCCGGTCACCGGTCCGCTGGGATCGCTGCTCAAGTCGACCGATATCGGCATGAGCGGCAGCCGCAACTTCACCGGCCAGGGTGCCGCCGACCAGTCCAACTCGCTGTCGGGCGAGATCAGCGTGACCGTGGCGCAGGTGTTCCCCAACGGCACCATGTTGGTGCAGGGGCAGAAGCGCGTGACGCTGAACCGCGGCGACGAGTTCATCCAGATCAAGGGGCTGGTCCGCATGGCCGATGTCGGCATCGACAACCGCGTCGAATCGACCCGCGTCGCCGATGCGCAGATCGCCTATACCGGCAAGGGCGACGTCGCCCGCGCCAGCCGCCAGGGGTGGCTGAGCCGCTTCTTCTCGGCCGTCAGCCCGTTCTGAGGCATCAGAGACATGATCTTTCGCTTCCTCGCCGCGCTGTTCGCCACGATCCTGATCGCAGGGCCGGCCTCGGCCGACCGTATCAAGGACCTGGGCGGGTTCCAGGGCATCCGCACCAACCAGCTGACCGGTTACGGCGTCGTCGTCGGCCTGCCGGGCACGGGTGACGACAATCTGGAATATACCGTCCAGTCCTTGAAGGCGGTCGTCTCGCGTTTCGGGTTGCAGCTGCCGCCCAATGCCAATCCGGGCATGAAGAATGCCGCGGTGGTGATGGTCACGGCCGAGCTGCCGCCCTTCGCCAAGCCGGGGCAGAAGCTGGACATCACCGTCTCGTCGATGGGCAAGGCCAAGTCGCTTCGCGGCGGCGCGCTGATCCTGACGCCGCTTCAGGGCGCGGACGGCCAGATCTATGCGATGGCGCAGGGCAATCTGGCGGTCGGCGGTCTGGGCGCGGAAGGTGCGGACGGGTCGAAGATCGTCGTGAACGTCCCCTCGACCGGCCGCATTCCCGAAGGGGCGACCGTCGAACGTGCCGTCGCCACCGGGTTCGACACCGCGCCGACCCTGACCTTCAATCTGGCGCGCGCCGACTTCACCACCGCGCAGAACGTCGCCCAGGCGATCAACGCGCGCCTCGGGCTGGGCACGGCCCAGGCGATGGATGCCGTATCGGTCGCGGTCCGTGCGCCGATGGGCGCCGATGTCCGCGCCACGCTGATGTCGGAGATCGAGAATCTCGACGTCACCTCGGCCGAGCCACCCGCCAAGGTGATCGTCAATGCCCGCACCGGCACCGTCGTCATCAACTCGGCCGTGCGGGTCGGCCCGGCGGCGGTCACCCATGGCAAGCTGACCGTGAAGATCGACGAGAATCAGCGCGTCAGCCAGCCCGGTCCGCTCAGCGGGGGGCAGACCGCCATCACCCAGAAATCGGGTGTCTCGATCGAGGAGGAGAAGCGCCCGATGTTCATCGTCGCCCCCGGCCCCAAGCTGGCCGATGTGGTGAAGGCGGTGAACGCGATCGGCGCGGCCCCGTCCGACCTGGTCGCCATCCTCGAAGCGCTGAAGGAAGCCGGAGCCCTCAAGGCGGAGTTGATCATCCTGTGACGCAGAGCATCGCATCCACGCCCGCCATGGCCCCGATCACCGGGACCGTCTCCACCGATACCAAGCGGCTGTCGAACAGCGCCAATCTCGACAAGGCGGGCACCCAGTTCGAGGCGATCTTCAACGGCATGATGCTGAAGGCGATGCGCCAGACCAAGCTGGGCGACACGCTGTTCGAGTCGCAGGCGCTCGACACGTTTCGCGACATGCAGGACCAGCAGGTGGCCCAGACCATGGCCGAACATGCCCCGATGGGCATCGGCAAGGCGGTGACCGCATTCCTGGCCAAGTCGCAACCCAAAATTAACCAAGCACAACCTATCGCATAAACCATGAGCGACCTGCTTCACATCGGCGCCTCGGGCGTGCGGGCGTATCAGACCGCGTTGACGGCGGTTGGCGAGAATATCGCCAACACCGGCACCGACGGCTATTCGCGTCGCACGGTCACGCTGCGTGAAGTCGGCACCACGGGTGGGGCGACCAGCAACCGGCTGTCGCCCGGCGCCGGGGTCACGGTCGACGGCATCGCCCGCGCGACCGACACCTATCTGACGGCCGGTCTGCGCACCGCGACTTCGGACCTGGGGCGCAGTGAAGCGGGCTCCGTCTGGCTCAGCCGAATCCAGGACGTGATGACCGGCAACAAGGTGTCGGACCAGCTGACCGGTTTCTTCACCGCCGCGCGCAACATGGCATCGGACCCCACGTCCAGCGCGCTGCGCACCAACATGATCGAAGCCGCCACGTCGGCGGCTTTCGCGTTTACGGCGACCGACAAGGCGTTCGACGCAACCGAGGCGGATTTCGACGGCCAGGCGCGCGATGCGGCCCAGGGGCTGTCGTCGCTGGCCGTGTCGCTGTCGCGTGTAAACGACGGCCTGACCCGGACCCAGGCGGGCACCGCCACCTCGGCGCAGCTTGCCGACCAGCGCGACCAGATCCTGTCGCAGATGAGCGGCCTGTCCGACGTCAATGTGACGCTCGACGAGCTGGGACGCGCCACGGTGCGGATCGGCGACCGGGCAGGGCCGATTCTGGCCTCGCCGGATACGCTGGGTTCGGTCAGCTATAACCGGCTGACCGGTGGCGGGATCAGCTTCACCGTCGCCTCGCAGGGCAAGGTGTCCCAGGTGGTGCCGTCAGGCGGGACGCTGGGCGGACTGGTCGACGGGGCGGAGCGGATCTCGGCGATGCGCGACAGCTTCACCCAGGTCGCTCAGGACTTTGCGGCCACGATGAACACGCTCCAGTCCAAGGGCGAGGATGCCAGCGGCGCGACCGGGCGGCCGATGTTCACCATGGCGTCGAGCGGCGCGGCGATGACCGTCGCCCTGACCGATGCGTCGCAGATCGCGGCGGCGGGGAGCGGCAAGGGGCCGCGCAACACCGACAATCTCTCGGCGATCGAGGCGTCGCGCTACACGGGCCAGTTCGAAGGCCGGCTGACCGATATCGTCACCGAAAACGCCTCCAGCCTGAAGCAGCGGCAGACGATCGCCGACGCCCAGTCGTCGATTCGCGACGGGGCCAAGGCCGCGCTGGCCGGTGCGACCGGCGTCACGCTGGACAATGAGGCCGTGTCGCTGATGCGGTTTCAGCAAGCCTATTCCGCGTCGGGCCGCGTCATCCAGGTCGCGCGCGATATCTTCCAGTCCATCCTCGAAATCCGGTGACGGTGATGCAGATTTCCAACTCCACCTCCACCCTCTATGAGAGCACCACGAAGCGCATGGCGGCCCTGCAGGGCAAGGCCAATGAGCTGATGGTGCAGAACGCGACCGGCAAGCGGTTGATCAAGCCGTCCGACGATGCCGCCGCATCGGCGCAGATCGCGCAGCTAGACCGCGCCGATGCCGATTCGGCCGTCTACAAAGGCAATCTGAACCTCGCCAAATCGGTGCTGCAGCAGGTGGACACGACCCTGGGGTCGATCGGCGACCAGTTGAAGAACGCCGCCGAGATCGCGACCAAGGCGGCCAACGGCACGCTCAGCGACTATGACCGTTCGGTGCTGGGAGACCAGCTGATCGCGATCCGCGACCAGCTGGTCCAACTGGGCAATACCCGCGACATGCGCAACCAGCCGCTGTTCGGCACGGTCGACGGCACCGATGCGGTGCAGTTGAACAACGGTACGGCCACCTATGCCGATTCGCAGGTCTCGGCGGTCCCCATCGACCGCGACCAGACGGTCGAGGTGACGGTCAGCGCCAAACAGGTCTTTCAGTCGGGCAACAGCGACACCTTCACGGTGCTCAACAACCTGATCACCGGACTGAAGACGCCCGGCACGCCCGCCGCCACGTTGAGCAGTGCGATCGACCAGCTGAACGCCGCCAACAACAATGTCGCTACGGTCCAGGCATCGGTGGGCGCACGCGAAACCCGCGTCACCTTGCAGGAAAGCCTGATGCAGGGCGCTGCCACTGATCGCGCCACGCTGCGCTCCAGCGTCGAGGACGTCGATATCGCCAGCAACATCGCCCAGTTGCAGCAGACGATGACCGTGCTGCAGGCGACGCAGGCGAGCTTCAGCAAGCTGGCCGGGCTGTCGCTGTTCGATTATCTGAAATAATCGTCATCGGCGCGGACATCCTTTCCGGCGCGGTAACCCTATGGTGACCAAATCGCGGTAATCCAGACATCTGACGGCCCTTGTGTCGCTTCCTTCTGGAGAATCGGTCCACCATGTTTCCTGCCATCGGCCTTGTCATCCTGCTCGGCATGGTCTTCGGCGGCTTCGCCATTACTGGCGGCGCGCTGGGGCCTGTGTTCGAGGCGATTCCCCACGAAATGCTCATCATCGGCGGCGCGGCCGTCGGCGCGCTCGTCATCGGCAATAGCGGTGCCGAGTTGAAGGCGCTGGGCGGTGCCATGGGCAAGATCTTCAAGGGGCCCAAATACAAGAAGCAGGACTATCTCGACGTCATCTTCCTCGTCTCGAAGCTGATGAAGCTCCTGCGCACCGAAGGGCCGATCGCGCTGGAACCGCATGTCGAGGACCCCAAGTCCTCCTCCGTGTTCGCCGAATATCCGCGCCTCGTTGCCGACCATACGCTGGTCAACCTGATCGCCGACACGCTGCGCCTGGTCGTCGTCTCGTCCGGCACGCTCGACGTGCACGCGGTCGAGGAGGTCATGGACAACGCCATCAAGACCCACCACCACGAGGTGGAGGGGCCGCAGGGCACGCTGCAGAGCCTGGCCGACTCGCTGCCCGCGCTGGGTATCGTCGCCGCCGTGCTCGGCATCGTGAAGACCATGGGCTCGATCGACAAGCCGCCGAGCGTGCTGGGCGGCATGATCGGCTCGGCGCTGGTCGGCACCTTCATGGGCGTGCTGCTGGCTTACGGCATCGTCAATCCGTTCGCGGGACGTCTGAAGCAGGTGATCGACGCCGACGCCGCCATCTATCACGTCGTCAAGCAGATCATCATCGCCTCGCTCCACGGCCATCCGCAGCCGCTGGTCATCGAGGCGGCGCGTTCTGGCATCAAGCACAAGGATCAGCCCGGCTTTGCCGAGGTGTTCGACGGCCTGCGGGGACGCTAAGCCATGGCGCGCGCACCGCATGGCAAGAACGAGCCGCCCAAGATCGTCATCGTCAAGAAGATCATCGCCGATGGTCATGGCGGGCATCATGGCGGTGCGTGGAAGGTCGCCTATGCCGACTTCGTGACCGCGATGATGGCGTTCTTCCTGTTGCTCTGGCTGCTGGGCGCGACGACCGAGAAACAGCGCAAGGGCATTGCCGATTATTTCGCGCCGACCCTGCTCGACACCCGTTCGATGGGCGTCGGCGGCGGTGCGCTGAACGGCGGTCCGGGGGCGGGCGACAAGGCCAGCGGCGCGAGCGGCATCGTGCAGCTGATCGTGCCCAAGATGACGCCCGATGGCGGTGAAAAGGCGGGAACCGGCGACAAGGGCTCGCTGCGCAACCCCAATTCGGTCGCCGTGGATCGCAAGAAGTTCGCCGATCTGCAAAAGGCGCTCGAGAAGAAGATGAACATGACGCCGGAGCTCAAGCGCCTGGCCAAGCATATCCGCTTCATCCCGACCCAGGACGGCCTGCGCATCGATCTGGTCGACAATGCCGATTATTCGATGTTCGCCAGCGGCACGACCCAGCTGGAGCCCGAGGCGTCCGCGCTGATCGGCACCATCGCCCAGTCGATCGCGGGGCTGCCCAACACGATCATGATCCGCGGCCATACCGACAGCCTGGGCTATGGCGATCCGCGCGCGATGAACAACTGGATGCTGTCGTCCAGCCGCGCCGAGTCGACCCGCCGCCGCCTGGCCGCCGGGGGCATCCCCGAAGCACGCTTCGAACGGATCGAAGGCGTCGCCGACCGCGAACCGATCATCACCGACAACCCGTCCGACCCGCGCAACCGCCGCGTCGCGATCACCCTGCTCTATCGCAAGGGCAGCTTCGGGCAGTAAGCGCGCGCCCATCGTTCATCGATGGCGTTCCCGATGCGCGAAGGGCGCGGGCTTATCGGGCTGCGTCGCCCCGAAGGTGCCGGGCCAGTGCCGCCAGTGCGGCGTCATCGGCCCGCATGCCGCCGTGCGGCAAGGCGGCTGGCCAGCACCGACGTGATCCGGCCGGTCGAAAATACTGCCGCCCCCCAGATAAAGCGAAACCCGCCCGACGGGCCCTGCTCCGGGAGATGAGCGGGGTCGTCGGACGGGTCTCATGCGATCGGTCGATCGCGGTGACGCTTATTCGGCGTCGGCGGCGTCCGCCTTGCGCGACTTGCGGGCGGCCGGAGCGTTGGCGGTGTTGCGCGGACCGGGCTTGCGGCCGAGGCCGATCTTCTTGGCCATCGCGCGACGGCTTTCCGAATAGCTCTCGGCGACCATCGGATAATCCGGCTTCAGGCCGTAACGCTCACGATATTCTTCCGGCGTCAGGCCGTGGGTCGCGAGGTGGCGGCGCAGCGTCTTATAGGGCTTGCCGTCGATCATCGAGACGATGTGATCCTTCGAGGCCAGCGACTTACGAACCGACACGGCCGGAACATATTCGGTCGGCGTTTCGACATCGGCGGTCTGCGGCGCAGAACCCAGCAACGAAGACACGGTTTCGTGCATCTTATGCAGGAAAGCCGGAACCTCTTCCGACGAGGTGCGGGTATTGGGGTTGCCCAGCCACGCAATGGTCAATTCGGTTGCCAGTTCTACGGCATTCACATCGATAGGGTCGTCGGCCATGATACGCTCCTGTTAAAGATCGTTGTGACCTAACCGTCCATCGCGCGGCGTCAACCGTCGAATGTGGAAATCGACCAAAAAATGCCTGATCACTGATGGTTTTATTTAGAAAAGACGATCGGATAATTGGCATAAGTGAAGCAAGAACGATAAAAATAGCCGCTGGTGGGTTCAACCGGTCACCGCAACATGTCAGGTTTAGTGATGTTGAAGGAGGCGTCGGAATGGCACGCACGGGTCGTCCCGGCTTATCGCCAGAGCAGAAACGTGACCTCTGGTCTCGGTGGAAGGCTGGGCAATCCCTGAGCGATATTGGCCGAGCTCTCGGCAAGCATGCAGCCTCGGTGTTTGGCGTTTTGCAGGCTCATGGCGGGATAATGCCGGCGACGCGAAGGCGGGGCGTGCTTTGCCTTCGCCCAGAGGAACGGGAAGAGATATCTCGCGGACTGTTTGCAGGTTCGTCGTTCCGCCAGATAGCCAGGCAGCTCGGCCGGCCGCCTTCGACTATTAGCCGCGAAGTCGCTCGCAATGGAGGCCGCGAAGAGTACCGTGCCACGACCGCCGACGGCCGAGCATGGCAACAGGGCCTTCGGCCAAAGCCTTGCTTGCTCGCGGCCAATCCGCGCCTGCAGTCGACGGTCGCAGCGAAGCTGCAGGATCAATGGTCTCCGCAACAGATATCGGGATGGCTAAAGACCGAGCACGGCGATGATGGGATGATGCAAGTGTCGCATGAGACGATCTACAAAAGTCTGTTCATCCAAGCCCGTGGCGTATTGAAGCGTGAACTCATGGTGCATCTGCGCAGCCGCAGGATCATGCGACGCGGCAAGACATCTACGGCCAAGGGGCAACCACGCGGGCAGATCATCGATGCAATCTCGATCCGACAGCGTCCGGCAGACATCGATGACAGGGCCGTGCCCGGCCATTGGGAGGGGGATCTGATCTCAGGGCGCAGGAACAGCCACGTCGCAACATTGGTCGAGCGGCATTCTCGGTTCGTGATGCTGGTTCAGGTCGACGGCAAGGACAGCAATAGCGTCGTCAGTGCGCTGATCCGACAGGCTGAACGGCTACCCGAGGGAATGATGTCATCGCTGACATGGGATCGTGGCGCCGAGCTGGCCATGCACAAACGCTTCACCATGGCGACAGACGCTGACGTCTTCTTTTGCGATCCGCGGAGCCCTTGGCAGCGCGGTAGCAACGAAAATACGAACGGCTTACTGCGTCAATATCTTCCCAAGGGTTCGGACCTGTCGGGCTACACACAGTCTGATCTCGACGCGATCGCGCTCAAGCTCAATACGCGGCCTCGAAAAACACTTGGCTTCCGAACGCCTGGAGCTACCTTTGCCGAAGCCGTTGCGATGACCGGTTGAACCCACCCTCCGCTATTGTCGGACCGATCTGTCATTCATGGCGCCCATACGAATAGGGTCGCAGATGACGTCTTCGTCATAGACGGCCAAACTATCGGAACAGCGCGACGTCGGAATGCACAAAATCACCATGATTGCAAATTATGCAACTAAAATTGATGAGGTTGCATTTGTGTTAATCGCAAAGCTCGGCCAGAGAGAGCGGGCCTTTCAGGCATCCTCTCCTAAAAACTTTCACGGCTGGTCCTCGGACCAGCCTTTTTTTTGACTTGCTTCCGCCGCGTATCAGCCTAGGCTACCCCATCGCCGCGCACCAAAGATAAGACAAGCAGGAGTGGAAGCCGCCGGGAAACCGGCACCCGCGCGTCGGTGCCGGGGGTTGAGCGACATTTCGCTCCCCCCGTTCTTGCCAACGGCATGGTCGATCGGAAGCCCTGAGGCAGAGCGGTCCGACGCTACGCTACAAGCTCGCCGCGTGGGTTCAGCCCTTGTTGCCGGACGACGGCCGATGCAGAAACTGATCGAGCGCGGACAATGCCATGCCCGCAAAGGCGGCAATTTCCGGCATACCGGAGCGCGTCGTTCCCCCAGACTGCGGTCCTTGGGCGGCGTCGCCCGGTTGCGACCCCTGAGTGGCCTCGCCCTTTTGCGGATCATGGGGCGGAGCGGCGGCCGGTCCGTCGGTGGCCCGTCGCCCCGTCTCGCGGGCGATGGCCGAGGCCGCAACGATCAGGCCGGTGGCGAGCAACTGCCGCCCCGCCGGGCTGCGCGCCTGGTCGAGCAGGACCTGGCCGATCCGGTACAGGGATGACGAGCCGGAGGAAGCGGCCTGTTCGTCCTGCGCGGCCTTTTTCTGCTTCTTCTTATGCTTCTTCTTGCCCATGAGCGTCCCGGCTCCTTAAGTGTATTTCCAATATAATACACGTCGGGCGTGGTTCAAGGCGTGTCAGCCGCCCAGCGCCCGGGCGCGGCGGCGCTGGACCGAACTGCCGATGCCCAGCGCCTCGCGATACTTGGCGACCGTCCGCCGGGCGATGTCGAAGCCCTTGGCCTGGAGCAGTTCGACCAGCGTGTCGTCGGACAGGATCTTGGCGCCCTCGTTCGCGATCAGCGCCTTGATGGCGCTTTTCACCGCCTCGGCCGACACCGCATCGCCGCCGTCCGCCGCCGCGATGCCGCTGGTGAAGAAGAATTTCAGCTCGAACAGCCCGCGCGCACAGCTGAGATATTTGTTGCTGGTCACCCGGCTGACGGTCGATTCGTGCATCCCGATCGCCTCGGCGACCCGCGCCAGGGTCAGCGGGCGCAGTTGTGCGACGCCGTGGAGGAAGAAGGCCTCCTGCTGCTTCACGATCTCGGTCGCAACGCGGATGATCGTCCGCTGCCGCTGGTCGAGCGCCTTCATCAGCCAGTTGGCATTGGCGAGGCAGTCGGCCAGCCACGCCTTCGACCCCTTGTCCTGCGGCCCGTGGCGCAATTCCTGATAATAGCGGCGATTGACCAGCACGCGGGGCAGGGTGGCGGTGTTCAGCTCGATGCCCCAGCCCGCCTTGGTCCGCGTGACGAACAGGTCGGGCACCACCGCGCGCGCGGGCTCGCCGCCATAACGACAGCCGGGTTTGGGATCATAGCCGCGCAGCTCGCGGATCATGTCCGCCATGTCCTCGTCATCGACCCCGCATAACCGTTTCAGCCGGGCAAGGTCGCCACGCGCCAGCAGGTCGAGATTGGCGATGAGCTTGGCCATGCAGGGATCGTAGCGGTCGACCTCCTTGGCCTGCAGCGCCAGGCACTCGGCCAGGTCCCGCGCCCCGACGCCGGTCGGGTCCAGGCCCTGGACGACCGACAGCACCGATTCGACCCGCGCGATCGACACGCCCAGCCGCTCGGCGATCTCCCCCAGCGGCACGGTGAGGTAGCCCGCCTCGTCCAGCTGGTCGATGATGTGCGCCGCGATGGTCAGGTCGGTGCCCGACAGGATCAGCGCGACCTGCGCCTCCAGATGCTCGGCGAGATTGGGCGCATCGTCGGGCAGCGAATCCCAGTCGGGTCCGTCTTCGCCGCCCAAGCCTCCGCTGCTTGCACCGTTCAGCGACAGGCCGCCATCGGGGCCGGTGCCGCCATCGACCACGCTGTCCTGCTGATGGCTCTCGGTCGCGTAATCCAGGTCGAGCCCGCGATCCTCGGCGGGCGCGGTGCCCGCGACCAGTTCGTCGGCCCCCGCCGGGGCCTCGCGCTCGGGGCGCTCCGGCGTCGCCACCTCGCGCACCGCGGTCGCATCGAGCAGGGGGTTCTTCTCCACCTCCTCGGCGATGAACGCCTCGATCTCCAGATTGGACAGCGTCAGCAGCTTGATCGCCTGCTGAAGCTGCGGCGTCATGACCAGCGACTGCGACTGGCGGATATCGAGGCGCGGGGCGAGGCTCATCCCGCCGTTTCCGCGCCGGTCATGCCATCAGGTGCGGATCGACGGACGGCGTTCATCGGATCAGAGCGAAAAACCCTCGCCCAGATAGAGGCGGCGGACATTGGCGTCGGCGACCAGTTCCTCCGGCGATCCGGTGAACAGCACGCGCCCGTCATAGATGATGTAGGCGCGGTCGACGATGTCCAGCGTCTCGCGGACATTATGGTCGGTGATCAGCACGCCGATGTCGCGCCGCTTCAGATCCTTCACCAGGTCGCGGATGTCGGCGATCGAGATGGGATCGATGCCCGCGAACGGTTCGTCGAGCAGCATAATCGACGGATCGGCAGCCAGCGCGCGAGCAATCTCGGCCCGGCGACGCTCGCCGCCCGACAGCGCCATGGCGGGGGCGGCGCGCAGCCGGGTCAGGCCGAATTCCTCCAGCAGCTTGTCGAGCTTGCGCGCGCGCTCGGCCGGATCGGGCTCGGCCAGTTCGAGCACGGTCAGGATGTTCTTCTCGATCGAGAGCCCGCGAAAGATCGAGGTTTCCTGCGGCAGATAACCCAGGCCCAGGATCGCGCGGCGATACATGGGCAGGCCGGTGATATCCTCGCCGTCCAGCATGATGCGGCCCGAATCGGGCTTCACCAGGCCCATGACCGAATAGAAGCAGGTCGTTTTGCCCGCGCCATTGGGGCCGAGCAGCCCGATCACCTCGCCGCGCCCGACCGACACCGACACGTCGGTCAGGACGGTGCGCTTGTCATAGCTCTTGGCGATCGACACGACCTGCAGGCCATGGGCGACCGGTGGCTCCGATACAGGGCTGGTGCGATGGCCCGAGCGCTGATCGGCTTCGCGAATCGGGGTTTCCATGTCCATCGGCCGGTACTTTCCTTAGCTGGCGGCATGTTAGCGTGAGGCAGGCGCCCGCGTCACGCCTCAGTTGCGATCGGGGACCGAGAAGGTGCCCGTGACCCGGCCCGACGGCGCGCGCGTGACCGTGCCGCCGCTGCCCGACGACGCGCCGCCCGCGACCGACGATCCGTCGATCACCGCGCGACCGGTGTCGAGATTGATGGTCAGGCGACCGCCATTCACCGTGTTGCCGTCCTGGGTCAGGGTAACATTGCCCAGCATGGTGATGACCCGGCGATTGAGGTCGTAGATGCCATAATTGGCGCGCGCGGTCTGGTTGGGGCGCTTGACGACGACATTGCCCGACGCCTCGAATCGCGAGACCTGCGGCTTTCCGCCGATCACCTGGCCGGTATAGATGATGACCACCCGCGCGGCGGTCAGCGTCATCTCCGCCTGGCGCAGCGAGACATTGCCCGTCAGGACGCCGCGATTCTGCTTGTCCTGCAACTCGATCACGTCCGCGCCGAAATCGACGGGCGCACGGCTGTTGTGCTTGCCCTGCGCGATCGCGGAGCCTGCCAGGACGAGAAGGGCCGGAGCCGCGACGGCGAAGAGCTTGTGCATAGGCGGCTATTTCGTGCTTTACGGCACGATGCGCAAGCGGGCGTTGCCTTCCAGGCGAACGGTGCGGTTTTCCAGGTCGGCGCGCAGCCGGTTGGCGCTGAAATTGCCCTGCGGCACGCGGCCGGTCACCGCGCCGCCCGACACCAAGGTACGCTGTTGCAGGTCGATCGTCGCGTCATGCGTCTGCAGGTCATATCCACCCGCCGACTTGAAATCGAGTGGCCCGTCCAGCTTCACCTGCTCGGTGCGCATGTCATAGCGGCCCGAATCGGCGCTGACCGTGGCCGGGCCGTCCGACAGGCGGATCGCGGCGGCCAGCTTGTTGAGCTGGACTACCGGCTCGGCCGAGCTGCGCTGGATCGCCGAGCCCGCGTCGAGCGAGAAGGGCTGACCCTTGTCGTCGACGCCGCGATATTGCGCCGCTTGGATTTTCAGCCGCTCCTTGGCGACCTCGACCTTCTTCTTGTCGAGGACGAACGAGACCTCGTTGGACGCATAGATGGGTGCCATCACCAGAAACGCCGACAGCACGCCGATCGCGCTCGGCAGCATCCAGCGCGCCACCCGGACGAATCGGTCGTGGCGGCTGCCGGGCGCGGCCCAGCGCTGGCGCTGGGTGCGGACGCGGTCGGCGATCTCGGACATGCAGGCTCCCTGGTCGGACCGAATCAGGCGTGGGCGAAGATATCAACCTCGGGCCAGCCCGCGAGATCCAGCTCGGCGCGCGCGGGCAGGAAATCGAAACAGGACTGGGCCAGGGCCATGCGCCCCTCGCGCTCCAGCCGCTTGTCCAGTTCCACCTTCATGCGGTGCAGATAGCGCACGTCGGAGGCGGCATATTCGCGTTGCGCATCGGACAGGTCGGGCGCACCCCAGTCCGACGACTGCTGCGCCTTGGATAGCTCGACGCCCAGCAGTTCGCGGACCAGCTCCTTCAGGCCGTGGCGGTCGGTATAGGTGCGGATCAGCCGCGAGGCGATCTTGGTGCAATAGACCGGGGCGGCGACGACGCCCAGATAATGGCGGATCGCCGCGATGTCGAAACGCCCGAAATGATAGAGCTTCAACCGGGCCGGATCGGCGAGCAGCGCGCGCAGATTGGGCGCGGCATAGTCGCTGTCGGGGGCGAAGCGGACCAGATGTTCGTCCGGGCCGCCGTCGGACAGCTGGACGACGCACAGCCGGTCGCGCGGCGTGATCAGGCCCATCGTCTCGGTGTCGACGGCGATCGACGCGCCGGGCGCGAACAGGTCGGCGGGGATATCTTCTTCGTGCAGATGAACGGTCATGGTCCTGCCCTAGCGGTCGGGGCGCGAAGCCTCAACCGGGATCGAAGGGGGTGATTCGTGCGAAGGGCCGAAAACTTGTGGAGTTTCGGCCACAATTCCGACGCAATCTGCATCGTTCACGGTAAAGCGAGAGCAGTTCGCACGATTTCGTTCGCGATGGCTGTCCTTCTGCGCTATGACACCGGACTAGGCGCAAAAGGTTTCGCGCCAAAAGACCCGCGCTCTTCGTCCGGCGCACGGTTCTTGAAGATAGCAGTTGCGGGCGAACCGGGAAGACGAACAGGGCTTATGGGTTTCGATAGAGGTAGCCGAGGCAATCGCGGCACGCGTGGTCGCGACAAGCGGGACAATTTCGGCGGCGGCGATGAAGGCGGCTTTGGTGGCGGCTTCGGCGGCGGCGATCGCTTCGGCGGTGGCGGCTTCGGCGGCGGTTTCGGTGGCGGCGACCGCTTCGGCGGCGGTGGCGATCGTGGCGGCTTCGGCGGCGGTGATCGCGGCGGCTTCGGCGGTGGCGGCTTCGGCGGCGGTCGTGGCGGCGGTGGCGGCTTCGGCGGCGGTCGTGGCGGCGGTGGCGGTATGCCCCCCCAGGTCGTTGGCGAGGGCACGGGCGTCGTCAAGTTCTTCAACGCGCAGAAGGGCTTCGGCTTCGTCGTGCGCGATGACGGCGGCGAAGACGTGTTCGTTCACATCTCGGCCGTCGAGCAGGCGGGCCTGACCGGCCTGGCCGAGGGCCAGCCGCTGGGCTTCACCCTCGTCGATCGCGGCGGCCGCATCTCGGCCACCGAGCTGAAGATCGAAGGCGAGCCGCTTCCCGTCACCGATCGTGCGCCGCCCCGCGAGCCGCGCGAAGGTGGTTTCGGTGACCGCGGTCCCCGCGGCGGTGCGGCCGGTGGTTTCGGCGGCGCTCCCCAGCGCCAGCTGACCGGCGAGAAGGCGACCGGCACGGTCAAGTTCTTCAACGCGATGAAGGGCTTCGGCTTCATTCAGCGCGACGACGGACAGCCCGACGCGTTTGTGCACATCTCGGCCGTCGAGCGCGCCGGCATGGGCTCGCTGAACGAGGGCGACCGCCTGCAGTTCGAGATCGAGGTCGATCGTCGCGGCAAGTACGCGGCCGTCAACCTGCAGAACGAGGGCTGATCCCCCTCGGCTGAATAAGCCATCCCTTTTCGGGCGACAGGGCCCGGCGTTGCAGCGATGCGACGCCGGGCCTTTTCGTTGTCGGGGCCCGCACGAAGCCGGAGCGACCGGTGGGATTGGTCGTGACCGTCGAGCGGGGATAGGTCTTGCCGGGCCTCGCTTGCATGTGCGGAAAGCGACAGTGCGCCCCGCAGCGCCCTCAACGCCAGTGTCCGGCAACACCAGAAAGCCGCAGCATCACGGCTTCGATGTGCGGATTTCCCCAGCGGACGGAGGCATCGTGCCTCGCGGGGAGATGTCAGGATCGGGGGTTTTGCTGCCTAGGCCCAGGCGTCCCGCGATCCGGCCAGCACGGCGCGCGATCCTGATACCGGCCTTCGTTCCGTCTATGTGCCGTAGCGTGCGCGCCGTGTGGGAAGCGGCGTCGGTCCCTTGTTCGCCACCGCCACGCGATTACGGCCCAGGCGCTTGGCGGTATAAAGCGCCTCGTCCGCCGCACGGATCAGATCGTCCTGATGAGAGGGGATGTGACCGGGCTGGGCAAAGGCCTTGCCCACGCTGACCGTCACGACATGGCCGGGCGGCAGACCGGGATGCGGCAGCTGGAGTGCCTCGACGCTCGCGCGGATCGACTCGGCGATGGCACCGCTGGTCGAGGGGATCACGAGCGCAAATTCCTCACCGCCGTAACGCGACACCAGTTCGATCGGGCATCCCGCCCCGGCAGCGATCGCCTTGGCCACGGCCTGCAGGCATTCGTCGCCCGCCGCATGGCCGACCGCGTCGTTGAACGGCTTGAAATGATCTACGTCGATCATGATCAGCGCAATCGGTTCGCCGTGCAGCGTCGCCTTCCGCCAAAGCGCGTCGAGCCGCATGTCGAAGCTGCGCCGGTTGCCCGCGCCGGTCAGCGGGTCGCGATAGGAAATCTGGGTCAGCTCATCGACTAGCGCCACCAGTTCCTCGGTTTGCCGGTCCTTGTTCAAGTGGAGCAGAAACGCCTCTTTCTGCACCCGCTCGCGATAATAGGTGACGACGGTCGTGATCAGGGTGGCTGCGCTGTAGAAGCCGAGGATATCGCGATATTCCAAGAACCGCGTCCACCCGCCCAGGATCAGCAGGATGCCGAAATAGAGCGCGATGTTCACAAGCGACATCGGGATCGCCACGCGGAACTTGATCGGCAGGACGAAATTGGTCGCGATCATCGTCAATCCGGCCGTCATCATGAATCGATCGCCCGAAGTGACCGGGCTGATCGCGGCGAGCGTGATCAGGACGGTCAGCGTCACGGTAAAGGGGGCGACGCCCACGATCCACAAACGCCCTGGAGGCAGCCATGACCGCTGCACGAGGCGCAGGCATAACAGCAATACCGGAATGTGCAGCAAAATCCTCAGGAGGAAGGTGCGGTCCAGAATGCCGTCATGCGCATCCGCCACGAAACCGGCAACCGTCAGCACGAGCATCGCTGACAAGGCGAAGACGAGCTGCCGACGAACTGTCGGAGCCAGATAAAGATCGTATTGTTTTTCAAGTTCATAGGGCAATTTGAAAAAGGCTTTGTGCCTCTTCACTGCCGCATCGAGAATGAATTTGTTTAACAAATGCCCGCTCCGGTTGCTGCGGCTCTTACGCAAAAACCGTAAACATTTTTATTACTATCGAGGAATTTGGGAATCCGACAGGCCATTGTAATCATGTGGGAACTGCGATTCCCTTGGTATCCTCGATGCCTGGCGTCGCGAGGTCATGCCGCTTGCCAGTCATATGGCCCTGTTGTACCGATCGATACAATATAGCCGACTCGGTCAAGGAAAGTAAAGACGATGCGCCCACCCCTGCCTCCGTTCACTACCGAGACTGCGGTCGAGAAGGTTCGTGCCGCCGAAGACGCGTGGAACAGTCGCGATCCCAAACGCGTGGCGCTCGCCTATACGCCGGACTGCCCCTGGCGGAATCGCGACCGGTTTCTGGCGGGGCATGATGCGATCGTCGCTTTTCTGCGCGACAAATGGGATCGCGAGCAGGACTATCGGCTCATCAAGGAACTGTGGGCGCATCGGGACAGCCGGATCGCGGTGCGCTTCGCCTATGAGTGGCATGATGGCGAGGGCCGGTGGTTCCGGTCCTATGGCAATGAGAATTGGGAGTTTGCGGAGGATGGCCGGATGTGCCGCCGGATCGCGTCGATCAACGATCTGGCGATCGGGGTGGAGGAGCGACTGTTCCACTGGTCGCCTGGGCCTCGTCCTGCCGATCATCCCGGCTTGAGCGAACTGGGTCTCTGATCGTGGCGCGGATGATCGCCGAGCGCGCCGATGCGCTGCCGGGGCTGGCCGAAGTGTTTCGCGAATATGGCTATGCGGGGGCCAGCCTTTCGCTGATCGGCACCGCGACCGGATTGGGGCGGGGGAGCCTG
The DNA here is from genome assembly GCF_001591005.1 of Sphingomonas sanguinis NBRC 13937. Taxonomy (GTDB): domain Bacteria; phylum Pseudomonadota; class Alphaproteobacteria; order Sphingomonadales; family Sphingomonadaceae; genus Sphingomonas; species Sphingomonas sanguinis. Next base: position 90,746 of record NZ_BCTY01000008.1, read on the forward strand.
TATCACTTCTTTCCCGGCGGTAAGCAGGAGATGGCGGCGGCGGTGCTGGCCGATGTCGCGGGCTGGTTCGATGCGGCGATCGTTACGCCGCTGGAGCAGGCCGAAGACCCGCGTGCCGGGATCGATGCGATGATGGTCGAGGTCGACCGCTATTTCCGTTCGGGCCAGCGGGCCTGCCTGATCGGGTCATGGGGACTGGGCGCGACGCGCGATCCCTTTGCCGAGCCGATCGCTGGCTATTTCCGGCGCTGGATCGCTGCGCTGCAGACGGTGCTAGTGCAGGCGGGGGTGGCGGAGGATCATGCCGCGACGCTGGCCCAGGATGTGGTCAGCGGCATCCAGGGCGCGGTCGTCCTGTCGCGGGCGCTGAACGACAGCGCGCTGTTCCGCGCGACGCTCGGACGACTGACGGCGCGGCTCTACACCGCGCTCGCCGCCGCCGAATAAGGGGGAAGCGCGCGCGCTCCCCCTTTGGCTTCAGATCGCCGCCAATGCCTGCTCGCAATCGGCGATCAGGTCGCCCGCATCCTCGACCCCGATCGAGATACGGACCAGATTGTCGGTGATGCCCAAAGCCGCCTTGCGATCGTCGGGCACCGACAGATGCGTCATCGCCGCCGGGTGGCTGGCCAGCGTCTCGGTCCCGCCCAGGCTGACCGCCAGCTTGGCGATGCGAAGCGCGTCGAGGAACCGGAAGGACTCGGCCTCGCCGCCCTTCAGGTACAGCGAGAAGGTCGATCCGCCCCCGGTGCAGTGGCGGCGATAGATATCCGCCTGCCGCTCCAGGCCGGGCGTATCCTCGAGAAAGCCGAGATACCCGACCCTCTCCACCTTGGGATGATGGCGCAGAAAGGCGCAGACCTTGGCCGCATTCTCGCCCGCGCGGCTCATGCGCAGTTCCAGCGTCTCCAGCGAACGCAGGAGCATCCAGGCGGTGTTGGGGTCGCAGATGGTGCCGATCGTGTTGCGCATCGATCGGATGGTGGCGATGTGCGCCTTCGACCCCAGCACGCCGCCCGCGACCAGATCGGAATGGCCGCCCGCATATTTGGTCAGCGAATAGACGACCAGATCGGCCCCGTGCTTGAGGGGGCGCTGCCAGAGCGGGCCCAGGAAGGTGTTGTCGATCGCGATGGGGGGCTTTTCATCCGTATCGGCAAAGGCCGCATCGCGCGCGGCGGCTACCGCCTCGATATCCACCAGCGCGTTGGTCGGGTTGGCGGGGCTTTCCAGATAGATCAGCGCGACCCGACCGGTCGCCGCCGCCCGGGCGAGCACCGCGTCGATCTCCTCGCGCGTGGCCCCGGCGGGGAAGTCGAGCCACTTCACCCCGAACCGGCCCAGGATGCGGCCGATCAGCGTCTCGGTCGCGGCATAGAGCGGGCCGGAATGGACGATGACGTCGCCCGGCTGGACCATCGACAGGAACAGGGTGGCGATGGCGGCCATGCCGCTGGAGAAGGTCAGCGCATCCTCCGCCTCGTCCCAGATGGCCAGGCGATCCTCCAGGATTTCCTGGTTGGGTCCGTTGAAGCGCGAATAGACGAGGCCATCGGCCCCGCCGGGGCGCTTGCCGGTCACCCCCTCGAAATGTCGCTTGCCCGCCGCCGCATTGGGGAAGACGAAGGTCGAGGTCAGGAAAATCGGCGGCTTCAGCGATCCTTCGGACAGGACGGGATCGAAGCCATAGCCCATCATCAGGGTCGCGGGGCTCAGCTTGCGGTCGCCGATGCTGGTCGCATCGCTCTTGCGCTCCGTCTTGGCCGGGTCTTGCGGCGGAACGCCGGTCAGATCGGATTCGGTCGGCATGATGGTCTCCTTGGGACAGGGGGCCGCTCTGGCGGCGGCTATGTCCCAAGGATAACGCGACAAACGGCTTTGGCGAGGGCATGTCGTAAAATACCCTCTGAGTAGGTGGGAATTTTACGACGGGATGCCGATCAGCGAAATCTGACGGCCATAGGAGGGTTCGTTGCGATGCGTCGCGCGGCGAAAGCTGAAGAAACGGTCCTCTTGCGCATAGGTGTCTTCACCCAGCGCGACCACCCGCGCGACCCCGGCGACGGCCAGGCGATGCGCGACATAGGCCTCCAGGTCGAACTGGTAATGATCGGCCCTCGTCCCGTCGGCGAAGAAGCGCTCATTCTCCGGTGCCTGTTCGGCGAAGCGGCGCAGGAAGCCGGCATCGACCTCATAGCTGGCGCGGGCGATGCACGGGCCGATCGCGGCGGCGATGCGCTCGCGCCGGGCGCCCAGGGACTCCATCGCGAGCAGGGTGGCATCGGTGATGCCGCCGAGCGCGCCCTTCCACCCGGCATGGGCCGCGCCGACGACGCCCGCCTCCGCATCGGCGAACAGCACGGGCGCACAATCGGCGGTCAGGACGCCGAGCAACAGGCCCGGCCGGTTGGTCACCAGCGCATCGCCATGCGGGCGGACATCCTCCTCCGGCGGGGTCAGGACCGTCACCGCCTCGGCCGAATGGATCTGGTAACAGGTGATGAGCCGCGCGCCGGGCAGCACCGCGTCGCGGGCGCGACGGCGATTCTCGGCGACGGCATCCGCATCGTCCTCCGAGCCGAGCCCGACGTTCAGCCCGCCATGGATGCCCGCCGACACGCCGCCGCGCCGCCCGAGAAAGCCGTGGGGCATGGGGGAGAGCTGGGGCACATGGAGCGTTTCGATGGTCATAGCGACAGCCTCATGATCCGGTCCTCGTCGATCGTGTCGCCGACGGGAAAGTCGTAGCGGCCGATATCGACAAAGCCGTAGCGGGTGTAAAAGGCCTTGGCCCGGTGGTTGTCGACATAGACCGACAGGATCAGCTGGCTCGCGCCGCGCGCGCGGGCGGTGGCGATGGCCCAGTCCATCAGGGCGGGGCCGATGCCTGCGCCCACATGGCTCGACAGGACATAGAGCTGGTAGAGTTCGGCCGCATCCGCAGGCCATGTGCCGGGAAAGCCGACGGGGCCGACCTTGGCATAGCCGATGATCGCGTCGCCATCGCTCGCCAGCCGGATGGCGAAATCGGGGTGGTCGATTTGGGCAGGCAGCCCTTCGGGGCCGAAGGCGTCCTCCAGAAAGGCGTTCAGGTCGGCGGGCGGGTAGAGATGGCCGAAGGTCTCAGTAAAGGACGCCGCCGCCATCGCGGCCAGCGCCTGCCCGTCACCGGGCACCGCATCGCGATAGGCGATCATTCGCCATATCCCGCAGGCACCGGCCAATCGGGCCGCGCCACCGCCAAGGCGCGAAACAGCGTGCCCATGTCCTGCATCAGCCGGTGGCGATCGGCGAGTAGTGCATCGGCGCGGTCGGGATGGGCGCGGGCGAGGCTGGCGGTCCGCTGGTCGATGCCCAGGCTGCCCAGCAGGTCGCGCTGCGTCACCGGGCCGAAGGCGGCGAGGCCAGCGCTTTGCGCGGCGGCGGCCAGCGTCGTGAAATCGACATGCGCGCTCAAATCCTGCTCGCCCGGCCGGTCGAAGGGATTGGCATAGGCATGGCCGCGCACCGCCTGCAGCGTGTCGGCAATGGCGGGGCCTTCATAGCCATAATCGACGATCAGCGCCGCACCGCCCTGTGCAGCGATCCGGGCGGAGAGGCTGCGCATCACCGCGACGCTGGCGGGCGAGACCTCGATCACCGACCCGGCCTCGGCCTCGCGCAGGGGTTCGGGAATGATCTCGGTCGGCACCGGCGGACCCGCGATCGGCAGGAAGAGCAAATCCTGCGCCGCGACCAGCCGCTCGTGCCAGCCATCACCGCGCCGGACGAGCTGGCGGATGGGGAGTGCGTCGAAGAACTCGTTGGCGACGACGATCAGCGGTCGGTCGGTCGGGAGCGTGTCGACCGAGTCATGCCACTGGGCATCGGCCACGCGCTCGCCTTGCGCGGTGCGCAGCGTCGCGCTGGTCTCGACGAAATGGATGGTCGGGGTCAGTCCCGCCTTGGCCATGGCGCGCCGAGCATCCGCCGCCAGCGTACCGCGCCCCGGTCCCAGCTCGACCCAGTGAACCTCCGGTCGTCCGGCCCGGTCCCAGAGGTCGGCGCACCACAGGCCGACCAGCTCGCCGAACATCTGGCTGATCTCGGGGCTGGTGGTGAAGTCGCCGCCCGCGCCCAGCGGATCGCGGGTGCCGTAATAATGCGCATTGGCGGCGGCCATGAACTGCGCCACCGGGATCGGCCCGGCCAGCGCGATGGCGCGGGCGAGCCGTTCGGGCAGCGCGTCCTCGGGCTCGGGCTTGTGATCGGCGGGGGGGATCAGCGGGTTGGTCATGCCCCCGCATTGCCCCCCGTCGCGGCGCCCTGCAACCCCGTCAGGACACGCTGTCGGGCCCCGCGATCGGCTCGACCCGCACGCGCCGCGCCTGGGCGGTGCTCATCAGGTACAGCCCGCCCAGGATCATCGGCACGCACAGCCACTGGCCCATGTGCAGCCCGGTCATCTGCGCAAAGGCGCGCAGCTGCTGGTCGGGCTCGCGGAAGAATTCAACGATGAAGCGCGCAATGCCATAACCCAGCAGGAACAGCCCCGACAGCTTGCCCGGATCGTACCGCGCCTTGGTCCGCCAGAAGGCGAAGCTCATCACTGCGAACAGGACCAGGCCTTCCAGCCCGGCCTCGTACAGCTGGCTGGGGTGGCGCGCCGGATCGGGCAGGCCGAACGGCACGGTGCGCGGGAAGATGATCGCCCAGGGCACGTCCGACGGCTTGCCCCACAGCTCGCCGTTCACGAAATTGGCAAGACGGCCCAGGAACAGCCCGACCGGCGCGGTGCAGACCAGATAGTCCAGGATGCGCAACCAGTTGAGCTTGTGCTTGCGCGCGAACAGGATGACGCCGATGCCGACGCCGATCGCCCCGCCGTGGAAGCTCATACCGCCATCCCACAGCCGCAGGATGCGCAAGGGGTGCAGGAACATCTCGGGCGCGTAGAAAATCACATAGCCGATCCGCCCGCCCAAGATGATGCCCAGCGTGGCGTAGAACACCAGATCGTCGGCATGGGCCCGCGACATCGGCGCGCCCGGCCGGTCGAGCATCTTGCCCAGATACCACCAGCCGAACAGGATGCCGGTGATATAGGCCAGGCTGTACCAGCGCAGCGTGAAGAAGCCGATCGAGAACACATCCGGGTGCAACCCCAGATCCTCGAACCGGATATGGCCACCCGCGGCGGCAAGCATGGAGAGGATCAAATGCGTTTCCCTTTCTGGCCCGCTTCATAGAGCGGTCGTGGGACAACACCAAGACCATGGGTTCGGTGCCGTGCTGTGTGGGGGCGGGGGTGCGTGGCCCAATTTGGAATCACACGAAGCCGCGATGGCGCGAAGAAGAATGGTTCGCGCAGAGGCGCGGAGGACGCAGAGGGGGATTGGCGGCTCGCTCCTCCTGCCGTTTCGATCGGCAAACCATGTCGCCCCACGAATATGGACTGGCCTTGCGGCGGGGCCGGACAACTCTGTGTCCTCCGCGCCTCTGCGCGCAAAACTCTTCGCGGCGTCGTGGCTTCGCGCGACCAATCGATCCCCTCGCTTTGAGACAGCAAACCCCCGGCTTGTCTGTCCATGCCTGTCGGCTAAGGCTGGCCGCGATGGAGTTGAGCAGGCGCAACATTCTCGTCGGTGGGGGCGTGGGGGCCGGGTTGCTGGTCGCCTGGGGCCTGTGGCCGCGTGCTTACCCGCCCAACCTGACGGTCGGGCCGGGCGAGCGGGCTTTTGGCGCGTGGCTGAAGATCGGGCGCGACGGCATCGTCACGGTCGCGGTGCCGCAGGCCGAGCATGGCCAGGGGATCGCCACCACACTGGCGCAGGTCGTCGCCGATGAGCTGGGCGCGGACTGGCGGACGGTCGCGGTCGAGCCTGCGCCGCTCAGCCCGCTTTATGCCAATCCGGTCGGGGTCGATTCGCTGTTCGAGGGGGCGTTCGACCGCCTGCCCGAGGGCGTGCGCCGGGAATGGCTGCGTCGTGACCGGGTGATGCTGACCGCCGGGTCCAGCAGCTTGCGGATGTTCGAGGAGCCCGCGCGTGCCGCCGCCGCCACTGCCCGCGCGCTGATGGCGCAGGCTGCCGCGCGCCGATGGAGCGTGGACTGGAATAGCTGCGAGGCGAGGGACGGCTTTATCGTCCATGGCGAGCAGCGGTTGCGCTTTGCCGAACTGGCCGAGGCGGCGGCGAGCGAGACCGTGCCCGAACCCCTGCCGCTGGGCAGCGGTGGCGCGGGGCGGCTGGCGGGGACGGATGTGCCCCGGCTCGATTCGCCCGCCAAGATCGACGGCTCGGCCAATTTCACCGCCGATATCCGCCTGCCCGACATGGTGCATGTCGCGGTCCGCCATGCGCCGCTGGGCGAGACACGGGCGATTCGCATCGACCGGGCGGTGGCGATGAAAATGCCGGGTGTCGTCGAGGTGATCGAAGGTGACGGCTGGGTCGCGGTGGCCGCCGCCAGCTGGTGGATCGCGCAGAAGGGGCTGGATGCGCTAGCCCCGCAGGCGGTGACCCATGGTCCGATGCCGAGCGGCGCGGGCATCGCCCAGGCGCTGGAGGCCGCCCTGAAGGAGGACGGTCGGACCGTTTTTACGCGCGGTGACGTCGCCTCCGCGCTGGACGGGCGGGGGCTGATCGAAGCGCGTTACCGCGTCGGCACCGGCGTCCATGCCCCGATCGAGCCGCGCGCGGCGGTGGCGGCGTGGCAGGACGACGGGCTGGAGCTCTGGGCCCCGACGCTCCTTCCCGAACATACGCGGACGGTGGCCGCCCAGGCGGCGGGCGTCGCGGTGGACCGGGTGGTCGTCCATCCCATGCCGATCGGCGGCGGCTTCGGCATCGGGCTGGAGCAGGAGGCGGTCGCGCAGGCTGCGATGATCGCCGCCCGGCTGAAGCGCCCGGTCAACGTCCAATGGTCGCGCACCGACGATCTGCGCCGCGACGCGTACCGCGCGCCGGTGGAGGCACGCATGACCGCGCGGCTGGACCAGGGCAGCTTGGCCGCCTGGCGCACGCGGATCGCGACGCCCGCGACGGGCAAGAATCTCGCCGATCGGGTGATGCCCGCCGGTCTGGTCCGCCTGGGGATGCGGGGGCAGGGGCGGGGCGATGCCTATGCTATGGGCGGCGCAGTGCCCGCTTATGCCATTCCGGCGCTGGCGGTGCATCATCATGACGCACCACTGCCGATTCCGACCGGGCATGTCCGGGGCGGCGCGCATGTCGCGAACTGCTTCATCGTCGAGTCCTTCCTCGACGAGTGCGCGCGCGCGGCCGGTGCCGATCCGCTGGCATGGCGCATCCGCCTGCTGGGCGAGGGGCCCCGGCTGGCGCGGTGCCTGTCGACCGCCGCCTCGCTCGGCGGCTGGGAAGGCGGCGGCGCGAACAGTGGGCAGGGGGTGGCGGCCCATGGCTTTCGCGACAGCTATATCGCGGTCATGGCCGAGACGCATCGCGACGATGCCGGCCGCCCGATCGTCGACCGGCTGGTCGCGGCGGTCGATTGCGGCCGGGTGGTGAACCCCGACATCGTGCGCCAGCAGATCGAGGGCGGGCTGATCTTCGGCCTTGCCGCCTTGCGCGGCGCGGCGGTCGGGTTCGAGCAAGGCTATGCCATCCCGTCGCGGCTGGGGGCGCTGAACCTGCCGCGCCTGGCCGATACGCCCGACATCACGGTCGAGCTGATCCGCTCCGACGAGGGCCCCGGCGGGGTGGGGGAGCTGGCGGTGCCGCCGCTCGCGCCCGCCATCGCCAATGCGCTCGCCACCTTGTCCGGCTTCCCACGGATACGAAGCCTGCCGATGGAGTTGTCCGCCTGATGCTGCCCCCCGACCATCCGCCCGTCCCGCGCCCGAAGATCGGCGTGCTCCTGATGAACCTGGGCACGCCCGACGCGCCCGATCCGAAATCGGTGAAGCGGTACTTACGCGAATTCCTGTCCGACCGCCGGGTGATCGAAATCCCGGCGCTGCTGTGGCAGCCGATCCTTCGCGGCATTATCTTGAACACCCGGCCCAAGAAATCGGCGCATGCCTATTCGCTGGTCTGGCGCGACGATGGTTCGCCGCTGGCCGCGATCACACGGGCACAGGCCGTGGCGTTGAAGGATGCGTTCGGGCCGGGCGTCATGGTCGACTGGGCGATGCGCTATGGCCGCCCCGCCATCGGCGACCAGGTCAAGGCGATGAAGGAGGCGGGTTGCGAGCGTATCCTGCTCGCGCCGCTCTATCCGCAATATTGCGCGGCGACGACCGCGACCGCCCATGACAAGGCGTTTGCGGAGCTGGCGACGATGCGCTGGCAACCCGCGCTCCGCACCCTGCCGCCTTATTATGACGATGCGCTCTATATCGACGCGTTGAAAACCCAGCTGGAAGCGCAGCTCGCCACGCTCGATTTCGAGCCCGAGGCGATCGTCGCCAGCTTCCACGGCATGCCGCAGCGGACGTTGGAGCTGGGCGACCCCTATCATTGCCATTGCCGCAAGACCGCGCGGCTGCTGGCCGAGGCGATGAAGGACACGCTGAACGGCCGCGAATTGCTGGTCGCCTTCCAGTCGCGATTCGGCCGCGCCAAGTGGCTGGAGCCGGCGACCGATACGGTGCTCGAATCACTGCCGGGGCGCGGCATCCGCAAGGTGGCGATTCTGGCGCCGGGTTTTTCGGCCGACTGTATCGAGACGCTGGAGGAACTGGCGATCCGTGGACGGGAAAGTTTCGAGGGCGCGGGCGGCACGCATTTCGCCTATCTCCCGTGTCTTAACGACAGTCCGACCGGCATCGCGATGCTTCGCGGATTGATCGAACGCGAGCTTCAGGGCTGGTTGCCGTAGCGTTATATTCCATGTCCGGCCCGTCTTGGGCATTGCGGATGTCGCATGCCCATTTTATGCCACAATCTCAATTGGGAGAGGTTTGATGGCTCGGGTCGCAATCGTGACGGGTGGTACGCGTGGTATTGGCGAGGCGATCAGCCTGGCGTTGAAGGAGGCGGGCATCACCGTCGCCGCCAATTATGCGGGCAATGACGAACGCGCGCGCGAGTTTTCGGAACGGACCGGCATCAAGGCGTACAAGTGGGACGTCGCCGATTACGACGCGGTGCAGGCCGGTGTCGCGCAGGTCGCCGAGGAACTGGGGCCCGTCGATATCGTCGTCAACAATGCGGGCATCACCCGTGACGGCACACTGCTGAAGATGACCTACCAGATGTGGAAAGAGGTCATGGACACCAATCTGGGCGGTTGCTTCAACATGGCCAAGGCGGTGTTCCCCGGCATGCGCGAGCGCAAATGGGGCCGCATCGTCAACATCGGCTCGATCAACGGCCAGGCCGGTCAATATGGCCAGGTCAACTATGCCGCCGCCAAGTCGGGCATTCATGGCTTCACCAAGGCGCTGGCGCAGGAAGGCGCGCGTGTCGGCGTGACCGTGAATGCGATCGCACCGGGCTATATCGACACCGACATGGTCGCCGCCGTCCCCGCCGACGTGCTGGAAAAGATCGTCGCCAAGATCCCGGTCGGCCGTCTGGGCCAGGCGCATGAGATCGCGCGCGGCGTCGCGTTCCTCTGTTCGGACGAGGCGGGCTTCGTTACCGGCTCGACCCTGTCGATCAACGGCGGCCAGCATATGTATTGATGTATGGGTGCTCGCTTTCCTCCCCTGCAAGGGGAGGTGGCGGCGCGCAGCGCTGA
>NZ_BCTY01000009.1 GCF_001591005.1 Sphingomonas sanguinis NBRC 13937
CCCGGCCCCTCCCGCCTGCGGGAGGGGAGGAAGAAGAAGGCAGGCTTTATTCGACCTCCACCACCTCCACCGCATCGGCCTTGCCCCCGAACGCCACCGTCTCGCCCGCCATTGCACCCATCAGCGCGCGGGCCAGCGGTGCGGCATAGGCGATGCGGTCATGGGCGGGGTCGGCTTCGTCATGGCCGACGATGGTCAGCGTTCTGGTCTGGCCGTTGAGGCGGATCGTCACCACGCTGCCGATGCCGACCTCATCCTCGGCGGGTGCGGGGGCGATTTCGGCGGTGGCGGCGCGGGTGTTCCAATAACGGAGTTCGCGCTGGAGGCGGGTGCGCTCCTCCTCCTCAGTCGCGGCGGCGACGGCGGCTTCGACCTCCGCCACTTTCGCGCGGGTCAGCTCGAGCCCGCGGGCGGTGACCAGATTGGGGCCGGGCGGGATCGGCAGCTCGAACTTGGGTTCGAGATGTTCCTCATCGGATTCGCGGCGGAAAGCGACACTCATCGGGGCTGAACGTTCCAGGTCATGGCCAGGCTCCATGACGGGCGCAACGCTTCGTCGCAAGCACCGTCGGCGGGCGCTTGAGTTTTCAATGCAATCGTGTATAGGGCCACGCTTTCACGGAACGCTAATATTCACCCGTGCCGCATGGGTGTATCCGCCAACCGAGAGGGATGGGTCCCTTGGTTCGGCGGTACGCGCTCCTTTTTCTGTTGGAGTCCCCATGCCTTTTTCTGCTTTGCCGCCGGTCCTGTCGGCTGCCCTTTCCGCGCGTGGCTATACCGCGCCGACCCCCGTCCAGGCCGCCGTTATCGAGGATGACGCGCAGGGCCGCGACCTGATCGTGTCCGCCCAGACCGGTTCGGGCAAGACCGTCGCCTTCGGCCTCGCCATGGCGAGCGAGCTGCTGAATGGCGGCGACCACCTGCCCCAGCCGGGCGCGCCGATGGCGCTGGTCATCGCGCCGACGCGCGAACTGGCGCTGCAGGTCAGCCGCGAGCTGGAATGGCTTTATGCAGGGGCGCGTGCCCGCATCGCCACCTGCGTCGGCGGCATGGACGCCTCACGCGAGCGTCGGGCGCTCAGCCATGGCACGCACATCGTCGTCGGCACGCCGGGCCGTCTGCGCGACCATCTGGAGCGCGGCGCGCTGGACCTGTCGTCGCTGAAGTTCGTCGTGCTCGACGAGGCGGACGAGATGCTCGACATGGGTTTCCGAGAAGATCTGGAGCAGATTCTCGACGGCACGCCGTCCGAGCGTCGCACGCTCCTCTTCTCGGCGACCATGCCACGCCCGATCGTGCAGCTCGCCAAGCGTTACCAGACCAACGCCAAGCGGATCGAGACGATCAGCGAGGATAAGGGCCATGCCGATATCGCCTATCAGGCGGTGACGGTGGCCCCCGCCGATATCGAGGCGGCGGTAGTCAACCTGCTGCGCCTGCACGAGGCCGAAGTGGCGATCCTGTTCTGCGCCACCCGCGACAATGTCCGCCATCTGCATGCCAGCCTGGTCGAGCGCGGCTTTTCGGCGGTGGCGCTGTCGGGGGAGCATTCGCAGAACGAGCGCAACCATGCGCTTCAGGCGCTGCGCGACGGCCGTGCGCGCGTCTGCGTCGCGACCGACGTCGCCGCGCGCGGTATCGACCTTCCCGGCCTGACGCTGGTCATCCATGTCGAAATCCCCCGCGATGCCGAGGCGTTGCAGCACCGTTCTGGCCGTACCGGTCGCGCGGGCCGCAAGGGCACCGCGATCCTGATCGTGCCCTATCCCCGCCGTCGCCGGGTCGAGGGCATGTTGCGCGGCGCCCGCATCGACGCCGAATGGCGGCGCGCGCCGACGCTGGAGGAAATCCGCGAGCAGGACCGCGAGCGTCTGCTGACCGCGCTGCTCGCGCCGGTCGAGGTGGACGAGGGCGATCGTGAACTGGCCACGCGCCTGCTTGCCGAGAAGTCGCCGGAGGACATCGCCGCCGCGCTGGTCCGCGCGCACCGTGCCGCGCTGCCCCAGGCCGAGGAACTGGTCGAAGGTGACGCGCCGCCGCCGCGCGAGCGTCGCGAAGGCTTTGACGATACGGTCTGGTTCCGCATGAATGTCGGTCGCCGCCAGAATGCCGATCCGCGCTGGCTGCTGCCGCTGATCTGCCGTCGCGGGCATATCACCCGCAACGAGATCGGCGCGATCCGCATTCAGCCGACCGAGACGCTGTTCGAGGTGCCGACCGCGCTGGCTTCGCGCTTCGTCGCCGCGCTCAAGCGGACCGAGGCGGATCAGGCCGAGGACGATATCGCGATCGAGCAGGCCGATGGCCCGCCCGCCGGTGGTGCACCCAGCGGTGGCGCGCGTCGTGGTCCGGGGGGCGGTGGCCGTCCCGGTGGCGGCGGTCGCCCGAATGGCCCCGGCGGCCCGCGTCGCTATGCGCCGCGTCCCACGGGCGGGGCACCGCGCGGTCCGCGTCGCGGCTGAGCAGATTTCGGAACGGCCGGGCATGTCCCGGCCGTTTTGCTGTCAGGGCCCGACCCGATAGAGCGCGGTGTCGAAGGTCGCATAGATCGGCCGGTGACCAGGCCAGATCGGCCCCAGCCCGCGTCGGTCCAGCACCCACAGATACCCGATCCGCCCGCGCGGCAGGATCGCGATGCGCCGATGCAGCGCCCCTAGATCGACCTTGCCGCAGCCCCAGGCGGGTATCTGTTCGGACGGATCGTTGCTGATCTCCGGGGGCAGCGGATAACGAACGCGGAGCAACGGCGCGCCCAGCACCCGCCACTGGCTGTTCACCAGCGCGTCGCGCCGGTCGATCGCCAAGTCGGGCAGATGCGACCAGGCTTGCGTCGTCCAGCCCGCATGGCAACCATCGGTCAGCGTGACGGCATGGATGCGCGCACCCATGGGTACGAAATCCAGGGCCTTGAGCGCGGCCTCATAGCGCATGCCCTCGCGGTGCCAGCGCACACCCATCTCGCCGCAGCGGAGCAGGAACAGCGCGATGGCGATCGCCGCCAGCACCTGTCCCTCCCGCGCGCGTCCAGTCGAGCGGAGCGACACGAGCGCGGCCATCACCGCCACCGGCACCAGTCGCTCGTCGGCGGCCCAGCTGCCCATCAGCGTGGTCGGCATGACGAGGCAGAGCAGCGCCAGCAGCGCCGCCCCCAGGCCTATCCGCTTGTCGACCTTCACCGACCCCCGCCACCAGAGCGCACCGATGACCAGCCCCAGGATGATCGGCGTGCCGATATCGATCACCGGCGATCCGCCGCGCAGCATCGCGACCCAGCCCATCAGCTTTCGCGTCAGCAGATGGTCCTGATATAGTCCGACGGCGCTGCCGCTCCCCCCGCTCCAGGCCAGCGTCAGGACCAGAGGCGACAGCAGGGCGAGGCCGGGCGGGATCGATGCCGCCACGCTCCGCCAGCGCCGCTCGCGCGCCCAGCGCTCGCCCTCATACCCGGCGACGAGTGTGACCAGCACGACCCACCCCATGGCATGGGCCAGCCAGGTGATGAACGCCAATGGAGCCACCACGATCAGCAGTCGCCACCATGGCTCGTCGCGCAGCCTGATCCAGGCGGCGAAGCTGAGGAAGGCGAGGCCGATGGCCAGCCCGTAATTGACGAAGCCGAAATGGAAGGGATTGCCCAGTACGAAGATCGCGGCGGCCAGGGCCGAGGGCTGGATACGACCGTGCAGCGCCCGACTGACCGCTGCCACGCCGGCAATTCCCAGCACGGGCATCAGCGCGGCGGCGATGATCCCGGCGCCCTGCGCTCCTATCCATGGGCCCAGGCCCCACGCGATCAGGTCGCCGCCCAGATTGCCGACCAGATGCCAGTGGAAGTCATAATAGGCCGACAGCCAGGCCGAATGCTGGCCGCGCAGCATTACCGCATAACGGCCGATATGCCCGTACAGGTCGGTCATCACCGGCAACGGCGCGACCCAGAAGGGGATCAGCGCCGCGACCAGCAGCAATAGCAGCGGCCACGCATAGGAGCGGCCGCTCGGCGGGGTGGTATCGGGGTGGGCGCGCGGTGTCACAGCCTATGCTGGAACAGCGACGGCCCCGATGCCAGCCCCATCGCGCGCGTCAGGCGATCTCTCGCCCGGCCTTCCACAGCCGCAGGGCGCGACCCTGGACCGGGAAGCCGTCGAACGGCGTATTGCCCGCCGAGGCAAAGGCGTCGCCCGACACCATCCACGGCGTCTCCGCGTCGAACAGCATCAGGTCGGCGGGCTTGCCCGGCTCCAGCGTGCCGGTGTCGAGGCCAAGGATCTTGGCCGGGTTGGTCGCCAGCAGCGCGAACAAGCGGGGCAGGGTGATCCGCTCGTCGCGCACCAGCATCAGCGCCAGTGGAAGGAGCGTCTCGGCCCCCGCCATGCCCGCCTCGGCATCCACGAAGGGCAGGCGCTTGGACTCCGGGCCGTGCGGGTCATGGCCCGATCCGATGACATCGACCGTCCCGTCCGCGACGGCCGCCAGCGCCGCCTGCCGGTCGCTCTCGTCGCGCAAGGGGGGCGAGAGCCGGGCATAGGTGCGGAAATCGGTGACCGCGATGTCGGACAGGTGGAGATGCGCAGGCGTGATGCCGCACGTCACCTTGACCCCGCGCCGCTTGGCCGCGCGGATCAGGTCGAAGCCCGAAGCGGTCGTCACCTGCCGGATGTGCAGCCTCGCGCCCGTCTCCTCCGCCAGCATCAGGTCGCGCGCGATGGCGAGCGATTCGGCGATGGCGGGGGCGGAGGGCAGGCCCAGGCGGCTGGCCGTCTCGCCCTCGGTCGCGACCGCATCGGCGGCCAGGCCACCATCCTCGGCATGGGAAATGACGGTCAGGCCGAGATCGCCCGCATAGGCCAGCACCCGGTGCATCACGCCCGAATCGGCGATCCAGCCGCGCCCGGTGCCGACCGCCTTCGCGCCTGCCGACACGCACACCGCCATTTCGGCCAAGTCGGTCCCCGCCAGCGAACGGGTTGCCGCCGCGATGGGGTGAATCCACAGGTCCGGCCGCCCGATCAGCGCGGCGCGCTGCACCACGCCGGGATCGTCGAGCACCGGTGACTGATCGGGCATCAGGCCGATGCGCACGATGCCGCCTGCGCGGAAGGCCGCATGGTCGACCTTGAACACGCCCAGGTCGACGATACCGGGGGCGAGCATCTTGCCGCCGCAGTCGACGACCGTCGCGCCTTCCGGCGCATCGCCCATGCCGGTGACGACGCCGTTTTCGACCAGCAGCGTCTGGCCGCGAGTCTCGCCGCCGACCGGGCAGATCAGGACAGCATTGGTGAAGGCGGTGATGCTCATGCCCAGCCCTCCAGCTTGCGGGCCCGGCGGGTCAGCACGTCCAGGCACGCCATGCGCACCGCGACGCCCATCGCCACCTGTTCGGTGATCGCCGATTGCGGGCCATCGGCCACCTCCGAGTCGATCTCGACCCCCCGGTTCATCGGACCGGGGTGCATGACCAGCGCATCGGGCTTGGCGCGCTTCAGCCGTTCGGCGGTCAGGCCATAGCGCATCCGATACTCGCGCGTGGAGGGAATGTATCCGCCCGCCATCCGCTCGTTCTGGACGCGTAGCATCATGACGACATCGGCATCCTGGATCGCTTCGTCGAAGTCGGTGAAGGGGGTGACGAACATCCGCTCGATCCCCTTGGGCATCAGCGTCGAGGGCGCGCAGACCCGCACCTCGGCCGCCAGCGCGGTGAGGGCGAGAATGTCCGAGCGTGCAACCCGGCTGTGCAGGATGTCGCCGCAGATCACGACCTTCTGCCCTGCCACGCTGCCCCGGCGGCGGCGGATGGTCAGCATGTCGAGCAGCGCCTGGGTCGGATGCTCGTGTCGCCCGTCGCCCGCGTTCAGGACCGGGCAGTCGACCTTGTCGGCGATCAGGCGGACGGCACCGCTCGCCATGTGGCGGATCACGATGACGTCGGCGCGCATCGCGTTCAGCGTCATCGCCGTGTCGATCAGCGTCTCGCCCTTCTTCACGCTCGACTGCGCCGCATGCATGTTGACGACGTCGGCACCCAGCCGCTTGCCAGCGATCTCGAAGGACAGGAGCGTCCGGGTCGAGTTCTCGAAGAACGCGTTGATCTGGGTCAGGCCTGCCAGCCGCGTGTCGGGCGTATCGGTCGCGTCGCGATCGAGCCAATGTTCCGCCTCGTCGAGCAGGAACATGATCTCATGCGGTTGAAGGCCGTCGATACCGGTCAGATGCCGGTGCGGAAAAACGGCGCCACCCTGAATGAGCGTGCCGGGGCGATGATCCGAGGTCTGCATTAAAGCCGCCGGGTAGCGGCCGGGACGGCATTCGGCAAGGCTCCTGTGGTCGTCGGCCACGCCTCCAGCACATAGCCATAGCCGACGCGCCGCAGTCTTGCCCGGCCGATGGGGAAGCCTTGCTGGCGCAGCGTCTCCGTTAGGCCGTCCACCGTGACCGGCTGGCCCGCCGCATGTTCGGTCCAGAACAGGGTGGGACAGTCGCTTGCCATGTCGTGGCCGCTGCCGATCGGAAAGCCGAAATGCGCCGCGACGATCCGGTAGGCGAAGGGGAAGACGACGCGATTCTCGACCGGCGGGGCGGCCATGGCGATGCTGTTGCCTGCCGCATGGACATGGATGCGGGTGGTGGGGCAGGCGCGCCGGATCGCGGCGATGGTGCTTCCCGTACCGTACCAGCTGGGTTGAGCCACGGTCCGGGCCCAATTCTCGCGGATCGCCATCATCGCCGCCAGGGTCATCGCCGCCGACAGCAGGACAACGACCACAGGCCGCGCCCGGTCGAGCAATGCGGTGACGCCCAGCGCCAAGATCATCGCAATGGGAGGATGGAGCGTGACCAGATAGCGGCCGATGATGAAGGGCCGCCACAGATGGATCGCGACCATCACGAACACGGCGATCCCCAGCCCGACCGCCAGCGTCAGCGCCAGATCGGCCGGAGCCGTGAGGCGGCGGTCGCGCCGGCTCCGCCAGGCCAACATCGCAAAGCCGATTGCCGCCAGGACCGTCACCGCCGGATTAGCGGTCAGGCTGCCCAGCACCTCGATCTCGATCGCCCAGCGCGCGGCGTCGAGACCACCGGGTATCCAGAAGCTGCGCGTGTTGGCTTCGATCTGTCCGAACGACCAGAGCAGGTGGACCAGCATTGGGATCGCCGCCAGCGCCGCCGCCGCGAAGAGGTGGAACGCGCCTTGCCTGTCACGGGCCAGCAGGCGGCGCAGGATCATCGCGGCGGCCAGCGAGCCGACGACGATGCTCGCGGCCAGATGCACGTTGAACGCGATGAGCAAGGCGAAGGTCAGCATGACCCATTCCGCCCGCCTACGGCTGCTCTGGCCCCGGTTGAACGCAATCAGCGCGGCGACCGCAACCGCGGCGGATGCGAAAGCCAGATAATTGGAGCGCAACTCGGCCGCCCGGTCGATCGCAGGCCACGCGCTGGCGAGGGCGATGGCGAACACCCAGCCGAGCCGCCGCAGCGGATGCGGGATCAGCCACCATGCGAGTTGGACGGTCGCGCCGAGCAGGACGAACAGATTGACCCACCGCCGTTCCTCGACCGTCGCCCCCAGCCAGCTGGTCGCGCGGGCCAGCGCGTAGAAGAGCGGCGGATGATTGTCGGCCAGCCAGCGGCTAAAGGCGTAGGGCAGGGGGACGCCCGGCCGGGTGACATAGAGCGTGTAGAACTCGTCATACCAGGGCCCGCGCAAACGCATCGCGGCGACCATGGCGCTGACCAGCATGACGAGGACGATGGCCAGCATCCCGCCGGTCCATAGGGACGTCTTATTCCAGGGGCGGGAAAGCCGTGGCGACGCGATGGGCGGGTCCGATGTCATGGGACCGCGACCCTGCACGGTCGCCCCCCAGGCGGCAAGCGGCCGTACCGGATCGGAAGGTCCACACCTCCCGATCCGGTACGGCCCTTCGCTTAGAACGCGCCGGACAAAGTGATGAAGCCCATGCGCGGCGGCTGGGCATAGCTGTTCCAGGTCTTGGACGCCGCGCCGACGACCAGTTCGTAAATGCCCTTGCGGTTGGTCACGTTGGTGACGTTGACCGACAGCTTCAGGTCCTTGACGCCGAACCCGTCAATCTGCGGCAGGCTGTACCCCGCCTGCAGGTTCAGCAGGTAGCGCCCGCCGATGCCCTGGTCATTGGTGTAGGTGGCAAAGCGCGGGCCGACATAGTCGCCGATCGCCTGGATCTCGAACGGGCCGTCATTGATCGACACGACGGTCTTGTTCAGCCAGCGCGCGGTGTTGGGTACATATTTGCCTGCGGTCGCGATGGTGGTGGTGCCGCTGACATAATTGTCGCGATACTTCGAGCTGTTGTACGACAGCGCATTATAGACCGACAGGTGCGGGCCGAAGCGCAGGGTCGCCGCCGCGTCGACGCCGTTGGTCCGCACGCGACCGACATTCTGCAGGATCGACACGCCGCCGATGACCGAGGCGATGACCGGCGTTGCGCTGATCTGAAGCAGGCGATTGTCGAAATCGACATGATAGGCACTGACCTGCGCCTCGATCGCGGTCAGCGGGCCGAGGTCGAGCGCGTGGTGCGAGCGCAGGCCCGCCTCATAGGTCCACGACGTCTCGGGCGAGGTGTTCGCCTTGATCTGGTCGAATGCCTGCTGGCTGCCCACCGCGAAGGGCGACAGGCCTGCGGCGACCGAGGCTTGGAACTGGCGGACATTCTTCTGGACATGGCCGAACAGCTGGTCGTTGGTCGTGATATCCCAGATCGCGCCGATCGCGGGCAGGAACCACTTCTTCGTGTTCAGTCGTCCTTCCGGATAGCCGGTCGAGGTGCCGGGCAGCGCACCGGGCAGCGGCTGTGTCGGCACGCGACCATCGGCGAATTGCAGGCTGGACTTGAAGCCTGCCTCGACCGTCACCGTCGGGGTGATGTGCCAGCGATCCTGGATATGCGTCTGGATCAGGTCGTATTTGGTGATCGCGGCATATTGGGTGAGACGGCGAAGTGACGGATCGGCCCATTCATAGGGCGAGGGCGGGTTATCGATCGGCGCGGCGTACCAGCGGCGAAAGATCGTGTTGCGGTTATGCTCGTACCAGGCGCCCAGTTCGATTTCATGGTCGCCCGCATGGATCGCCAGCGTCGAGATCGCTCCCTTCCGATCGATGCCATATTCGGTGGTGCGCAGTGCATAGCCCGAGCCGCCGAACACGGTCTTCAGATTCTGGCCCGGATAATAAATGCGGAACAGGCCCGGCAGGCCGGCTGCCGCGATCGGGCCGGTGATCTGACCCTGGCCCTCGTCATGATGGTAATAGACCTGATTGGTCCACGTCACGGCATCGCCGAAGCGGTGCTCGTACTTGATGTAACCCAGATAATCGGTGCGCTGCGCATCGCCGAAATAATTCATGTAATTGTTGGGGTTGTTCGACGGCGGCGCACCGTTCGCGTCGACATAGGCGAGCGCGCCCTGCCAGTTCGGGTAGAGTACCGAGCGATAATAGGGCTCCAGTCCGCCCGCATTGTGCGCGACCGAATCCTGGTTGGGCTCGGCCTTGTCGGAAATGTTGAAATAGCCGGTTAGCGTGCCGTTCTCGCCCTTGTGGACGAACTTGGCATTGCCCTGCCATCCGCCCTGCTTGGCGTTGAATTCCCAGGCGCGGGCCTTTTGCCGGACGACCGAGAGATAGCCGCTGTTGGTGCCGCCCAGCCCCTCGACCTCGCCGCTGTCGATACGCAGGAAGGTGCGGCTGGCGTCATAGCTGCCCAGCGTCTGGGCGAAACGCACGCCCAGGGTGGCGGCCGGATCGCTCGAATAGGTCTCGATGCCGCCGCCCAGATTGCTGGCCGAGGCGGTGCCCAGGTCGGCGGCACCAGCGGTCAGCCGGACGCGCGCAACGTTTTCGCTGATGACCGCGCGCTGCGGCGTCAGGCCGTTGTAATTGCCATAGGACTGATCGCCGAGCGGCACGCCGTCCATGGTGAAGCCCAACTGGTTCTGGTTGAAGCCATGGACGAACAGCGCGATATTCTGTTCGTTATTGCCCCAGGGGTCGGCGGTCTCGAACTGCACGCCGGGCAGCGTCTGAATCGCCTTTACCGGATTCGCGCCGGGCAGCACCTTCTGGATTTCCGCCGCGCCCAGCTCGACCGAGGAGCGCGTGGTACGGGTCGCGGTGACGACGATCTGGTCGCCATTGGTCGCGGACTCCGTCGACGATGCACCGGATCCCTCCTGCGCCCAGACGGGCATGGCGACGACGGCCGCACCGATCATCAGCGTCGAACGAAACAGTAATGAAAACGATTGCATGAATAGACCCCCCACAGGCACCGGATGGAACGGCGCAGCTAGAGGGTGCAAATGACGATTTAGGGACCGGATAAAGACCGATCTATTACATTTCAGGCGATCAGGGTGGGTTTGCGGTCAATCGCGTCGCAAAATGATCACGCCATCACTAGAGCATCGATCGCGGCCTGCAGGATATGGGCGGCGGCCAGATTGTCGATCCGCTCGGCGCGTTTCGCGCGGCTCATATCCTGTTCGATCATCGTGCGTTCGACCGCGACGGTCGACCAGCGTTCGTCCCACAGCAGGATCGGGCCCAGATCGGCACAGTTGCGGGCAAAGCTGCGGGTCGATTGCGAACGCGGGCTTTCGCTACCGTCGAGGTTCAGCGGCAGGCCGATGACCAAGCCCTGTACCCCTTGCTGCGCGATCATCGCGATCAGCTGTTCCTTGTCCTTGGTGAACTTGGTCCGGCGGATAAGGGTGGCGGGACTGGCGAAGCTCCATCCGGCATCGCAAAAGGCAGTGCCGACCGTTTTCGTGCCGACGTCCAGCCCGATCAGCCGCCCGCCGGAGGGGAGGGCAGCGCGGAATTCGCTACGGTCGGTGGTAATCAGGCTCATCGAAAGGCTTTCAAACGGCGATCCGCATCGGCGCGGACATTCGCCCAGAACAGGCTGTAGTCATAGACGTGGTAGTTGTTGCCCGGCAGCACATAGGGCCCGACGCTCGGCCCCTCGCCGATGGTCAGGATGCCGCGCCCCTCGCACTTGGCGGGGACCTTGCCGGCCGCGATCGCGGCGGTCTTCAGGTCGGCGGACGGGTAGAGCGTACCGAGATTGGCGGTGGCGGGCGCGGCGACGCCGGGTGTGCCGGTCAGCGGGTTGGTGCACAGCATCGCGGTGTCCTTGCGGGACGCGCCCGTATAGCCGTTGGTCTTGTCGAACACGTCGAGGATCAGCGACGGGTCGGCAGGCTCGCCGAAGCTCTGCCAGCTGAGGATGCAGCCGGTCTGGTCGGGCTTCTCGCACGCCGGCAGGCCCATGGCGGGCAGGTCGGCGGTCATCGAGATCGGCCAGCCGACGACATAGGCCGCGACGATCCGCCGCTTGAGTGCCGGGTCCTTCGCCACCCGGTCGGTCAGCAGCCGCGACAGGTGTAAGCCGCCCTGGCTGTGCCCGGCCAGGATCAGCGGGCGGTTGGGATCGACCTGTTCGAGAAAGGCGGTGAAGGCGGCGTCCACGTCGCGATAGGCGAGGTCGAGCGCCTGCTCGGCATCCGCCACGCTGGTCAGAAACGCACCGAAGGTCGCCTGGCGATAGCGTGGTGCCCAGATGTCACCCGCCTCGTTGAACGCGCTTGCCTGACCACGCAGAAACAGCTCGGCACGGGCATTGGTCTCGGGATCGTCGATCGGCGCGTTCCAATGCGCCTTGTTGATGTAGGAGGTCGGGTGGATGAAGAACACCGCCGCGCCCTGGCCGGGCTGGCCGGGGGTATAGCCGGTCGGCGTCCACAGAGCCGGGTTATTCGGAATATCGGGCCGCGCCAGCCACATCACCCGCCGCTTGTAGATTTCCGCTGGCGGAGCCGCCTGCGCCTGGAACGACTCGGAGGGGACGGTCGACCAGCGGAGCAGCTGGTTGCCGAACATGCGATAGGCAAAGGCCGCCGCGATCGTCAGCACGATGAGGGTCGCCACGACATAGAGGAATTTGCGCGCCAAATCGTCACTCCGTTGTGCGGTGCAGCAAAACCGGACGGCCCGCAATTGCTATCCATGATGCCCCACTTGCCCCCATTGCAATCGCCGAGGCGGCAAAAGCGTTGCGCGAAGCCGCGCGGCGATGCTAGCCGCAAATCCATGTCCGTAGATACCGCAACCGTGAAGAAGATCGCGAGCCTTGCCCGCATCGCGATCACCGAGGAGGACGCGACGCGCCTCGCCCCCGAGCTTGGGAACATCCTGGGCTGGATCGAGCAACTGGGTGAGGTCGATACCCAAGGGGTCGAGCCGATGACCGCGGTGATCCCGAACCAGCTTCGCCTGCGTGACGACGTCGTCAATGACGGCGGCATCCGCGACCTCCTCATGCAGAATGCGCCGCAGGCCGAACATGGCTTCTTCACGGTGCCCAAGGTGATCGAATAATGACTGATCTCACCACACTCGGCATCGCCGCCATCCGCGACGGCGTGCGCGACGGCCAGTTCAAGGCGCGCGAAGTCGCCGAGGCGTTCAACGCCAAGGTCGCGGGTGCCCGCGCGCTCAATGCCTTCCTGGTCGAGACCCCGGAGCATGCGCTGGCCGCCGCCGATGCGGCCGATGCGGCGCGTGCCGCTGGCGAGACGCTCAAGCCGCTGGCCGGCGTGCCGATCGGCATGAAGGACCTGTTCGCGACCAAGGGCGTCGCGACCACCGCCGCCAGCAAGATCCTGGAAGGCTTCGTTCCGCCCTACGAGTCGACGGTTTCGCAGAATCTGTGGAACGCAGGCGCGGGCATGCTCGGCAAGCTGAACCTCGACCAGTTCGCGATGGGTTCCTCCAACGAGACGAGCGCCTTCGGCAATGTGATCTCGCCTTGGCGTCGCCCGAACGACACCGCGCCGCTCGCCCCCGGCGGGTCGTCAGGTGGGTCGTCGACGGCGGTGTCGGCGGGGCTGGCTCCCGGCGCGACCGGCACCGACACCGGTGGCTCGATCCGCCAGCCTGCCGCCTTTACCGGCATTTCGGGCATCAAGCCGACCTATGGCCGTTGCTCGCGCTGGGGCACGATCGCCTTCGCCTCCTCGCTCGACCAGGCGGGGCCGATGGCGCGTGACGTGCGCGACTGCGCGATCATGCTGGAGGCGATGGCGGGCTTCGACGCGAAGGACGCGACCTCGCTGAAGCTCGACGTGCCCAACTGGGAAGCCGCGCTGTCGACCGACCTGAAGGGCAGACGCGTCGGCGTGCCCAAGGAATACCGCGTCGACGGCATGCCCGCCGAGATCGAGGCGCTGTGGCAGCAGGGCATCGACTGGATGCGCGATGCGGGGGCGGAGATCGTCGAGGTCTCGCTGCCCCACACCAAGTACGCGCTGCCCGCTTACTACATCATCGCGCCTGCCGAGGCGTCGTCCAACCTCGCCCGCTATGACGGCGTGCGCTACGGCCTGCGCGACCTGCCTGAAGGGGCGGGGTTGCAGGACATGTACGCCGCGACCCGCGCCGCCGGGTTCGGCGACGAGGTGAAGCGCCGTATCCTGATCGGCACCTATGTGCTGTCGGCGGGCTTCTACGATGCGTACTACACCCAGGCGCAGAAGGTCCGCACGCTGATCGCCCGCGATTTCGAGCGCGCGTTCGAGCAATGCGACGTGCTGCTCACCCCGACCGCACCGTCGGCGGCGTTCGCGCTGGGCGAGAAGCAGGCCGACCCGCTGGCCATGTATCTCAACGACGTGTTCACGGTGCCCGCCTCGCTGGCCGGGCTGCCCGCCATGTCGGTGCCGGGCGGTCTGGACAAGGACGGGCTGCCGCTCGGCCTTCAGATTATCGGCAAGCCGCTGGACGAGCAGGGCGTGCTGAACGCTGGGCTGGCCATCGAGCAGCGTGCGGGCTTTACCGCCCGTCCGCAGGCCTGGTGGTAAGCGACCGCGCCTTTTCGGCCCGCAACATCGCCGTGTTGCGGGAGGCGCAGGGCGCCCTGAACGTCGCGTTCGGGGCGATCCTGAGCGCCTATGTCGGCGTGTCGCTGAGCCATATGGAAAGCCAGCCTTTCGACCATCACACGCTGGCGCGCTTCTTTCTAGGCGTGGCGGGTTTCATCCTGTGCTTGTGCGTGGGCAACAGCGTGATCCTGCGCGGTGAGGTCCGGCTGGGCATTCTGTTCCTGCTGCTGGGCGCGGGCGCGGCCTATATCGGGTTGCGGGAGGCGCGGCATCTCGGCTTCGAGACGTCCGTCCTGCGCATCCTGTCGAGCTGCTGGATCGTGGCCCTGCTGGGCAGCAACGCCGTCCTGACGGCGATCAACTATCTTCATCATCGAGATCGAACATGAGCGAATATCGCATCCAGGGCGCGACGGGGGAATGGGAGGTCGTGATCGGCCTGGAAGTTCATGCCCAGGTCACCACCAACGCCAAGCTGTTCTCCGGCGCAGCGACCGCGTTCGGCGCGGAGCCGAACACCCAGGTCTCGCTGGTCGACGCCGCGATGCCCGGGATGCTGCCCGTGCCCAACATGGAGTGCATCCGCCAGGCGGTGCGCACCGGCATGGCGATCGACGCGCAGATCAATAAGTGGTCACGCTTCGACCGGAAGAACTACTTCTACGCCGATCTGCCGCAGGGCTATCAGATCAGCCAGCTCTACCACCCGCTGGTGGGCGAGGGCGCGATCGAGATCAGCCTGGACGAGAAGAACCCCGACGGCCCCACCAAGTCGATCGGCGTCGAGCGTATCCATGTCGAGCAGGATGCGGGCAAGCTGATGCACGACCAGCATCCGACGCGCTCCTATGTCGACCTGAACCGCTCGGGCGTGGCGCTGATGGAGATCGTCAGCCGCCCCGACATGCGTTCGCCCGCCGAAGCAGGGGCTTATCTCCGCAAGCTGCGCGCCATTCTCCGCTATGTTGGGTCGTGCGATGGCAATATGGAAGAAGGCTCGATGCGCGCCGACGTGAACGTGTCGGTGCGCAAGCCCGGCGACGAATTCGGCACGCGCACCGAGACGAAGAACGTCAACTCGGTACGCTTCGTCATGGCCGCGATCGAATATGAGGCCAAGCGCCAGGTCGCGGTGCTGGAGGATGGCGGCAAGATCGTCCAGGAAACCCGCCTGTTCAACGTCGAGAGCGGCACCACCCGGTCGATGCGGTCCAAGGAAGATGCGCATGATTACCGCTACTTTCCCGATCCCGACCTGCTGCCGCTGGAGCTGACCGACACGTTCCTCGAGGAATGCCGCGCCAGCCTGCCCGAGCTGCCCGACGCCAAGCGTCGTCGCTATGAAGCCCTGGGCCTGACCGCCTACAATGCGGGTGTTCTGACCGCCGAGGTCGAGACGGCTCGCTGGTTCGACGGGCTGCTGGACGCTCTGGAGGGCACGAGCGCCAAGCCCGCGCAGGCGGCGAACTGGGTCGCGGCCGAGCTGTTCGGTGCGCTCAATCGGCTGGGCAAGGACATTACCGAGAGCCCGGTATCGCCTGCCCAGGCGGCGGAGCTGCTGGCCCTGGTCGCCGACGGCACGCTGTCGGGGAGCCTCTCCAAGCAGGTGTTCGAGATCATGCTGGAGACGGGCGATGGTCCGTCCAAGATCGTCGAGGAGCGTGGCCTCAAGCAGACCAGCGACACCGGTGCGATCGAAGCGGTGATCGCCGAGGTGCTGGAGAAGAACCCGAACCAGCTGGGTCAGTACCGGGCGGGTAAGGAAGCGCTGTTCGGGTTCTTTGTGGGGCAGACGATGAAGGCGATGGGCGGTAAGGCCAATCCGGCGGTGGTGAACGACCTGCTGAAGAAAGCGTTGGCGGGGTAAGGGCTCCCACAAGAACTCCCCCTCCCGCAGGCGGGAGGGGGTTGGGGGAGGGTAGGAAGCCTCGCAGAGCCCATCGCTCGTGGCTTTCCCTTCCCCATCCCCTCCCGCCTGCGGGAGGGGTGCGCTTTGGGCGAGCGGCGCGCGCTATCGAAAGCTTTTCGTCTTGGCGAGTGGCTTGCGATAATCTCCACACCTCACCGCGAACTGCTCCCCTCTCGCAGGCGGGAGGGGCCGGGGGAGGGCAACGGTGTCTCACCGAGCCAACCCCCTCAATCACTGCGCATCCAAATCCTGGTTACGCACCACGCCGCCGGTGCCGCCAACACCGTCATGCTCACCCGTATCGGTAAACGTC
The DNA here is from genome assembly GCF_001591005.1 of Sphingomonas sanguinis NBRC 13937. GTDB lineage: Bacteria > Pseudomonadota > Alphaproteobacteria > Sphingomonadales > Sphingomonadaceae > Sphingomonas > Sphingomonas sanguinis. Next base: position 16,164 of record NZ_BCTY01000009.1, read on the forward strand.
ACCGGCTCCTCACCGCCTTCGCCACGCGCGACCGCGTCCGACCGCGCCTCGACGGCCTGTTCGATGTCACTGCGCGGGTCCTCGCGCGGCGGGCTGTCTGGGTTATTCTCGGGTGCCTCGCTGGGCGGGCTGTCGGGATGGTTTTCGGGATTGTTCGCCATGATCGGCTCCTCTCAAATCTGGGGCGGCTGGGCGGTGCCGGGATCGCCCGGGCCGACGCCGGGGGCGGGCTGGTCGATGTCCGGGCCGGGCGGCACGATTTCGGGCGGCGGCGCATCGGGTTGCGCCGGTTGGGTCGGCGTCGGGCTTTCGGGCGGGGGCTGGGTGGCCATTCTCGCTCTCCTTTTGGGGGATTGAGGGGCATAAACGCACCGGATACGCCGATGTTGCCTGTTGTCCCTTGCCGAAGCCGCCCAGGGTGATATAGACGCGCGCCCATCGGCGGTGTCCTCGTGCGGGCGTGGCGGAACTGGTAGACGCGCTGGATTTAGGTTCCAGTATCGTAAGATGTGGGGGTTCGAGTCCCTTCGCCCGCACCAGTCCCCGGTCACAACGGGGCGACAGCCACACGGAATTTCTCCAGATTGAAGGCCTTTAGATGCAGACTGTCGAGACGCTGAACGAGGGGCTGAAGCGCGCCTACACGCTCACCATCACTGCCAAGGATATCGAGGGCAAGGTCGATGCCGAGCTGAAGCGGATCGCTCCGCAGATGAAGATGCCCGGTTTCCGCCCCGGCAAGGTGCCGACGAACCTGGTTCGCAAGATGCACGGCCCGGCGCTGCTGCAGGACGCCCTGAACACCGCGCTGCAGGAAGGCGTGCAGTCGCTGATCGCCGAAAAGAACCTGCGTCCCGCGATGCAGCCCCAGGTCGAGCTGGTCGGTGAGTATGAGCAGGGCCAGGACGCCACGCTGAACGTCACGCTCGAAGTGCTGCCGCAGGTCCCGACCCCGGCGATCGACGCGCTGAAGCTCGACCGCCTGACCGTGCCGGTCGCTGACGAAGCCGTTGACGAGCAGCTGCAGAAGTTCGCCGATCAGCAGAAGCGCTGGGACGATGCGGGCGACAAGGCCGCCGAGCAGGGCGACCAGGTCACCGTCGACTTCGTCGGCAAGACCGCCGATGGCGTTGCCTTCGAGGGCGGCTCGGGCGAGGACATGGCCGTCGAGATCGGCGGCGGTCGCCTGATCCCCGGTTTCGAGGACCAGCTGGTCGGCGTGAAGGCCGGTGAAGAGAAGCAGATCTCGGTCACCTTCCCCGAGGACTATCCCGCCAAGAACCTGGCCGGCCAGCCCGCGACCTTCGACCTGACGATCAAGTCGGTGAAGATCGCCGGCGAAGCCAAGATCGACGACGAGATGGCCAAGAATCTGGGCCTCGAGAGCCTGGAGCAGCTGCGCGGCTTGCTGAAGGGGCAGATCGAGCAGGAGCATAACGGCCTGACCCGCACGTACATGAAGCGCAAGCTGCTCGACCAGCTGGCCGATGGTCACGACTTCGAAGTGCCGCCATCGATGGTCGAGGCCGAGTTCTCGCAGATCTGGGCGCAGCTCGAGCATGAAGCGACCCATGAGGAAGACCCCGAGGCCGCCAAGGCAGAGATGGAGAAGGAGCGCGGCGATTATCAGAAGATCGCCGAGCGCCGCGTCCGTCTGGGCCTCCTCCTCTCGGAGATCGGTCAGGCGAACGGCGTCGAAGTGACTGCGCAGGAAATGAACCGCCTGATCGCGCAGGCCGCGCAGCAGTACGGCCCGGAAGATCGCCAGCGCTTCATCCAGTATGTCCAGCAGGAGCCGATGGCCGCCGCCCAGCTGCGCGCCCCGCTCTATGAGGACAAGGTCGTCGACTTCCTGTTCGGCAAGGCCGAGATCACCGACCGCGAGACCACCCGTGAGGAGCTGGAAGCCGCGATCGAGAGCGAAGACGGCTTCGCCACCGGCACGCACGTCCACAACCATGATCACGACCACGATCATGACCACGGCGCCAAGAAGTCGAAGGCGAAGGCCAAGAAGGCCGACGTGACCGATGACGCCGCGTCGGAAGACGCGACCGCCGAGGACGCGCCGAAGAAGACGACCCGCGCCAAGAAGGCCGCTCCGGCCGAGGGCGAGGCGGCAGTCGCCGAAGAGGCGCCGAAGAAGACCACGCGCGCCAAGAAGGCCGCTCCGGTCGAAGGCGAAGCGGAGGCCGCCGAGGCTCCCGCCAAGAAGCCGCGCGCGAAGAAGGCTGCGCCGACCGAATAAGGACGGCATCGGATTTTGCGTTCGTGACAAACGGGAAGGGCGGTCGCGCAAGCGGTCGCCCTTCCTGCGTTGTGATCCTCCCCTGCAAGGGGAGAAATGGCCAACGGGCTGTCCCGCCCGGCCTTGTCGGCGCATAGGGGCATGGGCTGTGACGGGGGGCGGATCGCCCGCCTTTTGACTGAGGATAGGTTGTGAACGAACCCCGGATCGCGGTGCTGCTGCCCTGCTACAATGAAGAGGCGGCGATTGCGCAGACCATCGCGGGGTTCCGCGCGGCGCTGCCGTCGGCGGCGATCTATGTCTATGACAATAACAGCAAGGATCGGACGATGGAGGTCGCGCGCGAAGCCGGGGCCATTGTCCGGTCGGAACGTATCCAGGGCAAGGGCGCGGTGGTGCGCCGCATGTTCGCGGATATCGATGCCGATATCTATGTGATGGCCGATGGCGACGCGACTTATGACGCCGCCTCCGCCCCCAGCCTGGTCGCGCGCATGGTCGAAGAGCAACTCGACATGGTGGTGGGCCAGCGGGTGAGCGAGGCCGAGCTCGCCTATCGCCGCGGGCACCGGTTCGGCAATGCGATGCTAACGGGCATGCTCGCCAAGCTGTTCGGGCGGAGTTTCACCGATATCCTCTCGGGTTACCGCGTCTTCTCGCGACGCTTCGTCAAGAGCTTTCCCGTGCTGTCGGTCGGCTTCGAGATCGAGACCGAGATCAGCGTCCATGCGCTGGAGCTGAAGATGCCCTGTGCCGAGATCGCGACGCCCTATTATGCGCGGCCGGAAGGGTCGACCTCGAAGCTCAGCACCTATTCGGACGGCTGGCGCATCCTGCGTACGATCATCAAGCTGTATCGGATCGAGCGCCCGCTATGGTTCTTTGGGGCGATTGCCGGGCTGTTCGCGGCCCTGGCGGTGCTTCTCTCCGCGCCGTTGATCTTCACCTATCTGGAAACGCATCAGGTGCCACGCTTCCCGACCGCGATCCTGTCGACCGGGCTGATGCTGCTCGCCGCGCTGAACCTATTCACCGGCCTGATCCTCGATACGGTGGTGCGTGGGCGGCAGGAGGTACGGCGGCTGGCCTATCTGGCGCTGCCCGCGCCGGGGAACGAACGCTAATCGGATTTTCATGCCTGAAAGCGATAAACGCTGCACGGCACCATCCGCGGATGTCGCCGGGGCTTGAATATGCGCGGCCATCACGCGACATAGGGGCTCTTCTGGGCATAAGAGAGATTTCCATGCACAATCCGTTCGAGACCGGCGATTTCGCGAGCCCGCTGGCGATGGCTGGCGTCGGGCTCCGGCAGACGCAGGCCGGTCTGGTTCCGATCGTCATCGAACAGTCGAACCGCGGCGAACGCTCGTTCGATATCTTCAGCCGCCTGCTGCGCGAGCGTATCATCTTCGTCACCGGCGGTGTCGAGGACGGTATGGCTTCGCTGATCTGCGCGCAGCTGCTGTTCCTTGAATCGGAAAATCCGAAGAAGGATATCTATATGTACATCAACTCGCCGGGCGGTGTCGTCACGGCGGGCATGGCGATCCATGACACGATGCAGTATATCCGTCCGCGCGTCGGCACGCTGTGCATCGGTCAGGCCGCCTCGATGGGCAGCTTCCTGCTGTCGGCCGGTGAGCCGGGCATGCGCGTCGCGACCACGAACAGCCGCATAATGATCCACCAGCCCTCGGGCGGGGCGCAGGGCATGGCGGCCGATATCGAGATCCAGGCGCGTGAAATCCTGCGCATGCGGCATTTCCTGAACACGCTGTACGCCAAGTACACCGGCAAGCCGCTCGAGGAGATCGAGCGCGCGATGGACCGCGACAAGTTCATGAGCGCCGAGGAAGCTAAGGAGTTCGGCCTGATCGACCAGGTGTTCGACAAGCGTCCGACCCCGGCCGACGACGCGTCGACCGCTGCGTAAGGCGGATCGTTCACGATGAACGGTTTATTTCGATTGTGACTTTATAGGGGTGCGGTACGATGCGCACCCCGGCAACGGTAGCGCACCGGTATCGGGTGCGAGAGGTGATTGATGGACAAGGTGAGCGGTGGCAACTCGAAAAGCACCCTCTATTGCTCGTTCTGCGGCAAGTCGCAGCACGAGGTGCGCAAGCTGATCGCGGGGCCAACCGTCTTCATTTGCGACGAGTGCGTGGAGCTGTGCAACGACATCATCCGTGAGGAGACCAAGTCCGCGCTGGTTTCCAAGAAGGATGGTGGCGTCCCGACGCCCCAGGAAATCTGCAACGTGCTCGACGACTATGTCATCGGGCAGAAGCAGGCCAAGCGTGTCCTGTCGGTCGCGGTGCACAACCACTATAAGCGCCTGAACCATGGCGCGAAGGGTGCCGACGTCGAACTCGCCAAGTCCAACATCCTGCTCGTCGGCCCGACCGGCTGCGGCAAGACGCTGCTGGCGCAGACTCTGGCACGCATCCTCGACGTGCCATTCACCATGGCGGACGCCACGACGCTGACCGAAGCCGGTTATGTCGGCGAGGATGTCGAGAACATCATCCTGAAGCTGCTCCAGGCGTCGGATTACAATGTCGAGCGGGCGCAGCGCGGCATCGTCTATATCGACGAGATCGACAAGATCAGCCGCAAGGCCGAGAACCCCTCGATCACCCGCGACGTGTCGGGCGAAGGCGTTCAGCAGGCGCTGCTCAAGCTGATGGAAGGCACGACCGCCAGCGTTCCCCCGCAGGGTGGCCGCAAGCATCCGCAGCAGGAATTCCTGCAGGTCGATACGACGAACATCCTGTTCATCTGCGGCGGCGCATTTGCGGGGCTCGAGAAGATCATCGGCGACCGTCTGCAGGGCAAGTCGATCGGCTTCGGCGCCTATGTCGCGGCCCCTGAGGAAAAGCGGACCGGCGAATATCTGCGCCAGACCGAGCCGGAGGATCTGCTCAAGTTCGGCCTGATCCCCGAATTCGTCGGTCGTCTGCCCGTCATCGCGACACTGGAAGACCTCGACATCGCGGCGCTGGTCAAGATCCTGTCCGAGCCGAAGAACGCGCTGGTCAAGCAGTATCAGAAGCTGTTCGAGATGGAGAATGTCGAACTCGACTTCACCGACGACGCGCTGACCACGGTCGCCAAGAAGGCGATCGAGCGCAAGACCGGTGCACGCGGGCTTCGCTCGATCCTGGAGGGCATTTTGCTCGACACCATGTTCGACCTGCCTGGCATGGACGGCGTCGATGAGGTGATGGTCGACAAGGACGTGGTCGAGGGCCGCAAGGAACCGATCCGCGTCTATGCCGAAAAGGCCAAGAAGACGGACGGCGCGGCGGCCTGACCGGTCCTGTGACGTTGTGAATGGATGGCGGGCGCTTCCCTGAGGGAGGCGCCCGTTTTCATTTGGCGAATGCGGTTGGTTGGCGAAGAGGCCAAAGCCGAGACCTTTTGGCGCCCGCCGGGGCAGGCGCATGTGCCGACCATGGCCTTTGTCCGGCGTCTGATCCCGATACTCCGTGCTCTGGGGCGTTGCTGCCGCGTGCAATGCAACTGGGCTTCGAGTTGACCGGGGAATAGTCAGTGCCCAAGGGCGGTCCCCGCTTCTGGACGATGATGCGGCAGGTCGGCGGGCGCTGAATTTCCTCCCCTTGCAGGAGAGGAATGAGATAGGCGTTCGAACCCCTCTGCTTCACCACGCGTTGCCGCTCCGAACAGGAGACGTCGCGATGAAGCCCCATATGATCTGCCACATGATTTGCAGCCTGGACGGGCGCATCCTGCAAAGCCGCTGGCGGCCCAAGAGCTATAAGCCCGGGGATCTGTTTGAGGACCTGCACGACCGCATCGGTGGCGATGCCTGGATCGTGGGGCGCGTGACGGGGCAGGAATTTGCCAAGGGCGACCGCTACCCGGAAACGAGCGAAACCTTCCCGCGCGAGCCTTGGTTTGCCACCCGCAAAGCCGATGCCTTTGGCGTCGTGCTGGATGAACAGGCGAAAATCGTGTGGGGGCGGGGCGATATCGGCGGCGATCCGATCGTGGTCGTGCTGACCGAGGCGGTATCGGATGCGCATCTGGCCGGGCTGCGGGCGGATGGGGTGTCCTATATTTTCGCAGGATCGGACGCGATCGACCTGCGCGCGGTGCCCGACATCCTGAACCGCGAGCTGGGCGTGGAAACCCTGCTGGTCGAGGGTGGCGGCACGGCCAATGGCGAATTCCTGCGCGCCGGGTTGATCGACGAGATCAGCATGGCGCTCTGTCCCGCGATCGACGGTGCTTCGGGCGCGCCCAGCCTGTTTCATTCGGGGGAGGAGGATGCGGATACGCCCGCGCCGCTGACGGGGCTGACGTTGACGCATTACGAGGTTTTGCCGGGCGGTGAGCTGTGGCTCCGGTATCGCGTAGAGAATGCGGCGGGTTGAGTCTCTATCGTCTAGCGACCCTCACCCTTCCCACCCGCCAAAGCGGGCGGGCCCCTTCCCTCTCCCGGTGGGAGAGGGAGGGAGGCACGAAGCGCCGGAAGGGTGAGGGTGTTTATTGCCCGATCGCAACGAATCTCGGACGTGGCGGGACCCAACCGGGCGGTTGGGGCATTGGCATGACAGGAATGTCATTATTCCATGCCAAGATAAGGAGTCCAGACCAGCCATGAGCGAACCCGATGCCATCGTCACCGCCGGACAGAAGCGCGCGCTGCTCCAGCGCCTGTTGATGCCGTGGTGGACCTTGGTGTTCCCGCTGCTGGGCCTGCTCGCCATTGCGGTGTCGCTCTACAAAATGGGGACGGTGGGGGTCGTCGTTGCGGCGGTGATCCTGATCGGCTGCGTCCTGTCGGCGGTGCATCAGGCGGAGGTCGTCGCGCACCGGGTGGGCGAGCCGTTCGGTACGCTGGTGCTGGCGGTCGCGGTGACGGTGATCGAGGTGTCGTTGATCGTCAGCCTGATGCTGTCCGATGCGGGCGACGCCTCCAGCCTGGCGCGCGATACGGTGTTCGCGGCGATCATGATCATCCTGAACGGGATTGTCGGCCTCTGCCTGCTGGCGGGGGGCGTCCAGCATGGCGAGCAGCGTTTCTCGCTCCGGGGCGCGAGTGCGGCGCTCAACGTCTTGACCGCGATGGTGGTGCTGTCGCTGCTGCTGCCCAATTACGTTTCGTCCGCGCCGGGGCCGACCTATGCGCCGTCGCAGCTGATCTTCGTCGCGCTGGTCAGCGTCATTCTCTATGGCACCTTCGTGATGGTGCAGACGGTGCGCCACCGCGAATATTTCCTGCCCGCCGACGAAGACCTGCCCGCCGATGCCCATGCCGAGCCGCCAACCGATGCGGCGGCTTGGGCGGCCCTGGGGATGCTGCTGGTGGCGCTGGTCGGCGTGGTGCTGCTCGCCAAGGGGCTGTCGGGGATCGTCGAGGCGGCGATCCTGGGGGCGGGCCTGCCGCTGGCGATCGTCGGCGTGGTGATCGCGGCCCTCGTCCTCGCCCCCGAAAGCCTGGCGGCGTACCGCGCGGCCAAGCGGAACCGGCTGCAGACCAGTCTCAACCTGGCGCTCGGCTCCGCGCTGGCGACGATCGGGCTGACCATTCCGGCGGTGGCAATCGTGTCGCTGATGCTGGGCCTGCCGCTGGCACTGGGGATCGGGGCGAAGGAGATGATCCTGCTGGTGCTGTCGCTGTTCACGATAACTCTGACGCTGGGCAATGGCCGAACCACCGTGCTGGGCGGCGCGGTGCATCTGGTGATCTTCGCCGCCTATCTGTTCGTGACGGTGGTGCCGTAAGGCGGTCCTCCCCGGGGCGGGGAGGACCTTATTTCTCCGGCTTCTTCTTCGCCGCCTGCTCCGCCTTCCATGCGCGATACTCCTCGATCGCAACGGAGCGCTTCAGGATCTTGGCCCAGGGGTCGACCACGACATGCGCGCCCGCGGGCACGGTCAGCGTGCCTGTGCCGTCGGTCATCGGCAGCGTCTGCACCGTGTCGCCGACCTGCACCTCGACCGGCAGGGGGAAGGGCCCGCCGCCCGGCACCTTCCAGGTCAGCGTCAGCCGGTCGCCCACCTGCGTCTTGACGATCTCGGGCAGCGCCGCCTGGCGCAGATAGACGTTGAAGAACCAGCCATAATCCTTGCCCGTGACCTGCCGGACAAAGCCTTCATATTCCTTCGTCGAGCCATAGCGCGGCGTGAAATTGCCTGGCTTGGGGTCGGTGCGGCCATACACCGCCAGCCGCGTCACGTCCCAGAACGCCTTGTCCCCGATCAGATTGCGCAGGGTGTGGAGCATCCACGAGCCCTTCATATAGATGTCGAGGCCGGGGCCGCCCTTGGCCTCTTCATAGACATCCTGCTCGGTCATGCTGCGGTCGTGGACGATGGGAGCCTTGTTGGCGATCTGCCCGCGCTGCGCGTCCATCATCACCGCATAGCGCGCCTCGCCCTCGCGCCAGCGACCGTAACTGGGCTGCATGTAACTGCCATAGCCCTCGTGCAGCCAGAAATCGTCCCAGTCGACATTGGTCAGCTGGTTGCCGAACCATTCATGGCTGAACTCATGCTGGAACAGCCAGTCGAAACCTTCGGGCGCCTTGGCATACTCGTTGCCGTAGGCATTGATCGTCTGGTGCTCCATGCCCTTGTGCGGAGTTTCGACCACGCCCAGCTTCTCGTCGCCGAAGGGGAAGGGGCCGACGGTCGACTCGAAAAAGTCCAGGGTCGGGGCGAATTCGGCGAACAGCTTCTCGGCCTTTTCCTTTTCGCCCGGCAGATACCAGTAGAACATCGGGATCGTGTTGCCGAAGCGGCTCTTGTAGCTGCCCTCGACCACCTCATAGGGGCCGACGTTCAGCGCGATGGCATAGGTGTTGGGATGCTTGGTCCGCCAGTTCCAGCGGGTGCGCCCGTCGGGCAGCGTATCGACACCGAGCAGCACGCCGTTGGACGGCGCCTTCAGCCCCTTTGGCACCGTGATGTGCAGCGTGACGACGCCCGGCTCGCCCATCGGATAGTCGAGGCACGGCCAGAACAGGTCACAGCCATAGCCCTGCGAGGTGGTCGCGAACCATGGGTGGCCGTCCGGCGTCTTGGCCCAGACGACGCCGGTGTCCCAGGGCGCACGCACCGCAACATGCGGCGTGCCGCCATAGGTGATCTTCGCGCCGACCTTCTGACCGGCCTTGAGCGGGCGGGGGAGGTTGATGACCAACTGGCCTTGCGGGTTGCTCCACCGCGCGGGCGACAGCGGCTTGCCGTCGATCGCGATCGTCTTGACCGGCAAATTCTTGTCGAGATCGATCACCAGCCGGGCCAGCGGCGCCTTGGCGGTAAAGCCCAGCACCGCAATGCCGTTCAGTTCTTCGGTATCGGGCAAAACCTCGAACGACAGGTCGGCGCTGTCGAAGCGCATCGCCAGCTGTTCGGGCAGGCGGACCCCGCCAGAGATCATGGTCTGTGCGGTCAGCGGCGGCTCGCCCTTGCCCGGAAGGGCCTTGGGCGTCTGTGCCGCCAGCGGGGCGACCGAAAGAAGCGAGGAGGCGAGCAGCGCGGCGACGCAGTTCCGTATACGATCCATGATGCATGGTGTTGCGCAAGCGAACCGGCTTGGCAAGCGCTCTGGCGCATCGCCTTATCGCACCGGTGATTGATGGATCGGCAACCCTCCCCATATAAAGACCAGAATGAGGCCCCGATCAGGGCCGACCGGAGTTTGCATGAACCAGTCCTATCCCGTCCTTCCGCTGCGTGACATCGTCGTCTTCCCGCACATGATCGTGCCCCTGTTCGTCGGCCGCGACAAATCGGTCGCAGCCCTGGAAGCGGCGATGGCGGCGGACAAGGAAATTTTCCTGGTCGCTCAGCTCGATCCGGCCGAGGACGACCCCTCGCGCGAGGATCTGTACGAAATCGGCGTAACCGCGAGCGTCCTGCAATTGCTGAAGCTGCCCGATGGCACCGTGCGCGTGCTGGTCGAGGGCAAGACGCGCGGCCGCCTGGTCGAGGTGGACGAATCGGGTGCTTTCCTGACCGCGACGATCGACGCGACCGTGGTCGAGTCGGACGAATCCGCGCTCGAAGAGCAGGAGCACGACGTCCAGGCGCAGATCGCGGCGCTGATGCGCTCGGTCGTCGACCAGTTCGAGAATTACGCCAAGCTCAACCGCAAGCTGCCCGCCGAAACGGCCGTGCAGCTGGCCGAGATCGAGGATGCCTCGCAGCTGGCCGATGCGGTTGCCGCGAACATTTCGGTCAAGGTCGCCGACAAGCAGGCGCTGCTGGTGGAGACCGATCCGGCCAAGCGGCTGGAGATGGCCTATGCCCTGATGGAGGGCGAACTGGGCGTCCTGCAGGTCGAGAAGAAGATCAAGAGCCGCGTCAAGCGTCAGATGGAGAAGACGCAGCGCGAATATTATCTCAACGAGCAGCTCAAGGCGATCCAGCGCGAGCTGGGCAATGAGGGCGAGGACGGCGATGGCGACGAGATCGCCGAGCTGACCCAGAAGATCGCGACGCTCAAGCTGTCCAAGGAAGCGCGCACCAAGGCCACCGCCGAGCTGAAGAAGCTGAAGACCATGGCGCCGATGAGCGCCGAGGCGACGGTCGTGCGCAATTACCTCGACGTGCTTCTGGGCCTGCCCTGGGGCAAGAAGTCCAAGGTCAAGAAGGACATCGCGGCGGCGCAGGCGATCCTCGACCAGGATCACTATGCGCTGGAAAAGGTGAAGGACCGGATCGTCGAATATCTGGGCGTGCAGGCGCGCACCAACAAGCTGAAGGGGCCGATCCTGTGCCTCGTCGGCCCGCCGGGCGTGGGCAAGACCTCGCTGGGCCAGTCGATCGCCAAGGCGTGCGGGCGCGAGTTTATCCGCCAGTCGCTGGGCGGCGTGCGCGACGAGGCCGAGATTCGCGGCCACCGGCGGACGTATATCGGCTCGCTGCCGGGCAAGATCGTGACCAACCTGAAAAAGGCCGGTACGGGCAACCCGCTGTTCCTGCTCGACGAGATCGACAAGCTGGGCCAGGACTTCCGCGGCGACCCTGCCTCGGCGCTGCTGGAAGTGCTCGACCCCGAACAGAACGCGAAGTTCAACGATCACTATCTGGAGATCGACATCGATCTGTCGGACGTGATGTTCGTCTGCACCGCGAACACGCTGAACCTGCCGCAGCCGTTGCTCGATCGCATGGAGATCATCCGTCTGGAGGGTTATACCGAGGACGAGAAGGTCGAGATCGCCGAGCGGCATCTGGTCGCCAAGCAGGTCGAGACGCACGGCCTGAAGGACGGTGAGTTCACGCTGACCCAGGAAGGGCTGCGTGCCCTGATCCAGCGTTACACCCGTGAGGCGGGCGTGCGGACGCTGGAGCGTGAGATTGCGCGGCTTGCCCGCAAGGCGCTGCGCCAGATCCTGGAGGGCAGGACGACGTCGGTGACGATCACGCCGGAAAACCTGCACGAGTTCGCGGGCGTCCAGAAGTATCGCCATGGCCTGTCCGAGCAGGAAGACCAGATCGGTGCGGTCACCGGTCTCGCTTGGACCGAGGTGGGCGGCGAGCTGCTGACCATCGAATCGGTGACCGTGCCGGGCAAGGGGCAGGTGAAGACCACCGGCAAGCTGGGCGATGTGATGAAGGAATCGGTCCAGGCCGCCTTCAGCTTCGTCCAGGCGCGCAGCCCCAGCTTCGGCATCAAGCCGTCGCTGTTCCATCGCAAGGATATCCATATTCATCTGCCCGAGGGCGCGGTGCCCAAGGATGGTCCGTCTGCGGGTATCGGCCTGGTCACCTCGATCGTGTCGACGCTGACCGGCATCGCGGTGCGCAAGGATGTGGCGATGACCGGCGAGGTGACCCTCCGGGGACGCGTGCTGCCGATCGGTGGCCTGAAGGAAAAGCTGCTGGCGGCGCTGCGTGGCGGCATCACCACCGTTCTCATCCCGCAAGAGAATGAGAAGGATCTGGCGGACATTCCGGCCAACATCCTGAACGGCCTGAAGATTGTGCCGGTTGCTCATGTCGACGAGGTGCTGCGCCTGGCGCTGGTCGGGCCGCTTGAGGCGATCGACTGGACCGATGCGGACGAGCTGGCGGCCTTGCCGCCCGCCGCGATCCCGGCCGTCGGTGGAGAGCGCCACCACTGATGGTCGCAAGGGCGGGGCCATCGGTCGACGGATCGTTGGCTCCGCCGCCCGGATTGTCATGGAGATGACACACGCATCTGTTTGCGTGATCCTTCCATTTCAATCGATGTCGGGGTTTGACACGCTCAACCGCCTCGGCATTATCGGTCCTTTAATATTTGGACGGCACCGAGTCCCGTGCCGTTTATCGTCGAAATCATAGGGGGTTATGGAATGAACAAGCAGGAGCTGATCGCTACCGTCGCCGATTCCTCGGGCCTCGCGCGCGGCGATGCGGTCAAGGCGGTCGACGCGGTGTTCGAGTCGATCACCGCCGCGCTCAAGAAGGGCGACGAGGTTCGCTTGGTCGGCTTCGGCACCTTCTCGGTGTCCAAGCGCAAGGCGTCGACCGGCCGCAACCCCCGCACCGGCGAGCCGATGACCATCAAGGCCTCGTCGCAGCCCAAGTTCAAGCCGGGCAAGCTGTTGAAGGACTCGGTCAACTAAATCCTGAAAATGGGGCTGGACAGGCGGCGGATCGCCGCCTAAAGGCCCGTCCTCCGGTTACCGGGCGCGTAGCTCAGCGGTAGAGCACACCCTTCACACGGGTGGGGTCACAGGTTCAATCCCTGTCGCGCCCACCATTCCTTTCAAGGCTTTAGGCCGGATAGGAATGGCCAGGATAGCCGACGATTTCCCCTCAGCGATATTTCGGCAAATCCTTGCCGGATGCCTGCCGCTTTAACGGCCCCTTAGCCGCTGAGTCTTATGCTGGCTGGCGAAGGAGATCGTCATGCAGCACGGGTATCGCAGCTTTTGTCCCGAGCAACCGCCCTTTGCCATCGCCATGGCCTTTCAGCCGATCCTGGACGTCCAGACCGGCCGTGCCATCGCCTATGAGGCGCTGGTCCGTGGACCCAAGGGCGAGGGATCGGCGGACATCTTGGCGCGGGTGACCCCGGACAAGCGCTATGCGTTCGACCAGCAATGCCGCGTGACGGCGATCGAGGGGGCGGTCGCGGCAGGTATCCTCGATACCGACGCGCGGCTGTCGATCAATTTCTTCCCCGACACCATCTATTCGCCGCTCGCCTGCCTGGAGCCAACGCTCGACACGGCGCGGCGGCTGAACATGCCGCTCGAGCGGTTGATCTTCGAGTTTTCCGAACATGCCGATACTGGTGCGCCCGAGCGTCTGAAGGCCATCCTCGACACCTATCACGGCATGGGTTTCGGCACGGCGATCGACGATTTCGGGGCGGGCCATGCGGGGCTGACGCTGCTGGCACAGGTGAGGGCCGATTATCTGAAGCTCGACATGGCGCTGATCCGCGGGATCGATACGGCGATGCCCCGGCGCATGATCGTCGAAGGCGTGATCCGTATCGCCGACAAGATGGGAATCTCCGTCATCGCCGAGGGGGTTGAGACGATCGGCGAATATGACTCGCTGCGCGCGTTGGGTGTCCGTTACATGCAGGGCTATCTGCTGGCCCGGCCGGGCTTCCGCTGCTTGGCGCAGGGGCACCTGCCGGAGGAGCCCGCCTGGGCCAATATCGCTGGATAGCGGGGCACCACCTTATGGCTTGGTAGGCGGCTCCCCCGCCAGATAGCGGGCGATGGGGTCGATCATGTCCTTCGGGATGCGGCGTGCGATGACGGGCATGGTCGCATGGCTCTTGCGCGCGTCGACCACATTCTTGTCGCCCTGCCAGCGGCGCAGACGCGCGGCGATATAGCTGGCGCGCTGTCCGGCGAGGACGGGATAGAGCTTGCCGGGCGTGTGGCAGCTGACACAGGCAGGAAGCTGCCGCTCGGGCAGGCCCTGCTCGACGATCCGCGCGGCGGCGGGATCGCCGGCGGGTGTCGCGCCCAGACCCGGCATCGCCGCGAAGCGGCGCGCGGCGGCGTCCATCTCAGCGGGCTGCATCCGCATCGCCACCTGCTGCATGACCGCGCTCGACCGGGTGCCGTTCGCATAGCCCTTCAGCGCCGCAAGCAGATATTCGGGGCTCTGGCCGCCCAGGATCGGAATGTCGGGGCTCCCCCGGCCGCGTCCGTCGGTGCCGTGGCATCCGGTGCAATTGTCGGGATCTATGGCGGGCGAAGCCTCTGCCACCAGCGCGCGATACTGCGCGGGACTCATGCCGGGCAGGCGGCGGACGAAGGCGACCATGCGACGCACCTCGTCGGGGCGGTCCTGCACGGCCCAGGCGGGCATGCCGGTATATTTGACGCCGTGCTGGAGAATCCAGAACAGCTGCTTGTCGGTCCATTCGCGCGCGTTGACCGCCAGGTCCGGCGCGGGCGGCGTCGCGGCCTGCATCACGGGGGCGGGCTTCTGCCCCGGCGCGCCGTGACAGATCGCACAGCTATTGGCGAAATGCCCTGCCGCGCTGACCAGGCCGCTGGCATCGGCGGGGTCCTTGGGCGCGGTGAAGGCGGCATGGGTGCGCACCGAATTGCGCATCGTCCAGTGGAGGAACCAGTCGGTGATCGCCCAGTGCCCGCTCGACGCCGCGAGGCCGATGACGCCCGACCAGGCGACCGCCATGCCCAGCGCGGCGAGCCCGACCAGGGTTGCCAGCACGCGTTTCCAAGTGATGCGGATCGTCATGCGTGCACCTCTTCGTGCCCCTTCAGCAGGCGACCGAGCATGGCAAGCCCGCCGCACAGATAGGCGATGCCACCGACCAGCAGCATGATGACCCCCGCCAGCTGCTGATCCTCCAGCGCGCCCGCGCCGTGATGGCTGTAGAGCGGACGTGGCGCGAGGCCGATCAGCGCGCCGAGCAGAGTCATGTGCATCGAGGTGATCAGCAGCGCCGCGATCCCCGCCGCACGGTGGCGTGGGGCCAGCACCGCCGACCAGAGCAGCAGTCCGGCGGCCAGGAAACTCACCTGCTCGACCGCCAGCCAGAGCGGCGTGTGATCCGCCAAGCGGCGCAGGGCGGGCACATGCCAGCCCCAGACGATCACCGCCTCGACCAGCGCGGCGATCAGCGGCGTGGCGAGACGCGGCCAGCGCTCGGCAGGGTCGAGGCGGGTGCCCTGCACGCCGAAAGCGAGGAAGGGCGCGGCCACCGCCACCGCGATCATGTGCGCGACCATATGCCCCGTCATGCCCCAGCCACTGAACGCCCAGCCCAGCGGGAGCAGCACCAGCCCGGCGATGAGCGATCCCCGCCTCATCGGCAATCGTTCAGCAGGAGGACGGGCATGGCGGTGAAGATCACCGCGACAAAGCTCAACGCCGCCAGCAGCAGGGTGGAATAGGCCAGGAAGCGCAGGCGATCGATATCGGTGCCCTCATTATGCGGGGGCGGGTCGCCGGGCGTGCGCGATTGTTGCCAGGCGATCAGGCCCGAGGCGAGGATGACGATCAGCGCCACGGCAGTGCCAATCGCGAAGGCGGTGGGGAAGAGCGCCCACTCGCCGATCTTCTCGCAACTGATCGCCGCCCAGAGATAGGAGAACAGGAAGTGCACCGCCCAGGTCGTCGGCGGCACGATCAGCGTCCACAGGGTGACGCGTAACCGGTGCGCGCCTTTCAGCCAGCGCTTCACAGCCCGCTCTCCGGGAACAGGCCGATGGTCAGATAGGTCACGATCGCGGTCAGTGCGAAGAAATGCGCATAGACGGTGATGTTGCGGATATCGGCGTCATGGGTCGGCGTCATCCGCCCGGCGATGCTGCGCGCCAGCGTATAGAGCTGCATGATCGCGGCGATGGCGGCGTGGACGACGGTCCAGACCACCAGCACCCAGACGATGGCCGGATAGGCATTGGCGGTTGGGTCGAGCCCGTCGAGACAGGCGATCCCGGCGAAAAGGCTGGCGATGGCGGTGGCCGCGCCCGCGATCAGCAGCCCACGTGCGGCGTTGACCGAGCCCCAGCTATGCACCTCGCGCGCCGCCAGCGTCGCCGCCCAACTCGCCAGCGACAGCACCAAAGCCGTGATAGGCCCGCCGACGCCCGGCCCGTCGAACGCGTCACCAAAATCGGGATGGATGGTCCAGAAGAAATAATAGCCGAAGACCAGGCCCGAAAAGGCCGTCGCGTCCGCCATCATCGTGATGAACATCGCCCACCATCCCGGCGCGGCAGGGCCGGAGATATAGAGGGGCAGATGGATGCCGTGGCCGATCGGCTTTTCGGGTTTTTCGGGGATTTCGGCGGTGTCCCACAGCCACCACAGGACACAACCCAGCGTCACCACGCCGAACAGCGCCGCCACCATATAGAGGTGATAGGTGGTCAGGATGAACACCGCGCCCAGCGCGACGGCGGTCATCATCGGCTTGACGCTGGGCGTGCCCAGACGGATCACCGAGACGGGCCTGGCGTCGAGCACCGAGGTGATGATCGTCTCGCGACGCCCTTCCTCGGCGTCGGGCAGGAAGAAGCGGCCTTCATCGACCTTGGCGACGAAGTTCTTCTGGTCCCAGATCGGATAGCGGCTCTCGACCAGCGGCACCGAGCGGATGCCCCAATCTTCGTCATCGGGGTGAGCCAGCCATTCGAGCGTACCCGCGTTCCACGGATTGCGCGGCGACTTGGCGCGCGTCGGCGACAAGGCGAGGTCGACGACCAGCACCAGCACCCCGGCCGCAAACATGTACGACCCGGCGGTCGAGGCAAGGTTCAGCCAGCCGATGCCCAGTTCTTCCGGATAGGTGAAGACACGGCGCGGCATGCCCTCCAGCCCCGACAGGTGCATCGGGAAGAAGGTCAGGTTGATCCCGACGAACATGATCCAGAAGGCGATCCGCCCCAGCCGGTCGGACAGCTTCTTACCCGTAATCAGCGGCCAATAATAATAGAGCCCACCAAACAGCGGCATCAGCGTGCCGCCGATCAGCACATAATGCAGGTGTGCGACGATGAAATAGGTATCGTGCGCCTGCCAATCGAAGGGCGCGACCGCGACCATCACGCCGGTCAGGCCGCCGATGACGAACACGGCCAGGCTTCCCGACGCATAGAGAAGCGGCGTCGACCACTTCACCTTGCCCGCCCATAGCGTGGCGATGAAGGCGAAGATCTGAACGCCGGTCGGGATCGCGACGGCCTCCGACGCGGCAGAGAAGAAGGCGAGGCTGATTTTCGGCAGGCCGGTCGCGAACATGTGGTGGACCCACAGGCCGAACGACAGGAATGCGGTGCCGACCGCGGCCAGCACGATCCAGGGATAGCCCAGCAGATGCCGCTGCGCGAAGGTCGGGATCATCATCGCGAATAGCGCGATGGAGGGCAGGAAGACGATATAGACTTCCGGATGGCCGAAGATCCAGAACAGATGCTGCCACAGCAGCGGATCACCGCCGCGCGCGGCATCGAAGAATGGCCAATTAAGCAGCCGCTCCATCTCAAACAAAAGATCGCCCGCGATCAGTGGTGGGAAGGCGAACAGGATCATCACCGCCACAACCAGTATGTACCAGGCGTAGAGCGGCATCAGGTTCAGCCGCATCCCCGGCGGGCGGCATTTCAGCACGCCGACGATCAGCTCGACCGCGGCGGCCACCGACGACACCTCGATGAAGGACAGGCCCAGCATCCAGATATCCGCACCCAGCCCGGACAGGTCGGTGCGCGTGGTCAGCGGCGGATACATGAACCAGCCGCCATCGGGCGCGGCGTTGAAAAAGATCGAGCCGCCGACGAACACGCCGCCCAGCAGGAAGCTCCAATAACCGAACGCCGACAGGCGCGGGAAGGGCAGGTCGCGCGCGCCCAATAGCTGGGGCAGGAGGATGATCGACACCGCCTCGAACATCGGCACGGCGAACAGGAACATCATCATCGAGCCGTGTAGCGTGAACAGCTGGTTGAAGGTGTTCGCCGAGACGAGGTCGTTGTCCGGCACCGCCAGCTGCGTCCGCATAATGAGCGCCAGCACGCCCGCAAACAGCATGAAGCCGAACGCGGTCAGCGTGTACCAGACCCCGACCCGGTTGTTGTTGGTGTCGGTCCAGCGCAGGAACAAGCCGCTGGGCGGCTTCCACACTTCGCGAAGCCGTTCTTCCTGTGCCGCGCGAAGGGCGGGATCGTCCTGGGCGTGGAGGCTCATTGCAGGCCCTGAAGATAGCGGGCGAGGGCCATGGCCTTGTCATCCGACAATTGGGGGAAGGAAGGCATTCGCACGCCCGGCTTGGTCTTTTCGGGGTGGCGGATGAAAGCGGCGACATTGGCGGGCGTCATCGGCAGGATGCCCGCCGCCAGCGTACGGCGCGATCCGAAATGGGTCAGGTCGGGGCTGATCCGGCTGGGCGCGGTGACGCCTGCGACGCCGTGACAGCCGCCACAGCCATTCTCGGCGAACAGGCGCGCGCCCTCCGCGTTGCTTGGTCGGGCGGGGCGCGCTTCGTTGGCCAGCCAGGCGTCGAAGGCGGCGGGCGGCATGGCGATGACGTCGAACGCCATCAGCGCGTGGCTCAGCCCGCAGAACTCCGCGCACTGCCCGCGATAGCGGCCGGGCTTGTCGGCTCGCACGACCAGCGTGTTGGTGCGGCCGGGGATCATGTCCATCTTGCCCGCCAGCCCCGGTATCCAGAAGCTGTGCACCACATCGCCCGCCGTCAGCTGGAAGGCGACGGTGCGGCCGACGGGCACACGGATTTCGTTGGCGCTGGTGACGGCGGGGCGGCCGGGCGGTCGATAGGCGACGCGCCACCAGAATTGCTCGCCATCGACCGCAATGGTCAGGTCGGTGGGCGACACCGGCCGTGGTTTCATATAGGGTAGCGAATAGGCGAGAAGGCCGAGCAGGACGATCGTCGGGATCACCCCGCCCAGCCAAAGAACGATCCGCATTCCCCGACGATGGTCGATAGACCCTTCCGGCGCACGCACCGCGTGGCGCATCAGCAGGGCGACACCGGCCGCAATGACGACCGCCCCGACCAGCATGATGATGAAAAGATGCCGGATGTCGGCCGCATCCGCGCCGAAAGGGGCCAATGTCGACTGATGCGTGTTGCATCCTGCCAACAGACCGGCCGTGACGGCAAAAACGACGATGCTGATCCCCCGCATCGCCCCCGAACGTTTCCTACGCGGAATAGTTCATGATGGCGTCATCTGAATTTCATGTTTCGGGGGCCTCATCCCGTTCGCTCGGCAGGATAAGGCCGCCCGACGCCTTATTCTGCCGCGTTGCGCCGCCAGACCTCGCCCGCCAGTATCGTGGCAAAGCCCAGCCATGCGGCCAGTGGCAGGACGCTGACCGCCGCCGGACGGTCGACCTTCCAGGCGGTCGCGGCCAGCGCCGTCGTGCCCAGCGCCATGGCCCCGGCGGCGGCGGTGCTCGCGCCGGTCCGCCGCTCGCGGAAGAACAACTCGGTCCAGCCACCGATCATCGCGCTATTGCCCAGCCAGAGCGCGACTGCCGCGTTCCGGCGGGGCGAAGCGGGGCTGCGGAGCAGGCGATAACCGCCGACCGCTGCCAGTGTCTCCAGCACCGGCCACACCGCGCCAAACACCGCGTCCGGCGGGGTGAAGTCCGGCTTGTCGAGCCGCCGATACCAGCGGCGGATGCGGGGGTGCGAGGGATCGGGCGCGTTACGCCGTCCGATCAGCGCGCTCAATCCCAAGACCCCTGCGGCGATGCCGCCCGCGAGCAACGGCGAAAATTCCTTTTTCGTCATGACCATCATCCTTCCCGTTCGCGGGGAGATAACGGTCCTGTCTCATCCGCGTTCAACGGCCAGGCGTCGTCCCCATAGGACCAGCCGGTCGAGCAACCCGATCACGATCAGCGAGACCCCGAACAGCGGCAAGGCGATCCCCGCGACCAGCAACGACGCGATCAGGCTGCCGACCCGCGCGCCGGAGAGGGGAGGCGGCGCGCCGATCTGGCCCGCGGGGCGACGCTTCCACCACATGGCGACCCCGCTGATCGTCAGGACCCAGATGGCGATGCAGGGGAGCAGCATGACCAGCTGGTTCGCCCGTCCGAAATAATTGCCCATGTGAAGCTGCACGCCGGACTCCACCGCGCGACCGACCACGCCGTAATCGGCATAGCGGACCTCGGGACCTATGGGGCGAAAGCTGTAGCGATCGATATAGAGCGTCTTCTGCCCGACCGGCTGATCGGGATAGGTGAAGGCGGTATAGACGCCCTCAGGGCCGTTGGGCAGAAATAGCCGGTAGCTGCCCGACCAGCCATGCGCCTGCAGCACGCTCATTACCCGGTCGGTGCCGCGAATGACGGCGGGATCGCGGGTCGTGCCGGGGCTTTCGGGACCGTGTCCGGCATGATCACCCGCCATGCTCGGCATGGTGGAATGCGGCATGGGCGCATCCTCCAGCGTCCAGGGCGCGTCGCCGAGCGCGGCCTTCATCGGCACGCTGTGCGGGATATTATATTGGCGGAAGGACGGCGGATAGCCGACCCCCAGGGCGGCACTCGCCCGGTGGAGCCGCGGCCCGCTGATCCCGGCCCAGGGCAGGCCGGTGAGGATCAGGAACAGTATCAACGCGCCGCTCCACAGGCCGACCGGCCCGTGCAGATCGCGCCAGAACCGCCGCCCGCGCCCCGAAAGCCGGGGCCAGAGCGTGCCCGCCGCGCGAAACCCACCACGCGGCCACCATAAGATCAGTCCGGTGACCAGCAGCACCAGCGCCCAGGACACCGCCAGCTCGACCAGCCGCTCGCCAAACACCCCCATCAGGATCGACCGGTGCATGGCATCCGCCCAGCCGATCAACGTGCGGTCATAGACGACGCTGCCCAGCACGCGCCCCGTTCCGGGATCGACCGCGACGCGGCGGGGCGGACCGGCATCCGGCTGGACGAAGACGACCGCCGAACGATTGTCGGTGGCGGGCATGTCGACCCGCGACGCGCTACCCGGATAGGCGGTGAGCGCCGCCTGGATCATGTGCGACATCGGCACCGTTTCCCGGTGCGGCGCCACGAAGCGAAGCTGCGGATAGAGGGCGTCGTTCAACTCGTCGTTGAACAGATAGAGGGCGCCGGTCAGGCTGAGCATCAGCAGGATCGGCGCGACGAGCAGTCCGGCCCAGAAATGCCAGCGCCAGATGGTGCGGTGAAAGGCCGCACGGTGGGACACCCGCATCGGCGCGGGCGGAACGAACAGGGGCATGGAGATCGGCTTTCGACCAGAATCATGGGGACGTCGCGACCATGGCGACGCCGGATGAAGTTCGGTCAGGAAAGCGCGGGCGGCCCTCGCAGCGGCGGTCGCAGATAGGGGGCGGCGTCAAGCCGGGGCAGGGCGAGCGGGACGCGGGCGACCGCCATGACGAAGGCGATCAGCAGCGCCAGATGAACCGGATCGGTCGCCGCCAATCCGGCCGCGGCCAGCCCGGCAAAGGCGCAGGGCATGTCACGCCCATGCGAGCCACCGGAATGGCCCACCGGATGCGCTGTTCCTGCCTTCGGCAACATCTCGTGACCGTCCATCGCCATGGCGTCATGCGTCGTCGGCGCAGCCTGGGGCATCGGTCCGCCGCTAGGGCACAGGATGATCGCCGCGCGGCCCTGAACGGTCCCGATCATATAGCCCGTCGGCACGATCAGCTTGAGCAGCAGCGCCGCCGCGCAGAGCAGCACGGCGAGATGGCGTTGCGCGAGCAGGCATCGAATCGCCGTCACGCCTCTGGGGTTAGTCGCCCGCACCAGGCTTGTCACCCGGACAGATCGGCCCACCCCCGCTGCCCCGCTTTGGCGGATTCTTCGATCATGGTGCTGCGATTGCGTGGGATATTTCCTGTTTGTTCGTGTGGGGCAGTCAGATAACGGCGGCTGGCGTCGGGTGGCGTGCTGTTGCAGGATGGAATCATGGCTCACTCCCCGGCTTTTGCATTTCTGGACGGCATTTCCGGCCAAGTGGTCGATGAGATCAGGACTCTCGACTGGACGGAGACGAGCCTGGGTTGTCCCCAGACCTGGCCTGCGGCGCTGCGGTGCCATCTGGCAACGATGCTCGCCTGTCCGGCACCCATGTATCTGGTCTGGGGGGAGGAATCGGTCTCCTTCTACAACGATGCCTATCGCCCGATGCTGGGTTATCGCGCGCCGCATGCGATGGGTGCGCCGTTCCGCATCCTATGGGGCAGTATCTGGGACGACATCTCGCCGCTGGTCGATACTGCGTTGTCGGGCCGCGTGGCGAAGGTGACGGACATGCGCCTCGACCTGGCGCGCGACGGCAAGCCGGAAGAAGCCTATTGGTCCTTTTCCTACTCGCCGGTCTATGACGATCGGGGGCGGATCGCGGGCATGATCTGCGTCACCGGCGAGACGACCGACCGTGTGCTGGCCGAACGGCGGCAGCGCGAAGCGGACGAGCGGCTGGACCTGGCGCTCAACTCGGGCGCGCATGTCGGTCTTTGGGACTGGGACGTATTGACCGACTCGGTCCGTTCGGACCGGCGCTTCGCCGCGATGTACGGCGTCGACCCGGCCGCGGCGGAGGCGGGGATGCCGATCGCCCAGTTCTTCCAGGGTATTCATCCCGAAGACCGCGCGCGCGTCGAGGCGGAAATCGCCGAGGCGATGGCGGGAACGGGTGAGGGAGACAGGAGCGGGCGGTTCGCGTCCGAATATCGCCTGGTCCAGGCCGATGGCTCGATCCACTGGGTTGCGGCACGCGGGCGCTGCATCACCGACGATAGCGGGCGCTGCGTGCGTTTCCCCGGCGTCAGCTTTGACATCAGCGACCGGATCGCGGTCGAACAGCAACTGCGCGAGAGCGAGGCGCGGGCCCAGCGTCATGCCGAGCGGGTGCAACTGGCGCTGGAGGCCGGGGCGATCATCGGCACCTGGTTCTGGGATTTGCGGACAGAGCGCTTTACGGTGGACGAGCCCTTCGCGCGTCATTTCGGTCTCGATCCGGTGCTCGGTCATGACGGGCTGGACGTGACGGATGTCGTCGGGGTGGTCCATCCCGACGACCGTGCCGGGCTGTCGGAGGCGGTGCGGGAGGCCATCGCGCGGGGCGGTCCCTATGCGCACCAATATCGCGTGCGCCGGCCCGACGGTCGGTATTATTGGGTGGAGGCCATCGGCCGGGTCGATCACGCGCCCGACGGCACCCCAGTGCAATTTCCCGGCGTGATGATCGATGTCGGCGTCCGCCGCGCGCTGGAGGTCGAGCGGGATACCGCCATCGCCGAGCTGCGCGCGCTGACCGACCAGCTGGAGCAGCGGGTCGCCGACCGCACCGCCGAGTTGATGCGCGCCGAGGAGGCGTTGCGTCAGAGCCAGAAGATGGAGGCGGTGGGCCAGCTGACCGGCGGGCTGGCGCATGATTTCAACAACCTGCTCGCCGGGATTTCGGGTTCGCTGGAGCTGATGGCGCTGCGGCTGGCGCAGGGCCGGGTGGCCGATGTCGATCGCTACATGGATGCGGCGCAGGGGGCGACGCGGCGCGCGGCGGCGCTGACCCACCGGCTGCTCGCCTTTTCACGGCGGCAGACCCTGGCCCCTCGGCCGACCGACATCACCGCGCTGGTCAGCGGCATGACCGACCTGATCCAGCGTACGGTCGGCCCTGCCATCACGCTGGAAACGCAGGGGCATGACGGCTTATGGACCGTGCTGGTCGATGCGCCGCAGCTGGAGAATGCGCTGCTCAACCTGTGTATCAATGCGCGCGACGCGATGCCCGATGGCGGGCGGATCACGATCCAGATGGCCAATCGCCATCTGAACGGCGAAGACGTGCGGTTCGGCGATATCCCGGACGGCGAGTATCTGGCGCTGTCGGTCACCGATACCGGCACCGGCATGACACCGGACGTGATCGAAAAGGCGTTCGATCCTTTCTTCACCACCAAGCCGCTGGGGCAGGGGACGGGACTGGGCCTCAGCATGATCTATGGCTT
The DNA here is from genome assembly GCF_001591005.1 of Sphingomonas sanguinis NBRC 13937. Classification (GTDB taxonomy): domain Bacteria; phylum Pseudomonadota; class Alphaproteobacteria; order Sphingomonadales; family Sphingomonadaceae; genus Sphingomonas; species Sphingomonas sanguinis. The sequence goes on from NZ_BCTY01000009.1 coordinate 40,359, forward strand.
TGCCAAACAGTCGGGCGGGCAGGTGCGTATCCAGTCTACGCCGGGCGAGGGGTCGACGGTCTATCTCTATCTGCCACGCCATCATGGCCCGGCCGAGCACGACCGGATCGATCGGACCGCGCTGCCCGAAGAGCCGCTCGGCGCGGGCGAGACGGTGCTGGTCGTCGATGACGAGTCGACCGTGCGTCTGATGATCGCCGACGTGCTGCGCGACATGGGGTATCGCGTGATCGAGGCGGCGGACAGTCCGGCGGGCTTGGCCGTGCTGCGCTCGGAACAGCGGATCGACCTGCTGGTCACCGATGTCGGCCTGCCCGGCGGGATGAACGGGCGTCAGCTGGCCGAGGCGGGTCGCGACTTGCGACATGAATTGAATGTCATGTTCATCACGGGCTATGCGGAAAGCGCGGTGCTGAACAGCGGGCATCTGTCGGCGGGTATGCAGTTGCTGACCAAGCCCTTCACGGTGGATGCGCTGGTCATGGGGGTTCAGGCCGCGATGGGCGCGGGCGCGCGGCGGTACGAGCCACACGCCTGATCCCGTCGCGGGCAGAACTAGCCGGCACCGCGGTAATGCGTATCGCCGGGAGTATAATCATGTCCATCATCCGCCGCCAAAGCCTTTGTGCCATGGCGCTTTTCCTGTCCGCCGCCAGCGGTCCGGCCCTGGCACAGGACGGCCCCGACATTCCCGAGCCGATGGTGTTCGACATGATCCGCCCGCTGACCGCGAAGGCGGGCGAGATCGAGGTCAATGCGCTGGCCCAGCGCGACCTGACCGGCCCGCGCGGCGAGCTGGAATGGGCGCCCGAAGTCGAGCTGGCGGTGGCGGACGGCTTTGCGGTCGAGCTGGAGCTGCCGCTGATCAACAACCGCATCGTCCAGTATAAGATGGGGCTGCAGAAACGGTTGGGCACGTTCCGGGGCGGTCGCAGCGTGCACGGCGTCCAGTATCTGGGGCTGCACGACCGCGAGGAAGGCGGCTGGACTTCCACCCTCCTCTGGCTGCTCGGCAATCGGTTCGGCGAGCGGTGGAGCACGATGACGATGCTGGGCGTCGGCGACGTGACCCTGCGCGAAGGCAATGAGACGGGCACGATCATCAACCATTCGACCTTTTACGACGTGAACCCCGACACGGTGCTGGGCCTGGAGGTGAACCGCCAGAATGGCCAGGGCGCCTATTGGCTGTTGATGCCGCAGGTCCACCGCGCGATCGGCAAGCTGGGCGTGCAGGGTGGTGTCGGCGCCGAACGCGCGCGGGGCGAGCGGTTCCGGCCGCGTCTGGGGTTGCGGATCATCCGCGAATTGTGATGTCAGGATCGCGACCCATGGGAGACACGGCATGAGCATCGAACTGATCTGCCTGGATGCGGACGACACGCTCTGGCACAATATGCGCCATTTCGCGGCGACCGAGGAAGCCTTGATCGGCCTGCTCGCCCCCTTTGCCGAGGCGCGGGTGGCGCGCGCCACGCTGGAGGCGTGCGAGGCCCGCAACCTGCGGCTCTATGGCTATGGCGCGAAGGGCTTCACCCTGTCGATGATCGAGACAGCGGTGGAACTGGCGGGTGAGACACTGCCCACCGACCTGATCGCGCGGCTGCTGGAGGCGGGGCGGCAGCTGTTGGCGCATCCGGTCGAGCTGCTCGACGGCATCGCCGAGACGATCGAGGCGCTGGGGACGCGCGGGCGGCTGGTCCTGGTGACCAAGGGCGACCTGCTGCACCAGGAAGCAAAGCTGGCGGCATCGGGGCTGGGTTCGCACTTCGCCGATGTCGCGATCGTCAGCGACAAGACGCCCGACACCTTCCGCCAGATCTTCGCCCGCCATGGCGTCGCCCCTGAACAGGCGGTGATGGCGGGGGATTCGATGCGATCCGACGTGCTACCTGCACTGAAGGCGGGGGCATGGGCAGCCTATATCCCCCAGCCGCTGGCCTGGAGCCATGAGGCAGGCGAGATGCCGGTCGACCATCCGCGCTTCCGGCAGCTGGAGCGGCTGGGCGATCTGCCCGACTGGATCGACGCGATCGGGTGAGACCCGGCGGACGGTTCAGCCCGGATCGCGCTCCTCGCCGATGACGACGCCGTGGACCATGTCCGGGCCGTCATGGCCGAAGCTGTTGCGATGCACGCGCACGCCCGCCGTGGTGACGGGGGCGATCGAGGGCGAGGATGGGACGGCGGCGGCAGCTTCGGCGGCCTCTAACCGCTGTTCGCCGCGATGGATCGTCACGCCGTTCACCATCTCCGCCATCGGAGCGGCGTCGGGTGTCGGCATGGGCGCGGGCACGGGGATGCTGGGTTCGATCCCTGCATAGTCCTGGCGGAAGGACAGGTCGCGCTCCAGCGCGCCTTTCCAGCGATAGAAGATATGGCTGCCGATTGCGCCGATGCGGTTCAGGCTGCTCGCCCACCAGGGCAGCACGTAATTGGCGTGGTAGAAGGTCGCGGCCCCTACCGGCGCATAGACCAGGCCTGCCAGCGCGGCCTGCGCCACGGCGGCGGCGCGGCTCCAGGCGGCGGGATCGCGCGGGCGGAGCATCGATCCGTCGCAGGTGAAGCTGAACTGGCATCCCGTCTGGCGGCCGGAGCCCTGATAGACGACGCCGCAGATGCTCTTGGGAAAGGCGCGGTCGCGGACACGGTTGAGCACGACCTGCGCCACGGCGCGCTGGCCGTCGACCGGTTCGGAGCGGGCTTCGTAATAGATGGCGGCGGTCAGGCATTCGGCCGCGCGCGCCGCATCGGTGGCGGTCCGCGCGACGCCGGTAAAGGCCGGGGCGGCGGCCATCTCGATCGGAGTGTTGCCGACAATCGTGTCGGGCAGATCCTCGTCGGGCACGTCGAGCGCCAGCTGTCGCAGCAGCGTCCGTGCAGTCGGTGGCGGCACGTCCAGCGTCAGACGGGCGGGCGGGTGCCGGGTCGGCGTGCACGACGTCGCGACCGCGAGCGTCGCCACCAACATCAACCAGCGCAGCACGTTATCCGCTTCCCAACCCATGGTCCCCAAGATGCGTTTACGGCGCAGGGGGTTAGGAAGCGGTTAAGTGGCGATAACCAAGCCATGGAAGAATTCCTCCCCTGCAAGGGGAGGTGGCAGGCCGGAGGCCTGACGGAGGGGTGTCGCCCTGTCGAGAGCGGGATACCCCTCCACCATGCTGCGCATGGTCCCCCCCTTGCAGGGGAGGAAAAAAACACACTCAGAACCGCGCGCCCAGCTCCACGCCGTAGAAGCGCGGTTCGCCCGCGATATAGGTCGGCGTGCCGAACGTGCCGCCGGTATTGCCCGCGTCGATCAGATACCGCTTGTTGGTCAGGTTGCGCGCGAAGCCGCCGACATGAAAGCGGCCCTGATCGCCGAACTCGACCCCGGCGCGCAGGTTGACCAGCGTATAGCCGCCCTGCGAGATCGCCTCGCTATTGGGCAGCTCGAAATACACCTTCGACCGGTAATTGGCGCTGGGCGTGGCGTAGAAGGTCGCCGACGACCCGACCGGAATGCGCAAGGTGGCACCGCCCGAAGCGGTGATCTCCGGCTGCAGCCGGAAGCGATTGCCCGCGAACACGCCGTTGGCCGGGTCGTTGGCGATCCCGCCATCGATATAGGCAAAGCTGCCGAACAGGCTGAGCCAGCGGTGCACCGCGACATTGCCTTCCAGCTCGACGCCGAGATTGTTCGCCGACCCCGCACTGCGCGTCACCGCCAGCCCGTTCTCGAAGGTCGAGACCTGGAACCCGCGATAGCGCTGATAGAAGATCGAGGCCGCGCCGGTGAACGGGCCGACCCGCCCCTTGATGCCGCCTTCATAGTTCCAGACATCCTCCTCCGGCACGATCTGAAGCCGGGGAATGGCACCCGAATTGGCGACGGTCAGCGGGACGATGCGCTGCGCATCCAGCTGCACCACCGGCGAACGGCGGCCCTTGCTGACCGTGGCATAGAGGTTCACGTCGTCGCTCAGGCGATAGAGCGCGTTGAAGCGCGGCAGGATCGCGGCATAGCTGCGCTGCGCCTCGAACAGCTGGCCCTTGGTATTGGCCGCGCCGAGCAGGCTGGTGAAGACGCCCGCACCCGCCAGCAGGCGGCTGTCGGGCATGACGTTGCTATAGCGGGACGTGCGATCCTCGATCAGGATGCGCGCACCGGCGGTCAGCTCCAGCGCCGCGCTCGGAATCCAGGTCGCGTCGGCGAACACCGAATAGGTGTTGTTGCGCCCGTAATTGGCGAAGCTGGCGCTGTAGGGCAGCACGGTCGCCGCCCCGCGCGACAGGACCGCGGTGGCGCGGGTCGCCGGGATGGTGCCGTTCGCGGCGACGCATCCGGTGCCGGTGGGTATCCCGGCGCCGTTCAGAATCTGGCGGATGGGGGCGAAGAGCGGGGTGACGGAACAGGCGAGATAGGTGCCTTCCTCGGTCGAGAAGGGCACGCGCTGCTGGCCATTCTCGAAGAACGCGTTCCAGCCGAACGAGGCGCGGTAATGCTTGCCGTCAAAGGCGAAGCGGCTTTCATGGCTCCACTGGTCGCCCTTGGCATCCTCGGCGAACTCCAGATACCAGGCCGGGCCGCCGTCCGCGTCGAAGATTTCCAGCGCGTCGAACCGGCGATAGCCGTTGACCGTGGTGAAGGTGATGCCCGGCGCGACATCGACCGCGACCGTCAGGTTCGCGTCATAGACGTTGCGGGTCAGCCCCAGCTTGCGGGCGCCCAGCACTTCGGCGGAGAAGGGCGAGCCCGACAGCTCGGCATAGCCATAGTCGCCGGTCTGGCCGCCGGTGGGGGCAAAGACGCGGCTCTTGAACGCGGTGCCGGGATTGCGCTGTCCGTCATAGGTCAGGATCAGGTCGGCGGTGACCGAGCTATTGGGCGTCCAGCGCAGCGATCCGCGCACCCCGCGCTGGTCCTGGCCGTTCAGATCGTCCTGGTCGACGCGGCCCTGGTTCTGGTTGGGGACATTGGCATCGCCCGCGATGTTGCGGACATAGCCGTCGCGAAACTTGTACGCGAAGGCGATGCGCCCGGCAAGCGTGTCGTTGCCCGCGTTGAGGTAACCCGACACCTGGGTCCGGTTGAAATTGCCATAGGAGGCCAGGATGCCGCCCTCGGTGCCGGCATGGGGGCGGGCGGAGATGATGCTGATCGCGCCGACCGCGGCGGCGGTGCCGAACAGGGTCGCCTGCGGCCCCTTCACGACCTCGATCCGCTCGATATCGTACAGGTCCTGATAGGCGCCGCGCGTCCGGCTGATGTCCACGCCGTTATAATAGAGCGTGACGCGCGCGCCCTGCTGCGCCGAACCCGAGTCCGAGGTGATGCCGCGAATGACGAAGCCGGGATTGTTCGCGCTCTGCTCCTGGATCTGCAGGCCGGGGATATATTGCGCGACCTCGGACAGCGAGTTGACGCCGATATCGGCCATGCGTGCACCGGACACCGCGCTGACGGTCAGGGGAACATCCTCGATCCGCTGTTCGCGCTTCTGCGCGGTGACGATGACGTCGGGATTGTCGTTGGCGTCGCGGGCATCCTGTTGCGGCTGGATCATCGCCTGGGCACTTGCCCCCTGGGCGAGTGCCAGCTGGCTCAGACCCGCAAGCAAGGTCGCCAGCGTCACGCGGCGCACGATCGAATTCATCTTGGTCCCCCCGGAAAATCCTTCTGTCGCCGCCGACTAGGTTAAAGGGATTACCAGTTGGTGTCCTGCGCATGTCGTTTCTGTGACAGCTGGCACCCTGTCGCCAAACCGTCACAGCACCGCCATCGCTCTGTCGTTCACCGGGCCTAGCGACGGCGGCGAAAGGACCGATACGATGACGATGATGAACCGACGCCGCGCCATGGTGCTGATGGGAAGCGGGGCAACCCTGGCCCTGCCGACGATGGCGGAGGCCGCTCCCCCGGCCGCCCGGTTCGATCACGGCGTGGCGAGCGGCGATCCTTCGCCCGATGGCGCGATCCTGTGGACCCGCGCGACGCCAGCCGAGGGGCAGGGGGCTGATATCCCGTTGACCTGGCATGTCGCGCCGCTGGACGGCCGCGATGCGGTGGGCCTGCGTACCGGCCGGGTCGCGGCGCGCGCTGCGCGGGACTTCACCGCCAAGGTCGAGGTGACCGGCCTGCGGCCGGGCCGCGATTATCGCTACTGGTTCGAGTCGGCGGACGGTCGGCGTTCGGCCGAGGGGCGTTTCCGCACCCTGCCGCGCGGTCGGGTGGAGGATCTGGTTCTGGCGGTCGTGTCCTGCCAGCTATATCCGGGCGGCCTGTTCAACGCCTATGACGCCATCGCCAAGGCGGAGCGGATGGATGCCGTGCTGCATCTGGGCGACTATATCTATGAATATGGCGCGGACGGTTATGGCGCGGCGATCGGGCGCAAGCTGAACCGCCTGCCCGAACCCGCGCACGAGATCGTGACGCTGGCCGATTATCGTATGCGCCACGCCCAGGTAAAGCGCGATCCCGACATGCAGGCCGCGCATGCCCGCACCGCCTTCATCTGCGTCTGGGACGATCATGAGGTCGCCAATGACGACTGGATCGGCGGCGCGGAAAACCACCAGCCTGAAACCGAGGGTGATTGGGGGCAGCGCAAGGCGGCGGCCATGCAGGCCTATTTCGAGTGGATGCCGATCCGCGATCCGCTGCCCGGTAAGCCGTGGGAGGCGATCAACCGCAGCTTCGAGTTCGGCGACTTGGCAACGCTGGTCATGCTGGAGACGCGCTTGCTGGCCCGTTCCAAGCAGGTTCGCGCCAAAGGGGAGGCGCCCGAGCCCGACGAATATGCGACGATGATGGCCGAACGCGCGCGGCCCGACCGCGAACTGCTGGGGGCTGGCCAGCTCGACTGGATCGAACGGACGCTGACCCGCTCGGTCCAGGCGGGCACGCCGTGGCAGGTGATCGGCAATCAGGTGGTGATGGCCCGGATCGATGGGCCCGACCTGGAGAAGCAGATGGGTGCGGCGGGCTATGCCAAGCTGACCGAGCGGCTTTCGGAGGACGCACGGCGCCAGCTCGGTGAGGCCCAGGCGTCGTATCGGGCGGGCCTGCCGCTCAATTTCGACAGCTGGGACGGCTATCCGGCGGCGCGCGAGCGGCTGTACGCGGCGTTCCGGCGGGCGGGCAGCCGTCCGGTCGTGGTGTCGGGCGACAGCCATGCCGCCTGGGCCAATGACCTTTATGCTGCGGACGGGACGCTGGTCGCGGCGGAGTTCGCTGGCACCTCGATCACCAGCCCGTCCTGGGGCGACCTGATGCCCGGCATCGGCCGCGAGATCGCCGCCGCCAATCCCAAGGTGGTCCGCTTCTGTGATCAGGATGACAAGGGCTGGCTGCACCTCACCCTGACCCGCGAGGCGGCCACCGCGCGCTACATGACCGTCTCGACCGTCCTGGCCAAACCCTATGAGCAAGGCGTCGCAGCGGTCTGGCGGACCAAGCCGGGCACCGCCGCGCCGATCGAGCCGGTGAGCGCCTGATCGGTTCCTGAACGTCGCCCCGACCTACCGGGCTCGCCGGGCGGCGGCGAGGACATGGGCGGTCAGGGCGGCGTCGTCATGGTTCATGTAATGGCCGCCCGGCAGCGCGATCACCTTGGCATTGGGTTGCTTCAGCAGCGGGCAGAGACTGTCCCTCTCCTTGATGCCGTAGATACAGGTCAGCGGGGCCCAGTCGATCGTTCGCGCGGTCGTGATTCCCCAGCTGTCGGGCTTGCCGCGATAGGCGAGCCCGGACGGATCGGAGCGGAAAAAGGCGGTCTCGCCCGGCACGACCAGGATGATCGCCGCCACGCGCGGGCGCAGATCGGCGGGCAGGCGGGCGAGGCCGGTCTGCAACATATCCGCGCCATAGGACTGGCCGAGCAGCACCAGCCGACGCGAGCCTGCTTCCTGCGCGGCGCGGCGGACCAGATCGGCGATCAGCGCGTCGACCTCGCCCCGCGTGCGGGGATGGCGGAACAGGACCGGCGAGTTGACCCCGCTGACCGGGATTCCCGCCGCGCTCAAGCTGCGCGCGATCACGCCGCCCATGCCATAGCGAAGCCCCATATCGCCCGACAGCGATAGTACCAGTATCGGCTGGGCCCGGCCCTGCGCGGGAAAGCGGACAAACGGGTCTCGGTCGAAATAACTTCCCGAATAGAGAAGGATAGCGACGCCGGTGATGACCAGCAGCAGGATCGCGGCGACAATATTGCGGCCGTTGCGGCGGTGGCGCGCCAAGAGATCGGACATGACCTGTCCTACCGCTATTGTCCGCCCATTGTCACGGGCCCCCAACACCGCTTCACGAAGCGTTATGAAAAATCTGTAATGTTGCGATCACGCGCTCTATGCGCGTGATCTGCCATCGGGCAGCGCGATAGGGACCGTCGGATGGCGGAATGCCGCTTTCCCGCCGGACCCATGCACCAAGGACCAATGCCCGTGACCAAGCCGATCTTTTTCGATCCCACCGGACGCCGGGGCACATGGGCCCGGCGCGGGGTCGCGGTCATGATCCTGTCGGTGGTGATCGCGGCGATCGCCTTTGCGACGACGCTGGTCGCGGTGCCCAATTCGGGCGTGTTGCCCTTGCCCTTCGCGCGCCGCCAGCCGATGACGCTGGAGCCCACCGCCCAGTTGAAGGGGCGGCGCGGCCAGTGGCTGCCGCGTAAGGCGGTGGCGCAGGGGCATACCCCGCTGACCATTGCCTTCTACACGCCGGGCAACGACTCGGCGCTGTCGTCGCTGCGCGCGCATATGGGCCAGATCGACTGGCTGGTCCCCTCGCTGATGAACGTTGCGGGTCCCAAGGCCGAGCTGCAGATCAACAACGATCCCAAGCTGGCGACGCTGATTGCCCGCGCCGCCAAGCCGCCGCGTCTTCTTCCCATGGTCCAGAATCTGGCCAATGACGAATGGGACGGCCAGGCGATCGCGCGGATCATCGCCAGCCCCGCCGCCTCCGAAAAGCTGGCGACCCAGCTGGGCCAGTCGATCACGGCCAATCGCCAGTCGGGCATGGTCATCGACTTCGAGAATCTGCCCGCCAGCGCGATGCCCGGCTATCCGCGCCTGCTCCAGCGGATCAAGGCGCACCTGCCCAAGGGCGCGGTGCTGGCCGTGACCGTGCCCGCCGAGGACGAGGCGTGGCAGTTGCAGCGGCTGGCCAAGGTCGTCGATCGGGTCATGCTGATGGCCTATGACGAGCATTGGCAGACCGGCACCCCAGGCCCGATCGCGTCGCAGCCCTGGTTCCTGCAGGCGACCGAAAAGGCGCTGCGCGAGGTCGGTCGCGACAAGCTGATCGTCGCGCTGGGCAGCTATGCCTATGACTGGCCGACCAAGGCCGACGGCCCGGCCGAACCCGCCGAAGCCAAGTCGATCGAGGAGGCTTGGCTGATGGCGCATGACAGCCAGGCCAAGGTGACGTTCGACCCGGCCAGCGGCAATGCGGGTTTCGCCTATGACGAGAATGGCGAGCATCATACCGTCTGGATGCTCGACGCGGCCACCAGCTGGAACCAGCTCCAGGCGCTGAAGCAGCTGGGCATCGACGATGTCGCCTTCTGGCAGCTGGGCAGCGAGGACCCTGGCCTGTGGGCCGACTTCGCGGCGTTTCGCAGCACGGCGCGCGGCGTCATTCCCCGGCTGGGTTCGATCACCTCGCCGCTGAATGCCGATGTCGAGGGGCCGGGGGAAATCCTGCGCATCACCGCGCAGCCGACCGATGGACAGCGCGCCCTGCGCTACGACAAGGACGGCATCATCCGGAACGAGGTCTATCAGACGCTTCCGACTCCCTATGTCGTCCAGCGGGCGGGCGCGGTGCCCAAGACGATCGCGCTGACCTTCGACGATGGGCCCGATCCCGAATGGACGCCCAAGATCCTCGACGTGCTGGAGCGCGAGCGGGTGCCGGCGACCTTCTTCGTCATCGGCGAGAATGCGCTGCAACATCCGCAACTGCTCCGCCGCATCGTCGATGGCGGTAGCGAGCTGGGCAATCACAGCTATACCCATCCCAACATGGCGACGACCAGCGACCGGGGCATCAAGCTGGAGCTGAACGCCACCCAGCGGCTGATCCAGGCCTATACCGGCCGTTCCACGACGCTGTTCCGCGCGCCCTATTTCGGCGACGCCGAGCCGACCACGGGCGACGAGATCGGCCCGGCCCTGGTCGCGCAGAATCTGGGCTATACCGTCGTCGGCCTGCACGTCGATCCGAACGATTGGCAGCGGCCGGGCGTCGACCAGATCGTCCAGCAGACCATCGATCAGGTCCACGGCGCGACCGAGGAGAATTCGGCCAATGTCGTGCTGCTCCACGATGGCGGCGGCGACCGTGAACAGACGGTCGAGGCTCTGCCGCGCATCATCGATACGTTGCGGGCGCAGGGGTATCGCTTCGTCCCCGCGTCGCAACTGGTCGGGATCAGCCGCGACCAGGCGATGCCGAAAGTCGAGGGCAGGGACCTGCTGGCGGTGCGGACCGATGTCGCCATCTTCGTCTTCCTGGCCTTCGTATCGGCCGCGCTCGCGTGGCTCTTCTATCTCGCCATCGCGCTTGGCATCGCACGCGCCGTCGTCATGGCGGGTCTGGCCTGGTTCCAGGGCCGCAAGTCGAAGCCCGTGCCCCCCGAATATACGCCCAGCGTCTCGGTCATCATCCCCGCCTTCAACGAGGAGCGGGTGATCGTCCAGTCGGTGTCGCGCGTGCTGGAAAGCCATTATCCGGGGCTGCAGGTCATCGTGGTCGATGACGGGTCGAAGGATCGCACCAGCGCCGTGGTGCGCGAGGCCTTTGCGGGCGAACCGCGCGTCCAGCTGCTGACGCTGGTCAATGGCGGCAAGGCGGCGGCGCTGAACCGCGCGCTTCAGGATGCGACCGGCGAGGTGCTGATCGCGCTCGACGCCGATACCCAGTTCGAGCCCGAGACGATCGCCAAGCTCGCCCGCTGGTTCGCCGATCCCAAGCTGGGCGCGGTGGCGGGCGATGCGCGGGTGGGGAACCGGGTGAACCTGGTGACCCGCTGGCAGGCGGTCGAATATATCACCGCGCAGAATCTGGAGCGCCGGGCGCTGGCCGGGTTCGACGCGATGACGGTGGTGCCGGGCGCGGTCGGCGCATGGCGGCGCACGGCCCTGGATGCCGTGGGCGGCTATCCCGAGAACACGCTGGCCGAGGATCAGGACCTGACCATCGCGATCCAGCGGGCCGGGTGGCGTGTCACCTATGATCCGCGCGCGGTGGCGTGGACCGAAGCGCCCGAGAGTTTCAAGGCGCTCGCCAAGCAGCGCTATCGCTGGGCGTTCGGCACGCTGCAATGCCTGTGGAAGCACCGTGCCGTGCTGCGCACGGGCAAGCCCGCCGGGCTGGCGCGGGTCGGTCTTCCCCAGGCCTGGTTGTTCCAGATCATCTTCGCCGCCATCTCGCCCCTGATCGACCTGGCGCTGATCCTGTCGGTCATCGGCACCGCGATGCGCGTCGCGCAGCATGGCTGGGCGCAGACCAGCACCGACGTGTTCCAGATGGCGGCTTACTGGGTAGCCTTCACCTCGATCGACGTGCTGTGCGGCTGGCTGGCGTACCGGCTGGACGGTAACCGGGTGCGCTACCCCGCGCATCTGCTGGTCGCGCAGCGGCTGGTCTATCGCCAGATCATGTACTGGGTCGTGCTGCGCGCGATCAGCTCGGCGATCGGCGGGTGGATCGTCGGCTGGGGCAAGCTGGAGCGTACGGGGAACGTCGCGGCGTAAGCGGCGTCCCCGTCGCTCAGGCGGCGGAACGCGTGTCGGGCGTCAGCGTCAGGCGGACGCGCAACCCCGGCGCATTGTCCTCCAGCGCCAGCGTTCCGCCATGGAGATGCGCCACCGCGCTGGCGAGCGATAGGCCGAGCCCTGCGCCACTTTCGGTCCGCGCCGCGTCCAGCCGGCCGAAACGCTTCAACGCCTCGTCGCGGCGTTCCTCCGGGATGCCGGGGCCGTCATCGGCGACGATCAGGACCGGGCCCGGCTCGACCCGCACGGTGATCTCGCCCGCGCCATATTTCAGCGCATTGTCGATCAGATTGGCGGCGGCCTGCCCCAGCAGCTCGCGGTGGACCCGCGCGACCAGCGTCTCAGGGCCCTCGGCGCGGATGGTCATGCCCCGATCCTCGGCCAGCGGCTCGAACATGTCGGCGACATCGCGCACCATCTCTGCCAGGTCGGCGTCGACAAAGGCGTCGCGGCCGAGGCCCGCTTCGGCCCGGCTGATGCGCAGTGCGGTGTCGAGCATGGCGAGCAGCCGGTCGCCTTCCTCCAACGCGCGGCCGACCGCGACACGCGCATTCTCGTCCCTACTCTCGGCCAGCGCGCGGTCCAGCGTCGCGCGCAGCCGGGTGAGGGGGGAGCGCAGGTCGTGCGCCAGCCCGTCGGTCGCGACCTTCAATTCGGTCATCAGCAGGGCGATCCGGTCGAGCATCGCATTGACCGCCTGGGCCAGCGCGTCGAACGCGTCGTCGCCGCCATTGGGGATGACCCGGCGCGACAGGTCGCCGCCCGCGACCGCATGGGCGGTGGCGACCGTATCCTCCAGCCGCCGCTCGATCATCCGTGCAGCGGCCCATGCGGCGAGTGCGGCGAGCACGATGGCGGCGGCCATGCCGACCCCCATCGCCTCTTCCATTGCCAGCGCGACGCGCAGCTCGCTCTCGATGACATGGCCCGCCAGCATCCGCGAGCCATCGGGCAGGCGGGTCGCCATCACCCGCATCCGTTCGGGTTGGGAATGGCCGATCCGAAAGATCTCAATCGTCGCCGAACCGGGCGCGGGGACGTTGGGCGGCCAATCGGCGATGTTGCCCGCCACGAACCGTCCGCGCGGATCGGTCAGCAGGATGACCGACAGCGGCAGGCGGTCGGTGGTCATCCGCCGGTCGACCGCGGCACGGACCGCCGCTTGGCCCCCCGACAGCCATACGCCCGACAACTCGTCGCGCAGATCGCTGGCGGCGTCCTCGGCCTGATCGGCGATCTCGCTGCGCGTCAGATGGCGCACGGTCGCCACCATCGCGCCTGCGCCGACCAGTTGCAGCGCAAAGACCAGCAATGCGAAGCGCAAAGTGGTCGAGCGGAGGACCGCCGGTGCTATTTCTCGACCCCCAGCTTATAGCCCGAGCCGCGCACCGTATGCAGGAGCGGGCGGGCAAAGCCTTCGTCGATCTTCTTGCGCAAGCGGCTGATATGCACGTCGGTGACGTTGGTGTTGGGATCGAAATGGAAATCCCAGACCCCTTCCAGCAACATGGTGCGGGTCACCACCTGGTCGACATGCTGGAGCAGATATTCGAGCAGCCGATATTCGCGCGGTTGCAGGTCGATCGGCTTTCCGGCGCGGCGCACCCGGTGGGCAAGCAGGTCCATCTCCAGATCGTCACACACCAGCTTGGTCTGCGGCGCGTTGCCGGTGGTGCCGCTGCGCCGGATCAGCAGGCGGATGCGGGCCAGCAACTCGGCAAAGACGAACGGCTTGGTCAGATAATCGTCCGAGCCGGAGGTCAGCCCCGCCACCCGGTCCTCGGGCGAGGACAGCGCGGACAGGATCAGTACCGGCGTTTGGATGCCCGCCGCGCGGATCGCGGCCAGCACCGACATGCCGTCCATGCCGGGCAGCATCCGGTCCAGGATGATGCAGTCATAGGTGCCGTCGGTCGCATGGAACAGGCCATCGCGCCCGTTCGCGGCATGATCGATCAGGAATCCTTCTTCCCGCAACCCGTTGGCGATGTAATCCGCCGTCGAGCGATCATCTTCGATCAGCAAAATCCTGTTGGCCACGCTGTCCTCCCGACGCGCTCCTTAGCAGCGTGATCGTAAGGAGGCCATGGTCGCGCGCGACTTCCAGCTGGACGGGAGAATCGATGCGCCGCGCGGCCTCGTCGCGCAGCATCGCGAAGGATGTCGCGGGGTGGCCGTCGATGGTCATGACCGTATCGCCGACATGCAGCGGGGGCTTCACCGGCGGCATGGGATCGCCCTCGACATCGCTGCGCAGGCTGGTGACGACCAGGCCCGGCCGATCGTCACCGACGGGGGCGAAGGTCGCGCCGTAGAGGGTCGATGGCCGGTGCGGCCCGGCACGAAGCGGCATATGCCCGACCAGCAGCGCCGTCGCGGTGCCACCGACCAGCGCGACCAGCCCCGCGCCCCAGCCGACGATCCTTAGCCCCTTCATATCGGCCACTTTCCTGCGGCCACCGGCAGCGCACGCGGCGCGGCGATCATGGGGGCCTGGACGGCGGGCAGGGGCGATGCGTTCACCCTGTCTGCATAGCCGCCATGACCTGAGCGAAGCGTGGGCGAAGCATGACGCTTCTGTCATGTGAAGGGCAGGTGGCGCGTGACGAACTTGTCATGTGCCCGTAAGGCAGCGGGGCCGGGCGGCGCTTTATGCCGCCGGGTTCCGTGATGGCGGGGTCTGAAAACGGAAGTGGTAGGCGTGTGACGCAAGGGCATGGGGTGGCGGAACCGACCTTTGGTTCGATGGTGGCGGGGGTGATGGCGTGACATCGTCCTCCCGGCTCGCGACCATGGTCGACCGGATCATCGCCTATGGCCGGGCCAAGCGCGGCTATCTGGCGGTCGGCGCGGTCGTGCTGCTGGTCGCACTGGGGCTGTCGGCGCTGCATCACCTGACGCGTTCGGTCCGGCTGTCCGATGTGCGCGGCGCCTTTTACGCCATCGATCCGCGCCAGATCATCCTGTCGGTCGGCTTCACCATCGCCAGTTATATCGCGCTGACCTTCTACGACGTGATCGCGCTGCGCGTGATCGGCAAGCCGTTGCGCTGGCGGACGGCGGCGACCGCCTCGTTCACCAGCTATACGCTCAGCCATAATCTGGGCCTGGCGCTGCTGACCGGTGGGTCGGCGCGTTACCGGGTCTATGCCACCGCCGGGCTGGACGGGCCGGACATCGCACGGGTCATCGCTATTGCCAGCGCGACCTTCTGGTTCGGGGTGTTCACCGTCACCGGGCTGGGCCTGTTGTTCCATGAGGGACCGATCACGGTCGAGACGCTGGTGCTGGGCCAAACCATGGTCCGCTGGTTGGGCGGCGCGGTGGTCGCGGGCGCGCTGGGGCTGATCCTGCTCTGCGCCTTGCGCCCCGGCCAGCGGATTGGCTGGCGGGCGTGGAGCGTGCCGCTGCCCACGCCCGCCCAGGCCCTGGCGCAGGTCGGCATCGCCTCGCTCGACCTGGGGTGCGCGAGCGCGGCGCTGTTCGTCCTGTTGCCGGGCGCGTCGATCGACCTGCTGCCCGCCTTCCTGCTCGCCTATGCGCTGGCGATCATCGTCGCTCTGGTCAGTCATGTGCCCGGCGGCATCGGCGTGTTCGAGGCCGTCGTGCTGGCGACCGTGCCGGTCGACCGCACCGAGTTGTTCGCCGCGCTGATCGCCTATCGCGTGCTCTACTACCTCGCGCCGCTGGCGTTAGGGATCGCGCTGCTGGCCTGGGACGAGGCGCGGCGGCGGCCGATCAAGGCGTTGCGCGATGTCCGCCGCGTGCTGCTGGGCATCGCGCCGACGCTGCTAAGTGCCGCCTGTTTCGGCGGTGGCGCGATCCTGCTGCTGTCGGGATCGCTGCCCGCCATTCCGCAGCGCGTGCACCAGCTCGTCCATATCGTGCCGCTGCCCTTTATCGAGGCATCGCATTTCGCCGCCAGCCTGGTCGGCACCGGCCTGCTGCTGCTGGCACCGGGCCTTTACCGGCGGCTCGATGGGGCGAGCCTGGCGGCGCGCGCGCTGCTGGTCGCGGGGGCGATCTTTTCGCTGGCCAAGGGTATCGATTATGAGGAAGCGGCGGTCTGCCTGACCATCGCGCTCCTTCTCCAGATGAGCCGCCGCGCCTTTTACCGGCGGACGTCGCTGGTCGCGCGGCCGCTGTCGCCCGCCTGGCTGTTCAGCGTGGCGGTGGTGATCGTCGGCACCGCCTGGATCGGCTTTTTCGCGTACAAGCATGTCGATTACCGGGAGTCGCTATGGTGGCGGTTCGCGCTGTCGGACGATCCCTCGCGCTTCCTGCGCGCTGGTTTGGGCGTCGCGGTGATGCTGGCAGGGGCGGGGCTGTGGCGGCTGTTTCTCGCCGCCCCGCCGGGCGAGGCGGACCACCCCGCGATGGAGCAGGTGCGCGCCGTGGTCGACCAGGCCGAGCGGACCGATGCCGCGCTGGCGCTGCTGGGCGACAAGCGTTTCCTGTTTTCGCCTGAGGGCGACGCTTTCGTGATGTACCAGGTGCGCGGCACCAGCTGGATCGCGATGGGCGATCCGGTCGGCCCGCGCGCGGCCTGGGCCGACCTGTTGTGGCAGCTGCGCACCATGGCGGACGCCGCGCAGGGGCGGCTGCTCCTCTATCAGATCACGCCCGAAGCGCTGGAGATCGCCATCGAGATGGGGCTTCAGATCATCAAATATGGCGAGGAAGCGCTGATCGACCTGCCCGGTTTCGCGCTGGAGGGTGGACGGATGCGCGGGTTGCGCCAGACGCTCAACCGCTTTCGCACGCGCGAGAATGCCAGCTTCGCCATCGTGCCCGCCGCCGAGGTGCCCGCCATCCTGCACGAGCTGAAGTCGGTGTCCGACGACTGGCTGCTGGAAAAGGGACATGGCGAAAAGGGGTTCAGCCTGGGCCGGTTCGACCCGGCCTATCTGGCGCTGACCGACTGCGCAGTGGTGCGGGTGGGGGGGCGGATCGTCGCCTTCGCTAATCTCTGGAAGGCGGGCGAGAAGCGCGAGCTGTCGGTCGACCTGATGCGTCATGTCGAGGACGCGCCCGGCGGGGTGATGGATTATCTGTTCGTGGAACTGATGCTGTGGGGGCAGGCGGAGGGCTATGGCCGCTTCGCGCTGGGCCTGGCGCCGCTATCGGGTGTCGGCGGGCGGCGCATGGCCCCGACCTGGGCGAAGGTTGCCGCGCTCGTCTTCCGGCATGGCGAGCGCTTCTACGGATTCCGGGGGTTGCGGGCCTATAAGGAGAAGTTCCAGCCCGAATGGGCACCGCGCTATATCGCGGGTCCGCGCGGGCTGGGGTTGGTCAAGGCGCTACGCGACCTGAACGCGCTGATCGCCGATGGGGGTGAAGCGAATTGATCCTTCCCGGCACGGGGAGGGGGACAGCCGCGTAGCGGTGGTGGAGGGGGCTTTCCGCTGGGTGTGGCCTTTGAGGAAGCCCCCCTCCGTCAGGGCTGCGCCCTGCCACCTCCCCCTGCCGGGGAGGATTTTAAGCCTTGAACAGCGACGGGGCCTTTTCGACCCGTGTCGTGCCGGTCGCGTCGGTCACCGCATAGGTGAAGCCCGGCAACAGACAGAACGCCCCGACCCGCCCGGCCGTATCCATAGCCAGGAAGCCGACCTGCACCCCCTTGATCGCATCGCCGCGCAGAGAGGCGATATGCTTGGCGGCTTCCTCGCACGCCGCCTGCGGGCTTAGCCCATGGCGCATCGAGGCGACGACGCGCGCGGTGCCGACGGTGCGGGTGACTTCCTCGCCCAGCCCGGTCGAGGTCGCACCGCCTACGCCGCGCTCGACATAGAGACCCGACCCGACCTGCGGCGAGTCCCCGACGCGCCCGCGCATCTTGAACGCCATGCCCGAGGTCGTGCAGGCGCCCGCCATCCGCCCGCTCGCATCGCGCGCCAGCATCCCGATCGTGTCATGGTCGAGCGCACCGCCGGGCGTACCGGGACGCCCCGCGCCATAGGTGCCGGTCTCGCTATTGGCGACAGGCTTGTAGTTTTGCGTCTTCAGCCAGTCGCGCCAGGCTTTTTCCGCCTCCGGGGTCAGCAGGTTGACGCGCGGGAAGCCCCGGTCGCGGGCAAAGCGGGTCGCGCCTTCGCCGACCAGGAAGGTGTGGGGCGTATGCTCCATCACCGCGCGCGCGACCGAGATGGCGTGGACCGTGTCCTCCAGCGCAGCGACCGCGCCGACGCCGCCCGCATCGTCCATGATGACCGCGTCCAGCGTCACATGCCCGTCGCGATCGGGATAGCCGCCATAGCCGACCGAATGGTTGTTGGGATCGGCCTCCGGCACCATCACGCCCGCCTCGACCATATCGATCAGCGATCCGCCGCTGCGCCCCTTGGCGAAGGCGGCGTCATTGGCCGGCGCCCCGAAGTCCCAGGTGGACACGATCATCGCATTGGACCCGCCACCCATAGCCGTTTTGGCGAGTGCGCGCACGGGTGCGGCAAGCCCCGCTCCGACCCCTGCGAGCGAGGCGATCCCGCCGAGAAAAGCACGCCGTTCGTCCTGCATTGTCTGCTCCATCCCCTCGCGGGCCATTCAGCCTGCACCTGCGGCCGATACTGCGGGGGGAAAGCGAAAGCTGCAAGGGCAGAGGCGACCGATATGGAACCACTTGCTCGAATCGAGAAGGGCTGTCGGCACGGGCACCGATGTAGAGGGCGAGGCACCGTGTCAAAACATTGCTAACAACCAACTTAAAGCATTGAAATCGTTTTTATTTGTGTCTTTCGGGTGACAGTGGCGCTCGAATGTAAGGATGGGTGATGCATAGGTATGCATTAGGTATTGACGTGCTACGTCAAACACATTGTCCTTTTCCCGTACCCGGCGGCCCATCGGCCGGGATGAAGGGGAGACCTCATGAAAATCCAGCACTCCGCATCATGGTTGGCGCTGTCCGCCGCCTCGCTGATGCTCGTCGCACCCGCTGCCGCGCAGCAGGTCGGATCGACCGCCCAGGACGGCACCACCCAGGACGATAACGACAGCTCGATCAGCGCCGACGCCGCCCAGACCCGCGCCGCCGCGATCAGCGGTACGCCTCAGGCAACCAGCGGCGGCGAGGTCATCGTCACCGGCACGCGCATCACCCGTCCCAACCTCGCCTCCGCCGCGCCGATCACCTCGGTCACGCGCCAGGACATCCAGGCGCAGGCCCCGCTCAATGTCGAAGAGGTGCTGAACCGCCTGCCGCAGGTCGCGCCCGACGCCCAGTCCAACTATGCCGATTCCGACGGTCGTCAGCGGATCAAGCTGCGCAATCTGGGCTTCGAGCGTACGCTGGTGCTGGTCGATGGCAAGCGCCTGGGCACCCAGAATGGGCAGGACACCGGTATTATCCCGGCCAGCCTGCTGGAGCGCGTCGATGTGCTGTCGGGCGGTGCTTCCTCGGTCTATGGTTCGGACGCGATCTCGGGCGTCGTCAACTTCATCCTGCGCAAGGATTTCGACGGCATCCGCGTCGATGCGAACTACAATTTCTACAACCACCTGAACAAGGACACGCTGGTCACGCCGATCGCCAATGCGGCGGGCTTTCCGTCGGCGCGCGGGCTGACCAATGACGGCGGCCGGGCCGACTTGACGGTAACGGCGGGCAAGAAGCTGCTCGACGACCGGCTGAACGTCTCGGGCTTCTTCAACTATCGTCAGGCCGACCTCGTCCAGAACGGCGCGCGCTCCTATGCGGCGTGCCCGGTGGCGCAGCTGACCAAGGACTCGGCGCTGTCCTGTTCGCCGCTGTCCACCTATTCGCGAAGCGGCTTCGTCTCGCCGGTATCGGGACCCAATGCCAATGCGCAATATGTCAACAATCCCGACGGTTCGCGGACCTTCGTCCCCTGGGGCCCCGGTGCGGGCAATGCCGCCAATCCCTATGACGATGTGTCGTTCCAGCGCGCCAATGAGCGCTACACGGCGGGCGGTTTCGTCAACTTCAAGATCGCACCCGAGGTCGAGATCTATGGTGATGGAATCTGGTTCCGCGACACCTCCGAGAACCCGACGCCGCGCCGCGTCTATGCCTATTCGGTGCAGGGCACGACGCCCTATCAGGTGAATTGCGACAATCCTTTCCTGTCCGGTGGTCAGGCGGGTGCGCTGGGCTGTGCGCCGGGAAGCAACGGCTATGTGCCGCTCGACGTGCGGTATCGCTTCGACGGACAGCCCGCCCAGGCCGACCGCTTCGTCAACATGGGCTTCCGCGCCAGCGGCGGCGTGCGTGGCAATATCGGCGATGCCTGGTCCTATGACGTGGGCGGGGTCTATGCCCGCAACCAGCAGGACTGGTATCTTGGCCCGACGTCGCAGAACGACCGGGTGAACCGCGCGCTGGACGTCGTGTCGGTCAATGGCACGCCGACCTGCCGTTCGGTGGTCAACGGCACCGATCCGTCCTGCATCCCCTTCGATGCGTTCCGCGCGGGCTCGGGCAGCAACGCGCTGACCAACTATCTGTTCTCCAGCGGGGCGACCGGCCAGCGGCGGACGATCACTCAGCTGTTCGACGCGATCGCGGTGGTGAACGGCGACCTGACGAAGTACGGCATCAAGAGCCCCTGGGCCGATGAAGGTCTGGCCGTGTCGCTGGGCACCGAGTATCGCAAGGACCGGCTGATCTCGACCGCCGATGCGGGCTTCGTCGACCAGTTCGGCGACCAGGACGCGCGGCTGAGCCAGGACGTCTGGGAATCCAACATCGAGGTTCAGGCGCCGCTGATCCAGAACAAGCCGTTCGCGCATCTGCTGCAGACCAATGGCGGCTTCCGCGTGTCGAAGTACAGCTCCAACCCGAAGAGCTTCTCGACCTGGAAGGTCGAGGGCCTGTACGCGCCGGTTGCCGACATCACCTTCCGCGCCTCGTACAACAAGGCACAGCGCGCGCCGACGGTGATCGAGATTCGGCAGGCGACGCAGATCAATTATGGCCGCAACGCGACGCTGACCGATTTCTGCGCGCCCGTCTCGCGCACGCTGCCCGACGGCACCGTGACGACCACGCCGCTGGGCTCGCGCGAATTGTGCAGCAAGACGGGGCTGGCGGACAATCTGTACGGCAGCGCCTCGCTGCTCTGTCCGACCGAGGGGTGCACGACGCGTTCCGGCGGCTTCACGGCCGACCCGGAAACCGCTTATACCCTGACCTATGGTCTGGTGGTGAAGCCCAGCTTCATTCCGGGGCTGGTCTTCTCGGCCGACCGCTATCAGATTCGTCTGGTCAACTCGCTCGGCTATAACGGTGCGGACTATTATCTGCAGGGCTGTCTGGCGTCGAACGGCGATCCGTTCTTCTGCAACGGCATCGTGCGCGATCCGACCACCGGCTCGATCGCCAATGCGCCCGCCGGCAATCCGTCGAGCGGTTTCGTGCGGCAGGGAACGACCAACTATTACCGGTCGCTCGCCTATGGCTGGGACTTCCAGGGTCAGTATTCGCTGGACCTGAAGAATGCTGGTCGGATCGACTGGGGCTTCAACGGATCGCTGTCGACGCTGGCCGGTGGGCAGGATTCGCCGCTCCGTCGGCAGTATAACTGCTCGGGCTATTTCTCGAACGGCATTTCCTGCGGCCAGCTGATCCCCAAGTGGATGCACACCCTGCGCACCACCTGGACGACGGCGGACCGGGTGTTCAACGTGTCGTTTAACTGGCGCTATACCGGCTCGCTGACCACGGCGAACAATTCGGGCAACCCGGACATCGGCGGCACGCCGGAGCGGTTCCAGAACACGTTCGCGCGTATCTCGCCGCAGAGCTATTTCGACCTGGCGCTTAGCTGGAACATCGCGCGGAAATTCGCTTTCCGGATCATCGCGAACAACGTGTTCGACAAGTCTCCGCCGATCGTCCCCAACTCCTATCAGGTCGCGCTGTCGCGCTCCAACACCGCGCCGCAGCGTTACGACGCGCTGGGTCGCCAGATCGCGATCGGGACCACGATCAACTTCTAACCTTCCCCCCGGCGAGAGGCTTCGGCCTTTCGCCCATCCCCGAACTGAAAAGGCCGGTCGTCCTGCGGGACAACCGGCCTTCTTTTTTCGTATCCCGATCCGGTCGGGAGTGACTTATTCCACGAAGTCTTCCACCTCACGCCGCTGACCGCGCATGAAGGCGTCGGCGACATGGCGCAGGGGAGCGATGTCGACGTCCGAGCGTCCGCCTTGCACCAGTTCGGCAAAGCGCGCGTACAGGCCCGGATATTCGCCGTGCAGCCCTTCTTCCCGATGCGGGGTCGAGCCGTCGGGCAGGGTCAGCACGGCGCCGCCCTCGGCCAGCTTCAGCGTGCCGTCGGTCGTCTCGACGACGATGTCCCAGCTCTGATGGCCTTCCTGCCGCCAGTCGAGGTCGAGCGTGACGGGCGTGCCGTCGGTCGTGCGGAACGCCACGTCGGCGGCGATCGGCGCGTCGCGATTGGCGGGGAAGTCCAGCGTCGCACGCTCGATGAAGAAGGGCTGCGGCATGATGTGCGTCGCGATCGACAGCGCGTTGATGCCGGGATCGAACACGCCGAAGCCGCCGGCTTCCCAAATCCAGGCCTGGCCCGGATGCCATTGGCGCACATCTTCGCGCCAAGTGATGGCGGCAGAGGTGACCTTGCGGGTCGACAGCCATTTGCGCGCAGGCTCGACGCCCAGTGCGTAACGCGAGTGCCAGCTGGCGAACAGGGTGACGTTGGCCTTGGCCGCCAGCTCCTCCAGCACCGCGACTTCGGCCAGCGTCGCGCCCGGCGGCTTTTCGAGGAAGACGTGCCAGTTGTTCGCCAGCGCGGCGGCGGCGATGGCGTGGCGGACCTGGGGCGGGGTGCACAGCGCCACCGCATCGACCGTCACATCGCTTTTGGCGAGTTCGTCGATGTCGTGGAAGTGCGGCACGCCCTCGACCCCGTTGGCCGAGCGGCTGACGGTCGCGACCAGCTGAAAGGCCGGGTTGCCTGCGATGGCGGGGACATGCTGGTCATGGGCGATCTTGCCCATGCCGACCAGCGCGAGGTGGATCGTGTCGGTCATCGGTATCAGCGTGCCTTTTCGACATAAGCGCGCGCCGACACGGCGACATCCGCCGCCGGCTTGCCCGCGCGATAAAGGTTGGAACCCAGACCGAACCCGTCCGCGCCGTGGGCACGCCATTCGGCCATATTCTCGGGCGTGATGCCGCCGACCGCCAACACCGCGACCTCGCGCGGCAGGACGGCGCGCTGCGCCTTGAGGAAGGTGGGCGAGGCGCCCTCGGCCGGAAACAGCTTCAGGCCATGCGCACCGGCCTTCAAGGCGGCGAAGGCCTCGGACGGGGTGAAATAGCCGGGCAGGGAGATCAGTCCCTGCGCCACGCTGTGCGCGATGACCTCGACATCGGTGTTGGGCGAGACGATCAGGGTTCCGCCCGCCACCTTCACCCGGTCGACCTGTTCGGTGGTCAGGACGGTGCCCGCACCCACGATCGCCCGGTCGCCGACATGCGCCGCGATCGCCGCGATGCTGTCATAGGGATCGGGGGAGTTGAGCGGCACCTCGATCAGGGTGAAGCCCGCCTCGACCAGCGCGTCGGCGACGGGGATCGCTTCGGCGGGCGTCAGGCCGCGCAGGATGGCGACCAGCGGGCAGGCGGCAAACGCCTTGGCAAAGTTTTGGGCGGGGTCGGTCATGACAAATGCTCCCGAATGGCGTGAAGTCCGGCAAGGAAACCGGCATGGCTGTCGAGCGCGACGACGGTGCCGCCGCGTGCCTCGATCCCGATAGTATAGAGGTCGGCGAGCAGCCCGCTGGACAAGAGATGGACCGTCTGCCCCGCCATGTCCGGCACCGCACCGATATCGTTGCCGATCAGCAGGCCGCTGGCGTAGGAGGCCGCGTCGTCGGCGGCGATCCGGCCGAGCAGGACCGAAGCACGCACCCCGAACAGCGCCGCCGTCAGGTCGCAGGCGCCCGCCCCGCGTGATAGGCCGTCGCGAAAGGCCGGGCCGTTCGCGACCGGGCCGTCGAGCATCCCGGCCAGGATGCCATGTCCCTTGACCAGCGCGAACAGCTCGCCGGTCATGGTGGTGGCGAAATCGGCAATCCGGCCGCCCGTGACGCGCACCCATTTGTTGTGGGTGCCGGGCTGCGCGAACAAGGCGTCGGCAGGCGCGAGCCCGGCGGCGACCGCACCCAATACCTGAACCTCTTCGCCGCGCATCACATCGGCGCGCGTGTCGGTCAGCAGCGAGACGCCGGGGACGATGGTGACGTCCAACTGGGGAATCCGCGTCGCGGCCCCGGCCAGCGTCGGAAGATCGGCGGGGGCGGGAACATAAGCGGCCTCTCGCCAGCCGCGCGTCGACCCGACCATGCCCGCCGCGATGATCGGCAGGGCGCCGAAGCGCACGCGGATCGCGGCGATCTCGTTGGGATAGTCGCCGGGGGCCATGGCCAGCACCCCGCGATCGTCGCGCACCGTGTCGAGCACGGCGCCACCCGCCGTCAGGACATAGATTCGCCGATTGGTCGTGCCCCAGTCGATCGCGATATAAGCGGGCGTCACGTCTGATGACACGGCAGGCACGGCCTCTCCTTGGTATTTTGTGAAGGGATTTGTAGGACAATAAAATCGGCCGCGCAAGCAGTCGGAGGCAAGGAATTTCGCCAGCAAAAGCGATGTACGACCGCGTTACGGGCGGCTCCGGGGGATGACGCGAGAACCCGGACGGACTACATCTCGCATCATGTATCAGTTCGACATCGCCGCCGGATCGAAGGCGGAGCTTTACCGGGACCTCCACGCCGCGCTCGACGCACTGACTGCGGGCGAGGACGATGCCGTCGCCAACATGGCCAATGCTGCCGCGCTGATCGGGCAATATCTGCCCGATCTCAACTGGTCGGGCTTCTATCGCATGGTTGCGGGGGAATTGGTGCTCGGGCCCTTCCAAGGCAAGGCGGCGTGCATCCGCATTCCGGTCGGCAAGGGCGTGTGCGGCGCGGCCGTGGCCGAGGCGAAGACGCAGCGTGTGGCCGATGTTCATGCCTTTCCCGGCCATATCGCCTGCGATGCGGCCAGCCGGTCGGAACTGGTGGTGCCGATCGTGCATGATGGCGTGGTGATCGGTGTCCTGGACCTCGATAGCCCCGAGCCGGGCCGGTTTGACGAGGAGGATCAGACGGGGTGCGAGGCGTTGATGACGCTGCTCGCTCCGCGTCTTGCCAGCATGGTGGGCTGAGCGGAGGCGGATTGACCCGTCTGACCCGATTCGGGACGGGTCCCGCCGCTATCGGCAGGTTGGGCGCGCTGGTATCAAACCTTGTTGCGGTTGAGGCGTTTGGGGGAACGCCATCGAACGGATACAGGGGATATTGATACGCCATGCGGCCCTTTTCGCACCTTACCGCCCTTACCATCGCGATGCCCCTGGCCTTGACGCTGAACGCTCCAGCGATGGCACAGGCGGGCGCACGATATCCTCGGCCCAATTTCGACGCGCCGTCCCCACCGCCGGCCCAGCCCGCCGTCACGACGACCAGCACGGTGGGAACGCCAACCATGCGCGGTCCGCGCTGGGGCAGCCGAGTCGGCGGGCGCTGGTGGGGCGGCGCGAATGCGCCGGGTGGCTGGCGCGCGTATCGGCGTCCGGTGCGCGGCATGGTCATGCCGTCCTATTGGAACGACCCTCGCTTCGGTGTGGAGGATTGGGCGGTCTACACCCTGCCGCAGCCGCCGGTCGGCTATCACTGGTCGCGTTACTATGACGATGCCGTGCTGATCGATCCGCGTGGGTCGGTATATGACAGCGTCTATGGGGTCGACTGGGACGGCACGGGCCAGCCTGGCTATGCGGGCTCCGGCTATCCGCCGCCGGTCCGGCGCGATGATGGCCTCGGCGGTGCCGCGATCGGTGCGGTGGCGGGCGGTGTCGCGGGCAATCTGATCGCGGGGCGTGGCAACCGGCTGGGCGGTACGCTGATCGGTGCAGGCGTCGGGGCGGCGGCAGGCTATGCGATCGACCGGGCCGAGGATCGGCGGCGAGGCGTGGCGCCCGGCTATGACGATTATGGGCGCTCTGGTTATGGCGGGGATGACGGCTATCGCGGTGATTATCCGCCGCCCCCGCCGCCCGCCATGGGGCGGCGCATCGTGACCCGCGATGGCACGACCGTAACCACCACGACCACGGTCGGCACCCTGGCCTCCGGACGGCCGGGATATTATGATGGTGGATATTATTATCCTGCTCCCACCGTTACTACAATTGTGGTACAGGGTGCCCCGGTTACCACGACAACGACGACCACCACGACCGAGATCGTGCGCGCAGCCCCGCGCCGGGCATCAGTGCGCAGCAAGCTGGTTCGTCGCTAAAGCGTTCCCCCAGGGGGGGGATATCGCCCCGAGAGACGCCGGGTCGATAATTGGGATGCCGCTCCGTTCCACTCCCTCGGGGCGGCATCCTTTCACTTCCGCCATTGATCGCGAGTCAGCGGCCGCCAAAGGTGACCAGGCTCTCCGCTCCGTCGGCCGCGATGGCGGACACGCCCACGAAATGATCGTCAACCGGCACCTGGATCAGCAGGGCCTTGGTTTCGGTCACGTCCTTCGACTGGGTCCAGTCAGCGACATCATCGCGCCGCCAGTGGATGCGGTAGCGGACCGCGCCCGGCACCGGTGCCCATTCCACCTGCGTGTCGCGCGACAGCGCGCCGCTGATCGTCACCTTCTCGGGCGCGGGCGGCGCGGCGGCCAGCCGGGCCAGCGTCGCGATATTGATCGCGGTGACCTTGGCCAGATAGGGGAAGTCCATCTTGTCGATGGTGTCGCCATACGCGACATTTCCTTCCTTGCGCAGATCCTGGTGCTGCGCATCCCAATCCTCGTTGGCGACCGAGAAGCGGATGGCGGGATAGCCGAGCTTCAGGAAGGGCTCGTGATCGCCGCCGCGCCCGAACCGGTCGGGGCGGCGGTCGAGAAACACGTCCAGGCCGCCCAGCTTGTCGGCCACGCCGTCGATCGCCTTGGCCAGCGCGCGGCTGGGGCCGTCATCCTCGCCGCCATTCCCGCGCCGCTGAAGCTGTTGGGGCAGGTCTTCGGAGGCGCGGATGCCCTCGGAAAAGACGCGGACCCAGCGTGCCTCGCGCACGCCGCCCTGGCCGACGGTATTGCCGACGATATCGTTGTTCAGCATCGCCGAGACGCGCCAGCCCCGCGCCTTGGCGGTGTCGGCGAGCAGAGTGGAGCCCCACAGCCCCTGTTCCTCGCCCGAGAAGACGGCATAGACGATGGTCGCATCGAATTGCCGCTTGGACAGCTGGCGCGCCGCCTCCAGCACCAGTGCCACGCCCGAAGCATCGTCATTGGCACCCGGCGCGTCGGATGTTGCATCCATGACGTCGGTCACACGGCTGTCGATATGCGCGCCGACGATGACGACGCGGTTCGGGTCGCGCCCGCGCTGGATGCCCAGCACATCCTCGACCATCACCCCGTTCGGCGCGCGCGGGCCGGTGAAGCGGCGGTTGATCCGCTCGACACTGATGCAGCCGTTACAGCCCTGGCCGATTGTCTCAAACTGTCTGGCGGTCCAGTCGCGCGCCGCGCCGATGCCGCGCTTGGGATCGGTGGAGGAGGAGGCGGTGTGGCGCGTGCCGAAGCCGACCAGTGCTTCGACATCGGCCTTCAGCCGGGCGGGGGAGGGAGCGGCGACAGGTGTCGCGGCGGCGGCGAGCAGAAGCGGGAGGATCATTGCGCCAGACTGGCCGAGTGGGAATGCGCAGGCAAGTGCCGGATTTCGTGGGCGAACTGGTTCTGCCTGCCGCGTCCGGGCCTGCGTGGTGCCAATCATCGTAGAATGCCGCTAACTGATTGATCTAGATAGAATTATGGACCGTCCCAGGCCCGTTCACGTTGGCTGTTCATGCACAATAGCGATGAGGTAAGTCCTATGAACGCCAAATCCGTCAGCCTGGGCCTTGGCCTGTTCTCGCTCGCCTTGGGGGCCGCCGAGCTGCTCGCCTCCCGCCGCATTGCCGAGCGCCTGTCGGTGCCGGGCGGGGCAGGGGCCGTCAAAGCTTACGGCGTGCGCGAGATCGTCGCCGGGGTCGGGCTGGTCCAGGCGCCTGCCCATTCGGCGCGGGCGTGGAACCGGGTGATGGGCGATCTGCTCGACCTGGGGACGCTGGCGGTTTCTGCGCGTCGCTCGCCGCGTGAGAAGGCGGTCTGGGGTGCGATCGGCTTCGTGGTTTTCGCCACCGCGCTCGACGTGCTGACCGCGCAGGCGCTGGATCGCACAACGGGCAAGACGATGCCCGTTGGGGCCTGACGCTCAACCGCCCCGGACCGGAAGGTTCGGGGCGGTCTTCTCTTCCTCCCCTGCAAGGGGAGGAGTGTTCTGGCCTACGCCACCGGCTTCTCGCCAATCTGTTCGGCCTGGGCGCTGCTGTCGGGACGGGCGGGGCCGAGCACCGGCTCTTCGCCCATTGGTTCGTTGCGGAACACGGTAAACTCGCCCCGGCCGTCGACACTCGGCCCCTGGGTCCAGCGGCCTTCGGGATAAGTGCCGTCGACCGAGGTGACGAAGAAGTCGTAATTGTGATCCTGACTTTCCTTCGCTTGCGGGAAGGAGTTGGGGATGGGTAGCGACGCCTGTTCGCCCAGTTCCTCGATCACGGCCAGCCATTGCTCCTGGTGCATGGTGTCGCGCGCGATCATGAAGTGAAGCATGTCCTTCATGCCCTGATCATGCGCGGCATTGTAGAGGCGGGTCGCCAGCACGCGGCCGGTGCTTTCGGCGGCGACGTTGCAATACATGTCGGCGGCGATGTTCCCGCTGGCATAGATATGGCTCATGTTGAACGGCACGCCGTCCGAGTCCACCGGTTGCGCGGCGAGGCCGGTCGACAGGATATGCTTGTGCAGCGCGCCTTCGATCGCGTGGCGGGCATTGCCGCCGCCCATGACCGCGCCGACGATGCCGTCCGCCGCGCCCTCTTCCTGAAGCGAGGCGGGCGCCTTGTCGAGATTGAGCGCGACGGCGGTCGCTAGCATCTCGATATGCCCGATTTCCTCGGTGGCGGTGTGGAGCAGCATGTCGCGATATTTCGGCGTGGGCGCGCGATTGCCCCAGGCCTGGAAGAAATACTGCATGCAGACGCGGATCTCGCCTTCCACGCCGCCGATCGCCTGTTGCAGCATACGCGCGAACAGGGGGTCGGGGCTCTCACAACGCACGGGATATTGCAGGCGTTTGTCGTGATAATACATGATCGGCCTCGCTTGGTCGCTGGGGAGGAAATCAGTGGCTGGCGGTCTCGCCGGCCGCGCGGCGTTCGAGATAACGGCGGGTCAGCGCGGCGTTGTTCTCATCGACCCAGGCCGCCATCGACAGTTCTTCGTTCAGCGACTGGGTGAGCAGTGGCACGGCGCTGCCGAAGCCGCCGACATCGGCGATAGTGATCAGCGATTTGTAACTGGCCGCCTCGAAATTCTCGAAGGCGAAGTTGGCGAAGCTGTTCTTCAGGATTTCGTCGGGTGCGAAGATGTGGCCCAGCGCCGCCATATTGCCCGAGAAGCTCAGCGCCGCGTCCTTGAGGATCGATCGGCTTTCATTGAAGCCGTCCAATATGTCCTCCAGCCGAACGATTTGCTGCTCCGTCTCGCCGCGGTGCATCCGCAAGTGGTCGGCGACATCCGGATAGTTGGACAGGTGATCGAGTTGCCGGTCGATCAGCGCCAGCGCCTGGTGCTCGACGGCATGGGCGTTCTTCAGCCCGGCGACGATCACTGCCGCGACGACGTCATTGGGTAGGGGTGCCATGGATCATCGCTCCTTCGCGTTGAGGATCAGAGGAAGGGGGTGCCGCCGGTGACGGGGATGGTCGCGCCGCTGATGTAGCTGGCCTCGCCGCTCGCCAGCAGGACGTAAGGCGGCGCAAGCTCGGCGGGTTGCGCGGCGCGTCCCATCGGCGTCTGTTCGCCGAAGCTCTTCACCGCCTCTGGCGGCATGGTGGAAGGGATCAGCAGGGTCCAGACCGGACCCGGCGCCACCGCATTGACCCGAATCTTCCGCTCGGCGAGCATCTGAGCCAGTCCGGCGGTAAAATTGTGGATCGCGCCCTTGGTCGTCGCATAGGCGAGTAGTTGCTGGTTGGGCTTGTCGGCGTTGATCGAGGTCGTGTTGATGACCGACGCGCCTTCGCCCATGTGCGGCAACGCGGCCTTCACAAGATAGAACATCGCATGGATGTTGGTGGCGAAGGTGATTTCCCACTCCTCGTCGCTGATGTCCTCGACCGCCTGAAAGCTCGCTTGGTGCGCGGCGTTGTTCACCAGGATGTCGACCCGGCCGAATGTCTGGACGGCGCGCTCGACGATGGTGCGGCAATGCGCGGGGTCGCTGACATCGCCGGGGATCAGCAGCGCTTTGCGACCGGCCTGCTCGACCAGCCGCTGGGTCTCAGCGGCGTCTTCGTCTTCGGACAGGTACGAGATCACGACATCCGCGCCTTCACGGGCAAAGGCGATGGCAACCGCGCGGCCGATGCCACTGTCCGCACCGGTGATGATCGCCTTCTTGTCGGTCAGCTTGCCATGGCCGACATAGCTATGCTCGCCGTGATCGGGGCGCGGGTCCATCTCCTCGGTCTGGCCGGGCATGTCCTGCTGCTGTTCGGGCTGGGGTGGGGTGGGGCGTTCGCTCATGGACCGTGTCTCCTTGACCCACCCAATGGACGGGTAAGGAGCGGCGTTCCGAAGAAAACCGTTATCTTAAAGCGTATTAAGGCGTATTTTCGGGTTCCGCCGGATCGTCGTATCCAGCACTCGACTGGCCGGATGACGCGGTGTCGAGATGCGCCAGGATCACGCGCTCCAACGCGTCCAGCGCATCGGCATAGCTGTGCGAGTCCGTCGCCAGCGTTTCCATTGCAAAGCCATGACCGCGCGCGGCGGCGCGGAAGGCGACACCGGTCGCGTCGCCGCGCGCGACGATGATCGCGGCGGCATTTCCCCAGCTCGCGATGGCGTGGAGCAGCGGGGCGGCGGTCTCGTCAAAGGGGGCGGGGGGCGCGGCGATCTTGGCGAGCCCCTGTCGAAGCCGACCGAAATCGACCGCCCCACGCGCGAGTCTGAGCCATTCGGCGGGATTGGCGAGCTTGCGCGCATAATGGCGCCGGATCGCGGCGGCGGGCGGCAGCGCATCGGGCTCCTCGGCAAGCCAGGGATTGGACATCAGCACGCCGTCCAATCCCGCCGCCTGTCCGAACATCGCCAGGGCGGAGGCCGCATCGCAATTGCCGAAGCCGATGATCTGCGCGACGCCCGCCGCCTGCGCAAAACTCGCGGTGGCGGCGGCGATGTCGGGGCCGCTCGCCTGCCAGCCGCCATTCAGCCCCTCGCTATCGCCCACACCGCGCCGATCGAAGCGGAATACCGGATAGCCGCGCGCCGCAATCCGGGCGGCGAGCAAGGCCTGGCCGCGATGCGCCCCCATGCGCGGCTCGTTGCCGCCGGAGACGATCAGCAATCCGGTCGGCTGCGTGCCCTCGTCCAGCGTGCCGACCAGCGTCGCATCGTCGCACTGGAAGGAGATCAGCCTTCGCATGACGCAATCCATTCGGCGATGTCGTCGGCCAGCAGGGCGGCGAGTTCGGCGTCCTCCTGCGGCTCCGCCCGGCGCCAGGGGGGCACGGCGTCGATGGTGCGGTCGGCCGGGCCGCGATCATGGCCGAGGCGCACGACACGGCGCGGCACGCCCGGCTGGTCATAGGGTTCGGCCCCCGCCAGCCCGGCGAGGAAATACGGCGAGACCCGATTGCCCGCGATCCGCACCGGCGACTCCGCGCCGAACAGACCATGTTCGTCACCGCGCAATCCGGCCGCCGCGCGAAGCCGGATGACGTCGCGCAACACCGCCTCGCCGGTCATCGGGGCCAGATGCCAGCGGCCGAACAGCAATCCGAAGAGGTCGACCAACGTGCCGCCCCGGATCGAGACGCCGTAGCAACGCCGGTCCCCCATCGCGTTCGCGGCGGCCTCATGTGCCTCGCGCCATTTGAAGAGCGTCGCCTGTTCGGTGTCGATTAGGCTCTCGCCCGTGCCCGGCCAGTCGGGCAGCGCGCCGCCGATCCCGTGATCGGCCAGCCGCCGCAGCATCGCGACCACCAGGCTGCGCGTCCGGTTCGCTTCTTCCCAGAAGGGCATGGCGACCAGCACGACCGGCCCGTCGGCCGGACCGAAGCGCAACATCGCCTCGCGCCCGCCGGGCCAGTCATAATAGTCGATCAAGCGCGCGCCTTGGCGTCGGCGAAGGCGACCAGCTGGCCGAACGTCTCCAGCATCTCGCCATCGACCTCGTCATCTTCGATCAGGATGCCGAGGCGATCCTCCAGCTCGGTCAGCACGCCCGCGACCGCCATCGAGTCCAGCTCGGGCAGCGCGCCGAACAGCGGGGTGTCGGCATCGAAGCTCTCGACACGCTCCGCCGACAGGCCCAGCACATCGGCCAGTACGCCGCGCACCGTGGCGTCCACATCCTTGCTCGCCTCGACTACCAAACCCTGTCGCCCTGCTGTTCGTATGTTTGCGACAGCGTTAGAGCGACGGGAGGCGTTGGGCAACGGGTGTTGGAAGGGCGCTGAGCAAAGCCCCCTCCCGCCTGCGGGAGGGGGCAGGCTTGGGGCGGGTGCTCGACTTTGTGGCCGAGCGCCTTGTAGATGGCGCGATGAGCCCTGGTGCGTCCGCTTATCCGATCGATCATGTCCTGCACGGCGCAGGCGATGCCCCGGCGCTGCTCGACCGGGATGGCGGGCTGACCTATGCCCAGGCCGAGGACGCGGTGGCGCGGCTGGCCGGGTGGCTGGCCGCGCAGGGGTTCGAGCCCGGCGCGCGGGTGGCGACATGGTTGCCCAAGACCCGCACCGCCGCGCTGATGCCGCTCGCCGCCCCGCGCGCCGGGCTGGTGCATGTGCCGATCAACCCGCTGCTCAAGCGCGCGCAGGTCGCGCATATCCTGGCCGATAGCGGGGCGGCGATGCTGCTGACCCATGCCCCGCGCGCCGCCACGCTGGAGGAGGGTGACGTGCCGCCTGGCGTGGCCGTGACGACCGAGGCGGGGCAGGGCGACCCGCTCCCCCGGTCGGCGGCGGACCCCGGCGCGCTGGCGGCGATCCTCTATACCTCGGGCTCGACGGGGCGGCCCAAGGGGGTGATGCTGAGCCACGCCAATCTCTGGTACGGCGCGGTGTCGGTCGCGCAATATCTGAAGCTGACGCCCGACGACCGGGTGCTCGGCGTGCTGCCCTTCAGCTTCGATTATGGCCAGAACCAGCTGCTCTCCACCTGGGTGGCGGGGGGTGCGGTCGCGCCGCTCGACTATCTGACGCCGCGTGATGTGGTGAAGGCGGTGGTCCGGCATGGCGCGACGACGCTGGCGGGGGTGCCGCCGCTCTGGACGCAGTTGCTGAGCGCGGAATGGCCGGACGAGGCGGTCGCTTCGATCCGGCGGCTGACCAATTCGGGGGGCGCGCTGACCCCGCGCCTAGTGCGGGGATTGCGGACGCTGTTCCCGGCGGCGGAGCTGTACGCGATGTACGGACTGACCGAGGCGTTTCGCTCGACCTATCTCGACCCCGCGCTGATCGACGCGCATCCCGATGCGATCGGACGCGCCATTCCCTTTGCCGAGGTGATGGTGCTGCGCCCCGACGGCACCCGCGCCGCCGCCGGAGAGCCGGGCGAGCTGGTCCATGCCGGGCCGCTGGTGGCGCAGGGCTATTGGCGCGATGCCGAACGGACGGCGCAGCGTTTCCGCCCCGCGCCGGGCCATGACCGTGCCGTCTGGTCGGGCGACACGGTGGTCGAGGGCGAAGACGGTCTGCTCCGCTTCGTCGGTCGCGACGACGAGATGATCAAGGTTGCGGGCAACCGCATCAGCCCGCAGGAGATCGAGGAAGCGGCCCTCGCCGGAGGGGAGGCGCGCGAGGCCGTCGCGTTCGGTATCGCCGACGACGCGCAGGGGCAGGCGATCGTCCTGATCCTGGCGGGCGACCCGGTACGCGAGCCCGAGCTGCGTCCACGGTTGAAGCGCGACCTGCCCAATTTCATGCAGCCCGCGCGCATCGAATGGCGCGAAGAACTGCCGCGCAACGCCAATGGCAAGCTGGACCGCGCCGCGCTGCGCCGGGCGCTGGCCGACAAGGACGTAAGATGACCAAGCCGATGGGCCCGATCCCGCCCGCATTCGCGGGCCAGCAGGGTATGCTGACGATCGCCGGGCGAAGCGCTGTCGACTGGCTGGCGGGACGCGACGGTCCGGTCTTCGTCTATGATCCGGCCACCGTCGCCGAGCGGGTGGCGCGCTTTCGCGCTGCCTTCCCGTCGATCGACCTGCATTATGCGATCAAGGCCAATCCTTTCCAACCGTTGCTGGAGGTGATGGCCGGGCTGATCGACGGGTTCGACGTCGCCTCGGCGGGCGAGCTGGTCAAGGTCGCCGGGCTGGGCAGGCCGGTCAGCTTTGCGGGGCCCGGCAAGCGCGACGCCGAACTGACCGCCGCGATCGCGGCGGGGGTGACGCTTAACCTGGAGTCGGACGGCGAGGCGGCCCGCGCGCTCGCCATCGCCGACCGGCTGGGTCACACGCCGCGCCTTGCCGTGCGCGTGAACCCTGATGTTGAGCTGCGCGGATCGGGCATGAAAATGGGCGGGCGCCCTTCGCCCTTCGGTATCGACGCGGTGCGCGTGCCCGCGCTGGTCCGCGACCTGGTGGCGGCGGGCGCGGACTGGCGCGGCTTTCATATCTATGCGGGCAGCCAGGCGCTCGACCCGCAGGCGATCATCGATACGCAGGCCGCGACGCTGGCGCTCGCCGCCCGGCTGGCGGAGGAGGCGGGCCACGCGCCGCCGCTGGTCAATCTGGGCGGCGGTTTCGGCGTGCCCTATTTCGCGGGCGACAGGCCGCTCGATATCGAGGCGGTCGGTGCGGCGCTGGAGCAGGGACTGGCCGCCCGTCCGGCCATCCTGCGCGACACCCGTTTCGCGATCGAACTCGGCCGCTGGCTGGTGGCCGAGGCGGGCGTCTATCTGGCGCGCGTGCTCGACCGCAAGGAAAGTGGGGGCGAAACCTTCCTGATCCTCGACGGCGGGCTGAACCACCAGCTGGCCGCCAGCGGCAATTTCGGCACGGTCGTCCGGCGCAACTATCCGCTCGCGCTCGCCCATGCGATGGGGGCGGAGCCGTTGGAGACGGTGTCGGTCGTCGGCCCGCTCTGTACCCCGCTCGACCGGCTGGGCGACCGGGTGGCGCTGCCCAGGGGCGCGGTCGGGGATATCGTCGCGATCTTTCTGGCGGGGGCCTATGGAGCCACCGCCAGCCCCTCGGCGTTTCTGGGGCATCCGCCCGCCGGGGAAGTCCTGGGCGATGCGGTACAGCCATAACGCTATGTTCACCTCTTCGATGGCATAGCGATCTTGCGCAATTTGCCTTTCATCTCCGTATCCTGGGGGATGAAGGGTTCAGGAGACCCGTTCGCATGGCATCGTTCGCCCGTCCTCTCTTGCTTTCCGGCCTGCTCGCCTCGACGCTGACCGGCTGTTCGACGGGCCCGGCCAAGCCCGAGCTGCCGTCGGCCGGATTCGTGGCGCGCAAGGAGCAGCCGGGCGACGAATATGTGATCGGCCCGCTCGACACGCTCAGCATCTTCGTGTGGCGCAACCCCGATTTGTCGGCGAAGGTGCAGGTGCGCCCCGATGGCCGCATCACCACGCCGCTGGTCAACGACATGCCCGCCGTCGGCAAGACGCCCGCCATGTTGCAAGACGACATGAAGAAGGCGCTGTCGGAATATATCTCCAACCCGATCGTGTCGGTGATCGTCGAGAATTTCGCCGGCACCTATAGCCAGCAGGTGCGCATCGTCGGCGCGACCGAGCGGCCCGCCAACATCCCGTACCGCGCGAACATGACCCTGCTCGATGCGATGATCGCGGTGGGTGGGCTGAACCAGTTCGCGGCCGGTAACAAGGCCAAGTTGGTCCGCACCGACCGCGAGACCGGCAAGCAGCGCGAATATGCGCTCCAGATCAACGACCTGCTGCGCAAGGGCGATTCCTCGGCCAATGTTCGGCTGGAACCGGGCGATGTCATCATCATCCCCGAATCGATGTTCTGAGGCAGCGCCGCCGTGTCGAGCATCCAGGACGAAATCCGCATCGCCCTTCACGCCATATGGATCAGGCGCTGGCTGGCACTGGTCGTCGCCTGGGCGGTGTGCATCCTGGGCTGGCTGTTCGTCGCCCAGATTCCCAGCAAATATGAGTCTCGCGCGCGCATCGCGGTCCAGAATACCCAAATCCTGCCCGACGGCATGGCGACGAGCCAGACCAGCGGCACGGACTCGGTCGACCGGGTGCGCCAGACGCTGATCTCGGCGATCAACCTGCAAAAGGTGGTGCGCGGCACCGACCTGGCCAGCACGGTGTCGAGCGATGCCGATGTCGCCGCGCGCGTCGCGCAGCTGGCCCAGGCGATCAAGATCGAGAACCAGCAGGACACCATCTTCCAGCTGACCGTGACGCAGGGCAGCCCGAAGCTCGCCCAGCAGGTCGCGCAGAAGCTGATCGATATTTTCGTCGAATCCAACCTGGTCGGCGATCGCAACAACACCAGCCAGAGCCTGACCTTCCTCGACAAGCAGTTGAGCGAACGCCAGAAACAGCTTCAGATCGCCGAGGCCAAGCGCGCCCAATATCAGAACCAGTTCATGGGCGGCCTGCCGGGCAGCGGATCGGTCGCCGACCGCATCGGGCTGGCCCGCTCGCAAATGGCGCAGGTCGACAGCGACCTGGCGGCGGCGCAGTCCAGCGTCGCGGCGGTGCAGGGGCAACTGGCGGGCACGCCGCGCACCGTGGGCGAGGGCGGCGGGGTAGCCGGACCCGCCAAGGTGCGGCTGGCGACCATTCAGGGCCAGCTCGCCGATGCCCGGGCGCGCGGCTATACCGAGAACCACCCGGACGTGATCGCGCTGAAGAACCAGCTCGCGGCGGCGCAAGCGGCGGCCAAGGCCGAGCCCGCAGGCGGCGGGGCGGGGGGGCAGCCCAATCCGCTCTATATGTCGCTCCAGTCGATGGCGGCCGAAAAACAGTCGCAGCTCGCCAGCCTGAAGATCCGCAAGAGCCAGCTCCAGAACGACCTCGACCGGCTGAACGCCAGCCTGGCGACCGACCCCGAACAGGCGGCGGAGCAGGGCGCGAACGACCGTGATTATCAGGTGCTGAAAGACAGTTACGACCAGCTTTTACGCCAGCGTGAGCAGGTGGCCTTGCGCGGTCAGGCGCAGAACCAGACGGACTCGATGCGCTTCACCGTGATCGATCCGCCGACCTATCCACGCGCGCCGACCGCACCCAACCGTATCCTGTTGCTGACCGGCGTGTTCCTGGCCGGGCTGGGCCTGGGCGTCGGGTCGGCCTTTGCCCTGTCCAAGCTGCGGCAGACCTTCACCACGCCCCAGTCGCTGCAGCGGACGCTGGGCCTGCCGGTGATCGGGGCGATCGGCGAAGTCGTGACCCGGGGCCAGGCGGTGGCACGGGCGCGGCGCATGAAACTGTTCCTCGGCGGGACGGCGGGGCTGGGCGCGGCCTATGGGATGGTGCTGGCGATCGAGTTATTACAACGGGGATTGGCCGCGTGAACAAGAGCGTGAAACCCCCCAGACCCCGACGGGAACCCTCGCTGCTCGAACGCGCGGCGAACATCTATGATTTCCAGTCCTATGTGCGTGGGCCTGTGCCTGATGCCGTGCGGCCGGAGCCGCAGGCCGAACAACCGGCGGCCGAACCGGTGGTCGAGCGCAAATCGGAATGGACGCCGCCCGGGATATTGCCGCCCGAGCCGGTCGCGGTGGCCGCGCCCCCGGTGCCGGACGAGGACGACCGCGCCTCGCTAAGTGGGATTCCGGCCGAGTTCCTGGCCTCGCCGGACGACGACGCATTCCTGGCGAGCGAATATAATCCCGGCTTTTCCGATGTCGCGACGGTCGACCGCGCGATGCTGGCGGAAAACGGGATGATCGTCCCCGGCGCGCCGATCGGGCCGCTGGCGGAGGAGTTCCGGCTGGTCAAGCGCCAGTTGATCATCACCAGCCAGCGCCTGGTCGAGGGCGGGGATGCCGACAAGGCGCGTGTCGTGCTCGTGTGTTCGGCGCGGCCGCAGGACGGCAAGACCTTCTGTTCGGTCAACCTGGCGCTATCGATGGCGGCGGAGCGAGATACCGAGGTGTTGCTGGTCGATGCCGATGTCGCCAAGCCGGACGTGCTGGCGCGCCTGGGCCTGGTCGAGGGGCCGGGGCTGCTCGATGCGCTGGACGATACCAGCATCGACGTCGAATCGCTGGTGATGCGCACCGACGTGCCGCATCTGTCGGTCCTGCCCTGCGGCACCAGGACCGCCAGCGATACCGAGCTGTTGGCGTCTGCGCGCACCCGTCACGTGCTCCAGCGGCTGTTGTCGGCCAATCCGCGTCGTCTGGTGATCTTCGACTCGCCGCCCGCGCTGGCGGCGTCGCCCGCCTCGGTTCTGGCGATGCTGGCGGGGCAGGTGATGATGGTGGTTCGCGCCGACCGCACGCCCGAGAGCGAAGTGTCGGCGGCGATCGAACTGCTCGACGCGTGCGAGCATATCCAGCTCGTCCTGAACAGCGTCGCCTTCGTGCCGGGCAGCCGCCGCTTCGGCTATTATGGCGGCTACGGCAAGGATGTGGCGAAATGAAGCGGGCGGGCCCCGTGCTGGCCGGTGTCGTGGGCGTGCTGGCGGCATGGCCGACAGCACTTGCGGCGCAGGTCCAGACCGGGGCCGCCGCCGCGCCGACGCTCGATCCCGGCCCGGCGCAGGAGGCTGCGGCCGGCGACGCGCCGCCCGGCAACGCACCCGTCGCCCCGTCGCGGCCACGCACGCGGGTGTCGCCCTATGTCGAGATCGGCCAGATTCTGAACGCCGACCTGAACCGTGGCGATGTCGTCACCTACACGACGTTGGCGGCAGGCGTGAGCGCGCAGGTGCAGACTGCGCGAGCACAGGGGCAGGTCAGCTATCGCTATGAACGCCGGATCGGCTGGAGCGACCAGGCGGGTAGCGGGGACATCCATAGTGGCCTGGCGCGCGGGTCCTACCGCGTGACGCCCGAGCTCAGTCTGGAGGGCGGGGCGCTGGCGACGCGGACGCGGGCGGATATTCGCGGCGCGGCACCGGGTGTGCTGGTCGGCGATGTCGGCAACATCTCGCAGCTCTATTCGGCCTATATCGGCCCGTCGCTGGCGACGCGCGCGGGGCCGGTGCAGATCGGTGCCAATTACCGGCTGGGCTATACTCGGGCCGATACGCCGGGTCTGGGCGGGCTGGCACCGGGACAGCCGCGCCTCGACTATTTCAGCGACAGCTGGAACCAGGTCGCCACGATCAGCGCCACGGCCCGGCCCGGTGCGATCCTGCCCTTCGGCCTGTCGCTGAACGGCGCCTATAATCGCGACGATGCGGGTCAGCTGTCCCAGCGTTACGAAGGCTGGTTCGCGCGCGGCGACGTGCTGAAGCCGATCTCGCCTTATGTCGCGCTGACCGCCGGCGTCGGTTACGAAAAGATCGAGTCGAGTCAGCGCGATGCGGCGGTCGATGCCAATGGTCGCCCGCTCCTGGACGGGCGCGGCCGCTTCGTCACCGATCCGGCCGGACAGCGGCGCATCGCCTATCATACCGAGGGTGTCTATTATGATGCGGGCGTGATCTGGCGACCCAACCGCCGCACTTCGGTGGAGGGGCATGTCGGCGAACGGTACGGCTCGCTCAGCGTGACCGGCATCGCGCGCTATCAGGCGTCGCGCAGCATCGTGCTGCAGGCCGCGCTCTATGACGGCATCCAGACTTTCGGTCGCCAGCTGAACAACGGGCTGGCCAACCTGCCCACCAATTTCATCGAGACGCGCGACGCCTTTGGCCAGCAGTTCAACGGCTGCGTGTTCTCGGCCAGCGGGACGACGCCGGGCGGGTGCCTGAACGACGTGCTGCAATCGGTCCAGACCTCGGTCTATCGCTC
This sequence comes from Sphingomonas sanguinis NBRC 13937, assembly GCF_001591005.1. Taxonomy (GTDB): domain Bacteria; phylum Pseudomonadota; class Alphaproteobacteria; order Sphingomonadales; family Sphingomonadaceae; genus Sphingomonas; species Sphingomonas sanguinis. Next base: position 80,178 of record NZ_BCTY01000009.1, read on the forward strand.
GCGCGGGCTGGATGCGACCATGTCGATCGCGCGGGGGCGCTCCACGCTGGGTTTCGGCCTGGGCTATGCCAATCGCCGGTTGTTCGCCCCCGACGGCGCACCCGGGATCGTCGTCACCGGTGCCGAGGACGAGAGCTACTACGCCCAGATTTTCTTCGGCCATGCGCTCGGCCCCCATTCGGGGCTTAACGTGAATGGCTTCGTTAACTATTATGCCTCTAGGTTGGCGGGGGCCGAGTATGTGGTATCGCTGGGAACAACCGCCAGCTATTACCGCAACTTCGGACGGCTCGGAACAACCGCGTCGGTTGGATTGTACCACTTTCAGGTTGGCGACCTGACCAGTGCCCTGTCGGCACAGGCCCTGATCGCCGCACGGTATCAATTCTGACCGGCCGAAAGGCACGATGATGTACGAGACCCATTTCGGGCTGGGCGAACGCCCGTTTCAACTGACGCCGGACCCGCGTTTCTGGTTCGAGACGGCCACGCACGGCAAGGCGATGGCCTATCTGGGCTATGGGCTGGCGCAGGGCGAGGGCTTCATCGTCATCACCGGCGATGTCGGTGCGGGCAAGACCACGTTGGTCGGTCATCTGGTCGAAACGCTCGACAGCCGCCGCCTGCGCGTCCTGCACATCGTGTCGACCGCCGTCGACCCCGACGACCTGCAGCGCGTGGTGGCGGGGCAGTTGAGCGTGGACAGCCATGGCCTGAGCAAGGCCGCCCTGCTGAGCGCGATCGAGCGCGCGCTGAACGGCATCGCGCGGGACGGTCGCCGTATCCTGCTGATCGTCGACGAGGCGCAGGCGTTGCCGCTCGCCTCGCTCGAGGAACTGCGCATGCTGTCCAACTTCCAGGCGGGGGGGCATGCGCTGCTCCAGATCCTGCTGGTCGGACAGCCCGAATTCCGCGAGCGCTTGCTGGGCTCGGCCGCCGTCGAGCAGCTGCGCCAGCGCGTGATCGCCATCCACCATCTCGACCCGATGGAGCCCGATGAGGTTCCCGAATATATCGCGCACCGCCTGGCGGTCGCGGGCTGGACCGGCCGTCCCGATTTCGCCGCCGATGCCTTTGACGCGCTCTATGCCGCCTCGGGCGGGGTGCCGCGCCGCCTGAACGTGCTGGCGGGCCGCGTCCTGCTCCAGGCCGCTATCGAGGGCGTCGAGCTGATTGGCCATGAGACGGTCGAGAGCGTCGCCGCCGACATGGCCGCCGATATGGGGAGCGAGCGTGTCGAGGCCGCTCCGGCCCCTGTCGCGCCGCCGGTGCCCCCGGTCGCCCCCACGCCGCGCAACGGTGCGCTGTTCGGGGCAGGGACGCTGGGCGCTGCCACGCTGAACGGGGCCGCGCCGATGAGCGGTACGCTGCGCTCCGGTCTGAACGCCACGGCGCCGAGCCGCCCGGCCGATCCGATCACTCATACCCGCGTCACGCCCGAGGCCGACGCCACCCCGCGCGGCACCCACCGCGTCGTCGCCCCGCCGCCCGCCCCCGAGCCGGTGTCGCTGCGCCCGATCCCCGAGCCGCAACCTGCGCCTGCGCCCGAACCGGTGCAGCCCGCTGCACAGGAAAAGCCATCGGCGCCGGGCTCGAACGCGGCATGGGAGGATCGTGTCGCCCAGCTCGAAGCGCGGCTGGAGCAGCAGGAGGCGGCGTTGCGCCGGGTCCTGACCCTGCTGGTCGACTGGACCGAAATCGACAATCGCAGCGAGGGCCGATCCGAAGCCCGGCGCGAAGCGGCCGCCACGATCCGACCGGGGACCTGGGGCCATGCCGCCTGAGCCGCTGGGCGACGACGGGCCGAAGAGCACTCGGCCGATCAATGGCATGTCGGTCGATGTCGAGGAATGGTTTCAGGTCGGCGCGTTCGAGCGGACGATCGACAAGGGCGATTGGGACCGGCTGGACAGTCGGGTCGAGGCCAATACCGACCGGGTGCTGTCGCTCTTCGCCGAAACGGGCACGCGCGCGACCTTCTTCACGCTCGGTTGGGTCGCGCATCGCCATCCCGGCCTGATCCGTCGCATCGTCGCGGGTGGCCATGAGATGGCGAGCCATGGCTGGGACCATCAGCGCGTCTTCACCATGACCGCCGACCAGTTTCGTGCCGACCTGACCCGCGCCAAGGCGGCGATCGAGGATGCGGGCGGGCAGGCGGTAACCGGCTATCGCGCGCCGAGCTTCTCGATCGATCAGCGCACCCCTTGGGCGCATCCGGTGCTGGCCGAGGCGGGGTATCGCTATTCGTCCAGCGTCGCGCCGCTGGCCCACGATCATTATGGCTGGGTGGAGTCGCCGCGTTACGCATGGCGGCCCCTGGCCGATGCCGATCTGGTCGAATTGCCGGTGACGGTTGCGCAGTTCGGCCAGCGGCGGCTGGCGACGGGCGGCGGCTTCTTTCGCATGTTGCCCGCCAAGCTGACCGATATCGCGGTCGGGCAGGTGCAGCGTGATGCGCATGGTGCGATCTTCTATTTCCACCCTTGGGAGGTCGATCCCGACCAGCCGCGCGTGAGGAATGCGCCGCTGCGCTCGCGCGTTCGCCATTACAGCCGGTTGGGCGCGATGGCGGGCAAGCTGCGGGGGTTGCTCACCCGGCATGACTGGGGCCGCGTCGACCAGGTCGCGGCCGAGGAAGCGGCGCGACTGGCATGACCACGCCGCCGCCGATCATCCGCGTCGCCGACCTGGCGCGCGCGGCGGAATGTGCGCGAATCGACGCGTTCGTCGAGGCCCAGACGCAGGGCACGCCCTTTCATCGCACCGGCTGGCTGCTGGCGGGGGTGAAGGGTTGCGGCCAGAAGGCCCATTATCTCACCGCCGAGCGGGACGGCGCGATGATCGGCGTCCTGCCGCTGAGTGAAATTCGATCGCCGCTGTTCGGTGCGGCGATGGTGTCGACCGGTTTCGGTGTCGATGGCGGTGTGCTGGGCGAGGGTGCGGAGCCGCTGGCCGAGGCCGCCTGGGCGCTGGCGGTCGAGCGCGGGATCGAGTCGGTGGAACTGCGCGGCGGGCCGGTGCCGGACGGATGGACGGCGGATGCGGACAGCTATCTGGGTTTCGTTCGCCCGATCGCCGCCGATGACGAAGCCGAGATGAAAGCCATTCCGCGCAAGCAGCGCGCGGAGCTTCGCAAGGCGCTGGCGCAGGAGTTGGAGGTCGTCACCGGCCGCACACCCGCTTTGCTGGCCGAGCATTACCGCATCTATGCCGAGTCGGTGCGCAATCTGGGCACACCTGTCTTTCCGGCACGGCTGTTCCGCGAGGCGGTGGCGCGGCTCGATGCCGATGTGCTGACCGTGCGGCATCGGGGGCGGGCGGTGGCGAGCGTGCTCAACCTCTATCATGGCGGCACCGTCTATCCCTATTGGGGCGGTGGTACGCATGCAGCGCGGGAGTTGCGTGCCAATGACCTGATGTATTTCGCGTTGATGCGGCATGCGCGGGAGCGGGGCTGTCACAGCTTCGACTTCGGCCGGTCGAAGGTCGGGACCGGCGCGGCGGCGTTCAAGAAGAATTGGGGGTTCGAGGGGCGTCCGCTGGTCTATGCCAGCCGCAGCGTCCACGGGCCGCGCGCGATCAATCCGCTCAACCCCAAATATGCGATGATGATCGCGGTGTGGAAGCGTCTGCCGGTCCGGGTCGCGATGCTGGCCGGGCCGGTCATCGCGCGGGGGCTGGGTTGAGGGTGGCGGGGTGAGGGACCTGCTGTTCCTGGCTCACCGTGCGCCGTTTCCGCCTGATCGCGGCGACAAGATCCGCAGCCACCACATCCTGCGCCACCTGATACGCGACTGGCGCGTCCATGTCTGTGCCTTTGCCGAGCAGGATAGCGAGGAGCGACTCCCGTCCGACCTCGCCGGGTCGCTTGCCAGCCACCATATCATTCGCCGGACGAAATCCATGCCGGTCGCGGCGGTGCAGGCGCTGGCGACAGGCAAGCCCATCTCCCTGACCGCCTTCGCCCACCCCGCGATGCGGAAGGCCGTCGCCACGGTCCGCGCGCGTCACCCGATCGCCGCGACCTATGTCTTCTCCGGGCAGATGGCGCAGTATCGCGGCCAGGGGCCGACCGTGATGGACATGGTGGATGTCGACTCCGCGAAGTTCGCGACGCTCGGCCAGACGAGCGCGCTGCCGATGCGTGCCGTCTATGCGCGCGAGGCCCGGTTGCTGAGCGCCTATGAACGACAGGTCGCCCGCTCGGTCGCAGCGACCCTGTTCGTCAGCGAGGCGGAGGCCGATCTGTTTCGGGCGGGCGGCGGCGAGGGACGCATCGTCGCGGTCGAGAATGGCATCGACGCCGCGCATTACGATCCGGCCGCCTTCGATCCGGCGTCCGGCGAGCCGTTGATCGTGTTCACCGGTCAGATGGACTATCGCCCCAATGTGGAGGCTGTCACCCGCTTCGCCGAACGCATCCTGCCGTTGGTGCGCCAAGCCCGCCCCGATGCGCGCTTCGCCATTGTCGGCCGCGCGCCCACCGCGGCGGTCCGGCGGCTGGCGGGGGAGGCGGTGATCGTCACCGGCGAGGTGCCTGACACACGCGAATGGCTGGCCCGTGCCGCCGTCTGCGTCGCGCCGCTCAATCTGGCGCGCGGTATCCAGAACAAGCTGCTGGAGGCGATGGCCATGGCGCGGCCGGTCGTCGTCTCGGTTGCCGCTGCCGAGGGGATCGACCATGACGGCACCATCGTGGTGGCGCGGGACGACCGGGACTTTGCGGCCCAGGTAATCACGGCGCTGAACGGCCCCGCCGCCAACCCTGCCGCGCGTGCGCGGGTGCTGGCGCGCTATGACTGGGCGGCACGGCTGGCACCGCTCGATCGGCTCTTGAAGGACATCGCATCGTGACGCATTCGGGGAGCATGGCGGCGGCACGGATCGGGCCGGGGCGCTGGACCTGGCATCTGGGCCTGCTCGGGGCGGCGACGGCGCTGGTGCTGTGGCTGTTCTGGCGCGATGCGACGCATCTGATGGACATCTGGTGGACCAGCACCACCTATGGCCATTGCCTGTTCATCGGCCCGGTCGTCGGCTGGCTGGTGTGGCAGCGTCGGGGTGAGCTGTCGCAACTGACCCCGACGGCCTGGTGGCCGGGGCTGATCCTCGTCGCGGGCGGCGGCTTCCTGTGGCTGCTCGGCGAGTCCGCGACCGTGGCGTTGATCCGCCAGCTGGGTCTCATCGCGACGCTGGAGGGGCTGGTCGTCACGCTGCTGGGGCCGATGGTGGCGCGCGGGCTGCTCTTTCCGCTGGCCTATGCCTGGTTCCTGGTGCCCTTTGGTGAGGAGCTGGAAAAGCCGCTTCAGCAGATTACCGTCTCTATCGTCATGCCGCTGCTCCACTGGAGCGGGATTCCCGCCACCGCCGACGGCGTGCTGATCCATGCGGGACGCTATTGGTTCGAGGTGGCGGAGGCCTGTTCGGGGTCGAAATTCGTCCTCGCGATGATCGCCTTTGCGACCCTGGTCGCCAATCTGTGCTTCCGCTCACCCGTGCGGCGCGCGGTGTTCCTGATCGTGTCGTTGATCGTGCCGGTCATCGCCAACGGCATCCGCGCCTGGGGCACCATCTTCGCGGCCGACAAGACCTCGATCGAGGTGGCGGGCGGCATTGACCATATCATCTTCGGCTGGGTGTTCTTCGCGATCGTCATGGCGGCGGTGCTGGCGATCGGCTGGCAATTCTTCGACCGCTCGCCCGACGATCCGGCCTTCGATCCCGATCGATTGAAGGCGGTGCCCGGCCGCCGGATCGACCCGCTTCTGGCCGCCGTTCTGGCGGTCGCGATCACCGCCGTCTTCCCGAGCTGGAGCGGCTTTGCCGGGACCCGCGCGGCGACGCTGCCAGCGCAACTGGCGCTGCCGCCGGTGCCCGGCTGGACGGTCGTGCCGCAGCAAAGCGTCTGGCGGCCCGATTATCCCGGCGCCGATGCGGTGTTGCAGCAGGCCTATCGCGATGCGCAGGGGCATCAGGTCGACCTGGCGGTGGCGGTCTTTTCCCACCAGCGTGAGGGCGGCAAGCTGGGGGCATTCAGCACAGGGGTGATCCACGGGGCGGATCGCTGGCTGCGCGTCGCCGATCTGGGCCGGGTCGCGGGCGGCGACACGATGAAGATCATGGCGAGCGGCCCCGATGGCCAGACCCAGAATCGCGACGTTGCGACCTGGTATCGGATCGGCGATACGCTGACCCCGGATATGCGACGCGTAAAGATCGAGACGATGAAGGCCCGGCTGCTGGGGCAACGCCAGATGGCGGTGGCGGTGCATGTCGCGAGCGAGGGCGACGACCCCCATGCGATCGAGGCGTTCGTCGCCGCACTCGGGCCTATCGACCGGTTCGCCGACCGCCTGACGGGGCAGCGCTGACGCTCCATGTGCGGTATCGCCGGTCTCTTCCATCCCGCAACGCCCAAGCCGGTCGATCCCGCCCGCCTGCGTGCGATGATCGCCGCGCAGGCGCATCGCGGGCCGGACGGGCAGGGGGTATGGACCGCGCCGGGTGTCGGCTTCGCCCATGCCCGGCTGTCGATCATCGACGTCGCGGGCTCGCCGCAGCCGATGGTCGACGGCGAGGTGGCGGTCTGCTTCAACGGCGAGATCTATAATTATCGCGAGCTGCGCGCCGAACTGGCGGGCAAAGGCGCGGTCTTTCGCACGGATGGCGATACCGAGGTGCTGCTGCACGGCTGGCGGCATTGGGGCCCGGCGATGCTCGACCGGCTGGCCGGCATGTTCGCCTTTGCCGTGCATGATGCGAAGGCGGGGGCGCTGTTCCTGGCGCGCGATCGGCTGGGGGTGAAGCCGCTCCACTGGGCCGAGCTGCCCGATGGCGCGGTGGCCTTCGCCTCGGAGATGAAGGGGGTGCTGGCGCATCCGCTGGTCCGGCGGCGGCCCGATATTCGTGCGGTCGAGGATTATCTGGCGTTGGGCTATGTCCCCGACGATGCCAGCATGGTCGCGGGCATCCGCAAGCTGCCCGCTGGGCATTTCCTGCTGATCGAGCGGGGGCGCGGCGTTCCTGCCCCGCGCCGCTGGTGGGACGTGGATTTCTCGAATCGCGAGACCGGATCGGCCGCGCGACTGGGCGAGGAACTGCTCGCCCGGATGCGCGAAGGCGTGACCAGCCGGATGGTCGCCGACGTGCCGCTGGGCGCGTTCCTGTCGGGCGGGGTCGACAGCTCAGGCGTCGTCGCGCTGATGGCGGAGGCGTCCCCGCGCGCGGTGCGCACCTGCACCATCGGGTTTGAGGAAGCGGGCCATGACGAGCGCGGCTATGCCCGCACCATCGCCCAGCGTTTCGCCACCGATCATGTCGAGCGGGTGGTGCGCGCCGACGACTTTACGCTGATCGACACGCTGGTCGCGCATTTCGATGAGCCCTTTGCCGATGCCTCCGCGCTGGCGACCTATCGACTATGCCAGCTGGCGCGTGAGCATGTGACGGTGGCGCTGTCGGGTGACGGTGCGGACGAGGCGATGGCGGGCTATCGCCGCCATGTCTTCCATGCGGGCGAGGAGCGGGTGAGGGGACTGTTCCCCGCTAACCTGCGCAGCCGTGTGTTCGGAACATTGGGGCGCGTCTATCCCAAGGCCGATTGGGCGCCGCGTCCGCTGCGGGCGAAGACGACGTTGCTGGCCTTGGGGATGGACGGGGCGGAAGCCTATGCGCGATCGGTGGGTGTTACGGACCCCGATCTGCGAGCCCGGCTCTTCACGGCGGAGGCGAAGGCGGCGCTGGGCGGACACCGGGCGGAAGATCGCTATGTCGCCGCGATGCGCGACGCACCGGCCCGCGATGCGATCGACCGGGCGCAATATGCCGACCTGAAGATCTGGCTGCCCGGCGATATCCTGACCAAAACCGACCGTATTTCAATGGCGGTGGGGCTGGAGGCGCGGGAGCCGCTGCTCGATCACCGCCTGGTGGAATATGCCGCGCGCCTGCCAGCCGCTATGCGCGTTCGGGGCGGGCAGGGCAAATGGCTGATGAAGAAGGCGCTCGAGCCCTATCTGCCTCGCGACATCCTCTATCGGCCGAAAATGGGCTTTGTGACGCCGATCAGCGCCTGGTTCCGGGGGGCGCTGGCCGAGGAAGCCGCACGGTTGGAGCATTCGGGGCTGTTGCGCGAGACGGGGTGGTTCCAACTCGCCGAACTGGGCCGGATCGCTGCCGATCACCGGGCCGGGCGCGCCGAGCATGGGCGGACGCTGTGGCAGATGCTGATGCTGGAGCGGAGTTTGACGCGGCTTTTCCTGTAATTCCTCCCCTGTAAGGGGAGGTGGCAGCCCGCAGGGCTGACGGAGGGGTGTCGCACTCTCGATAGCGGGACACCCC
>NZ_BCTY01000010.1 GCF_001591005.1 Sphingomonas sanguinis NBRC 13937
GCCGGGGTGGCGTTGGCTCTGCATGGTTTGCGTATGTGAGAAGGGTTCTTTGTCGACATGTCCCCCACATCCTTCGTCATGCGTTGAAGCGATTTCGGAAGGCATTTCCATGAACGAGACGACCAAAGTCGGCCTTCGCCGCTCCGCCGAGATGGCAGCGGTCTTCATGATCGGCGACGGGTTGCTGGGCCTGCTCCAGCCCGTTCGGCATGTCGATCTGTGGCGGTCGGAGGTGGCGGCGGTCGATGGACTGGTCCGCCCCTTTGCCGGGCGTCCGGGGCGACGACGCGCCTATGGACTCGTGCAGCTGGCCGCCGGACTGACGCTGGCGACGATGCTGAGGCCGATACCCGACCGGCGTTAGACCGGTCCCGGTAACTCCCGATAATTTAGACACTTTCCCTGGCGCGCGGCCACGCCCGATGCGGCCCCATTAAGCGCTTGACCGACAGGCTGTGTTGGTCAACCATCACGCCCAGGGACCTGGCGAAGGGCCGGGCGGGGGAGATGAGATAGTGCATCGACGCGACTTCATGGCCGCCAGCGGCGCGGGGCTGGGCGCCCTGCTGCTGGGGGCCTTTCCGGGCCGGGCGATCGCCGCCGAGGAATTGCTGTCCACCATGGACGTCGGCTTGAAGAAGCGGCTGTCCGACGTGGCGCTGAACACCGCCAAGAGCGCCGGATGCAGCTATTGCGACGTGCGTGTCGGGCGTTACCTGCGCCAGTTCGTGGTGACGCGCGAGAAGAATGTCGAGAATGTCGTCAACACCGAATCGACCGGCGCGGGTATCCGTGTCATCGCGGGCGGGGCCTGGGGCTTTGCCGCGACCAACGACCTGACGCCCGACGGCGTCGCCGCCGCGACGCGCCAGGCCGCCGCCATCGCCAAGGCCAATGCCCGCATCCAGTCGGAGCCCGTGCAGCTTGCCCCCGTGACGGGCGTCGGCGAGGTGTCGTGGCGCACGCCCATCGTAAAGAACGCGATGGCGGTGCCGATCAAGGACAAGGCCGACCTGCTGCTGGGCGTCAACGCCGCCGCGACGGGTGCGGGCGCGGACTTCGTGAATTCGATCCTGTTCGTCGTGAACGAGCAGAAATACTTCGCCTCGACCGACGGGTCGTACATCGATCAGGACGTGCACCGCATCTGGGCACCGATGACGGTGACGGCGGTCGACAAGACCACCGGCAAGTTCCGCACGCGCGAGGGGCTGTCCTCGCCGCGGGGCATGGGCTTCGAGTATCTGGACGGCAACGCCGCCGACAAGCGCACCCTGCCGGGCGGCGCGGTCGTCTATGGCAACAGCTATGACATGCGCGAGGATGCGGTCTTCGCCGCCAAGCAGGCGCGCGCGAAACTGACCGCGCCCTCGGTGAAGCCGGGCAAGTACGACCTGGTGCTCGACCCGTCCAACCTGTGGCTGACCATCCATGAGTCGGTCGGCCACCCGCTCGAGCTCGACCGCGTGCTGGGCTATGAGGCCAATTATGCGGGGACGAGTTTCGCCACCCCCGACAAGCTCGCCGCGCATTTCCAATATGGCAGCCCGCAGGTGACCATCGTCGCCGACAAGACCCAGCCCGGGAGCCTCGGCGCCGTCGCCTATGACGACGAGGGCGTGAAGACCAAGCAGTGGGACCTGATCCGCGACGGCAAGCTGGTCGATTACCAGGCCATCCGCGACCAGGCGCACATGATGGGCAAGACGGCATCGGACGGTTGCTGCTATGCCGACAGCTGGTCCTCGGTGCAGTTCCAGCGCATGGCCAACGTCTCGCTGCAACCCGGCAAGGCGGCGATGACGCCCGAACAGATGATCGCAGGGGTCGAGAACGGCATCTACATCATCGGCGACGGCTCCTTCTCGATCGACCAGCAGCGCTATAACGCGCAGTTCGGCGGCGAGCTGTTCTATGAGATCAAGAACGGCAAGATCACCGGGCAGATCGAGGATGTCGCCTATCAGATCCGCACGCCCGAATTCTGGAATAGCTGCGTCGGCGTGTGCGACCGCAGCGATTACCGGCTGGGCGGGTCCTTCTTCGACGGCAAGGGCCAGCCATCGCAGGTGTCGGCGGTCAGCCATGGCTCGTCCACGGCGCGCTTCAACGGCGTCAATGTCATCAACACCGCGCGCGCGCTCGGCTGAGGAATCCACCCATGACCATGTTCACCGAGGAACAGGCCCGCGCGATCTGCGCCAAGGCCGTATCGATGTCCAAGGCCGATGACTGCACTGCGCAGTTGAGCGGATCGGTCACCGGCAATATCCGCTTCGCGCGCAATGGCGTGTCGACCAGCGGCATCGTCGATACCGCCGACCTGGCGGTCGAGGTCGCGTTCGGCAAGCGGTCGGGGGTCGCGACGATCAACCAGTTCGACGATGCGTCGCTGGAGCGCGTGGTGCGTCGCGCCGAGGAGCTCGCCCGGCTCGCGCCCGAGAACCCCGAATATATGCCCCCGATCGGCAAGCAGGCCTATCGCGCCAGCGACACGTTCAGCCCCGCGACCGCCGCGATCACCCCCGATTACCGGGCGCAGGTCGCCGCCGCCTCGATCACCCCGTGCAAGGCGGGCAAGCTGGTCGCGGCGGGGTATCTGGAGGATGGGCAGAGCTTCGTCGCCTTTGCCAACAACAAGGGCAATTCAGGTTATCAGCGCTCGACCGGGCTCGATTACACCTGCACCGTCCGCACCGAAGATGGGCGCGGGTCGGGCTGGGTCGGGCATAACGTCCAGGACGCCAGCAGTTTCGACGCCGGGACCGATATCCGCACCGCGATGCGCAAGGCTTCCGCGTCGGTCGACGCCAAGGCGATCGAGCCGGGCAAATACACCGTCATCCTGGAACCGGCGGCGGCGGCGGGCCTGATCTCGTTCATGATGAATTTCTTCGACGCACGCTCGGCCGATGAAGGCCGCAGCTTCCTGTCGAAGAAGGGCGGCGGCAACAAGATCGGCGAGCAGGTGTTCGGGCCGCAGGTCGATATAGCGACCGATCCCTGGGCCCCAGGTGCCGCCGTGCTGCCCTGGGACAATGGCAGCTATCTGCCGCGCCAGAAGATGCCGATCATCACCGGCGGCAAGGTCCAGAACCTGGAATATTCGCGCTACTGGGCGCAGAAGCAGGGGAAGCAGCCGGTGGCAGGTCCCGGCAACCTGTTGATGGCGGGCGGCACCAAGTCGACCGCCGAGCTGGTCCGCACCACCGAGCGCGGCATCCTGGTCAGCCGCACCTGGTATATCCGCATGGTCGATCCGCAGACCGTGCTGCTGACCGGCCTGACCCGTGACGGCACCTTCTATATCGAAAATGGCGAGATCAAATATCCGATCAAGAACCTGCGCTTCAACGAAAGCCCGGTGATCATGCTCAACAATATCGACGAGCTGGGCAAGCCGGTGCGCGTGGCGGGCGACGAATCCTCGCTGGTGATGGTGCTGCCACCGATGCGGCTGCGCGACTTCACCTTCACCTCGCTGTCCGACGCGGTGTGATGGCGGCGGGCGCGGCATGACCGATCGCGGCGTGACCCGCGCCGAGTTCCTGATGGGCGCGCTGGCGGCAACCCTGCTGCCGACGCGCCTGTCGGCCGCGCCTGCCTACGACTTCTGGTTCACCCGGCTGCGTTATGAAAGCGGGGACTGGGACGTCGACCGGCGGATGCCGTCGAACATGATCACCGCGCTGATCGACTATACCAATTTGCGCGTCGATCCGAAGGAGCATGTCGTCGCGCTCGCCGATCCGAAGATGCTGACCGCGCCCTTCTGTTACCTTGCCGGGCACAAGCTGGTCGAGTTCAACCCGGCCGAGAAGCGCAACTTCGCCACCTATGTGCGCAATGGCGGCTTCGTGCTGGTCGACGACTGCAACCACGATATCGACGGGCTGTTCGCCAAGTCGTTCGAGCGACAGATGGCGGCGATCTTCGGCCCCCGTGCGCTGGCCAAGCTGCCCAACACCCACCCCATCTACCGCCGTTTCTTCAAGTTTACCGGGCCGCCGCCGACGGGCCTCGAGCTTAATGGCTGGGGCGACGATCTGGTGCATGATTACCTGCGCGGCATCGCGATCGGCGGGCGGCTGGGCGTCCTCTACTCCAACAAGGATTATGGCTGCGAATGGGACTACGACTGGCGCAACAAGCGTTTCCTGGCGGTCGACAATACCCGCTTTGCCGTCAACATCGCGCTCTATGCGCTGAGCGCCTGATCCGATGACCGAGGCGGATATCCAGGACAAGCTGGCGCGGCTGACCGGCCTTCGCGACGCGATCGGCCAGGCGATCATCGGCCAAGCCGAAGTGGTCGAGCAGCTGCTGATCGGCCTGATCGCGGGCGGCCACTGCCTGTTGGAGGGCGTGCCGGGGCTCGGCAAGACGCTGCTGGTGCGCAGTCTCGGCCAGGCGCTCGACCTGCCCTTCCGCCGTATCCAGTTCACCCCCGACCTGATGCCCAGCGACATATTGGGCACCGAGCTGCTGGAGGAGGATCACGGCACCGGCAAGCGTCATTTCCGCTTCCAGCCGGGGCCGATCTTCACCAGCCTATTGCTGGCGGACGAACTCAACCGCACACCGCCCAAGACCCAGGCCGCGCTCCTCGAGGCGATGCAGGAAAAGACGGTCAGCTATGCGGGCGTCACCCACCGCCTGCCCGAGCCGTTCTTCGTGCTGGCGACGCAGAACCCGCTGGAGCAGGCGGGCACCTATCCCCTGCCCGAGGCGCAGCTCGACCGGTTCCTGCTGCACGTCCGGGTCGGCTATCCGTCCGAGGCGGAGGAAGCCGCGATCCTGGCGCAGACCACCGGGTCGGCGACCGCCACCGTGCCGCGCGTGATGGACGGCGCGGAGATCGTCGCTATCCAGCATCTGGTGCGCGAGGTGCATCTGTCCGCCGACCTGCTCGGCTGGATCAACCGGCTGGTCCGCGCGACCCGGCCGGGCGAGGGCGCGCCCGCGATCGTCGGGCACTATGTCCGCTGGGGCGCGGGACCGCGCGCCGGGCAGTCGCTGGTGCTGGCGGCCAAGGCGCGCGCGCTGCTGCACGGGCGGCTCGCCGCGACGCGCGAAGATGTCCAGGCTTTGGCCGCCCCCGTCATGCGCCACCGGCTGCTGCTGTCCTTCGCCGCCGAGGCCGAGGGCAAGAGCGCCGACGATGTCGTCGCGGGCGTGCTGGCCGCGTTACCGCTCGACGCCTGAGCCGGGTGAGCGCCGACCCCATCCCGCCGGCCGTCCGGCACCGGCTGTCATCCTTGCGCCTCGTCTCGCGTCGTCTGGCGGGCGGCGACGGACTGGGCCTGCATGCCAGCCGCAGTAGGGGCGCAGGGTTGGAGTTCGCGCAATATCGCCCCTACGAACCCGGTGACGAGCCGCGCCAGATCGACTGGAAACTCTATGCCCGCGCCGATCGCTTCTTCGTGCGCGAGGCGGAGCGGGAAAGCCCGTTGCGCCTGTGGATCATGGTCGATGCCAGCGCGTCGATGGCGCAGGCCGATGCCGATGGCGCGACGCGGATCGGGGCGGCGCGGGGGCTGGCGGCGGCACTGGCCGAGCTGGCGCTGGCGGGCGGCGATCGGTTCGGCTGGGTCTGGCTGAGCGAAGGCGGACTGCATGTCGCCACCCCCGCCAACGGCACCCGCCAGCGCGACCGGTTGCGATTGGAGCTGGGCACGATCCCCATCGGCGGCGGCTTTCCCGGCCCCGCCACGCTGACCCCGCTCTGGGACCGGATCACCGCGCGCGACATGGTGGTGATGCTCAGCGACTTTTTCGACGAAGCCGCCGCGGCGCTCGCCGTCCGACTGGCCTCGGCGGGGCGCGAGGTGCTCACGATCCAGCTGCTGACCGTGGCCGAGCGGGACTTTGCGTTCGAAGGCGGCCATCTGTTCCGCGATCCCGAGACGGGCGAGGAACTGCTCGGCGATGCGCCCGCGTTGCGGGCCGAATATCTCGAACGCTTCGCCGCCGCCCGCGCGGCCCTGGCGGCGGAATTGCAGGCGAGCGGCGTCCGCCACACCACCCATGTCATCGACGAAGCGCTCGACGCGCCCTTGCGCCGCCTGTTCGGGCGGGGTGGAGGGTGATGCCGACGCTGCTCGCCCCCATGGCGCTGGTCGCCCTGGCCGCGCTGGCGCTGCCGCTGCTGATTCATCTGGCGCGGCGGACCGAGCAGCGGCGGACCGACTTCGCCGCGCTCCGCTGGCTGCGCGCCAAGCCCCGCCCCCGCCAGCGTCCGCGTTTCGAGGAATGGCCGCTGCTGATCGTCCGGCTGCTGCTGCTGGCAATGCTGGCGCTCTGGCTGGCGCGGCCGGTGACCCCGGCGGCCCCCGATCTGCGCCCGCGCCTCTATGTCGTGCCGGGTATCGCGGCGACGCCGGCCGCTCGGTGGCGAACCGAGGATAGCGACGCGCATTGGCTCGCCCCCGGCTTTCCGTCGCTGGACGGCCCCGCGCCGCCCGCCATCGTTCCGGTCGCCAGCCTCGTGCGGCAGCTGGACAGCGAATTGCCGCCCGGCGTGCCGGTCCGTGTGCTCGTGCCAGAGGTGATCGAGGGCGCCGATGCGCAGGTGCCGCGCCTGTCGCGCGCGGTCGACTGGCGGATGGTGCCGGGCCGTATGCCAGCACCCAGACCCGCCACGCCGACACCGCTCGCCCTAACCATTCGGGCGGCACAGGGGCGCGGCGACACCCGCTATCTCGCCGCCGTCGCCGCCGCCTGGCAAGCGCCGGGCAGGGCCGTCGACATCGCCGCGCTCACCGCGCCGCTACCCGATCGCGGTAAGCCCCTCGCCTGGCTGGGCCGCGGTGCGATGCCCGCCGAGCTGGTCGCCTGGGTCCGCGCGGGGGGCACGGCGATCGTTCCGGCCGAGATGACAGCACCGCCCGGCCCTGTCGTCACCGCCGCGCGCGATGGCCAGGGTCGCGCCTTTCTTCAGCTGACGCCGCTGGGACAGGGCAGGCTGTTCCGGTTCACCGTGCCCCTGTCGCCCGCACGGTTGCCCGCGCTGCTCGAACCCGATTTCCCCGACCGTCTGCGCAGCGCGATCCGCCCGGCACCGACACCGACGCGCGCCTATGCCCACGATATCGCCCCCGACACCGGTGCGCCGCCAGGCTTTCGCCCTACACCACTGCGCGAATGGCGTGACGTCATCGCGCTGATCGTCGGGGCGCTGTTCCTCCTCGAACGCTGGCTCGCCACCGCGCGGCGGCGATGGCCCGGACCATGATCGCGGAAGACTGGCTCCGTCCCGCCCGGCGGCGTGCGGCTCTGATCGTCATGCTCGCCGCCGCGCCGGTGCTGGCGGTCGTGACGGCGGCGGCGCTGCGCTGGTTCGGGCCGGTTGTGGCGACAATCCTTGGCCTGCTGACCATCGGCGTGGCTGGTTTGGTCGCCCGCCACCATGCGCAGCGCCTGACACACATCTGGCTGATCCGCGCATGGAATGGTCTGCGCCCCGATCTCGAGGATAGCGCCGAGCTGCTGTTCAGCGCCCCCGCCACGCTCGGCCCGCTGCAGGTCCTGCAACGCGACCGATTGCAAACGCGGATCGATGCCGTCCCGCCACCCGATCTGCGCCCGCCCCTGCCAATGCGGACGCTGGCGCTGGCCTGGGCCTTTGGCCTTGCCATCGCCATTGCCCTGCTCCTCTGGCCCATGCAGCGGATGGCGGACACTCTGGCACCGAGCGGTGAGGAAACACCCACCGCCCCCGGCATGGCCCGGCTGGTCGGCCAGCGCCTGCGCATCGTGCCGCCCGCCTATACCGGCCTGCCCGCGCGCGATCTGGGCGAGCTGGATGCTAAAGTGCCACAGGGGTCGCGGCTGATCTGGACGCTGGCCTTTGCGCCTGAACCCAGCGGCGCTTCGCTCGCCATCCTCGGCGGCGGTGCGATCCCTCTTTCCAGGACGGGCGAACGCTGGGGGGCTAGCACGATCCTCACCGCCTCGATGCTCTATCGCATCGCGCCCGTATCCAGCCGCCGCCACCGGATCGAGGCGATCGTCGACCAGCCGCCCGTCGTGACCGTGCGCGCGCCAGCCAAAACCCTGTCCATCGCCACGGCGGGACAGCGCGGCTGGCCGCTGGTCTTCGAGGCGACCGACGATTACGGCGTCGTCGCCCAGGCCGACCTGACCATCACCGTCGCAGCGGGCGAGGGCGAGAATGTCAGCTTTCGCGAGCATCATCTGCGCCTACGGGGCGGCGGCGATCCCCGGCAACGACGCTTTTCCACGACCCTCGACCTCGCCGTGCTCGGCTTCAACGGTCCGGGTGATCTGATCGCGCAGCTGACCGTCCGCGACGGGCGCAACCCCGGCCCGCATATCGTGCGCAGCCCCAGCCTGATCCTGCGCCGCCTGCCCCCGTCCGTGTCGGAGGGCACCGGCATTGACGGCGCGCTGCGCGCCACCCTGCCCGCCTATCTCCGCAGCCAGCGCCAGGTCATCATCGACACCGAAGCGCTGCTGCGCGAGCGCGGCCGCCTGTCGCCCGAGCGGTTCCGCCAGCGCAGCCTGGCGATCGGCGAGGATCAGGCCGCGCTCCGCCTGCGCTATGGCCAGTTCCTGGGCGGCGAGCATGAGATGCACGGGACCGAGCTGCCCACCAGCGACCCCGCGCCGACCACGCTGGGCAAGGACGACGATGTGCTGGGCGATTTCGGCCACAAGCATGACGAGGGCGAGGCCGCGACCCTGTTCGATCCCGAAACCCGCGCCCGCCTGACCCAGGCGGTCGACCAGATGTGGCAGTCGGAAGGCGCGCTGCGCGGTGGCGAGCCCGCCCGCGCCCTGCCCTTCGCCAACCGCGCGCTGGTGCTGATCAAGCAGGTGCAGCAGGCGACCCGCGTCTTCTTGGCCAAGGTCGGCGGCAGCGAACTGCCCCCGATCGACGAAGCCCGTCGCCTGACCGGCAAGCGCGACGATATCGCGCCGGGTGATCCCGGGCTGTCCGCCCTGCCGATCGATAGTGAGGCAGGGGCGGCCTGGGCCGCGATCGATGGGACACCGGGCGTGGCGACGAACCTGACGCCGCTGACCCGCTGGTTCCGGGCCAACCGGGCGCGGGTCGGTGATCCGTTGGCCTGGGACGATGCGCTCGACCGGTTGCGGCGCGATCCGGGGTGCGAGCCGTGCCGCGTCCGGCTGCGCGGCCTGGTCTGGGGCGCGCTTCCCCGCCCGCCGGTCGGCGCGGCCCGGCGCGATGGCGCGGGGCAGAGCGGCGCGCGCTATCTGGATGCACTGGCGCGGGGGACCGGCCGATGAGCGCAATGATCCTGCCCGCCCTGCTGGCGCTGGCCGTGCTGGTGGCGTGGGTCCGCCTCGGCTGGCGACAGTCGCGCGCGGGCGAGCGCTCGCGCGGCTGGCGCGTCGCGCTGCTGCTGCTTGCCCAGCCCGCGCTGGCCGTCCTGCTGTACCTGACGCTGGCACCGCCATCGACACGCCTCGCGGAGCCGGACGTGCTGACCGTCCTGACCCGGGGCGGAACGGCTGCTGGCGGGCAGACGGTCGCCCTGCCCGAGGCCGGAGGGCCGCGCGGGATCGAACAGGCGCCCGACCTCGCCACCGCGCTGCGCCGCCATCCCGGCATCCGCCGTCTGCGCATCCGGGGCGAAGGGCTGGAGGCGCGCGACCGGCCTGTGGCGCACGGGCTGGCAATCGCGTTCACCCCCTTGCCGCTGCCGCAGGGAATGGTCGCGTTCACCCCACCGGATCGGACCGCACCGGGCAGTGTGTTCCGTGTGTCAGGCCAGGTCGAGGGTGGGGGCAGCGTCGAGCTGCTCGATCCGGCGGGTGCGAAGATCGCCGCCGCACCACTCGATGGCGAAGGCCGGTTCACGCTGGAGGGTCTCGCGCGCGTGCCGGGCGTGGCCTTGTTCCGCCTGCGTAGCCGGGGTCCGCGCGGCGACGCCGTGTCCGACACGGACATCCCCGTCTGGACCGCCGCCGAACCCGGCCTGCGCGTGACGCTGCTCGGCGGCGCACCGGGGCCGGAGGTGAAGTTCTGGCGACGCTGGGCGAGTGATGCGGGGTTGAATCCGGTCGTCCGCGTGTCGCTGGGCGCGGGGCTGGATCTGGGTGATCCGATGCCGCCCCTGACTGTCAGCGGACTGGCAAAGGTCGACCTGCTGATCCTGGACGAACGCAGTTGGGCGGGGCTCGGCGCGGGCGAGTGGGCGGCGGTCGCGGCGGCGGTACGCGGCGGTATGGGCGTGCTGCTGCGCGTCACCGGGCCGGTGCCGTCGGGCTATGGCGCGGCCCTGGGCCTGCCCCTGTCGGGCGGAGTCGCGACCGCGCCCGTCCGGTTGCTGGGACGTGACGGCAAAGCCCTGCCGACCCTGACGCGCCGTATCGCACGGATCGGCGCGGGCGATACCCAGACGCTGCTGAACGATGCGACCGGGGCGGAACTAGCCGCATGGCGGGCGCTGGGGCGCGGGCGGGTCGGCGTCTGGCTGGTCACCGACGCCGCCGGTCTGGTGACCGCCGGGCATGGCGAAAGCTATGGCGAGCTATGGATCCGGATGATCGCCACCCTGGCGCGGGCCGGGAATGCGCCATCACCGCGTTTCGACCCGCTGGCACATCGGGGAGAACGGACCGCGCTTTGCGGGCTGGAGCCGGGCGACACGCTGGTGAGGCCGAATGGGCAGGCTGTGCGATTGCTGCCCGATCCCGCGACGCTCGGTTGCGCGGGTTACTGGCCCCGGGTCGACGGATGGCATGTGCTGCGCCGGGGTAAGGACGCATGGCCCTTCTATGTCCGCGCCACCCTGCCGATTGGTCTGGCGGCGGCCGAACGGCGCGACGCGACGCTGGCGCTGGTCCGCGAGGGGGGGGACATGCGCCCCGCTTATGCTTCGTCACCGCGTCCCGGTGAGTCCTGGCCGTGGCTGCTCGGCTTCCTCGCACTGGCGGGTCTGGTCTGGTGGTTCGAGCGGGCGCGGTTCGGGCGCGGCCCTAGCCTGTAGCGACCAAGGGGAGGATCATGCCGCCCGCCATGGCCACATGAGGGGTCGGGTGGCCATACAGAAAACCCTGTCCCAGCTGGCATCCCAACTGGCGCAGCCGCAGGGCCTGTACCTCGGACTCGATCCCTTCGGCCACCACCACCTTGCCCAGCCCGGTGCCCAGCCCGACGATCGCGCTGACGATCGGGAAGGTCCCGTCCTCGGGCTGGTCGAGTTCGGCGACGAAGGAGCGATCGATCTTGATCCGGTCGACCGGCAACTGGCGCAGATGGACCAGCGAGGCATAGCCGGTGCCGAAATCGTCGAGCGCGATGCTGACGCCCGCATCGTGCAGTTCGCGCAGATTGGCCAGGATGCTGTCCGCCGCGCGGTCCAGCATCACGCCCTCGGTCACCTCGACGCACAGCCGCTGGGGCGCGATGCCGTGATGCGCCATCCGGTCCAAGACATGGCGCGCCGCACGCGGCCCCGACAGCTGGGCGGAAGTGAAATTGACGCTCAGCACCCCGAGCCATTCGCCGGAATCGCGCAGCAGGGTCATCGCCATATCCAGCACATGATCCTGAATCCGCATCCCGATCCGCTCGGCGACCAGCACATCGGCGAAATGATCCGGAGTCATCAGCCCGTGCAGCGGGTGGTCCCAGCGCAACAGTGCCTCGTAACCGCACACCGTCTCGGTCGATAGCGTGACGATGGGCTGCAAATGGAGTGAGAATTCACCTCGTGCCAAGGCCCCCTCCGCCTCGCCCACGACCGCCAACTGCCGGTCGCGCAGGCGACGCTGCACCGGGTCGTAGCGGATATAGCGGCCACGCCCCTGCCGCTTGGCGGTGTACAGGGCCAGATCGGCATTCTGGTAAAGCAGATCGAGCGCCTGGGCATCGTCGGGGAAGCGCGCCGCACCGATGCTGAACGACAGGGTACAGCCCGGATCGCCCGCGCTCCAGCACTCGCCCTGAATGGCGGACACCGCCTCGACCAGCACCGCCTCGATCAAGGGTTCGCCGGGGCACAGGATCACGAACTCGTCCCCCCCGATCCGCGCGACCCGCATATCGGCCAGGGGGCGCACCGCTCCCGCGAGCGCCACCGCGACATAGCGCAGCAGCACGTCGCCACTGGCATGGCCCAGCCGGTCGTTCACGTCCTTCAGATAATCGACATCGATCAGGAACAGGGTGAACGGCTTGGCCTCCGCGATCAGCGCCTGCGCCTGTTGTTGAAAGGCGGCACGGTTGCCCAATCCGGTCAGGAAATCGGTCTGAGCAGCGGAGCGCAGCGCCTTGGCCTCGGCCAGGTCGACCTCGCGACGTTGGCGGGCTTGGTCCAGTTCCTGCCGGATCAGGCGGAACCGGTCGGCGATCGCCAGCGACAGGACCAGCGCCTCGAAGGCGAGCGCGGCGAAGGTCGCCATGTCGACCAGATCGTTCTGCGGCGCAAACCCCAGATTGCGGATCAGCCTCGCGACGAAGACCGAGATCACCGGTCCCCAACCGATCATATAGAACCAGATGACCCGGCTGCCCCGTCGCACCGCGATGACGCACGACAAGGCGATCGAAAGCGCGGTCCCGGCGATCGCATAGTTGAGCAGCCGGTCGGTCAGCACGGGAAGAAGCCACTGGTCGGCCGCCGCCACGAAGCCCAGCACCGCGCCGACCGCCGCCAGCCACCGCCCCCAGCGGATCAGCCAGCGCGGCAGCACGCCCTCCTCGATCACCGCGAACAGGAACATGTTCCCGCCCGCGACCATCAGCCCGACCAGCACGAAATCCAACCGCACCGCGAGCGGCCCCACCAGTTGCGGGAACACCAGCATCGCCGTGTTGGACCAGGTCAGGCCATAGGCCAGCGACACTGTTACCCAGAAGATATACCAACGCTGAAACGGATGCCGCTTTCCGGTGTGGATGACCAGATTGTAGAGCAGCGCCGACAACAACGTGCCCGCGAACAGGCCGATCAGCACCAACCAGGCGACGTCCACGCCGGTCGGCGTCGATCCCGGTCGGGCGATGATCTTGCGCATCAGCGACAGGTCGTCGATGTGCCGGAAACCGATATACAGGCCGCGCACCTCGCGACCCGGCGGCGGAATAGTGAATTTCAGCAGGCCCCCAGGGGCCCCGTGATCGCTCAGCTCCGATGCCGCCCGGACCAGGCGCACCGTCCCCCGTTCGGTCCGCGCCAGGACCGCGATCCGATCGAAACGCGTCTGATCAACCAACAGGCTCCATCCACCGGGCA
The DNA here is from genome assembly GCF_001591005.1 of Sphingomonas sanguinis NBRC 13937. GTDB lineage: Bacteria > Pseudomonadota > Alphaproteobacteria > Sphingomonadales > Sphingomonadaceae > Sphingomonas > Sphingomonas sanguinis. The sequence goes on from NZ_BCTY01000010.1 coordinate 13,230, forward strand.
GTTCGGCCAGCCGCGACGGATCGAGCCGCAGCCACAGCCATGGGCCGCCCCGGCTGGGGGCGTCCACGCCGCACCGATACGGCGCGCGGTCGATCGCCGCATCCATCGCTCTATCGGGCAGGACGGCGCTGCACATCGAAGGGTACAGGTCGACAGGTGCGGCCAGGGCCGTGCGCGGCATGAGCCCCGCCACGAGGAGCAGCAACGCCAGCCCCCATGCCCTGATAGTCGATGCCACTGACGCGGCCCCCCTGCGATCCAAAGACGAAGGGAGCGCTATACGGGATAGATTAAGATTTCAGTCAACTAACTAAAACGTATCGTCGCGCCATTTTGTTCCATCCGCAAGGCTCAGAGCATTTTGATCTGCTCCATCCAGCGTTCGACCAGCTGCGGCCACAGGCCCACGGGCTCGGCGGCATGGCGCATCGCAAAGGCGTGGCCGCCCCTGGCGAACAGATGGAGTTCGGTCGACACCCCCGCCTTGTCGAGCGCGCGGGCATACATCAGGCTATTGCACACCGGATCGACGGGATCGTCCCAAGCCTGGACGATGAAGGTCGGCGGCGCGGCGGCGGTGACCGGCAGCGTCTTGTCAAAGTTCGAGTCGTCGCGACAGATATGCCCTGGATACAGCGCGACCGCGAAGTCGGGGCGGCTGCTGATCCGGTCGACCGCATCGACCGGGCGATAGGTCCGCGCCAGGATATTGCTGGTCTGTGCGACCAGATAGCCGCCCGCCGACATGCCCAGCACGCCGATCCGGCGCGGATCGATGCCCAGTTCTTTCGCCTTGGCGCGGACCAGCCGGATCGTCCGCTGTGCGTCCTGCAGCGCGCGCGGGATGGCGGGCGTGATCTGGCGTCGGGTCTTGTCGTCCCAAAAGTCGTTGCCGCCCGGCGCGCGATATTTGGAGACGATGCAGGTGACTCCCTTGGCGGTCAGCCAATGGCAGATCTCGGTGCCTTCCAGGTCGATGAAGACCTTCTGGAAACCACCGCCGGGAAACACGATGATGGCGGTGCCGTTGGCATGCCCCAGCGCGGGCATGATCGTCATGGTCGGCACCGCGATGTTGACGACCGCCTGCGACCGACCGCTTATGCCCTGGGGATCGTCATAGGTCTGGACGCCTTCGGGCGGTTGGGGGCGGAAAGTGCCGTCCGGCGCGGGGCCCGGCCAGATCGACACCTGCCTCAGCCCGGCGGGTGCCTGCCACACGCCCTGCACCACCGGCGGCGGACCGGCGCTCGCCCGCGCCTTGGCCTGCGCGTTCGTGGCAGCATCCAGGCCCGACGCGCCACAGCCCATGGTCAGCCATGCCGCCATCGACAGGATCGACAGATGAACACGTCTCATGAAACGCTCCGCCAGATGATGCTGGCCCGAAGCTTCCCACCGGTCGCCGCCCGCCACAACGCATCATATTTCCGGCTAGGCATGAGGCAATCTCATGGCCGCTTTACCAAGTTATGTGGCTTGGCGCGACCATAGCAGAGGATGCGCAGGACAGCTGGAACAGCAGGTCCCGGCCACCCACGTCGGAGAGCATTGATCATCGGCAATCGATGCGCAGCAATCCCCGCCGATTCCTACGGCACCTTGCTCTCAGGACCGCAAGTCTCCGACAGAACCGGCACGATTCAACGAACTCGGAATACGCGTTCCAGGCTCTTCCCTGTCGAATTTACGAATTTATGGCGGAGACGGAGCCCTCAGAACCATTCAATTCGCCCATGATCACCAACGCCCAAAGAAGTTCCATTTTTTCTTTTTTATACAGCATGGTAGCACCGCTCAGACGTCTGCCTTGTTCGTCACCGTTCGTCGAGTTTAGCGGCAAGCCAAGTTGAAAATGGGCACCAATATGGGCACCAACTGGGCACGACTTTGGGCATCATAAAGGTTCGACGGACGACATGGCTCACGCGCTGAATAAGCTGATCGCAAGACAGGTCGCATCCATCAAGGAGCCGGGTCGATATGCCGACGGCGGCGGCCTTTATTTCCGGATCACCAATGCCGGATCGAAGTCATGGGTGTTTATGGTGACACAAGGGGGCAAGCGTATCGAGATTGGCCTGGGCCGGGTCATTAACCGCCCGCTGGCCGCCGCCCGCCAAATGGCGCAGCAGATGCGTGATGCCATGGCCGAGGGCAAAGACCCCCGCTCCGTGCTGGCAGATGCCTTACACCCTCAGCCCGCTGAACCCGCCCTCACGCCCCTCACGTTCGGCGAGTTTGCCGACCAATATATCGCCAGTGTTGAAGATGGCTGGAAAAGCCCTATTCACCGGCAGCAGTGGCGCAGCAGCCTTCGCGATCACGCGGGCTCTCTATTGGCCAAGCCCCTAGCCGACATCTCGACCGATGACGTGCTGGCAGTGCTCGAGCCCATCTGGCTGACCAAAGCGGAAACCGCCAAACGGGTGCGAGGCCGGATCGAGAAGGTCCTGGCAGCGGCCATGGCGCGCAAGCTGCGCCCTCGAGATGCCATCAACCCAGCCGCGTGGCGTGGACATCTGCAGGTGTTGCTGCCGTCACAGGCCAAGGTCACTCGTCATCACCATGCGGCGCTCGCCTATCACGATGCCCCCGCCTTTATGGCGCAACTACGTAACCGCACTGCCCTAGCGGCGCGGTGCCTGGAGTTCACCATCCTGACGGCGGCACGCAGTGGTGAAGCCCTGGGCGCGATCGACATCGAGAACAAGCTGTGGGTGGTGCCGGGCGAACGTATGAAGGCAGGTACCGAGCACATCGTGCCGCTAAGCGATGCTGCCATGGCGGTATTGGACCGGATTCCAGCCGGCAATCGCAAGCGCACCGACCCTGTGCTTGGCGTAGCGGGTGCAGCGCGCAGCAACATGGCCATGGCAATGCTGCTGCGCCGTATGGGCCACGGCGACATCACCACGCATGGATTTCGCTCGACCTTTCGCGATTGGGCAGGAGATCGCACCGACTTTCCGCGCGAAATTATCGAACAGGCTCTAGCGCATACCATTCAAAACAAAGCAGAACGTGTGCACCGCCGAGGAACTGCGGTGGATCGCAGACGGCATTTGATGCAAAATTGGGCAGCTTTCTTGTTTGGTCCGCACCGGATTGACGCCGTCAACAGTGGACCTAGCAACCTCCGACTTCCGATATCAGAGGATCTCATGAAAGAAAGTCAGAACGAAGGCGTTTGCTACGTTAGCGCTGGCGATGCAGTAGATTATCTCGCACAGCACGTCGGCGGCACATATCAGGCGCGAACCTTGATCATCGACGCCATGCACAGCGGGGATCTCGTCACGAGGTGCGACACATTATGGGAAATTAGAGCGTTTTCCGATCAGTCTGCGTCATATCCGGCGTTGGCGAAGTAGTTGGTACACTCCTGTGGTGAGTACAGGTCGAGGATGTGGCCGATGGCGTTCCACAGGCCGTGGATAGTGCGCTCGGCAGCCTTGCGCAGGTGCGCTTTGAGCTTGGAGAAGGCCTGCTCGATCGGGTTGAAGTCGGGGCTGTAGGGCGGAAGGAAGAGCAGCCTGGCACCCGCCGCTTCGATGGCGTCGCGCGCTGCGGGCGTTTTGTGGCTCGACAGGTTGTCCATGATGACGATGTCGCCAGGTGAGAGGCCGGGCACCAGCACCTGGCGAACATAGGCAACGAAGGCATCGCGGTTGATCGGACCATCGAGCACCATCGGCGCGACCATACCGGTGCGGCGTAGGCCGGCGACGAGGGTGGTGGTCTTCCAGTGTCCGTGGGGCACGCCCGAGCGCAGCCGCTCGCCGCGCCGGCAGCGACCGTGGCGACGCGCCATGTTGGTGAACGCCCAGGTCTCGTCGATAAAGACCAAGCGTTCGGGATCGAGATCGAACTGGCCATCGAACCACTCTTCCCGGCGCTTCAGGATGTCGGGGCGGTCCTGCTCGGTGGCGTGCGCTGTCTTTTTTTGCGCGTGATCCGATGCCGGTCGAAGAACCGCCACAGTGTCCCGATCCCGACGGGCGTGCCGCGTTCGGCGAGCAACGCCTGTAACTCCACCAGCGTGATGTCGTCCTTTGCCTCGATCGCGGCGAGGATGAAGGCTGCGTGTGCGTCGATCCGGGCCGCACGGCGATCGCCGCCCTGCGGCTTGGCTGCCGGTGTGCCGTGCCGAACGACCAGCTGCCGCCAGCGGATCGCGCTGGCGGCGCTCACCCCGAACCGCGCTGCCGCAGCACGGCATGACATCCCGCCACCAATTGCGGCGACCACCCGCTCCCGAAGATCCTGTGACAGTACTCGCGGCATCTGTGCCGGCCTCCTGACCCGGCTCAAAGCCTGAATCAAAAAACCGCGCCGGTGTGAATCCTCTACGATTCAGAAGGACCGGAAAACGCTCTAGAAAGGCGAATCCTTCCGATGAATGGTAAAGGATAATAAGACTGAAAAATGTTATCAGCACAAATGTCGAACTTCCGGCAGATTATTGACATGGAAGCTATCACTGGCCCACTGAAACAAGACGCCGGCAATGGAATGATGGGAATTTTATTTTGGATAGAAGGTAAAATCCTGCGGATCCTTTTTGGGACTATGCCCTCGAGAATGTCCACTTTGAAGAATCCCAGCTCGAACACCTCATGGGAAAATCAAGCCGGGCCGGCGTCGGTGGACGGAAGTTGCACGAAGCGCGCTGGGCAGAATTTTGGCTAAACATAATCTATCAATCTGGCGTCGATAAGATTGATTGGACGAAATTTCCAAGCCGCAATGTCCTTAAAGAATACATAATAGACCAATGCAACGAGGACGCGTTTGCCGACAGCAGCGCCGCTTATGCGGTGGACTTGGCTTGGGACAAGCTGGTGGAGTGCTCCCGCCAGGATCGTGAGGTTTGGGAAGGCTCCTGAGTTACCGGGAATAGCCGCGAACGGCTGCATAAGATTTCGAACTAGTTGTTGCTCGTCCGCGGATCATAGGGATCGGGCGGACGAGCAGCACACTATGACTGACCGCTACACCCTATCGATCAAAGATGCCCGCAAGGCTCTCGGCATTGGCCGTGACGTGATGGGTTGGACGGCCCCTGCACCAGCGTAGCTGTGCAATGATGTGGTCGTTGAGCCACGTCTAGGAGTCGATCCATGCAGCAGGATGTCGTGACCGTCGGTGTCGATCTGGCGAAGAACGTGTTTCAGATCCACGCGATTGGTGCTGATGGAAAGGTGTTGGTGCGGCGGCAGCTCCGGCGCGGCAAGGTACTGAAGTTCTTCTCGTCGTTGCCGCCGTGCCTGGTAGGGATGGAGGCATGCGCGTCGGCGCACCATTGGGGCTGAGAGCTTTTAGCGCTGGGCCATGATGTCCGACTGATGCCGCCGGCCTATGTTAAGCCATGCGTGAAACGCGGGAAGACCGACGCCGCGGATGCCGAGGCGATGTGCGAGGCTGTAACCCGGCCGACGATGAGGTTCGTGGCGGTAAAGAGCGTCGATCAGCAGGCGGTGCTGATGCTCCACAAGACCCGTGATCTGCTGGTGCGACAGCGAACCGCACTGATCAATGCGCTGCGGGCACACCTGTCGGAGTACGGGATCGTCACCAGCAAGGGGCCCGGCGGTGTCACCGCGCTCATGAAGCTCCTTCACGAGGGGCAAGAGAAGCTGCCAGCATATGCCCGGTCAGCGCTGCATACTACCGGTGCTCAACTGCGATCGCTGGCAAGCGAGGTCAACCGGCTTGAGACACTGATCCTCGCCTGGCACCGTGCCGATGACACCAGCCGCCGGCTTGCGACCATTCCCGGCATCGGTCCGATCACCGCGTCGGCGATCGCCGCGGCTGTACCCGATGCATCGCTATTCCGCTCCGGCGGAAAGGAGCGGCTTGGCGGCATCAGCAAGCAGGGCGACGGGTACCTCCGCAAGCTGCTGGTCGTCGGCGCGACCGCGGTGATGCGTATGGCGCGCAAGGATGCCAGCCGACAGCCGTGGCTAGCGCGACTGCTCGAGCGCAAGCCGGTGAAAATCGCGACCGTCGGGCTCGCCAACAAGACAGCGCGCATCGCTTGGGCGGTGATGGCGCGCAAGGAGGTCTACGCGGCGGCTGCCGCGTGACCGCTGTCCTCGCCGACCGCAGAGCAGCCGACAGGATGGTGTAAGGGCAGCTGAATGGTGATGACAAACCGGTCAGACCGGGGATCGAACAAACCCAGGGGAGCAGAGCGCTTCGAGCGCGATGACGTGATTAGGGATCCGATCCGCGGACTTCATCAGGGCCAGCAGCCATGAGGTGCTGCACGAACAGGCCGAACCCATGGATGCACCCGACCGGTGCTCATCGCCGCACGAAAGCTCTTGCACCGCAGGGGTCGTCCACACATGGCTCAACGACCACATCATTGCACAGCTACGCTGGTGCAGGGGCCGTCCAACCCATCACGTCAGCCGCCCTCCCCTTCGCCGCGAGGCCCCAGAAGCAGACATGCGCTCCATCTGGACGGCTCACCAATTCCAGCCGTTCGTTAATTGCGGCCGATGCCCCCATCGAATCTCGTACACCTCTTCCGCCTTGATTGATTTGATCCGCCATGCAGCAACCGTCGCGCGGTTCCGTTCGCCTAAGGTGATCTTGCGCCCGGGTGCTGTCGAAGCAACTGCACATGGCTGATTGAAGACGTGTTTCTTCCCCGTTTACCTACTGTTTAGCAGTCAACCGGAGGATGATCCCAGAAACACCAGGCAAGTTTGCGGCACTGACAGCGATGCGTGCATAGCTCAGGCGACCGAAATGGCCACACAGCGCTGCTCTGGAGCAAGCCGGTACGTCGGTTCGACGATAACCCAATCTATTCATAGCGCAGCGCCCGCGTCGGCTCGGCGCGGGCGACGCGCAATGCCTGCCCCGCTACCGTTGCCGCAGCAATCGCCACCGCCGCGGCGCCGGCCGCGACGAAGAATAGCGGGGATAGTGCGATCCGGTCGGCGAACGCGGCCAGCCACTGTCGCATGGCATAATAAGCGATCGGCGCCGCCAGCACCGTCCCCACCAGCACCGGCCGCAGGAACTGCCCGATCAGGAGCCGCAACACCTCGGCGGTCGAGGCGCCCAGCGTCTTTCTGATCCCGATTTCCTTGACCCGCCGCGCCGTGTCGAACGCAGCGAGCCCGTACAGGCCGACGCACGCGATGACGACGGCCAGCACCGCGCCCATCGCGAAGAGCCGCATACGCTGGGCGTCCTCGCGGATATATTCCTCATACCGCGCCTGCTCGACCGTTTTCGCCTCGAAGGGCACGGTCGCCGCCTGCCGGTGCCAGACCCGTTCGATCGCCGCCAGCGTCGCGCCGGTCGCACCGGTGTAGCGGACGAAGCCGACCGCATGGTCCGGCGGCTCGTGTCGCCAGATATACATCATCGCATCCTCGCCGTTCCTCGGCCCGTTGAAGCGCAGATTGTCGATCACGCCGACGACCTGGGACTCTTTTTCGGTGTCATCCAGCGACTTGCCCACGACCTTTTCCGGCGCACCGAGGCCCAGCTTGCGCACCGCTGCGGCATTGAGGATCACGTTGCTGAACATGATCACTCCGGGGCGCGACTTCGCGCCGCTGTCGTCGCCGCCGAAGCGCGGGTCGAAATCGCGCCCGGCGATCAACCGCGCGCCGATCAGCTTCAGGAAATGGTCGCCGACCTGCGTGAAACTGATCGATAGCGGCGCCTTCGCGCCATTCGGGCTCTTGAGCGTGCGAATGGCATAGGTGCCTCCCGCTGGCGTGAAGCTGCTATACGATACCGCGGTCACGCCCGGTACGGCGCGGATCGCCTCGAGCAGCCGCAGCCGCCGTCCGGGGTCGAGCGCCTGGTCGCCCAGCGACGGGATCAGCAGCAGCCCGCGTTGGTCGAACCCCAGATCGGCCGAGCGGACATGCCAGGTTTGCGCGACCAGGATCGCGGTGCCCGCGCCCAGCGCCGCGGCGATGGCGAATTGCAGTACGACGAGCGTCTGGCGCAGCCGCGCCCCCGCCCGGCCGCCCCCCGGCGCCCGCGTCGAGGCGAGCACCGCGGCCGGGCGGAAACGCGACAGCAGCAGCGCGGGATAGAGGCCCGCCATCACCCCCGTACCGATCACCAGCAGCACCAGCGGCAGTAGGATCGACTGCGCGCCGCCGTAATGGATCGCGAGTGCCGTGCCACCCGCCGCGTTGATCGCGGGCAGCGCCAGTTCCGCCAGCGCCAGCCCGACCAGCCCGGCCAGCGCGGCGGCGGCGATCGATTCGCCCAGGAACTGCACCACCAGCGCGCGCCGGGTCGCGCCCAGCACCTTGCGCATCGCGACCTCGCGCGCCCGCAATCCGGCGCGGGCCGTGGCGAGATTGACGTAATTGACCAGCGCGATCAGCAGCGTGACGATCCCGATCGCCCCCAGCGTCGTCACCACCGTCCGCGACGAGGATTGCTGGAGATGCAGCGACGACAGCGGCACGAACTGGAGCGTCGCTTTCGTCCCCGTCATCGCCTCGGGGATCGGGTGGCGGCGTATGAGCGCTGGCATGTCCGCCTCCAGCCGCTTGGCCGCCGCCGCGTCCGGCAGTTGCACTAGCACAGACGACCCGCCAAAGCCCCAGCCGTCCTTCGCCGGATCGGGCGCCGCGATCGGCACGAACAGGTCCGCCGTGAAGTCGGTATCCGGCGGCAGGTCGCGCAGCACCGCAGCAACGAGGACATCGACGCGCTTGCCGGCCGAGGTGAAGCTCAGCGTCCGGCCGACCGCATTGGCGGTGCCGCCGAAATAGGTGCGCGCCATCGCCTCGGTGATCGCGGCCTTATTCGCCATGGTCATCGCCCGCACCGGATCGCCCGCAACCGCCGGATAGGGCATCAGCCGGAAGAAGGACGGATCGACGCGCATCAGTTCCTTCGCGACCGCGCCCTGGCCGTTGCGGACGCTAACCGTTTCGGTCTTGAACCGCGTCGCCCTGATCTCCGGCCTTTCGCTTTGCAGGAACGGGACGAACTGGTCCGCCGTCGACGGGTTGTCGAAACCGTCGGGATAGTCGGGCAGGACGATGTGGCTGTGCACCATCCACAGCCGGTCACTGCCCGGTACCCAGCGGCCGTATTGCGTCTCGAACCGGACGAACAGGAACAGCACTAGGAACACCGCGATGCCGAGCGCGAGCCCGCCGATATTGAGGGTCGCATAGAGCCGGTGCCGGGCCAGCGAGCGGTAGAGCGAGGTGAGGATGGAGGACATGGCGCGTTCCCCTTATTCGTAGCGCAGCGCGTGAGCGGGCTCGGCGCGGGCGACCCGCCAGGACTGTGCGAAGATCGTCGCCGTGGCGATGACGACCGCGACCAGCGCGACGCCGAGGAAGACCAGCGGTGACAGCGCGATGCGATCGTCGAACCCGCCCAGCCAGCGCCGCATCGCGACGAAGGCGATCGGCCAGGCGATGAGGTTGGCGAGCACGACCGGCCGCATGAACTGCCCGATCAGCAGGCGCAGCACGTCGGCGGTCGAGGCGCCCAGCGTCTTCCTGATGCCGATCTCCTTGATCCGCCGCGCCGTGTCGAAAGCGGCAAGGCCGTAAAGGCCGATACAGCCGATCAGTACAGCCAGCACTGCGCCGATGGTGAACAGGTTCGCGCGCTGTGCGTCTTGCTGGTAATAGGCGCGGTAGAGATTTTCCTCGACGGAGCGTCCCCCGAAGGGAACCGCCGGTGCGACGCGCTTCCACATCGCTTCCACCGCATCGCGAAAGGCATGGGGAGCTCCGCTATAGCGGACGATCGCGAAGGCACTGGGGAACGGCTTGCTTTCGTAACGATAGACGATGCCGCCAACCACTTCGCGGGGACCACGGAAGCGCAAGTCGTCGACAACCCCGATGATCGTCTGAGTCCCGTTGCCCAGCATCGTCTTGCCGATGGCGGTAGCCGGATCGCTGAAGCCCAGATCCGCGGCCGCCGTGCGGTTGATGACGACGCCGTAGGGCGTCTTGCTACCCCGCTGATGGACGGAAAAGTCGTCAGCGGGACGGGCACGGTCGAACAGCCGCCCTGCGATCAACCGAGCGCCGAATGTTTCAAAATAGCGATCGCCGGTCGCGACGTGCATCATCGACCGACCACTGCTTTCGGGCTTCCCCGCCAGATACATGACCGTGTTGTTGGTCATGTCCTGACTGCCAGGCGCATTCTGGGCCGACGTCACCGAGGACACACCAGGCAGAGCCGCCAAAGCGCGCAGAACGTCGGCGCGCTGCGCATCGTCGACGAACTCGAACGAGTGGACGATGAACAGGCTGTCCCGCTGAAATCCCAGATCGGCGTCGCGGACATGGGCGGCCTGCGCCAGCATCGTCGCGGTGCTGATGCCAAAGGCGATCGCGATCGCGAACTGGCCGACGACGAGAGCCGCGCGCAGTCGCGCCCCAGCGCGCCCGCCACCCGGCGCGCGGGCGGAGGCGAGTACCGCCGAGGGTTGGAACCGGGCGAGCACCAGGGCGGGATAGATTCCGGCGACAAGCCCGACGGTCAGCACCATGAGGAGGAGCGGCGGCAGAATCGATCCCGCGCCAAGATAATGGACCGCCAGCGTCGTTCCGCCCGCGGCATTGACCAGCGGCAGCGACAGTTCCGCAAGGGCGAGGCCGAGCACGGCGGCGAGCGCGACCGTGGCCACCGCTTCAGTCATAAACTGGCGCATGAGTGCCGCGCGCGTTCCGCCGAGCACCTTGCGGATGGCCACCTCCCGGGCGCGCAGGCCTGAGCGGGCGGTGGCGAGGTTCACGTAATTGACGATCGCGATCACCAAGGTGAGCAGCCCGACGACGCCGAGGGTCGTCACCGCCGCCCGATCGGCAGGATCGTACAGGTGATTGTCGACCAGCGGGCGCAGCGACTGCTGCCATTGGCCCGGCTTGATATCGCCCGCGGCAAAGACGTGGCGCTTGGCGAACTCGCCAAGCTCGCCCTCAAAGGCATGGGCCGCAGCCGCGTCGGGGAAGCGCAGGATGGTGGTCAGGGACGTGCTGCCCCAATGCTCGAACCATTCGTTGGCGAACCGCGCGGGGACCAGCTGTACATAGATGTCGTCCTGCACGCTGCTGTCGTCGCGCATGTTCTCGATTACGGCGCCGACGCGATAGGTCAGCATCTTGTCCTCGACGGCGAAGGTGATGGTGCGCCCGATCGCTGGCTCGCTGCCGAAATATTTTGCCGCAACCTCCTGCGTGATGACGGCGGCGTCCGGGTCCGCCAGCGCCTTGACCGGATCGCCCGATATGGCCGGAAAGCGGAGCAGCGCGAAGAAGTTCGCGTCGACGGCCGCCAGCGCCTCGCTGGTCACGTTGTTGCCCTGATGGACAATCGCGTTGCGCTGGAACAGGCGCGTTCCCACTAAGTTCGGATAATCCGCCTTTAAATGCGTCCATTCCCCCCCCATCGTGTACGGCGAAGGCGTGTCCGACAGGCCCGGCATGAAATAGCGTTCCTGGATGATGTAGAGCTTGTCCGCCCCGGGCATGAACCGATCATAGCCCGTCTCGAACCGGACATAGAGGAACAGCACCAGGAACACCGCGATACCCAGCGCCAGCCCGCCGATGTTGAGCAGGGCGAACAGGCGGTGGCGGGTGAGCGAGCGGTAGAAGCTGAGCAGCGCGGAGGCCGGAAAGGACATGGCGATCACCTTCAGGCGGCGGGCTTGGTCTGCGCGACGACGCGCAGCACCAGCAGCAGGACGAGGAGCAGCAGCACGACGATAAGACCGTCGTTGCGTGCAGGCGCGGCGCGGCGGAGCATCACGCCGCAAGCCTTGCGGAGGCGAGGATGCGGCCGTCGAGCATATGGACGGTGCGCCGGGCGATGTCGGCGTGGGCGGGGCTGTGCGTGACCATGACGATCGTCGCGCCCTCGGCATTCAGCTGCTGCAAGATCTCCATCACCTGCGCGCCATTGGCGGTGTCCAGGTTGCCGGTCGGCTCGTCGGCCAGGATCAGCCGGGGCTCGCCGACGATCGCGCGGGCGATGGCGGCGCGCTGCTGCTGGCCGCCCGACAGCTGGTGCGGGTGGTGGCGCTGGCGGTGGGCGATGCCGACGCGGTCCATCGCGGCGGCGATCCGCTCCTTCTTCTCGCGCGCCGGCATCGACCGATAGGCGAGGCCGAGCGCGACATTCTCGGCGATGGTCAGCTCGTCGATCAGGTTGAAGCTCTGGAACACGAAGCCCAGCCGGTCGCGGCGCAGCCTGGCCAGATCGGCCTCCGGCGCCTTGGCGATGTCCTTGCCCTCGAACAGGTATCGGCCGCCGCTCGGCCGGTCGATCGTGCCCAGGATGTTGAGCAGAGTCGACTTGCCGCAGCCCGACGGGCCCATGATGGCGACGAACTCGCCCTTTTCGATGTGCAGGTCGATGCCGCCCAGTGCGGTGGTCTCCACCTCGTCGGAGGCATAGGTGCGGCTGACGTCCTGAAGCTGGATCATGGCGGTTCCTATCGGATGATGAGGGTCTGGTAGGGGGCGTAGGTGGTGAGGGGGGTGATCACGATGCGCTCGCCGGGGGCCAGGCCGCCGGTGACTTCGACCTGGTCGGGATTGCGGCGGCCGGTCTGGATCGTGCGGCGCACCGCGCGGCCGTCGCCGTCCATCACGAAGGCGGTGGTGCCGCCCGCATCCAACCAGCCGCCTGCGGGCGCGACGATCGCCGGCCGGTCGGCGCCGAGGACGAGGCGCGTGTCGAGCGTCTGCCCCCGGTTGAGGCCGGCTGGCACCGCGCCGTCGAAGCCGAGTTCGACGCGAAACCGCCCCTCGGTCACCTGCGGCAGGATGCGGATGACGTGCAGCGGATAGCTTTTGCCGTCGAGGTCGGCGCGTGCGGCCAGTCCGGTGCGGACGCGGCCGAGATAGAATTGATCGACGTCGGCGACGAGCTTCCACTGCCCCTCGGAATCGATCTGGCCGACCGTGTCGCCCGGCTTGATCATCTGCCCTGGCTGAATGGTGAAGGCGGTCAGCCGCCCGGCGACCGGCGCGTGCAGTGTCAGCGCGGCGAGGCTGGCGCGGACCATGGCCAGGCTTTCGCGCAGTTCGCGCGCGGTCGCGGCGATCCCGCGCGACTGGTCGGCCAGCGTACCGTTCGCCTGGGCCTGGCCGCTCGCTAGCGCGGCGACGCGGCTCTGCTGATAGACGACCTCTTCGCGGAGCGGATCAATCGCCGCTGCGGTGACGAAGCCCTTCTCGAACAGCGTCTGCTTCTGGCGCAGAACGCCTTGCGCCTTGGAAAGCGCGTTGCGCGCATCGGCAAGGTCGCGCGCCGAGTCCTGCCGGGTGCGCTGCACGGACAATTCGGCACCGCTATTGGCGCTCAGCTGGCCGATGATCCCCGCCGAGCGGCTTGCGACATCGAGTTCGAGGCTGGGGTTGGACAGGCGCGCCAGCGGGGTGCCCGCCGCGACCATCGTGCCGTCGCTGGCGATCGGTTCGGCGACCGCGCCGCCCTGTTGCGCGGTGACGAAGACGGTGCGCAAAGGGGCGACTTCGGCGCGCAGCGGTACGAAGTCGCGAAACGCCTCGCGCGTGACGGTGCCGGTGCGGATCGCCTGCGCATCGACCGCCAGGCTGTTGCCGCCCGGCATCAGCCACCACAGGAGGAGCGCGCCGGCGAGCACCGCCACGCCGATCGAGACGCGCACGATCAGCTTGCGCCTTTTGCGCCCCGGACGTTCGATCCGCCGGTCCATGCCCGCGCCGCTGATCGTGGAGGAAGATGTGTCGACCATGCGGGCAGTGTAGCCCGGACACCATCGATCATCCTAAGTCACTGGTCCGACATGCACTTTTACAAAATGCCGGCCGCCCCCCGGAAAGCCCTTGCAGCGACTGTCCATTTCCGAACAGGTCTCTATGCTATGTCAACCGAATCACCGCATATCCTGGTCGTGGACGATGACGCCGACATCGCCCGCGCCGCGCAGTTGCTGCTCGAGCGGCAGGGAATGACGGTGGCGCACGCGCCTGATCCCGCCGCCGCCTGGGTGCGGCTGGCCGAGCATCCGGCCGATGTCATCCTGCTCGACCTGAATTTTGCGCGGGGCCACACCAGCGGCGAGGAGGGGTTCGCGCTGCTCGACCGGCTGGTCGCGGCGGACCGCCATGCGGTGGTGATCGTCGTCACCGGGCATAGCGGCATCCAGGTCGCGGTGCAGGCGATGCGCGGCGGCGCCGCCGACTTCATCATCAAGCCGTGGAACAATGCCCGGCTGACCGCCACCGTCGAGCGCGGCATTGCGCTGCGCCGGGCCAAGCTTGCCACCGCGCCTTCGCTGCCCGGTGGCGAAGCGCCGCTGCTGCTGGGCGACAGCGGCGCGATCGTTGCGGTGCGCGACCTGATCGCGCGTATCGCGCCGACCGACGCGCCGCTGCTACTGCGCGGAGGGGCGGGCACCGGCAAGACGCTGGCTGCGACACTTGCGCATCGCGGCTCTGCGCGTGCCGAGCGGCCACTGGTGACGCTGGACGCGACCGGCATCGATGCCGATGCGATCCCGGCCCTGCTGGCCGAGGCGGTCGGCGGCACCTTGCTGATCGATCAGGTCGACCGGCTGCCACCGGCGCTCCAGGGAGCGCTTGTGCGGGGGCTCGATCAGACGCGCGACCTGCGCCTGATTGCCACCTCGCGGCTCGACAGGGCGGGCCTGCGCGAGCGGCTGCATGAGGATCTGCTCTACCGGATCAACACGATCGAATGCGACCTGCCGCCGCTGGCCGCGCGCGACGGCGACGCGGTGCTGCTCGCCCGCCATTTCGCCGCCCTGTTCGCGGCGCGCCATGGCAGGCCGCTGCGGGTGCTGAGCGTCGAGGCGGAGCGTAGCATCGCCGCCGACGCCTGGCCCGACAATATCCGCGGCCTGCGCCAGGCGACGGAGCGTGCAGTGCTGCTTGGCACCGGCGAACGGCTCGATGTCGCAGACTTCGCGCTGCTGCCCGATCCCGCGCAGCCGCGTGCGCTCGCCGCCAGTCTGAACCTCGCCCGCAGCGAGGAGACGCTGGTCGCCGCCGCGCTCCAGCGGCACGGCTTCAATGTCAGCCGTGCCGCCGCCGAACTGGGACTGACCCGCGCCGCGCTCTATCGGCGGATGGCGCGCTATGGCCTCTGACCGCGTCGCGGCCGCCGTCCGGGTGCTCGTCATCGCCGGGGCGGGCGCGTCGGCGTCGTCCAGCATCGGCAGCGGCCTTTACGCCACCGCCACCGTCGCGCTGCTCGTCGCCGCCTGGACCGGCGTCAACGCCGTCGTCGCCGCGCAGACCGTCCCGCTACCGCTGCCCCCGCCGCCGCCGGTCCCCGATGCGGAGGAGCGCCAGCGGCTCATCGCCTATCTCGATCTGTCGCCCGCGCCGCTCGTCGCCTATCGCGCGGGGGCGCTGTACGCGGTCAACCGCGCCGCCCGTCGCCTGTTCGCCAGTGACGACAGAATCCCCGCGCCGCCGCCCGCGCTGGTCGAGGCGATCACCCGTACCATGCCCGGCCGGACCGCGACGGTGACGATCGACGACGAACCCTTTGCGCTGGCCGTCGGCACGCTGACCCTCGCCGGCGAAGTCGCGCATGTCGGCGCGCTGATCGACATCGGCGCCGAACTCAAGGCAGCGGAAGCGGCGGCGCTGCGTGAACTCGTCCGGATTCTGAGCCACGAGATCGTCAACGCGCTGACACCGATCGCGTCACTCGCCGAAACGGCGGCAGCGATGCTCGGCGATGCGCAGCCGGATCACGATGCGGTGCGCGAGGCGGTGACCACGGTGGCCCGCCGCGCCGCCGGCCTGCAACGCTTCGGCGATGCATATCGCAGCCTCGCCCGCCTGCCCGCACCGGAGCGCTGCCGGCTGGCCACCGCCGACTTGCTCGACGATCTCACCCGCCTGTTCGCCGCGCGCTGGCCGACGCTACCACTGCATGTCGTAGCTTCACATGGCCCGGTTCATCTGTTGGCAGACGCCGATCAGCTGTCTGCCGCCCTTTGGGCCATCCTGCAGAATGCGGTCGAGGCGGCCGATGACCCGGCCGCACTGCGCGTCACGCTTAGCGTCGAAACCCGGCCCGACACGGTCACCATCGCGATCGCCAATACCGGGCCGTCCATCCCCCCGGCGCAGGCGGACGCGATCTTTCACCCGTTCATGACCACCAAGCCCACCGGCAGCGGCGTCGGCCTTGCCCTAGCCCGCCAGATCCTGCGCGGCCACGGCGGCGAGGTCACGCTCGCGCATTCCACACCGGAGGAAACGTGTTTTGTCGCCACGCTGCCCAGACTGGGCAGCGTGAACATGCCCAACAGACGGTGATCCGCTCCTTACAATCGACTACATTGAAGTGACCAATGAGGGTAATGATTTGGCAGAGCCTTGGGGTTCTTGAACTGCCGAACAGACAATCCAGTGACAATCTGACCCAAAATTAGACGCTCATAGCGACCCGGCCGGTTGTTGACGACCGGACATCCGTTCAGCTTGGTTTGCTCGTGAAGCTTTTCCGGTTTTCGGCAAGGAATGTAGCCAGTGAGGTTGGCGGTCGGCCGGTGACATCTTCGACGGTGGTTGTGCTTCGGTCTTCCGAGCCTCGCGCGATCGCCCCGTCCATCCCCGCAAGGAGATCGGCATAGTCCCCCGGCAAGCCGAATGAGCGGTAGCGGTCGGCCAGCGCCTCGACGCTCAGCCTACAGTGCCGCACCGGCCGGCCGATCACCTCGGTGATCGCCGACGCTGCCTCGTGATAGGTCAACGCCTCGGGGCCGGTCAGTACCAGCTCTCCCGACGCCGCTTCCGGCGTCAGCAATGCCGCCGCGGCGACCGCAGCAATGTCGGCGGCGTCGATGAACGACACGCGACCATCGTCTGTTGCGGAGTAGAGGCGCCCCTCGGCAACGATCGACGGCAGATACTGCCCAGTGAAGTTCTGCATGAACCAGCTCGGCCGGAGCACCGCCCAGCGTGGCGCATGATCGCGCAGCCAGGCGTGTGCCCCTCCCATCATTGGTCCGCCCGGCGGCAGCGACGCGGCGGAAAGTAGCACGATTGCACCCGGTAGCCGCTCGGCAGCGTGTTCAAGGAACGGACGCATGACGGGCAGCTGATCGACACGGTCGGTCGGGGCGACGACATAGGCGGCGTCGACCCCGTTGAGCGCCGGTGCAAAGCTGGCCGGATCGGACCAGTCGAACCAGACTTGCCCTGGCAGCTCTGCCCGCCTCGTCGCCGCGATTACCTCGGCGTCCCTGCCGCGCAGAAGATTCGCGAGCAACCTGCCAGTGGTGCCGGTCGAGCCGGTGACCAGGACTCGCTCAGGCACCATACACCCCATTCATCGCGACCGCGTTCGCCGCATCGTTCCCCAGGAGCGCACGCACGACCACCAACGGACTCCAATAGTCGCGATAGTGCACGATCCGTCCGCCGCCGGTCGTGATGACCGATAGGTAACGCTGATCGTATGGAGCTCCCGTCTCGACCCTCCAGCCGGTGCGGCAGGCCAGGGGGCGTAAACGGAAACTCCATCACCACGTCCTCGGCCAGCATGTCGACGAACCCCGTCTGATCAGCGGCGAGGCGGTCGCCGAGCGCTTCGCGCAGCATCGTCGGAAAGTCTTGCACTCTGTCCGTCATCCCGTATCTCCTATGCGTCGAGACGCCACCGTCTCATTGATGTAGGAGATTGCGGATGGAACGCAAGCGTTCCGTCGCCTCGGGACCGCGGCAGCTCTCCGGAGCAGCCGTGCAGCGGGCCAACGTCACCGACGCACTAACGCGCTCGTTCTTCGCGGAATGGGCACGGGTCGGCTATGCCGATCTAAGCCTCGAGCGGGTCGCCCGAGCGGCCGGGTCGGGCAAGGCGGCGCTGTATCGGCGCTGGCCGGACAAGGCAGCGATGGCGGCGGACCTTTTGCCGCAGGTCGGCATGACGGTTACTGAGATTGACGACCAGGGCTCGTTCGAGGCGGACGTGCTGGCGCTGTTATTGGCCATTCGCCGGGTGTTGCGCCACCCGACCATTCGACGCATCGTGTCGGACATCCATGCCGAGCTTGAGCGCAACGTCGCGCTCTCCGCGGCAGTGCGACCGTTTCAAGAGGCACGCCGGGCGCGAGCGTACGACGTTGTCGCCCGCGCGGTCGCGCGCGGGGAGCTTCCCGACACAGTCGACCGCGCGATTGCCGCCGACCTGCTGGCAGCCCCGCTGTATTGGCGCATTGCGGTGCTTGGGCAGCGCGCGAGTCGCAAATATCTTGAAAACCTGACGCAGGTGATCGTCCGAGGTCTCAGCGTTGGCAAATAGGACCCAATTCTTACCGTTCAGCAGCGTGTTTGAGGCATCTCAATCCGGATATTCCCACGAGACGGCAGGTTACAGTGATTTTTTCAGCCGACTTCGCGCGCCAAGTCGATCAGGGCCTTGAATGCGGCGGAGGGATTACGCCTGCTGGGATAATATAGGCTCAAGCGCGCGAGCGGCGGCGTCCACTCCTGAAGAACTCGGACAAGCCGGCCCGCTTCAATGTCGGCGCGCACGTCAGACTCCATGAAATAGCCGATCCCCACTCCCTCCAGAACCGCAATTTTGGCGAGGCTCGCCTCGTCGAGGGTCAACGGGCCCTCGACGTCGATCTGGAGGGTACCGCCGTCCTTTCGGAACTGCCACCGATGCAGCGCCCCATTCGGCAGCCGAATTCTGAAACAGGCGTGTCGGAGGAGATCGGGAGGCACCTGGGGTTTGCCATTGGCCGCCAGGTAGGTCGGTGACGCCACCACCGCGAAGCTGCGTGGCGGTCCGACGGGTATGGCGATCATGTCGCTTGGCACGAGGTCAGCGCTTCTGAGGCCCAGATCAAAGCCCGCCTCGACGATGTCGACGATCCGTCCTTCGGTGACCAGATCGATGTGCACCTGCGGATACCGCTTCAAGAATGGGATGAGCAGCGGACTCAGAACCTCGCGCGCGCCTGTGGCGAACGCATTGATCCGCAGCGTGCCCGACGGCGTCTCCACCTGGGAACGCGCGGTACTCATCGCGGCGTGCAGCGTCCTGACTGCGGGCCGGATCTGTTCGACGAAGGTCTGCCCGGCGTCCGTCAACGAGACGCTGCGGGTCGTGCGGTTGAACAGCCTGACGCCCACGCGTCGCTCAAGCTTGCCGATCAGATTGCTCAGCGCGGTAGCCGAGAGGCCGAGTTCCAGGGCGGCCGCACGAAATGAGCCTCGCTGCGCAATGGCGAGAACCGCGTCGAACTCGCTCAGACCATCGCCAGCCATTATCCCATTTTCCGCAACGCCAGATACCGATTTATCTCGATTATCACCAGCAATCATATCGCTAGATTGATCCCGTCCCGTCAAGGAGCCGAGCAATGACGATCGAACTTCCAAAACCCATCGCCGATTATGTCGCGGCGAACGCCCGCCTGGACGTGGACGGCATGATGCGGCCCTTTGCCCCCGACGCCGTTGTCCACGACGTTGGCATCGGGAAGCGATTCGAGGGCACGTCCGATCTGCGCACCCTATTTGAGCAGGAAGTCGTTCCAGTGAAGGCGATCTTCAAGCCGGACACGGTTCGCCACGAAGACGGCAAGGTGGTCGTCGAGGGCCCCGCGCACGGCGACTTTCCCGGGAGCCCCCTTCGCTTCACCTACAGCTTCGTGCTTCGGGACGATGCCATCAAGATGCTGGAGATCACACTGTGACCGTCGCGACAGAGTTCGCCGGCAAGCGGGTGCTCGTCAGCGGCGGCACGAAGGGCTTGGGCCGGGCGACCGTTGATCGCTTCCTGACCGGGGGAGCCCAGGTTATTACCGCTGCCCGCGAGGAAGCGAAGCCGAGAGCCGATACGATTTTCGTCGTAGCGGACCTTACCACCCCAGAGGGCGCCGAAGCGCTTGCCGACGCTGCGCTCGACCGCATGGGCGGAATCGACATCCTTGCGCATGTCGTGGGCGGATCGGCCTCTCCAGGCGGTGGGTTCGCGGCGCTCACCGACGCGCACTGGCTGGCAGAACTGAATCTAAACCTGATGGCCGCCGTCCGGCTCGACCGATTGCTCGTCCCGCAAATGATCGACCGCGGGAGCGGCGCCATCGTGCACGTCACGTCGATCCAGTCGATCCTGCCGTTGCCGGAATCGACGACCGCCTATGCCGCCGCCAAGGCAGCGCTCAGGACCTATAGCAAGTCTCTGTCAAAGGAGCTTGGCCCCAAGGGCGTGCGGGTCAATGCCGTCTCCCCCGGCTGGATCATGACCGAGGCGGCAGGCGAGTTCCTTGAGCGCCTCCGCAGCGCGACTGGCGGCACGATCGAGGGGGCGCGGCAGCAGGTGCTCGACGGCCTGGGCGGCATTCCGATCGGGCGAGCTGCCGAGCCTCACGAAGTTGCCGATCTGATCGCCTATCTCGCATCGGATCGCGCGGCGGCGATACACGGTGCCGAGTTCATCATCGACGGCGGCACGGTGCGAACCGTCTGAACCGTTGCGCGGGGAAACTGCCTAGTTGCTTTGTTCCCCGCGCCGTGGCGAGGCAGACGACCCCATCCCGGTTGTTCATAGAATTCCTAGACGGTGCCCGAAACCGGCCGCTCGTTCAGCATTACCACCGGCCAATCAACCGCGTTTCCGAACTCTCGGTTTACCGCGCCTGCGTAAGCTCGTTTGGCAATTTGGCCCGATGGAGATGATCAATGGGTCATTCGTCGATGGACCCTGCCTTTCACGAGCTTCGGCCTTGGAATGAGGGCCGGCTGATCGGTGCGAAGCGCGCCCTGAAACAGCAACAGGTCTGGGCTATTCGCGTCTGGCTCGACCAGCATAGACGGCTGCGCGACCGAGCGCTGTTCGACTTCGCCATCGACAGTAAGCTGCGCGGCTGCGACGTGATCAGGGTGCGGATCGGAGATATAGTTTCTGGCGGGCGCGTCCGTGACCGCGCCGTCGTGGTTCAGCAGAAGACCAGACGGCCAGTCCAGTTCGAACTGATGGACACGGCACGCAAGACGATGCTGGCATGGCTGGAGCGTCGTGGCGGGACACTGAACGAGACTTCGTCTTTCCGAGCCGAAACGACTACATGGCCCACATGAGCACCCGGCAGTATGCCCGCCTCGTGCATGAGTGGGTGGTCAGCATCGGCCTTCCGGCTCAAGATTATGGTACACACTCGCTTCGGCGCACGAAAGCATCGATCATTTACAAGGCGACCGGCAACCTCCGCGCCGTTCAGATTCTTCTCGACCATGCCAAGATCGACAGCACAGTGCGCTACTTGGGCGTTGACGTTGAGGACGCTTTGAAGCTGGCGGAACGCACTGAGGTCTGAGGGGACCCAATTACGGTCATTCGCGCCATCTTCGTCGCTTCCCAACTTCAGACGTTCATTCGGGTTTGGCTCCAGACCGAGATGTGCAGTGCAAGCGCCTTCCCAGCGCTGACTGCATCACGATCAGTCCCTGTCAGCCTTTCGGCACCGGCAACAGAATACGAAATAGAGATCGGTCGTTGGTTCTTTGATAGATGGCATCTCCGCCATGTGCACGGGCGATAGCCTGAACGACGGAAAGGCCCAGTCCCGATCCACCAGAGCTCTTTGTGCCGCGTACAAATTGGTGGAAAGCGCTTCTCTCGAACTCCGGTGGCAACCCTGGCCCCTTGTCCGCAACGGTGATGACCGCCTCACTCCTCGTGAATCCAACCGCGAGCCGCAAAGTACAAGGCGACGCATGGCGACGCGCGTTATCGACGAGCGCGATCACAGCCTGTCGAATTCGTGCTGCGTCGGCCCGAACGACTCCGGTCTCCAACGTCATCTCCAGTTCGAAACCCACTGGCGACAGCATGGATGACAGGATCGGTCGCATATCCTCCAGCTCGGCAGCCAGATCGACGTCCCCAATCTCCAGCTCCAATCGCCCGCTCTCAGCCAGACTGACGCCGCGCAAATCCTCGACCAATCGGGTCAGCCCCTCGACCTGCTTCGTCAGACCGACCACCAGTTCGTCGTCGAGGGGAAACACACCGTCCATTGCCCCCTGAAGTCGCCCGCGCAGGATGGTCAAAGGCGTACGCAATTCATGCGCAATCTGGGCGTTCCACAGCTTTACATCGTCGGACATGCGTTGCAACCGGTCGGCCATGGCGTTGAAATCGGCGATCAGCAGCGCGGCCTCGCCATGCGCGACGCGTACCGGCGCGATCCGGGTGGTTAGGTCTCCCTCAGCGATCCGGCGCGCCGCCTCACCCACCGCCCCTAGGGGCTGCACGATCCGCCGCGCCAGCCGCACCGCGACCGCCAGTGCCAGAGCCACCCCGATCACGCACGACGCTAGGGTGATACCGACATCCAGCCCGGTCGTGTCCGCCACCCCCGGCGGCAGCGGCGCGACGATACGCAGCCGCTCCAGCACTGCATAGACGATGTAGAAGGCGGCCGTGCTGACCGCGACGGCGACGAAGGCCAGCGTTGCCATAGCGATCGACAATTGCCGGGTCAGGCTGTTCCGGTTCTTCATCCCCGCGACCACAGCCGGTATCCGACGCCCCGCACGCCCTCGGGCATATCGGGTACGCCTGCCTGATCGAGCTTGCGGCGCAGCTTGCTGACATGGCTGTCGACCGTGCGGTCGAGCGCGTCCGATCCGGGCAGGCAGGCGTCGAGCAGCTCGCTACGGCTGAACACCCGGCTCGGCGTGCGGGCCATATGGGCCAGCAAGCGGAACTCGGTCAGGGTCAGCGACACTTCGCCGCGTTCGGCGCGGACCATATGCGCGGTCGTGTCGATCTCGACCGGGCCGACCCGCAGCACGCCGTTCGCCCCCTCCCCGCCAGACCGGCGCAACACCGCCTTGACCCGCGCGACCACCTCAACCGGGTTGAACGGCTTGACGACATAATCGTCCGCCCCGATGCGCAGCGCCTGGAGCTTGTCGATATCCTGGTCCAGCGCGGTGGTCACGACCACCGGCATATTGCCCCGCCGCCGCACCTCGGACAGCACGCCCCAGCCATCGACCAGCGGCATCGAGATGTCGAGCAGCAGGATATCGGGCTTCAACGCGAGATGCAGGTCGAGCGCGGTGCGCCCGTCACCGGCATGGACGGTCCGAAATCCCTCACGCTCCAGATAGGCGCGGATGATCTCGGCGATATCGCGATCGTCCTCGGCGATCAGGACGAGCGGGGTCATGCGGCGGGTCCAATGAGCATGGCCCTGTTCCTATCAGCGGCACACCGCCCGCCACCAGCCCGCCTCCACAAAGCCTCCACACAATCTCGACGCGAGCGCAACGACCCGCGCGGATAGGCGGCGACATGATGAGTCGATCTCTCGCTTGCCGCACGCTCCCCGCCCTGCCGATCATGCTGGCGATGGCGGCCTTGCTCAGCGGCTGTTCCGCCGAAGCCCCCGTGGCCCCGGCGGACCCGGTCACGGTGCTGACCATGCGTGTCGCCCCCACCCAGGTCACCGCCGCCGACGAGCTGCCGGGCCGGGTCGTGGCGTTCCGCACCGCCGAAATCCGCCCGCAGGTCGGCGGCATCATCCAGCGCCGCCTGTTCGAGCAGGGCGCGGCGGTGCGCCCCGGGCAGATACTGTTCCAGATCAGCCCCGCCCCCTATCGCGCCGAGGCCGACACCGCGCAGGCGACCGTGCAAAAGGCCAGCGCCGCCTATGCCCGCGCCCGTGCCCAGGCCGACCGGCTCAAGCCCCTCGTGGCGGCCGACGCGATCAGCCGCCAAAGCTATGACGACGCGGTCGCCGCGCGCGAGCAAGCCGGTGCCGAACTGGCGGAAGCGCGCGCCACCCTCCGCCGCCGCCGGATCGACCTGGACTTTTCGCGCGTCACCGCACCGATCGCCGGGCGAATCGGATCGGCCAATGTCACCGAGGGGGCGCTGGTGACGGCGGCGGACGCCACGCCGCTGGCGACCATCCAGCAGATCGACCGGGTCTATGTCGATGTCCGGCAGCCCGCCGAACGCTATGCCGAATTGCGCGCGCAGGGTGCGGCGGCCTGGCCGGTCGAGATCCTTACCGCCTCCGGGCAGAGCCATCCGGTACAGGGGCGCATCCTGTTTTCGGGGATCGCCGTCGATCCGGGGACCGGCGATGCGCTGGTCCGGGTGGAGGTGCCCAATCCCGGTGAGCGGCTGTTGCCCGGCATGTTCGTCCGCGCCCGCCTGCCCCGCGCCACCATGCCCGCCGCGCTGACCGTACCGCAACAGGCCGTGACCCGCGCGGGCGACGGCACGCCGCAGGTCAGCGTGGTCGACGGGCAGGACCGAGTGCATCTCCGCCGCGTCACGCTCGGCCCGCTGGTCGGTAGCCGCTATGTCATCCCGTCGGGGCTGCGCGCGGGCGAAACCGTGATCGTCGAGGGGCAGGACCGAGTCCAGCCCGGCACCCCGGTCAAACAGCGCCCCTGGCGCGGCGGCGCGGCGGGCTGAGCCATGGCGCAATTCTTCATCAACCGCCCGATCTTCGCCTGGGTGATCGCCATCGCGATTGTCCTGCTGGGCGTCATCGCCATCCCGCAAATGCCGGTCGCCCGCTTCCCCAGCGTCGCGCCACCGACCGTCAGCATCTTCGCCAGCTATCCTGGTGCCACGCCGCAGACCCTGAACGACAGCGTCGTCTCGCTGGTGCAGCGCGAGCTGTCGAGCGTAAAGAACCTGCTCTATTTCGAGAGTTCGGCCGACACCTCGGGTTCGGCGACGATCACCGCCACCTTCCGCCCCGGCACCGATCCCGAAATGGCGCAGGTCGACGTGCAGAACCGGCTGAAGACGATCGAGCCGCGCCTGCCGCAGGTGGTGCGCCAGACCGGTGTGACGGTGGAGTCCGCCTCGTCGGGCTTTCTGATGATCGTCAGCCTGTTGTCCGACGGGCGGCAGGACGAGGTCGAGCTGTCCGATTACATGTCTCGCAACATCGTCGACGAATTGAAGCGCATCCCCGGCGTCGGGCGCGTCCAGAACTTCTCGGCCGAGCGCGCCATGCGCATCTGGATCGATCCGGCCAAGCTGGCAGGATATGGCCTGACCGCCACCGACGTGACGGCGGCGATCGCCGAGCAGAATGTCCAGATCGCACCCGGATCGCTCGGCGCCGAGCCGACCGCGAACGGCCAGCGCGTGCTGGTCCCGCTGACCGCTGAAGGCCAGCTCAAGACGCCGGAGGACTTCGCCGGGATCATCCTGAAGGCCAATACCGACGGGTCGAGCGTCACGCTCGATAAGGTCGCCCGGATCGAGCTGGGGCGGCAGAGCTTCGGCAACGACACGCGCGAGAATGGGAAGTTCGCCGCTTCGGTCGGCATCCAGCTAACGCCAGGGGCCAATGCGGTCGCCGCGTCAAAGGCCGTGCGCGCGCGCATGACCGAGCTTGCCCATTCGCTGCCACCGGGCATGACATGGTCGGCGCCGTTCGACACCGCGCCCTTCGTCCGCATCTCGATCGAGAAGGTGCTGCACACGCTGGCCGAGGCGATGATCCTCGTCTTCCTGGTCATGTACCTGTTCCTGCAGAAGGTCCGCTACACGTTGATCCCTGCCATCGTCGCACCGATCGCGCTGCTCGGCACGATCGCGGTCATGCTGGCGACGGGCTATTCGATCAACGTGCTGACCATGTTCGGCATGGTGCTGGCGATCGGCATCATCGTCGACGACGCTATTGTCGTCGTCGAGAATGTCGAGCGGCTGATGCATGACGAAAAGCTCTCACCCGCCGACGCCACGCGCAAGGCGATGAGGGAGATCACGCCCGCCATCATCGGCATCACGCTGGTCCTGTCGGCGGTGTTCATTCCCATGGCGCTGGCGGCCGGGTCGGTCGGTACCATCTATCGCCAGTTTTCGATGGCGATGGCCGTGTCCATCCTGTTCTCCGCCTTCCTCGCCCTTACCCTCACCCCGGCCCTGTGCGCGACGCTGCTGAAGCCGTTGGATGCAGAGCGACCCAAAAACCGCTTTTTCACCTGGTTCGATCGCCAGTTCGACCGGGCGACACACGGCTATCAGGGCTGGGTCGCAACGTTCCTCAAGGCGAGCGGGCGGATGATGCTGGTCTTTGTCGCGATCGTCGGGATGCTGGCCATCGCCTTCGTCAACCTGCCGTCGTCCTTCATGCCGGAGGAGGATCAGGGCTATTTCATGACCAGCTTCCAACTGCCCGCCGACGCCACCGCCGCGCGCACGCTGGCCGCCGTCAAGGCGCTCGAAAAGCATATGGCGACCCGACCCGGTGTCGAGACCACCGAATCGATCCTGGGCTTCGGCTTCTCCGGCTCCGGCCCCAATGCGGCGATGGTCTATACGATGCTGAAGGACTGGAAGGACCGCGGCGGTACGAACGTCGCGAGGGAAGTGGCCGCCGCCGACGCCGCGATGGCCAGGGACGTGCATGAGGGACTGGTGATGAACGTCATGCCCCCCGCGATCGACGAACTCGGCAACTCGTCGGGCTTCGCGTTGCGGCTGGAGGACCGGGCGGGCAAGGGACGCCATGCGCTGTTCACCGCGCGCGACATGCTGGTCGCCTATGCGCAGCGCAGCGCCAAGCTGACCGGTGTCTATGCCGAGGGGCTGCCCTCCGGGACCAGCGTTCGGCTGGACATCGACCGCGCCAAGGCCCGCGCACTGGGCGTGCCGTTCACCGCGATCAGCGACATGATCGGCACCGCGCTGGGCAGCAGCTATGTCAACGACTTCCCCAATAAGGGGCGGTTGCAGCAGGTGATCGTGCAAGCGGATGCAGCCCACCGTATGAACTTGGACGACGTGATGAAGCTGCGTGTGAAGAACGCAGTCGGAGACACGGTGGCGCTGGCCGAACTGGTCACACCTGTATGGAGCAACAGCCCACTCCAGCTGTCGACCTATAACGGCTATCCATCGGTCAGCATCACCGGCAACGCCGCACCCGGTGTTTCCAGCGGCGATGCGATGCGCGAGATGGAACGGCTGGCCGCCGAACTGCCGCCCGGTTTCGGCATCGAATGGACCGGTCAGTCGCGGCAGGAGCGCGAGGCAGGCGCTCAGGCCCCGATGCTGCTCGCGCTGTCGATGCTGGTCGTGTTCCTGGTACTGGCCGCGCTCTATGAAAGCTGGTCGATCCCGATGGCGGTGATGCTGGTCGTGCCGCTGGGCCTGATCGGCGCGGTGTCGGCGGTGATGCTGCGCGGCATGTCGAACGACATCTTCTTCAAGGTCGGGCTCATCACCATCATCGGCCTCAGCGCCAAGAACGCGATCCTGATCGTCGAATTCGCCAAGCAATATCGCGAGGCGGGAAGCAGCCTGATCGACGCCGCCATCGCCGCTGCGCGGGTGCGCCTGCGCCCGATCGTGATGACCAGCCTGGCCTTCACCCTGGGCGTCGTGCCGCTGATGCTGGCGGGCGGCGCAAGTGCGGAGACGCAGCATGCGATCGGGACCGGCGTGTTCGGGGGCATGATCACCGGCACCATGCTGGCGCTGATCTTCGTGCCGACCTTCTTCGTGGTAGTCGTGGGCCTGGCCGAACGCTGGCGCGCGCGCCGTACCAAGGAGGCATGACGATGCGATACCTGCCCCTCACCTTGTTGCTGGCGACCACCGCCTGTTCGATGATCCCCCGGCTGACCCTGCCGACGCCGCCGGTCGCTAAGGCCTATCCGATCGCAAGCGGACCCGAAGTGCTGCCCGAATGGCGAGGCATGTTCGGCGACCCTCGACTGCAAAGCCTGATCGCGCTGTCGCTCGACGCCAATCGCGACCTACGCATCGCCGCGCTGAATGCCGACGCCGCGCGGGCACAGATACGGGTGCAGCGCGCCCAATCGTTGCCGGGTATCAACGTGGACGGTAGCTATACCCGCCAGCGCCAGCCCGCCGGGGTTGCAGGGGCGGGTGTCGGCCTGACACCCGGAAGCGGCGGGTCGGGCAATGCGCCGACCGGGTTCAAATTCGGCCAATTTTCGGCGCAAGCCGCGCTGACCAGTTTCGAGATTGATCTGTTCGGCCGCCTGCGCGCGATGAACGAAGCGGCCTTCCACCGCTGGCTCGCCACGGTAGAGGCCCGGCGCGCGGTGCGGCTTGCTGTGATCGGCGCGGTCGCCGACGCCTATTGGAACGAACGGCTGGCGGACGAGCAACTGGCATTGACCCACTCCACGCTGGCCGACTGGCGCGCGTCGCTCGACATCACCCGTCTGCGCAGGCAAGCAGGCCAGGCGAGCGGCCCCGACCTGGCGCAGGCCGAGGGACTGGTCCGGCAGGCCCAGGCCGATCTGGCGCAGCGCGAGCGAGAGCTGGCACAGGCGACCAACGCGCTGACGCTGGCGGTCGGTGCTTCCCTGCCGAGCGATCTGCTGCCCCCCACCCCGCTGATGGAGCAGCCGATCCGCACCGCGCTGGCGGCGGGAACGCCCTCGGACCTGCTAGTCCGCCGCCCCGACATCGCGCAGGCCGAGCAGGAACTGCGCGCGGCCAATGCCGATATCGGCGCGGCCCGCGCGGCCTTCTTCCCCCGCGTCTCGCTGACCGCCGCCTTCGGCTTCGCCAGTCTGGCGCTCGACAGCCTGTTCCAAGGGGCGAACCGGTCCTGGTCCTATTCGCCCGCGATCAGCCTGCCGATCTTTCGCGGCGGTGAGTTGCGCGGCAATCTCGACCTCGCCCGGCTGCGCAACTCGACGGCCGTCGCGACCTATGAAAAGGCGATCCAGACGGGTTTCCGCGAAGTCGCCGACGGGCTTGCGGCGCAGGCGACCTATGGACGGCAGATGACCGAGCAGCGCGCCGTCGTCACCCAGGCCGAACGTCGCGCCAAGCTGACCGACCTCGCCTATCGCGCCGGGCAGACCAGCCGCATGGAACTGCTTGACGCCCAGCGCGCAACCTATGCCGCGCGCCAAACCGCCTTAATCGTCCGACGCGACCAACTGACCGCCGCCGCCGCGCTCTACCGCGCGCTCGGCGGCGATACCGAAGCCGAAGGAACGCCGCGATGAACCGCTATGACCGCTATACCCTGCCGATGCGGCTGCTCCACTGGACGCGAGGCCCGCTGATCCTCGGGCTGATCGCGCTGGGCTGGACGATGACGTCGCTGCCCGACAGCACCGCCGCCAAGTTCGAATGGATGTATCCCGTCCACAAGGAATTCGGTGTGCTGGCCTTCCTGATCGGCTCCCTCGCGCTGATCGTACGCAGCCGTTCCGCCCTGCCCCATCATCCCGCCGGGCTGGCTCGGTGGGAGGTCATGCTGTCGAGCATTGTTCAATATGCGATGCTGGTGCTGGCAATCGTCGTGCCGTTGATGGGCTATGCCATGTCCAGCTCGTTTACCCAGAGCGACGGGGTCCCGTTCTTCGTCACCGACCTGCCCGAGTTGCTGCCCAAGAACGACCGCGCCTTCGCGCTGTTCGCTCTCGCGCACAAGACACTGGCCTACACGTTGCTGGGGCTGGTCGTGCTGCACGTCATGGGTGTTCTCAAGCATCGTTTCCTCGATCGCGGCCAGGCTGCCGACGTCCTGCCCCGGATGCTGTGAGCCGGCCGTTCCGATGGAGCATGGCTCAGCGGGCGTGGACCCCGGTCCCGGCTGGCAGTGGCGCTTCTGGTCGATCTTTGCCGGACAGTCGCTGTCGCTGATCGGCTCGGCGATGACGCAGTTCGTGCTGATCTGGTGGATCACCGACACGACCGGCGACCTGGGTGCGCTAGCGACCGCCGGGCTGGTGGCGCTGCTGCCCCAGGCGCTGCTGGGGCCGGTCGGGGGAACGCTCGCCGATCGCTACAGCAGCCGGATGCTGATGATCGTGTCCGACCTAGCAGCGGCCTTGTGCATCATGGTCCTGATCGCCTTGTTTCTGAGCGGCGGGATCGCCTTGTGGCATATCTATCTGGCGATGTTCGTCCGCAGCGGACTGGCTCATTCTCGTATTTCGCAGCAGTCGTGGGATCGAGCTACCCTTCGCAGATTGTGCTGACCTATGCGATATTTCGACACGTGACGCGTGCTGCTAGCAATCGAGATTTTCGTCATTCCCTATCGCAGAACGGAAACGAATTGAGCTAGCGCAAATACTAAACGAAACGGACGCTCGTATCGTATCCGTTGGGCGATCAACCATCATTCGGTTGCTTTACGCTCTCGACGCAAATGACGATTTTGATGCGAGCGGGTCTTGCCCGGACGAGCAATGATCGTCTGAGCATTAACGAAACGGTCGTACGGTCACCAAGCCACCCTCGGAACTGCCCCGCGAAGGCTTCGCCAGCGTTCGCGTTCGGCCGGGCAAAACCAAATCAAAAGTGGGCATGAATGTGGGCACAAGATCATTGTTTTAGATTTTATCTAGTAAAATCAACGAGACCTGGCGGAGCGGGAGGGATTCGAACCCTCGATACGGTTTTGCCGTATACTCACTTTCCAGGCGAGCGCCTTCGACCACTCGGCCACCGCTCCGCATGAGTTCATGCCTGGAACACGCGCCCCTAATGCGCTTCCACGTTCCGCGCAAGCGATTGCGTGGGGCGGGGGGACTGGGGCAGTCTTTCGCCCCATGACGATCGCGCTTCTGCTCGCCGCGCTTCTTGCGCAGGCTTCGCCCGCCCCAGCCCCCGCAGCCCAACCCGGCGATCCGCTGCCCGGCGACTGGATCGCAGTGCCGGACGACGAGATCCTGGTCTTCACCCTGTCGAATGGACGGACGGTGACGATGCGGCTCGCCCCGACGCAGGCGCCGGTCCATGTCGCCAATATCCGCAAGCTGGCGCGGACGCACTGGTGGGACGCAGGCACCAGCGTGTACCGGGTGCAGGAGAATTACGTCGCGCAATGGGGCGACGCGACCGAGAAGAAGCCGCTGCCGACCGCCATCGTCGCCAATCCCCCCGCCGAATATGACCAGCCCGGCAATAGTGCGGTGGCGCGGCTGAGCAAGCCCGATCCCTATTCGAGCTGGGACGGCTATAGCCGCGACGGCTGGCCGCTGGCGGGCAATGCGACGAGCGAGTGGATTCCGCATTGCTATGGCATGGTCGGGGTCGCGCGTGATCTGGCGCCGAGCACGGGGACGGGGGCCGAGCTCTATACGCTGATCGGCCATTCGCCGCGCGCGCTGGACCGCAATGTTGCGGTCGTCGGTCGGATCGTCGACGGCATGGACGCGCTGTCGACCCTGCCGCGCGGGACGGGCGACCTGGGCTTCTATAAGGACGAGGGTCAGCGCCTGCCCATCGTGTCGGCACGGCTGGCCAGCGACATTCCCGCCGCCGAGCGCCCGCATTACCAGTATCGCGAGACGGTCTCGCCGCGCTTCGCCGCCTGGATCAAGGCGCGGGAGAATCGGAAGAACGACTTCTTCACCGTACCGGCGGGGGGTGTGGATATCTGCGCGGCGCTGCCGCCGGTGCGCAAGGCACCCTGATCGGTTCGGGTCTACCCCTAAGTAAAAGAAGGGCCGCCATCCCGGCGGCCCCCTTCCCGATCACGCCGCCTTCTTGCCCGGCTCGATCCGGTTGGCGACCAGATGGTCGACCACCGCCGGATCGGCCAGTGTCGAGGTGTCGCCCAGCGCGTCGACCTGGTTCTCGGCGATCTTGCGCAGGATGCGGCGCATGATCTTGCCCGAGCGGGTCTTGGGCAGGCCGGGCGCGAATTGTAGGGCATCGGGCGTCGCGATCGGCCCGATCTCGCGGCGGACCCACTGGACCAGCTCGGCGCGCAAGGCTTCGTCTTCCTCGACACCGGCATTCAGCGTGACGAAGGCGTAGATGCCCTGCCCCTTCACGTCGTGCGGCATGCCCACGACGGCGGCCTCGGCGACCTTGGCGTGGGCGACCAGCGCAGACTCGACTTCCGCCGTGCCCATGCGGTGGCCGGAGACGTTGATGACG
The DNA here is from genome assembly GCF_001591005.1 of Sphingomonas sanguinis NBRC 13937. GTDB lineage: Bacteria > Pseudomonadota > Alphaproteobacteria > Sphingomonadales > Sphingomonadaceae > Sphingomonas > Sphingomonas sanguinis. The sequence continues at coordinate 45,126 of NZ_BCTY01000010.1, forward strand.
TCGTCGACGCGGCCGGTGATCCAGTAATAGCCGTCCTCGTCGCGGCGACAGCCATCGCCGGTGAAGTATTTGCCCTTATAGGTGGTGAAATAGGTCTGGAAGAAGCGGTCGTGATCGCCCCAGACGGTGCGCATCTGCCCCGGCCAGCTGTCGGCAATGACCAGATTGCCCTCGACCGCGCCGTCCAGCACCTGGCCCTCGGCATCGACGATCTGCGGCAGTACGCCGGGCAGCGGCAGCGTGGCGGAGCCGGGCTTCAGCGCGACGGCACCTGGGATCGGCGCGATCATGTGCCCGCCGGTCTCGGTCTGCCACCAGGTGTCGACGATCGGGCAGCGCCCCTCGCCCACCACATGATAATACCATTCCCAGGCTTCCGGGTTTATCGGCTCGCCGACCGAACCCAGCACGCGCAAGCTGGAACGGTCGGTCTTCTTCACCCACTCGTCGCCCTCGCGCATCAGCGCGCGCAGCGCGGTCGGCGCGGCGTAGAAGGTCGACACCTGATACTTGTCGACGATCTGCCAGAAACGGCTGAAATCGGGGTAGTTGGGCACGCCCTCATACATCAGGGTCGTCGCGCCGTTCGCCAGCGCGCCATAGACGACATAGCTGTGTCCCGTGACCCAGCCCACATCGGCGGCACACCAGAAGATCTCGCCCTCGCGGTAATCGAACACATGCTGGTGGGTATAGGCCGCCCAGAGCAGATAACCGCCGCTGGTGTGCAAAACCCCCTTGGGCTTGCCGGTCGAGCCGCTGGTATAGAGGATGAACAGCGGGTCCTCCGCGCCGACGGCCACGGGCGCGCAGTCGGTGGCGGCGGCGGCGACCAGATCGCCATACCATTGGTCGCGACCGTCCTTCATGGTCACATCCGCGCCGCTGTGGCGGACGACGACGACATGATCGACCACCACGCCGTCATGGTCCAGCGCGGCATCGACATTGGCCTTCAGCGGCACCGCCTTGCCCCCGCGACAGCCGCCGTCCGCCGTGATGACGATGCGCGAATCGCAATCGACGATCCGGTTGGCGAGGCTTTCGGGGGAAAAGCCTCCGAATACGATCGAATGGATCGCGCCGATCCGCGCACAGGCCAGCATCGCAAACGCCGCCTCGGGGATCATCGGCAGATAGATGGTGACGCGGTCACCCTTGGCGACGCCCAGGCCCTTGAGCACATTGGCGAGGCGACAGACCTGCTCGTGCAGCTCGCGATAGGTGATGCGGCGGTCGGTGCCGGGCGTGTCGCCTTCCCAAAGGATCGCGACCTGATCGGCGCGGGTTTCCAGATGGCGGTCGATGCAGTTGGCGGCGACGTTCAGCTGGCCGTCGGCGAACCAGTTGATGCGGAAATCCGCCTCGTCGAAACTGGTGTCCTTCACGCTGGTGAAGGGCGTGATCCAGTCCAGACGCCCGGCCTGTTCGCGCCAATAGCCGTCCGGGTCGCTCTTGGCCGCTGCATAGGCGCGGGCATAGCCTTGCGCATCCATGGACGCTGTATCGGCCCAGTCGGGAACGGGGTGAACATGGGCGCTCATGTCTGTCTCTCTCCTGTCTTTCCAACATCCTTAGCAGTCCAACATGGCACCTGCCTATCGGCTCCGTGACAAAGTGCTTCGCGGACCGGCCGCGCCGCAAGGAGTGTAGCGGTGCAAAATGTCGTTGCGTTGACGACCCATCTTCACAATCCCTGCCCATCACGATCAAGACAAGATACAGACGAACGAAAATTTTCATCCATACAGAGCAAGATACGGTGAACACCCTCTGTTCCTCCGGGCCAAGCAACGCTACAGCGAGCGGAGGCCAGGTTTCGGAGGGGGAAACGAACCGAGCATGATCGCGACTGCCCACGACTCTGCCGACATCCCGCCCGGCTTCGCCGCTGTTCTGGCACGAAGTGGCGAGATGGGACGGTTGATCGCGGGATTCGACTGGTCATCGACGCCGCTCGGCCCCATGTCCGGCTGGCCACAAAGTCGCCTGACCGCGATCGCGATCATGCTGGCGTCCTCGATTCCCATGGCGACGATCTGGGGGCCGGAGGGCATCCTGATCTACAATGCCGGTTATGCCGCCTTTTCGGGCGATCGGCATCCGGCAATGCTGGGCAGCCCGCTGGTGCCCTGCTGGCCGGAGGCGGCGGCCTTCAACACGCAGGTGTTGGCCGAAGGGTTGAGCGGGCGCACGCTTGCCTTTCGCGACCAGGCGATGATGCTGGGCCAGAGGGGGGCGGCGCAGCAGCACTGGCTGGACCTGGACTATACCCCGATCGCCGACGAGAACGGCCATCCCGCGGGCATCATGGCGACCGTGATCGACAGCAGCGCCCGGATGCGCGACCGGCAGGAGCGCGAGAGCGCCCTGTCCGCCGCGCGCGAGAGCGAAGCCCGCTTCCGCAACGTCGCCGACTATGCGCCGATGATCATGTGGGTCACCGATCCGCAGGGACATTGCACCTATATGAACCGCGCGTGGCAGGTGCAGACCGGCCAAGCCGTGGAGGACGGCCTGGCCTTCGGCTGGGTGAAGATGCTCCATCCCGACGATCGCCAGCCGGTCGAGAACGCCTTCCGCACCGCGATCGCGCAGGTCGACTCGTTCCAGATCGAGTTTCGCCTGGCCCAGGCCGAGGGTGGCTATCGCTGGATGATGGTCACGGCGATGCCGCGCTTCGACGATGACGAAACCTATCTGGGTATGGTCGGGTCGGTCATCGACATCGACGAGCGCCGCCGCGCCGAAGCGACGCTGCGCGACGTCAATGCCGTGCTGGAACGCCGCGTCATGGAGGCGCTGGCCGAGCGCAAGCTGTTCGCCGACATCATCGATTCGACCGGTACGCTGGTCCAGGTGCTGGGCTTCGACCATCGCTATCTGGCGATCAACCGCGCGGCAGCCGAGGATTTCGAGCGGTTGTTCGGCACTCGCCCGCAGATCGGCCAGCATAAGAGCGACGCGATGGCCGGGCGGCCCGAAATCCTGTCGGTGATGCGTGACTATTGGACGCGCGCGCTGGCGGGCGAGGAGTTCGCGGTCATCCAGGCGCTGGACGATCTGGCTGGCGAGCGGCGGCATTACGAGCTGAGCTTCAGCCCGCTGGTCTCGACCGAGGGGACACCGATCGGCGCCTATCAGTTCGCGACCGACGTCTCGGACCGGCTGGCGCAGCAGGAACGGCTGCACGACATGGAGGCGCAATTGCGCCAGAGCCAGAAGATGGAGGCGGTCGGCCAGCTGACCGGCGGCATCGCGCACGACTTCAACAACCTGCTGCAGGTCGTGGTCGGCAATCTGGAGATGCTCGACCGCTTCCTGCCGGAGGGCGACAATCCGCGCGCCAGGCGGGTCGCGACCAACGCGATGACCGGGGCCAAGCGCGCCGCGACGCTGACCCAGCGGCTGCTCGCCTTCTCCCGGCGCCAGCCGCTGGCGCCGCAATCGGTCGATACGCCACGCCTGGTCGAGGGGCTGTCCGACCTGCTGACCCGCACGCTGGGCGAGCAGGTCAGCCTGACGGTCGACGCCGCCCCCGACCTCTGGGCGGTCGAGGCCGATCCCAACCAGCTGGAAAGCGCGATCCTGAACCTGGCGGTCAATGCGCGCGACGCGATGCCGCATGGCGGCACCCTGTCGATCACGATGCGCAACGCCACGCTCGACGGACTGGCGACGATGGCGGCGGGGCCGGTGCCCTATCCCACCGATCCGGGCGATTATGTCGCCATCCATGTCAGCGATACCGGCACCGGCATGGACCGTGCGACGCTGGGCCGCGTGTTCGAGCCGTTCTTCACGACCAAGGAGGTCGGCAAGGGAACGGGGCTGGGCCTGTCGATGGTCTATGGTTTCGCCAAACAGTCGGGCGGCCAGGTGCAGATCGAATCCACGCCGGGCGAGGGCACCTGCGTCACCCTGTTCCTGCCGCGTTTCCAGGGCACCGCCACCGCCCCGGCGGAGGCCGCCTCGCCCATCCAGCGTCCGACCCACGGGTCGGAGACGATCCTGGTGGTCGAGGATGACGCCGATGTCCGCGCCTATTCGACCGAGGCTTTACGCGAACTGGGCTATGACGTGCTGGAGGCGGAGGACGGTGCCTCGGCGCTGGCCTTGCTCGACGCGCCCGAGGCGAGCCGAATCGCACTGCTGTTTTCCGACGTGGTGCTGCCGGGCGGGATGACCGGCGCCGACCTCGCCTCCGCCGCGCGTTCGCTGCACCCGGAGCTCAAGGTCCTGTTCACCACCGGCTATGCCCGCGACGTGATCGTCCATGGCGGACGGCTGGACGCAGGCGTCGCGCTGATCACCAAACCCTTCGACTTTGCCGACCTGGCCGCGCGTATCCGGGCTATGCTCGACGGCTGAACCGTTGGGCGGGCGGGGCTACGATGTCCGGCCGGGGCGGCGTTGCGTCCGGTCCGCGAACGCCGCCCCCCGCGCGCTTGACGGCATAGGAGCGTTCATCGGCCTGATGGATCAGCGTCTCGAACTTCGCCTCGGGCAACAGCCCGATCGCATAGCCGAGACTGAGGCCGACCGAGATCGTCTGGTCAGGCCCCAGGTCGCAGGGACGGGTCAGTTGCTTGTGGATGCGATGGGCCAGCGCCCTTCCGGCCGCTTCGTCCCCGCGTTGCACCATGACGAACTCATCGCCACCGGTCCGCGCGACGATGATGTCGTCGTGTACGCTCGCCTGGATACGTGAGGCCAGCACCGCCAGCACGCGGTCGCCTGCGCTGTGACCGAACCGGTCATTCACCTCCTTGAAACCGTCCAGGTCGAAGGCGTGGACGACAACCGTCTGCCCGCTGTCGGCGGCCAGCGCCTCAAAGGCCTCCCGCAGGCCCAGCCGATTGAACAGGCCAGTCAACGGATCGCGCCGTGCCAGACTTTCCAACTCCAGGCGAAGCGCGACTGCTCGACGGGCCGTAGCATGAACGAAGGCGACGCTCTGAAGCCCGGCGATCGCGAAGACGGCTAGGAATAGGGCGACGAAGACGTGACGCGGGCCGAGCAGCGCCGTGGCGAGCGCATTGGGCAGCACCAGGCACAGGATGCCGGTACTGGCAATCCAGGGCCGAACCGACAGCCGAGCGATCAGTCCCGCGCTATAGCCAAAGGCGATGGCGACCGGCAGCAGGTGAAGCGCCGTCTCAGGCAGCATATAGATCGCGATCGAAAACAGGCTGATCGACACGCATACCGCGATCGTCGTGACGGCGTGAAGCCACTCGCACCGCTGCAGCATCTCCAGCGGCGCAGCGCAGTAGGCGGCGCGGTGGCGTTGATGATGGAGGATCATGCCGATCTTCACGAGGCTCACCGCCACGCAAAGCACGTTGGTGACGATCGCCAGGACATTGGGCACGACCAGCCAGATATACAGGCCGGTCGCAGCCATCATGCCGGACAGGATGACCATGGGCACGACATTGTCGGCCAGAGCGTCTACGAGTTCGCGATAGACAGGTTCCGTTTCCTTCTGTCGCAACACCACATTCCCCAACGCTCACCACCAACACTAATCTATGTTTAGTCAGACTGGGTCAACAGCCCTTTAAGGCGTTCGCCCATATCCCTCGATTGGCCCCATCAGACCTGTAGCGCACCGATGGGACAGTATAAAAACACGGCCTGTCCAGTTCCTTGGCCATCCTTTTGCCCGACGCATCCGAGTCGGTGGGTTGTGCGTTGGGCGCTGGGGCATGAAAGGACGGGGATGGCATCGCGGTTTCGGCAATTCTGGAGCGAGGAGGAATGGTCCTTCGCTCCCCATGAACGGCCGACCATTCCCGGATCGCCGGGCAATTTCGATCATCCCAATCGGCGACGGCTGGCTTATGGCGTCATCGCCGTGCTGATCGGGCTGACCGGTGGCCTCGGCAATGCGCTGGTCCAGGTCAATACGGTGCAGTTGCAGGGCGCGCTGGGGCTGGACCCGACCGAGATCGCCTGGCTGCCCATCGCCTATGTGATGACCAACGCGTCGATCAACCTGTTGCTGATCAAGTTCCGCCAGCAATTCGGTCTGCGGCCCTTCGCACTGCTCTTCTCCGGCCTCTATACGATCCTCGCCTTCGCCCATCTGTTCGTGCGCGACTTCTCCACTGCGATCGCGGTACGCGCCGCCAGCGGCATGGCGGCGGCGGCCCTGTCGTCGCTGGGCCTCTATTACATGATGCAGGCGCTGCCCGCGCGCTGGCGGTTGAAGGCGATCGTGCTGGGCATCGGCGTGCCGCAATGCGCCACACCGCTGGCCCGGCTGTTCTCGCCCGAACTGCTCGCCATGTCGCATTGGCGCACGCTCTATATGTTCGAGTTCGGGCTGGCGGCGATCAGCCTGGCCTCGATCATTGCGCTGCGCCTGCCGCCGACGCAGAAGGTCAAGGCGTTCGAGCCGCTCGATTTCCTGACGTTCGCGCTCTATGCCCCCGCCATCGGGCTGTTTTGCGCGGTCCTGGGCCAGGGGCGGCTGGTCTGGTGGACGCAGGCCGCGTGGATCGGCTGGGCGCTCGCCATCGCCATCCCCCTGCTCGCCGCTGCGCTCTGGATCGAGCATCATCGCACCAATCCGCTGCTCAACACGCGCTGGCTGGGCTCGATGGACATCGTCCGATTCGCTATCGTCACGATCATGGCGAGGATCGTGTTTTCGGAGCAGAATTTCGGCGCGGTCGGGCTGTTGACCACGCTGGGCCAGAATAACGACCAGTTCGGCACGCTATTCGCCATCGCCTTCATCGCCTCGATCGCGGGCGTCGTCATGAGCGCGGTGACGCTGGACGTGAACCGGCTGACCCATCCGGTCATGTTCGCCATCGCGCTGGTCGCGGTCGCCGCCTATGCCGACAGCTTCTCGACCAACCTGACCCGTGCGCCCGAACTGTACGCCACCCAGGCGCTGATCGCCTTTTCGACGACCTTCTTCCTCGGCCCGTCGCTGCTGTTCGGCATGACCCGCGCGCTGCAACAGGGGGCGGGGCATGTCATCAGCTTCATCGCGCTGTTCGGGATGCTCAATTCGGTGGGCGGCCTGGGCGGCACCGCGCTGCTCGGCACCTATCAGACGATCCGCGAAAAGGCGCACAGCGCCGCCATCGTCCAGAATATAGATCCTACCGACCCGCAGGTGACGCAGCGGATCGCTGCGGGCGGATCGCGCGTGTCGGGCGTGGTCGGCGACCCAACGCTCGCCCGTGCCGAGGGCGCCGCGCTCCTGTCGCAGGCGGCCACGCGCGAGGCCAATATTCGCGCCTATAACGATGTCTTCCGGCTGGTCGCCGCGCTGGCGGCCGCCGTCACTCTGTTCCTTGCGCTGCTGACCTGGCGGCGCGCGCGCCGCGCCCGTGCGGCGGAGGCTAAAGCATGACCGATACCCGTTCGCCCGTCTCCCCCACCCCGATGACCGAGGAAGCCGCCGCCGAAGCGGGCGTGCCGCCGCCCGCCCCCGCGCCGGTGCCGCCCCCCGCTCCCACTGCCAGCTGGCGACCACCGTCGGGCGGCTGGCGGTCACGCGCGCTGATCGTTCTGCTGGTCATCGGGGGCATCGCGGCGGTGCTGGCGGCCTGGCGGCTGCCCCCCTTTTCCAGCGATGTGCAGTCGACGGACAATGCCTATGTCCGCGGCCGCACCACCGTGATCGCGCCGCAGGTCAGCGGTTATGTGACGGCCGTGCTGGTCAAGGATTTCGAGACGGTGCGCGCCGGGCAACCGCTGGTGAAGATCGACGACCGCATCTATCGCCAGCGCGTGGACCAGGCGACTGCGCAGGTCGATGCCCAAGCGGCGACTTTGGCCAACAGCCGCCAGACCCAGGCGGCGCGCACCGCCAGCCTCGCCGCGCAGGATGCCGCCGTCGCCAATGCCGAGGCACAGCTGATGCGCGCGCGGGCCGACATGGCGCGCGTCAACGACTTGGTGACCGATGGATCGGTCAGTTTGCGCGAACGCGACCAGACGCTCGCCTCGCTGCGCCAGGCCCAGGCCGCGCTCCGCCAGGCCCAGGCCGCGCGCGAGATCGCCCGGCAGGATATCCGCACCGTCGAGGTCGGGCGCGGCGGGCAGAAGGCGGGCGTATCGGGTGCGGAGGCGGCCCAGCGACTGGCGCAGATCGACCTCGCCAACACGGTCGTCCGCGCCCCCGAAAACGGCCGCCTGTCTGAGGTCGGTGTGCGGCTGGGCCAGTATGTGACGGCCGGGTCACAGCTGATGTTCCTGGTGCCGCCCGAGACCTGGGTCATCGCCAATTTCAAGGAGGCGCAGACCGCGCGCATGGCGGTGGGCCAGCCCGCCAGCTTCACCGTCGACGGCCTGAGCAATGCGCGACTGAAGGGCCATGTCGAGCGGATCTCGCCCGCCGCCGGGTCCGAATTCGCGGTGCTGAAGTCGGACAACGCCACCGGCAACTTCACCAAGGTGCCGCAGCGTATCGCGGTGCGTATCCGCGTCGATCCGGGCCAGCCGCTCAGCCAGCGGCTGCGTCCCGGCATGTCGGTGCAGGCCAGCGTCGACACCTCCGGCGGACCGGTGGTGCGATGACGCGCCTCGCCCTTCCCCTCGCCACCGCGCTGCTGCTCGCGGGATGTATCGGCCCGCGCCCGGCGCCCCCCGCCGATACCGCCGTCGTGCCGCCACCCGCCTGGCGCACCGCGCTCGGTCCCGGCAGTCCGATCGCGGCCGACTGGTGGCAGGCGTTTGGCGATCCGCAGCTGACCGCACTGGTTGCCCGCGCGCTGGAGAATAGCCCCGATCTGGGCAGCGCCGCTGCCCGGGTGGAAGAGGCGCGCGCGCAGGAACGACTCGCCCGCGCGCAACTCTCGCCCAATGTCACGGCGGGCCTGCCGGTCAGCGAGGGGCGCAGCGTCTCCGCCTTCGGCACTGGACTCGACCAGCTGGGCGCGCAGCCGCTGGTCCAGGCCAGCTATGATTTCGATCTCTTCGGCCGCCTACGCAACGCCCGCGCCGCCGCCCGAGCCCAATTGCTGGCGACCGAGGCGGCGCGCGACACCGTCCGGTTGGCGATCGCCGCCGGCGTGGCAAGCGGCTATGTGACCCTGCGGGCGCTCGACCACCGGCTGCACATCGCCGAGGAGACGCTGGCCGCGCGCGCCGACGCGCTGCGCATTGCCCGGCGGCGGGCGGAGACGGGCTATACCTCCAACCTCGAACTGCGACAGGCGCAAGGCGAATATCACGCGACCGAGCAACTGGTCGCCGCCGCCCGGCTGGCCGTCACGCGCCAGGAAAATGCACTGAGCGTCCTTGTCGGCGGCACGCCCGGCCCGATTTCGCGCGGGCTGGCGATCGACCGGCTGATCCGCCCCGCCATCCCCGACGGCCTGCCCGCCGACCTGCTGCGCCGCCGCCCCGACCTGTTCCAGGCGGAGCAAGCGCTGGTCGCCGCCGACCGCTCGCTCGACAGTTCGCGCGCGGCGATGCTGCCCAGCCTGGGGCTGACCGGATCGGCGGGCGTCGCCTTTTCCAATGCGCTCAACAATCCGATCACCCTGTTTTCGATCGGTGGCAGCGTACTCGCGCCGATCTTCGACGCCGGGCGCCTGCGCGCGCAGGCCGATGCCAGTGCGGCACGGCGCGACCAGGCCGCCTATGCCTATCGCAAGACCGCGCTGACCGCCTTCCGCGAGGTGGACGACAGCCTCGCCTCGGTCCGTCGCTCGGGCGAGCAGGCGGTGGCGCTGGCCGGGCAGCGTGCCGCGCAGGCGGATGGGTTGCGCATCGCCTCCAACCGCTACCGGGCAGGCTATTCCTCCTATCTGGAACAGCTGGATGCGCAGCGCGGATTGCTGACCGCCGAACTGGCGCTGGCCGAGGCGCAGGCCAATCAGCTGACCGCCTATATCACCCTGTACCAGGCGATGGGCGGTGGCTGGTCCGCCGATGCGATCCGCGCCACCGCCCGATAGGACGTATGGAACGCGAGCGCCCCTGATGCGCTAAGCCCCGCGAACCGATTCATGATTGGGAGCACCGATATGGGCGTGAACGTGATCTACAAGACCAAGGCAACGGCCACCGGCGGGCGCGACGGCGCGGCGCGGTCGGAGGACGGCTCGGTCGACGTCAAGCTGGTCGTGCCGAAGGAAATGGGCGGTCCGGGCGGTGAGGGGGCGAACCCCGAAAAGCTGTTCGCCGCCGGCTATTCGGCCTGTTTCCTGGGCGCGATGAAGGCCGTGTCGGGTAAGGAAGGCGTGAAGGTGCCGCCGGACGCTACCGTCACCGCCGAGGTCGGCTTCGGCCCACGTGAAGAGGGCGGCTTCGGCATCACCGTCGATCTGGTGGCGAGCCTGCCCGGCGTCGAGCGCGCGGACGGTGAGCGCCTGATGCACGCCGCACATCAGGTCTGCCCCTACTCCAATGCGACTCGTGGCAATGTCGATGTCGGCCTGACCCTCGCCTGAGCCTCTACCCCTCACCTATTCGCAAGCCCTTCGCCCGATGACGGCGAAGGGCTTCGCCGTTTCCAAGGACCCGATGATATGACCCGCCCGACCGGCACCGAGAGCTTCGCCCTCAACCAGACGATGCTGCGCATCCGCGATCCCCGGCCCTCACTCGCCTTTTATCAGGACGTGCTTGGCATGACGCTGCTCCAGAAGCTGGATTTCGAGGAGATGAAATTCTCGCTCTATTTCCTCGCCTATCTGGCCGAGGGCGAGACGATCCCGGAAGACCCCGCCGAACGCGCCCGCTTCATCTTCAACCGCGAGACGACGCTGGAGCTGACCCATAATTGGGGCACGGAGAGCGACCCAGATTTCCGGGGCTATCATGACGGCAATGCCGATCCGCGCGGCTTTGGCCATATCGGGATCAGCGTCGCGAACGTCACCGAGGCCTGCGCGCGATTCGAGGCGATGGGCGTACCGTTCAAGAAGCGGCCGCAGGACGGCAAGATGAAGGATATCGCCTTCATCACCGACCCGGACGGTTACTGGATCGAGATTCTTTCGGCACAGGGAATGGCAGAAAGCATCGCGTCCAACAGCTGATTTAACCTCGGCATTCTCTGACCTTGTCCGTTTTGAAACGGGATGTTTACCCCTCCTGACCAATATGGTCACAGATGTCGGAGGAACCGGGCTTTTCCCAACACCTCCGTCCAGATGCGAGTGCTCCCGCTCGCCTGAAGATTTTTTCGGAGGGTATCCCGTTATGTTGTCCTGGTTTGCCAAGACGGCACCGATTCGTGTGAAATTCGATGCACTGACGGTGATCTATGGCGGCATTGCCGCTGTCGGCCTGGGCGCGACAATCGTGGCGAGTGGCGGCTTGTCTCTCAGCCTGCCGATCATCCTCGCCGCCACGGGGCTGGTCGCCTCGCTGATCGTCTCGCGGGTCAGCCGCAAGCTGATCTGCGATCCCTATGTCGGCAGCGTCGTCGCCATGGAAGCCCTGGCGTCCGGCGACTATAACCGCGAAATCCTCTACACCGACTATCAGGACTGCATCGGCCGGATCGCGAAATCCATCGTGGTCTTCCAGCGCAACGCCGCCCGCGTCCAGGAAGCGGCCCACGCGCAGGACATCGTCGTCGGCGCGCTGGGCAAGGGGCTGGGCGACCTGGCCGAGGGCAATCTGACCGCCGCCATCCAGACGCCCTTCCCCGCCGATTACGAAAAGCTGCGCCTCGACTTCAACCGCGCGACGGACGCTTTGGCCCGCACGATGAGCGCGGTCACGGTCGCCACGCACGGCATCAATTCGGGCGCCAGCGACATCCGCCAGGCGTCCGACGACCTGTCGCAGCGCACCGAGCAGCAGGCCGCCAGCCTGGAGGAAACCTCGGCCGCGATGGACGAGATCACCTCGACCGTCCGCCAGACCGCCGAAGGCGCGAACCGCGCCAACCGCGCGGTCGCCGATGCGCGGATCGAGGCCGAACAGTCGGGCGAGGTGGTGCGCCGCGCGGTCGACGCCATGGCAGGCATCGAGCGCGCCTCCAGCGAGATTTCCGAGATCATCAGCGTCATCGACGGTATCGCCTTCCAGACCAACCTCCTGGCGCTGAACGCCGGGGTCGAGGCGGCACGCGCGGGTGACGCGGGCAAGGGTTTCGCGGTCGTCGCCTCCGAAGTGCGCGCCCTGGCGCAGCGCTCGGCCGACGCGGCCAAGGACGTGAAGTCGCGAATCCTCGCCAGCTCGGAACAGGTCGAATCGGGTGTCAGCCTGGTCAGCGAGACCGGCCGGGCGCTGGAGCGGATCATCGGCCAGATCACCGAGATCAGCACGCTGGTGGAAAACATCGCCAGCTCGGCCGAAAAACAGGCGATCGGGCTTCAGGAAGTCAACACCGCCGTCTCCGCGATGGACGGCGTGACCCAACAGAACGCCGCGATGGTCGAACAGGCCACCGCCGCCGCCCGCTCGCTGGCGGTGGAGGCCGATGGCCTGGCGCGCGAGATCGCCCGTTTCCGAATCAGCAACCAGCCGGGCGATGGCTTTGCCGCGCCCCAGCCGGTCCACCAATTGCAACAAAGGGCCGCCGCCGCCGGGCGCCGCATCGTCCAGACCGCACAGGTCACGCGCCCCGCACCGCAGACGACCGGCAATGTCGCCCTGGCCGTCAACGACGAGGAATGGACCGAATTCTGATCTTCCCGAACTCCCGCGCCCACCCCGTTGGGCGCGGGAGCCCCGATCCGAAGTCGGTAACCTCGCCTACACCATTCATCCGATAGGATGTCTCGGCGCGATCATTCGCCCAAGTCCCGGAGTCCGATCATGTCCGCCTTGTCCCTTGCCCCCGTGCTCGACACCACCGCCGCCGCTCCGTTGCGACAGGCGCTGCTCGATCTGATCGCGTCGGGTGACGCCATCACTCTCGACGGGTCGCAGGTGGCGCAGGCGGGTCAGGCCTGTCTCCAGGTGCTGGCGAGTGCGCAGGCCATGGCCGCATCGGTCCGGGCCGACTTTGAACTGCAAAATCCATCCGAGGCCTTGGCTTCGATGATCGCGCTGGCCGGGCTCGACAGCCTCGCCACCGCCGCCTGAGGGGGGCGACCCGATGAATCTCGACGAGATCCAGCAGATTTTCTTCCAGGAGTGCGAGGAAGGTCTCGGCGCACTGGAAACCGCCTTCGACGATCTGCGGCGCGGGCGTCACGACGACGAGACGATCAACACCGTCTTTCGCGCGGTCCACTCGATCAAGGGCGGTGCGGGCGCGTTCGGCCATGAACGGCTGCAGCATTTCTCGCACCATTACGAAACCGTCCTCGACCTGATTCGCAACGGCACGCTGCCGCTTGGCGAACCGCTGATCGACCTGATCGTCGCGGCGTTCGACACGCTGTCCGACCATGTCGCCGCCGCTCGTGGCGAGGGCGCGACGCCAGCGGACCAGGCTATGCTCGACCGGCTGGGCGCGGCCGCACTGGGCGATGTCGGGGGCGGGACGGCCGAGCCCGAAGCCGCCGCCGAACCCGTGGCCGAGGTGCAGGCAGAGGCCGCGCCCGCGCTCGACGATTTCGACGCGCTGTTCGCGATGCTCGAAGATCCCGCTCCCGCGGCCGAGGAAGCGACGCCCGAGTGGATCGTCACGGTGCATCCGGGGCCGCGCGCCTTCGATCACGGGGCCGAGCCGATGCTGGCGCTGCGCGAACTGGTGAGGATGGGCGGTCGTACCCTGTCCGCCGACTTGTCCGATCTGCCGCTGCTCGACGGTCTGGACGCCGAGCGCGCCTATATCGGTTTCACCATGGCGCTGCCCGGTGATGCCGATGAGGAGGATATTCGCGCGGTCTTCGACTTTGCCGACCCGCAATGCCGCCTGACCGTCACCCGCGCCGCCGTCGCCGCACCAGCCCCGGTCGTGGCAGAGGTCGAGGCCGAACCGGCACCGCCCGCGCCCGTTATGGTCGAGGAAATGCCCGTTGCCCCCGCGCCCGTGGCGGCACCGGCTCCGACGCCCCCCGCCCTGGTCGCCGTGGCACCGCCGCCGCCCGCGCCTGCGCCCGCCGCAGCCCCCGTTTCGGTGACCGAGGCGGCGAGCAGCCCGCGCGTCGCCGCCGCCGCCGCGCAGACGATCCGCGTCGACCTCGACAAGCTCGACCGGCTGGTCAACCTGGTCGGCGAGCTGGTGATTACCCAGGCGATGCTGGCCCAGCGCCTGTCCGAAAGCGACATGGGCTCGATCCCCGAGCTGTCCGACCTCGACCACCTGACGCGCGAGCTGCAAGATTCGACGATGGCGATCCGCGCCCAGCCGATGAAGACCGTCTTCAGCCGCGTGCCGCGAATCATCCGCGAGTTGGAGGTCGAAACCGGCAAGCGCGTCCGCCTGGAAGTCGAGGGCGAGATGACCGAAGTCGACAAGACCGTGGTCGAGCGGATCGGCGAACCGCTGACCCACCTGATCCGCAACGCCGTCGACCATGGCCTGGAGACCCCGGCCGATCGCAAGGCGGCGGGCAAGGACGGCGAAGGCGTGGTCACCCTGTCGGCCGCGCATCAGTCGGGCCGGATCGTCATCACCGTCGCCGATGACGGACGCGGCATCGACCGCGCCCGCGTCAAGGCGAAGGCGATCGAGCGCGGCATCATCGCCCCCGATGCGCAGCTGTCCGAGGAAGAGATCGACAATCTGATCTTCGCCCCAGGCTTTTCGACCGCCGCCGTCGTCTCCAACATCTCGGGGCGCGGCGTCGGCATGGACGTGGTGCGCAAGAACATCCAGGCGCTGGGCGGCCGCATCGGCATCCAGTCAGTGCTGGGCAAGGGGTCGAGCTTCTCGCTCAGCCTGCCGCTGACGCTGGCGGTGCTGGACGGCATGATCGTCACGGTCGGCGACCAGACCTTCGTCATCCCGCTGACCCATATCGTCGAAAGCCTGCGTCCGGGCATCGACGAGGTGCATGTGGTCGGCGGCCAGTCGCCGCTGCTCGACGTGCGCGGCACCTATGTTCCCGTCCACCGGGTCGGCGAGCAGCTCGGCGTCACCGGCGCGATCGCCAAGCCCGAAAATGCGGTGCTGATCGTGGTCGAAAGCGACCAGGGCCAGGCCGTGCTGATGGTCGACTCGATCCAGGACCAGCGTCAGGTGGTCGTGAAAAGCCTGGAGGCGAATTACCGCGCCATCCATGGCCTGGCCGGGGCAACGATCCTGGGCGACGGGCGCGTCGCGCTCATCCTCGACGTCGATGCGCTGATCGGCCGCTGGCGGCGTGACGGCCGCGGGCCGAGCGCCTTCCTGGAAGACCTGGCAGCGTGACCGCGCTCGCCGCCCTTTCCCCGCGCGGGAGCGAACGCGAGATGGAGTTCGCCTTCTCGGCGTCCGACCATCGCGCGATCGCCG
Source organism: Sphingomonas sanguinis NBRC 13937 (assembly GCF_001591005.1). Lineage (GTDB taxonomy): Bacteria > Pseudomonadota > Alphaproteobacteria > Sphingomonadales > Sphingomonadaceae > Sphingomonas > Sphingomonas sanguinis. The sequence goes on from NZ_BCTY01000010.1 coordinate 60,445, forward strand.
ACCTGATCTATGCCGAATCGGGCATCCTGCTGCCCGAGACCAAGGCCAAGCTGATCTATGGGCGACTGGCGCGGCGGCTGCGGGCGTGCGGGTTGAACGACTTCCCGTCCTATCTCGCCTTGATCGAGACGGATGCGGACGAACGGGCCCGCGCGGTCGATGCGCTGACCACCAACCACACCGCCTTCTTCCGCGAAAATCATCATTTCGAGCATTTCCACGAGGCGCTCTGGCCGGATTTCCGCCAGCGGCTGGCCAGCGGCGGGCGCGTGCGCATCTGGTCGGCGGCCTGCTCCAGCGGCGAGGAACCCTATTCGCTGATGATGACGATCGCGGGCCAGGACGTCCGTGCCGCCGAGAAGCTGGCGACCCAGGATTTCCGCCTGCTGGCGACCGACCTGTCGCCCAGCGTCATCGCCACCGCGCGCAGCGGCCGCTATCCGCTGGATACGACCCGCGCCATGCCTGCGTCGATGCGCTCGACCTGGTGCCGCCGGGTCGGGGAGCAGGACGAGCTGCACCCCGCGCTGCGCGCGCCCATCGCCTTTCGCGAGCTGAACCTGCTGCGCGGCTGGCCGATGAAGCGCCCCTTCGACGTCATCTTCTGCCGCAACGTCATGATCTATTTCGATGAGCCCACCAAGGCCCGGCTCCTGGGCCGGTTCGCCGACCAGCTGGTCGATGGCGGTATCATCTATATCGGCCATGCCGAACGCATCCCCACCGAGGTCGCGGATCGTTTCCGCTGCATCGGCCGAACCGCTTTTCAGAAAGTGTCCTGATGGCCATCCGAACGCTGATCGTTGACGATTCCCCCACGATGCGCGCGCTGATCGCGAATACACTGAGCCGCGATCCCGATATCGAAGTCGTCGGCGCGGCCAATGGCCCGCTCCAAGCGCGCGAGATGATCAAGGCGCTGGACCCCGACGTCATCACGTTGGACGTCGAGATGCCCGACATGAACGGCCTCGACTTCCTCGAACGCGTGATGCGGCTGCGCCCCATGCCCGTCGTCATGCTCTCCACCCTGACCCAGGCTGGCGCGGACATCACGATCCGCGCGCTGGAGCTGGGCGCGGTCGAATGCTGCGCCAAACCGGCGGCGGGCTGCGTCGACCGCAATCTGGTCGACAGCGTGAAGGCCGCCGCGGGCAGCCGCCGCGTCCGCATGGCCGACCATGCCCCCGCCGCGCCCGTGCCCCATGCCCAGTTCGAGCCGCTGCCCAAGGCGCTGATCGCGATCGGCGCATCGACCGGCGGGGTCGAGGCGCTGATCCAGGTGCTGAGTGGCTTTCCGGCGAACTGCCCGCCGACGGTCATCGTGCAGCACATGCCCGCGACCTTCACCACCAGCTTTGCCGCGCGGCTCGACCGGCTGTCCCAGCCGACCGTCGCCGAGGCCCGGCACGGCCAGCCGCTGCAACCCGGTCATGTCTATCTGGCGCCCGGCGGCACCCATCACCTGGAAGTCGGCGGCTTCGAGGGGCAGTATCGCGCGCGCCTGATCCCCGACGATCCCACCAGCGGTCATCGCCCCTCGGTCGACCGGCTGTTCCAGAGCGTCGCCAAGGTCGCCGGGCGCAACGCGGTCGGCGCGATCCTGACCGGCATGGGCCGCGACGGGGCCGAGGGCCTGCTGGCCATGCGTGGCCAGGGCGCCTTCACGGTCGGCCAGGACAAGGAAAGCTGCGTCGTCTATGGCATGCCGGGCGTCGCGCAGGAGATCGGCGCGGTCACCAAGCAGCTGACGCTGACCCGCATCGCGCCCGCCATCATCGACCGGTGTCGCGCATGAACGCGATGCGCGCCCCGATCATCACCGGCTTGGCGCAACGCGACGGGCTGCGCCGGATCAACGTGATCCAGGGCGAAACCCGCGTCAGCCAGGAAAAGGATGTCGTGCTGACCACCGTGCTGGGCAGCTGCATCTCGGCCTGTCTTTACGATCCGATCGCCGGAATCGGCGGATTAAATCACTTTTTGCTCGCCGAACCGGGCGTCGCGGAAACCGATCCTAAATCCATGCAGCGCTATGGTGTCTATGCCATGGAAGTTTTGATCAACGCGATGATGGCGCTCGGCGCACAGCGGCACAGCCTGAAAGCCCGGCTTTTCGGCGGTGCGATGATGCGCGACGGCTTTCGCGACATCGGGTCGGCCAATGCCCAGTTCGCCCGCCGCTTCCTGGCGGACGAGCGCATCGCGCTGGTGGGCGAGGACGTGGGGGGCATGAGCGCCCGCCGGGTCGAGTTCCGTCCCGCCCTGGGTCTCGCCCGGTGCCGCCATGTCACCGACACGGTCATGCCGCCGCCACGGGCCGCACGGCCGGCCCCGCCACCACCACCCGCCGCCACCGGCGATGTGGAGTTCTTCTAATGTCTCTCGATTCTTCCATGAAAGGCCAGTTCGTGTCCCAACTCATCATGACCGTGGACGATTCGCCCAGCATGAGAATGCTTCTGCGCGCCGCGCTCACCGATATGGGATATCGGGTGCTGGAGGCCGAGGACGGCGTCCATGCGCTCGATACGCTGGACGGCGTGACGCCGGACACCGCCCCCGATCTGGTCATCACCGATATCAACATGCCGCGCATGGACGGTTTCGGCCTGATCGAGGCCCTGCGCCGCCAGCCCGGTCATCGCAACCTGCCGATCCTGGTGCTGACCACCGAAAGCTCGGACGAGAAGAAGGCACGCGCACGCGAGGCGGGTGCGACCGGCTGGATCGTCAAGCCCTTCAACCCCGAAAAGCTCGCCGCGGCCATCCGCCGCGTGCTGCACTGATCCCGTTCGGAGAGGAACACCGCCATGTCGCGTCAGCTCATCACCTTCCAGCTCGGCGACCAGATCCTGGGCGTCGACATCATGGCCATCCGCGAAATCCGCGCTTGGTCGCCCGCCACCCCGCTGCCCAACGTGCCCGCCCATGTGCGCGGCGTGGTGAACCTGCGCGGTGTGGTGCTGCCGGTGCTCGACCTGCGCCACCGGCTGGGCTGGGGCATCACCGATCCCAGCGCGCGACATGTCATCATCGTGGTGCGGATCGGCGACCAGCTTCAGGGCCTGATCGTCGACGCGGTCAATGACATCGTGACCATCCCGCCCGAGGCGATGCAGCCGCTGCCCGACATGGGCGATGCGACGGCGGCCCATTATCTGGAAGGACTGGCGACGATCGAGCAGCGCCTGATCCTGATCCTGGCGCTCGACCGGCTGACCGACAGCGTTTCGCTGACCGCCGAGGCAGCCTGATCATTTTCTCTGTATCGTGACGGCGTATCCGTCTTGGAAGGTATTGCGTAATGGCCGACGTAAAGGTTCTGGTGGTCGATGACTCGCTGACGATGCGGGTCCTCATCTCGGGCGCCCTCGAACGCATCAAGGGCGTGCAGGTGGTGGGAGCCGCCGACGGCGCGGCCGAAGCGCGCGAAATGGTCAAGCAATATCGTCCCGAGGTGATGACGCTGGACGTCGAGATGCCGGGCATGAGCGGGCTGGAATATCTGGCCGAGATCATGGAAGAGCGGCCGATGCCGGTCATCATGTTCTCGACCCGCACCGCCGCCGGCGCGGCCGAATCGATCGAGGCGCTGCGGCTGGGCGCGATCGACTGTTTCCCCAAGCCCAAGGTGGCGGTCCAGTCCGAACTGGATGCGATCATCGGCAAGCTGGGCAAGCGGATCAAGTCGGCGCGCAACGCCGATCTGAAGCGGACCTCGGCCAGCACGCTGGGCCATGCCAAGAAGGTGACGACCGCGCCGATGAACTGGAACGGCCGCGTGCTGGCGATCGGGGCCGACGCCGCCAACACCCAGGCGCTGTTCGACCTGTTCCAGAATTTCCCGCCCAACTGCCCGCCGACGCTGGTCGTGCAGCAGATGTCGCCCGGGCTGTTGACCCCGATGGTCGAGCAGCTGCGCGAACAGATCGCCCCCAAGGTCGTCGAAGCGACCGACGGCATGAAGGTGGAACAGGGCACCATCTATTTCGCGCCGCAGGGCGACACGCACATGGTCATCGACAGCTGGCCCGAAGGCACGATCCGCCTGCTCGCGCGCGAGCCGGTGGCGGGTGAGCGTCCGTCCATCTCGCTGCTCTTCGCCTCGGTCGCCAAGGCGGCGGGCAACAACGCGCTTGGCGTGCTGGTTGCGCTGGACGACGAAGACGGCGCGGCGGGCCTGCGCGCGATGATGGCGGGCGGTGCCTATGCCATTGGCCGCAACGGCACCGACTTCACCCTGTCCAAAGGCATGGCGTCGCAGCCGATCGCGGGCGACGCGATCGCCGCCAATATCATGAAGCTGTGCAGCAAATGACCGAAAAGGCAAAAGACGGGGGCGCCGCCCCCGGCCTCAGCCCGGGGCTGAGCCCCGCCCTGGCCCAGGCCCTGGCCGACGAGCTGGTCGAACTGACCCACTCCTTGGCCGAGCTGGCCTATGAGCTGGGCAGCGACCCCGACACGCTGCGCCGCCACATGGTGAGCATCCAGTCGGTCGACCGGATCACCCAGGCGCAACTGGCCATCGCCGACATATTGCGATCCGATGCGCCGACGGCGAACCGGATCGACGGCGTGACGCTGGAAACACTGGCCGATCGTCTGCGCAACAGGCTCGATCAGGCGGCCTGATTCACGCCCCCTGATCCCTGGCGGACGGTCAGGCGCCGAGGCGCGGATTGTCGCGAAGCGTCATCCGCTCGACCATCGGACGAAGACCGGTCAGCCATTGCCGCACGCGGGCGCGGGTATCCTCGCTCAGGCTCAGCAGCGCCAGCCGACGATCGGTCGGATGCGGCGCGCTTTCGAACATGCCGTTCGACACCATCATGTTGATCCAGCGGACCGCCGTCGTGCGCGGCACCCCTGACGCGCGGTAGCAGGCACTGGTTTCCACCGGCCGCCCCGCCTCTTCCTCCAGAAACACGAACAACAGCATATCGAACGCCGGATCGGCGAACAGCTCTGCGTCGAAGAGCTGCCCGATCCCTTCGCGCGCCGAGCGGATGATCTGCCCGATATCGGCAGGTCTGATCCGTGCCTCGGTCTCGCTGCGGACGAGCGATTCCAATAGCGCCAGTTCGTCGCGAATGCGGCGAAGGCGATCGTCGATCCCGTCCGGCGTGTCCCCCGCGCGTGCATCATAGCGGTCGCTCATGACCTCAGCACTCCGACCCATATATTGCTCCCCAACCGTCAGAGTCTTGAGACCTGTCCGGCACCATCGAAACATATTCCGGTTTCGTCGTGCCATCGCAATTCACTGTCGGGCGGGATGGCATCAAATTTATGGTAGGTTAACCAGAAACTTAATTGATCGATCCCGAATTCATACCGAATCGGACACTTTTCGGAAAACTCGATGCTTGCAGAGACGCGACTGTGTCGGATCGCTTCGCAACAAGGTCATGTCCCCGGTCAGAAAAACAGCTTGCGGATCGACAGCCGCACGGTCCGACCCAGCGGATCGAGATAACCCGGCTGATATCCGATCGGCACCGTCCCGGTCGCATCCGTTACCCGCTGGCGCTGGTTGAATACATTGTCGACCACCAGGCTGACGCGCGTGCCGCGCAGCCAGGGATGTTTCTTCAACAGCTCCAGCCGCTGGCCCAGATCGGCGAACAGGCGGAAGTCGAGCGTCGCCAGACTGCCGAATTCCAGCGGCTGGGGATTGCCGGGGGTGCCGCCATTGACCCGCGTCGCGCTGCGCCAGTTGCCCGACAGCCGCATGCCGACGCCGTTATTGGCATAGCCCGCCTGCGCCTCCAGCTGGTGGCGTGACGTACCGCCGCTCGATCCGATCGCATCGCCGCGCAGCAGGTCGAGATCGGGGCCGCCATCGGCGACGATCACCCGGTCGGCAAAGGTCCAGGTGTGATAGAGCGCGAACTGCACCCGGCCGCCGCCACCGCCACGCCCGCCGCCAAAGCCCCCACCCCGGAAGCCGCCGCCCGGCCCGCCGGCACCGGGTCCGCCCGGCGCGCCACCGGGACCACCGGGACGCCCGTCTCCCGAACCGTCGCCACGCGGACCACCCTCGCCGCCCGGCCCGCCCCTTCGACCGGGGAAATTCAGGCCCGCAAAGGGATTGGGTCCGGTTCCGGCCCGAAACGCCTCGATCTCCTTCTGGATCTTCGACTTGATCGGCTTGGAGAAGTTCAGGCCCCAGCGCAGCTGCGACCGTTCGGTCCGGGCAAAGTTGATCGGGCGGGAATCGACGCGCAGCAGATTGCCGCCTGCATCGCGGGTGAAGCGGTCGGGGAAGGCCTCCTCGATCGCGGCGGTCGGCGTCGGGAAGGACGCGATCGGATCGTCGGTGTTGATGCGGTAGTAATTGGCGGTCAGGTTGATATCGCGCTGGCGCCACGGCTTCACGTTCAGGCCGAGTTTCATGACATGGCGATTGTCCGCGACCAGCGCGGGATTGCCGCCGGTTACCGCCGTGATCGTCGCGGTGGTGCCGCGCACATAGTCGAACAGGCGGACATTGGGCGTGGTGATCGTCGGATTGCCCAGCTGCTGCGCGGTCGGCGCATCCTCCTGGTCGGTCCAAGACGCCAAGAACCGCACGCCCTCCAGCGGCGACCAGTTCGCGCCGTAACCGACCGTGGTCAGCGTGCCGAAGTCCGACAGGTGATCGGCCCCGGCGTTGACGTTCAGCGACAGGTCGCCGATCGCGCCCAGCACTTGGCGGTCGCGATTGGCGATGGGGAAGTCCAGATTCACTTGGCCGTTGACGATATCGCGTGACACGTCGCCGGTCTGGACGACACCGAAGCGTGTCGAGCTGCTGGAGAAATCGCTGGTCTCACCGCCCAGCTTGACGCTGGCCTGCACGTCGCCCGCGGGCAGCGCGAAGACGCGGCCATTGAGCAGCGCATCGACCTCGCCCGAGGACGAGGTCGACCGCGCGAAATTGCGTGCCGCCAGACCCAGGGCATCGAGCGGACCATAAGGGTTGGCGGTCGGATCGTTCGCGTTCAGGCGCGCCTGCAAATCGGCGGTGTTCAGCCCGGTGTCGGTCGCGACCCGGCTTTCGGCGCGGTCGTACGAACCGGTCAGCGACCAGCGCCACTTGCCGATATCGCCGTTAAACACCGTGCCCAGATGCGCGGTCAGCCCGGTATTGTCCTGGACCAGCGGGCCATAGGCGTTGGTCAGCCGCGAGACTGTCGCACCGGTGGCGAAGGGCGAATAGGGATTGCCGACCGGCAATTGCAGATTGGCCGTGGGCAGGCCGTTCCAGCTGTTGCTCTGCGTCGTCTGCACCTCGGCATTGAACGAGGCGGACACCTTGTCGAAGATGTTACGCGCATAGACGACATTCGCGTCCCATTGCCGCTGCGCCGATTGCAGCGTGCGATAGGGCGTGACGTCGGTGCTGGTCGCCGGGCTGCCCGCCAGCTGCGCCAGGCTCGGCGCGGCGGCCAGGCCGCCGGGCACGCCGACCACGCTGGGGCTGGTGCCGGTCAGCGCGGCGAGGCCGGGATCGGCGGTGACGATATTGCCGCCGAGCGACGCGTTGGAGCCGGGCGCGATGATGCCACGCTCCGCCTCAGTCAGGCGCGAGGTTTCGGAATAATCGGTGTGGATGCTCAACCGCTTGTCGCGGCGGATCTGCAACCAGTCGAGCTTGCCCTGCCCCATCGCCGAGCCGCCTTGGGTCGGCACCTTGCCGATCGCCTCGGCCGCCAGCGAGCGGAAGCGCGGGCGCAGGACGAAGTTCACCACCTTCTGGTCGGCGCGATAGCCATATTTGAGCGAGACTTCCTCGGGCAGGATGTCGACGCGCAGGATCGCCTCGGTCGGCAGGTCGCGAATTTCCTGGAAGCCGGCGATCCGGCGACCGTTGAGCAGGATCACCGGCGATCCCCCCCGCCCGCTGGTCGTCTGCGGCGCGAGTTCGGTCAGCAGGTCGGAGACGCTCGACACGCCGTAAGCGCGGATATCGGCGGGGCTCAGCTGTTGTTCGGGGGGAATATCGCCGGGGACCTTGCCGGGTTCGCGGCGCGCGGTGACAACGACATCGCCTTCGTCCGCGCCTTCCTCATCCGCCTCGGGCTGCGGCTGGGCCTGGGTGCGCTGGGGAGCGGGCGGGGTCTGGGCGGTCGCGGCGGCGGGGGTGCCGTCCGTCGTGGTCGCGGCGGGCGTCGGAGCCTGGGACGGCGTAGCCAGCGGGGTCGCCACCTGCGCCTGCGCGATCGCCGGCATTGCACTCGCCAGCATCAAACCCGCCCAACGCCGCATGTCCATCCCTTTTCCCTCTATCCGTAGGTTTGGGCGTTAGGACGCAAATGTCGCACAAATGTGCCGTCGACGACGACAAATGTCGCTGATTACAAAACCAGATAAAGCGATAGCGACCCCGGCGAAGGCCGGGGCCCAGCTTCGGCGCAGCCGATGGTGTGCCAAACGACGCGGGAGAGGCAACCGCGATCCGCTCGCTTTTGCCTCCCCCGCCATGTTCCGCGCGCTTTCAACCTTTCGGCAACTGTTCCCCGGCCTTCGCCGGGGAACAGAAGCGGCGGGATTTACCCGGCAAACGCCTTTTCGATCACGTACGCACCGGGCTGCGCATTCGAGCCTTCGGGGAAGCCCATTTCCTCGAACTTGGCGCCCAGCGACTTGATCATCTCCATGCTGCCGCACATCATGATCCGGTCGGTTTCCGGGTTGAAGCCATGCGCGCTGGGGAGCCCTGCGAACAACCGGCCGTCCTCGATCAGCGCGTCGATGCGGCCGGTCGTGTGGAACGGCTCACGCGTGACGGTCGGGATATAGTGGAACTTCTCCTGCGCGACGTCGCCGACCAGGGGATCGTCGGCCAGCTTGCCCGCCAGCTCGTCATGAAAGGCCAGGTCGCTGACCCGGCGCACCGAGTGGACGATGATCACCTCGTCGAACATGTCGTAAATGTCCGGGTCGCGCGCGACCGACAGGAACGGCGCCAGCCCGGTGCCGGTCGACAGCATGAACAGCCGCTTGCCGGGCAGCAGCGCGTCGGCGACCAGCGTGCCGGTCGGCTTGCGGCCCAGATAGATGTTGTCGCCGGGCTGCACCTTTTGCAGCTTGCTGGTCAGCGGGCCGTCCTCGACCTTGATCGACAGGAAATCCAGCTTTTCGTCATAGGACGGGCTGGCGACCGAATAGGCGCGGAGCAGCGGCTTGCCGTTGTCGCCCTGCAAGCCGATCATCACGAACTCGCCCGAACGGAAACGGAAGCTGTCGGGGCGCGACACCGAGAACGAAAACAGATGCTCGTTCCAGTGATGGACGCTCTGAACCGTCTCGACGCTCAGCGCCGTGGTCGGGGTCAGTTCGGGCAGGGCAGTATCGGTCGACAAACCTCAAAACTCCTTTGCGCCCCTTGCCCGCCGATCGGTCGGCGGGACGGGCGGATACGTCAAATGCGAATGAATCGGGTGCGCCTTACCAAGAATAGCGCAGGCTGCCTACAAAGGTCCGCGATGCCCCGTAATAGCAGCCATTGTTGAAGAAACAGCTGGTGATGTGGCGCTTGTCGAACAGGTTGGCGACGTTGGCGGTCAGGCTCAGCCCCTCCATCGCCGGGCTGACCCGACCAAGATCATAGCCCAGCATCAGGTCGGCCAGCCAGTAATCGGGCGACTGGAAACGGCGGACGACGGTGCGGCCCGCGGCGACGGTGGTCGCGGTGCCATCCGATTCGCCGACATAGCGCACCCCGGCACCCAGGCTCAGGCCGCCCAGCGCGCTGCCGACACCAGCCTTGCCCAGATCATAGGACAGGAAGCTCGACGCGCTCCATTGCGGCACGCCCAAGGGCCGCGTGCCGGTGACGCCGCTCATCTGGTCGCCGGTGCCGACCACGGGCGTACCCTGCCGGACATAGGGGTCGTTATAGGTGGCGGCGACGACCACGTCGAAGCCGGGGGCAACCGTGCCGCGCCCGTCCAGTTCGATCCCGCGGATCGAGACCTCGCCGATCTGCACCTGCGAATTGCTGGGGATATTGCCCGTGCCCGCGCGCGGATCGGCGACCGGCACGTTGCGGCGGCGCAGGTCGAAGGCGGACAGGGTGAACAAGGCGGTCGTGCCGCGCGGCTGGTATTTCAGGCCCGCCTCATATTGGCGGCCGGTGACGGGGATGAAGTTGCTGCCATCCCAGGTGCTGCCCGCCTGTGGCTCGAAGCTCTCGGAATAGCTGACGAAGGGCGAGAGGCCGATCTTCGTTTCATACAGCGCGCCCAGTCGCGTGGTGAACGCCGTCTGGTTCAGACGGGTGACGGCATTGGTGTTCCGATTCTGCGTCGTCTGGTTGTACGTGTCCCAACGCCCACTGGCGATCAGTTGCAGCCCGCCGATCGCGATCTGGTCCTGCAGATAGACGCCGACCTGATCGCGCTTGGTGTAATTGTGCGTCTGGGTGATCGGGAAGCTGGGCAGCGGTACGCCATAGACCGGCGCGAACAGGCTAAGATTGGGGATGTTGAATACCGGGTTGGCGTTCTGCCCGGTGAAGAACGCCTGGTAATTCTCGCCGCGATTATGCTGCCAGTCGACGCCGCCCAGGACAGTGTGGCGGACCGGGCCGGTGTCGAGCTTGGCGACCAGATGATTGTCGACGGTGAAGGTCTGGAATGCCTCGTCCGACCCGCCGCCGCCGCGCTGGAGCGTCGACAGGTCGCTGTTGCCGTCGCGCGTCACATAGCCCGAGCCATAGATCTGCCGATAATGCAGTCCGATCGCCAGATAGCGTGCGTTGGTGGTCCAGCTCAGCCGGTCGTTCAGGTCATGGCGGAACAGGATCGTCGCCGATTTCTGCGTCCGGTTGAACGCCTCGTAGGACGGCTCCGAGGTGTTGAAATCGACCGGCAGCACGCCGAACGGATTGGGCAGCGCCGAGCCGTAAACCGGCACACCGCTATACGACCCTGATTCGGGATCGCGCTGATAGTTGAGGATCAGGGTCACGCTGGTCGCCTTGTCGGGCGCGAAGGTCAGCATGGGGCGCGCATAATAGCGGCGATTGGCGGTGTTGCGGATGAAGCCGTCCGACTCCTCCGCGCCTGCGATCAGGCGGAACAGCCAGCGGTCATTCTCATCGAGCGGCTGGTTCACATCGATGCTGGAGCGGAGCAGCGCGTAATTGCCCGCCGCCAGTTCGATCCGCCCGCCCGCACCCGCATAGGGCAGCTTGCTGGTCAGGTTGATAAGCCCGCCCGGCGTGCCCGAGCCATAGGTGACGCCTGCCGGCCCCTTCACCACATCGACCGACTCGACCAGATGGAAGTCGACCTGCGGGCTGGCATAGACACCGCCCATCAGCCGCATCCCGTCCATGAACATCCCCGGCGTGAAGCCGCGCAGGAACAACTGGTCGTACCGGGTGGCGACATTGCCGCGCTGGTTGGGCGCGACACCTGCGACATAACCGAGCGCTTGGTTGATCGACTGCGCATTGCGGCGGGTCAGTTCCGCCTGGTCGATGACCGCGATCGTCTGGGGCGTGGCGATCAGCGGGATGTCGGTCTTGGTGCCCGAGGCGGCGGTCTTCTTCTCGCGCTCGCCCTCGACCACGATCTCCTCGTTGCGCAACCGCTGCTGGTCCTCGTCGGCCGTCACCGGGACCGCATGGGACACATCCCGCGCCTGGGCAGGCAGCGCCCCGGCCAGCATCGCCCCCATGGCACAGGCCGCGAGCAACCCTCCGCGAAAACCGCGCATAATTTTATCCCCTGCTATTGATAGTGACTCTCAAATGCTGCTAGAGGGACGCCATCAACATGACAAGGGGCAAACGGGTGCCATCGGGCCGAGCCATTGACGAACAAGCCGAACGCCGCTGGCGGGCCGGATTCGCCATGGCGTGGCGCTGGGTCACGGCGGTGCTCGGCGGCTATGCATTCGCGGTCGCCAGCGCGATGCTGACTGCGCGCAGTCTGCCCGTGTCCGATGCCACGACGCGGGTCGAGGCGACGGGCTGGCCGATGGTCCTGTCCTTCCTGGTCTATGCGGGAATCGGACTCTGGTCGTTGCACGAGGGGCGGCTGGGCCGGGTGAGCGCGGTCGTCTGGGGCGGCGCGCTGGTCATGGCGGCGATCCTGAAGCTGTGGGGCGTGCGTCCATGAGCGAGGCGTCCGCGACGACGGCGCAGCGCGGGCTACGCCAGACCATGGCCTGGGCGCATGGCTGGCTGGGGCTGATCGCCGGGTGGATCTTGTTCACCATGTTCCTGACCGGCACCTCGGCCTATTTCCGGCCCGAGATCACCCAGTGGATGCAACCCGAAATCCGCCCCAGCGCCGCCAGCCCCGCCCAGGCGGCCAGCTCGGCGGTGCGGTATCTGTCGCGGATCGGGGCGGACGACCTGCAATGGTATATCTATCTGCCCGACGAGCGGACCGTCGCGACCCGCGTGTTCCGCATCCCCGCCAAGCCCGATCCCCAGCAGCGGCGTCGCGACGAGCTGGACCTCGATCCGATCAGCGGCGCGCCCCTGACCGCGCGCGAGACCAAGGGCGGCGAGCATTTCTATCGCTTCCATTTCCAGCTTCAGTTACCGCATCCCTGGGGCCGCTGGCTGGCGGGGCTGTGCGCCATGGCGATGCTGGGCGCGATTATCTCGGGCGTCATCACGCACAAGCGCATCTTCGCCGACTTCTTCACGCTGCGCTGGAACAAGGGGCAGCGAAGCTGGCTGGACGCGCACAATGTCTCGGCGGTGCTCGGCCTGCCTTATCATGCGATGATCACCTATACCGGGCTCATCACGCTGGTGACCATGTACATGCCGTGGCCCGCGATGATGAACTACGCCCAGCCTGCAAAGTTCGCGCAGGCCGCCTATGACCTGCCCGACGATGTATCTGCCAGCGGCGTGCGCCGCCCGCTGGTCGCGATCGCACCACTGGTCGCGGATGCCGAGCGCAGGCTGGGCGGCGCCGCCACCCGCGTCATCATCCAGAATCCGGGCGACGCCGCCGCGCGCATCGCCATCGCGCAGGGCAAGCGCAGCACGATCAACGCACGGACGCCCACGGTCACCTATGAAGGGGCGACCGGCCGCTTCGTCAGCCAGAGCGGTGCGCCCGCCTCCGCGATCGAGACGGCGGGCGTCATGCTGGGCCTGCACCTCGCCACCTTCGCCAGTCCCGCCCTGCGCTGGGCCTATTTCGTGATGGGCCTGACCGGCGCGGCGATGGTCGGCACCGGCCTGTTGTTGTGGACCGCCAAGCGCCGCAAGCCGAACGCCGCGCCCTTCTTCGGATTGCGACTGGCCGAGCGGCTGAACATCGCGGTCATCGCCGCCTTCCCCATCGGCATGGCCGCCTATCTGCTCGCCAACCGGCTGATCCCCGCCACGCTGGAGGGACGCGCCGATATGGAAGTGTCGGCAATGTTCTGGATCTGGGGCCTACTCGCCCTGGCGCAACTCGCACTGCCCGCGCGCCGCGCCTGGACTATCCTGTTCGCGCTGGCCGCCGCCGCCTGGGCCGCGATTCCGGTCGTCGATGCGCTGACCACCTCGCGCTGGCTGGTGCCCGCGCTGCTGGACGGCGACCATCTGTTCGTCGCCTTCGATCTCGCCTGTCTCGCCATCGGCATCGGCTTTGCCGTCGCCGCGCGGATCAGCGCGCGCCCCGCCCCTGCCGCCCCCAAAAGAACCCGCCGGTCCCTGGAGCCTGTCCATGCTTGATACGATCGCCCTGTGCCTTGTCGGCTTCTGGCTGCTGGCCGCCGGGTCCTATCGCCATGCCAAGGACGCGGGCACGCTGCACGACGCCAAGCTGCGCCTGGGCCTGAAGCTGCTGGGCGCGGCGACGCTGCTGCTGGCCCTGTCGTCCAGCGGGACGGCCATCACCGGCGAGCGGATCGTGCGGATGCTCGGGGCCGCCTCGATCGCGGGCGTCGCACTCAACCTGCTGCTGTCGGTCCGGGCGGGCGCGGCCTTCGCACCCTTGCGGGCGCTCAACCGGCTTGTGGGTCGAACACGGACCAGCCGGTCCGCTGCACCAGCCGTTCGAGCGCCAGCGTACCAAGCTGCGAATTCCCGCGCGCGTTGAGGCCGGGCGACCAGACCGCGATCGAGGCGCGACCGGGCACGATCGCCAGTATGCCGCCGCCCACCCCCGACTTGCCCGGCAGGCCGACACGAAAGGCGAACTCGCCCGACCCGTCATAATGGCCGCAGCTCATCATCAGCGCGTTGATGCGCCGCGCCCGTTGCGGTGACACGACCGAGCGCCCCGTCCCCGGATTGACGCCCCGCGCCATCAGGTATCGCCCGGCCAGCGCCAGTTGCCGACAGCTCATCGCCAGCGCGCAAAAGTGGAAATAGACGCCCAGCACCCGGTCCACCGGATGATGGAGATTGCCGAAGGCGCGCATGTAATGGGCCAGCGCTTGGTTGCGGTGGCCCGTCTCCATCTCGGCTTGCGCGACGGCGGCATCGATGACGATGTCGTCCTCCCCCGCCAGCGCGCGGACGAAGCGCAGCATCTCGCCGATCGCCTCGCGCGGTTCGTACCCGCCCAGCAGCATGTCGGCCACCACGATCGCGCCCGCATTGATGAACGGATTTCGCGGGATGCCGCTTTCGGTTTCCAGCTGGACGATCGAGTTGAATGCGGTCCCCGACGGCTCGCGCCCCACCCGCCGCCACAGCTGGTCGCCGACCGCGCCGAGCGCCAGGGTCAGCGCGAAGACCTTGGAGATGCTCTGGATCGAGAAGCTCTCCTCGGCATCCCCCGCCAGATGGCACTGGCCGTCCGCCTCGACGATGGCGATGCCGAAACGGTGCGGGTCGATGCCCGCCAGCGCCGGGATGTAATCGGCCGGTTTGCCCCGGTCGGGGGCCTCGGCCATCTCAGCGGCGATATCGGCGACGATCGCGGACAGGTCCATCGCGCCTTGGTGCCGCGCGGCGTCCGCTTTGTCGAGCCGCCGCGAACCCGTCACAAACCGCGGCTAGGGGACCAGCGCTTCCTCCCAAAGCCCCGAAACGGACCGAAATCAACCTCATGCGCGACAGGCCAAAGCGCGAAAGGGACACCGCCCCGCCCGCTCCCGGATTCTGGACGCTCGCCAGCGTCGAGGGGTGGGAGCGTTGTGCGATCCAGGGCGCCAAGTCGCTGCTGACCCTGTTCCTGGTGAACGATCTGCTGGCGCGGGGGGACGGGGTGATCGGCCTGTCCGCGCTGCGCCGCGGGGTCGAGGGACTGACCGGGGCGCATGGCGACATCGCCTTCGCCTCGCAGCTCTACGGGCTCTACGGCGCGCTGACCTATCTGGTCCTGCCGCTGGGCGGATGGATCGCGGACCGCAGCGGACGGCGACGGCCCGCCATGTATGGCGGCGCCGTGCTGATGATGCTGGGCCTGCTCGCGCTCGCCAGCCGCAGCCTGGCACTGCCCGGGCTGGCGCTGCTGATCGGCGGCATCGGGCTGCTCAAGGGCAATCTGGCCGCCGAAGTCGGTGCGCTGAGGGGCGGGGCCAAGGGCGAGCGGGTATTCGCCGCCTATCTGGCGTTCCTGAATGGCGGAGCGATGCTGGGACCGTTGATCGGCGGGTGGCTGGCGCTGGCCTATGGCTTCGCCGCCGCCTTCGTCTTCATGGCGGCCAGCATGATCGCGGCGATGCTGACCTTGCGCACCGCGCCGCCGGTGCGAGGGGTCGAGACACCCATGGGCGGTCGGGACGCAAGCGACTGGCCGCGCGCGCTTCTGGCCATCGCGGCGGTGACCCTGTGTTTCTGCGCCTATGAGCAGTTGAACAACATGGTCCTGGTCTGGGCGGAGGAGCGAGTCGACCTGACCATCGGCGGTTTTTCGATTCCGCCCAGCTGGCTGGCGGCGACCGATGGCCTGTTCACCATCGCGCTGGCGCTGCTCGCCTATCGCCTGTGGCCCCGTCTCGCGCGCGAGCCGAGCGCAGTGCACAAGCTGGCCGCAGGTGGGATCGCGATGGCGCTGGCCTATGGGCTGCTCGCCGGGCTGTCGGGCGGAACGCGAATCGGGCTGGGCGGGCCGCTTTGTGCGGTGTTGCTGTTGTCGCTGGGCGTCGTCCTGTCCTGGCCCTCGGCACTGGCCATCGTCGCGGCCGCCGCGCCGCCCTCGCGCCGGGGGATGATGACCGGACTCTTCTATCTCCACGGCTTTGTCGCGCATCTGGTGGTCGGCGAACTGGGCGCGCTCTATCCCCGCATGGCGCAGCCGCATTTCTGGGCGATCCATGCCGGTTTCGCGCTGGCAGGCGCGGGCATCGCGCTGCTGATCCCGCGCGCTCAGGCGACGACGACCTCCACCCCGGCCAGTGCCTCGGCATAGGCGGGCGACAGCGGCGCATCGGTCACCAGCATCGCGACATCGCCCAGGCCCGCCACCTGGATCGTGCCGGGCCGGTCGAACTTGCTCTGGTCGGCGGCGATCAGGGTGCGGCGCGAGCGGGCGATCATCATCCGGCACAAAGCCGCCTCGCCCGCATGATAATCGGCAAAGCCATGGTCGAGATTGACCGACTCGACCGACAGGATCGCCAGCGCGGGCGTGAACATGCCCAGATACTCGCGCGCGGTGGCGTCGAACGCGGCGCGATACTCATAATCCATCTCGCCGCCCGCCAGCATGACGCGATTGTCGTTGCGCCCGCCCAACTCGGCCGCGACCCCCACCGCATTGGTGACGACGGTCAGCCCGTGATGGTCGCGCAGCGCACGCGCGACATAATGACCGGTGGTGCTGGCATCGAGATAGATGGTCTGCCCTTCGGCCACCACCTGCGCGACGGCGGCGGCGATGCGCTGCTTGGCCTCGGCATGGCGTTGCAGGCGGGTGGCGAAGGAGCCCTCGGTCTCGATCTTGGCGATGCGGACCGCGCCATGCGCGCGCACGACCACGCCGGACGCCTCCAGCACGCGCAGCTCGCGCCGCACCGTCTCCTCGGACACGTCCAGGGCGGCGGCCAGTTCGCCGATGCCGTGAAAGCCGCCCTCTCCCAGAATCGCCACGATCTCATGCTGGCGGCGCTGGCGTTTCATCATGTCGGGGGACGCTCCTGTTACTGGGTCTCATGCTAGTGCCGCCCGCGCGCCGGTCAATCGGGGCGTGCATCCGGTCAGGAACCGCACACAAAATCGCCGACGGCACAGGGTATGCGCCGTCGGCGGAGGTGCGCTCCGGTGCCACTTGGGGGGTGGCACCGGATCGGGGAGGGGATGAAATCAGAAGGCGTAGGACAGGTTGAGCATGTAGATGCGCCCCGTCTCGACATAACCGCCCTTGCGATCGTTCGAGAGGTACGCCTTGCGCTCGCTGGTCGTCGCCCAGTAGCTGTGCTCGTTGAACAGGTTCTGCACCGAGGCACCGACCGTCAGCCCCGAGGGCAGCGTGTAGTTGACGATCAGGTTCGAGATCGTCGTCGGCTGGATATAGGTATCCGGGCGGCTGGAGCGCAGATCGTACAGGCGGTCGCCGGTATAGTTGTAGTTCCACTCCGCCGACAGGCCGCCACGGGTGTAGAACAGCGCGGCATTGTACATCACCTCGGGCGCCTGGGTCATGCGCTGCTGGCGGTTCTGGCCGTTGACGAAGACATTGGCCTTGGCCTTTTGCAGCGTCACATTGGCCTGGAGCCCCAGACCGTTGAGCAGCCCCGGCAGCCCCTTCAGCGAATAGCGGCCGAACAGTTCGACGCCGTAAATCTTGCCGGTGGCGTCGGTGGTCAGGCTCGACACCTCGACGCCGCCCTGCTGTTCCGACTGGGGATTGCCCCAGATATTATAGTCGCCGCCCGCATTGGTCGTGCCGGTCGCGAACAGGACATGGTTCAGGTTCTTGTAGAAGGGGCTGACCGAGAAGAAATCGGTCCCCTGCCCCTTATACTCGACCGAGGCATCGTAATTCCACGAGGTCTGGGCGTTCAGATTGGGGTTGGGGATGAACACCCCGGTCACCTCGCCCAGGTCGTTGCGCGACACCTGCGTCGGCCCAAGCAACAGGTCGAAGGCGGGACGCGAATAGCTTTTGCGGATCGAGGCGCGGATCACCATGTCGTCATTGGGCCGGTAATTGGCGATCACGCTGGGCAGCCACATGTCATAATGGCGGCTGGAGGTCGCAAAGGCGCCGGTGTCGTTGCCCTGATCCTGCCAATAGGTGCCCTTGAACCGGTTATATTCGTACCGCACGCCCGGCACGACTTGCAGGTCGCCAAACTGCATCGTCGCCATGACATAGCCCGACAGCCGGTTCTCCCGCCCATCGAGGCGGTTTTCCTTCAGCTTGACCGGATCGAGCCCGGCAATCTTCGGGGTCGAGAGCTGCGCGACCTGGTTCTCGATATAGTTGGTGTCGATCAGGAAGATCGGCACCTGCGCCGCACCGTTCATGAACCCGCCGAGCATCCGGCCGGGCAGCGTCATCAGGCCGGGGCCGGTCGCGGCGTAGCGCGGCGACGCGCTGCCATCGGCATTGGGGAAGGTATATTGCAGTGCGCCGTCATCGCCCAGCGCATTGGCATAGCGCTTGGCATCCTCGACCTTCGCGCCCGCCGATACGGAGACCAGACCCTGGTCGGCATGGTGCCAGGTGGTGTCGAACTGGCCCTCCAGGCGGCTTTCCCAGGTGTTCTCGAACTGCTGGGTGACGTACCACTGCTTCAGCTTGGTCAGGTCGGTCAGATAGGCGCGTGCCGCGTCGGTCAGCACGACCTGCGGGAAGGTGCGCTGGCCGATCGAGGTGACCATGCGATAATTGGCGACGCCGGTATTGTCGGCGGTGCCGATATAGGGCGCGCCCGCGAAACCCGACTGGATGCGCAGCGGATAGTCCTGCGACCCGCGCGAATAGGCGCCGTGATAGTCGAAGGTGAAGTCGCCCGAACGGGTCTGGCCGCCGATCTTGGTCGTCACCAACGCCTGGTTGCTGTGCTCGGTGCGGAAATAGTCGGTCGCGGTCAGGCCGTAATCGGCGCGGTAGCCCGCCGCGTCATACGAGCCCTTATTCGGGTTCGGATTGATCTGGTACGGGGCCAGGCTGGTCTGGCGCAGCGCGGTCTGGTCCATCCAGCTCTTGAGGTTGTACTGGCCATAGGTCGAGTGCCAGTAGAGATCGGTCGTCTCGCCCTTCCAGTCGAGGTTCAGCGTGCCGCCCAGACGCTGGATGCGGTTGCGGAACGCCTGCCACTGGGCACCGCGCGCGAACACATTGTCCAGATTGTCGCGGATCATGCCGGGGATGTTGGCGTTATACTTTTCCCAGTCGTGCTGCACGGCGGTCGACTCGCCCAGCACATGCTTCAGACCGTAATAGGCCGAGGCATAGACACCGAAATTGCCGAAACGCTGCGCCGTCTCGAACTGCGCGGTGCCGCCCCAGGGATCTTCTCCCCGCGCCGCCGCACGCCCCGCAACCTGGCCCTGGAAACGGATCTGGCTGCGATGGTTGGGCAGGTCGAAGGCGGTGATCGGCACCATGTCGATAATGCCCGCGATCGCGTCGCCGTCATATTTGGCGGTCGGCGCCTTGTCGACGCGCACCGTCTGCAGCGAGAAGGGCGACAGCAGGTTCATCGAGATGGCGCGGGTGCGCGCATCGGTCTGCGCCAGCCGCACGCCGTCGAACGAATAGGCGTTGTACGAGGTGTCGAGGCCACGGATCGAGACATATTGCGCCTCGCCGGTCGCCGCCGCGTTGCGCGACTGGTCGACCGAGGAGCTGATGCCCGGCAGGCGGGTCAGCAGGTCGGCCAGATTCTGTTGCGGCTGGATGCGCAGTTCCTCGCCCGAAACGACGGTCGCCAGCGACTGGCTGCGCAGCTGTTCGTCCTGCGCATCAACCAGCGCCTGGCGATGGCCCTTGACGATGACATCCTCACCGGCCTGCGGATCGTTGGAAGCGGCGACAGGCTCGGACACGGCGGCTGGAATCGGATCGGCGGCCAGTGCCGGACCCGCGATCAGAAGCGTGGCGGCAGAGCCGCACAACAGACGCACGACATGCGCCCGCTTGGACGAAGCGGTCATGAGATTTCCCCTGGATCAATAATGATGGCGACGCCCCCCGGGCGCCTTCGACGGCTCCGCTAGGGGCAGCCTGTGACAATCCGATGACTTATTGACCGAATTTTGATGACTTTGAAAAATTCTGCCAGGCCCGCGAATGGGCGCGCGCCATTGTCGGGCGAATGTCACAGCAATGACCCGAAAACGCTCCAAAGTTGCCCGATGACCATCATCTCCTCCAACGTCCGCGCCGCGCTGGCCTTGATTCTCCTCGGTGGCGTGGCCACCCCCGACATGGCAGCGGCGGCGCGTCCGGCCGGTCTGACGCTGGACCGCGTCGTGATCCTGATGCGTCACGGCGTCCGCGCACCGCTGGACGGCGAAGTGCCGGACGGCACCCGGACCGCTCGCCCCTGGCCGCACTGGACGACGCCGGAAAGCGAGCTGACGCCGCATGGCGCGCAGGCGCTGGCCGCCGAAGCCCGCGCCGACCGCGCCGCCTGGGTGGCGCAGGGACTGCTGCCCGCGACCGGCTGCCCCGCCATCCGCATCCGCACCAACAGTTCGTCGCGCACGATCGCGAGCGGCGCGGCCTATGCCAAGGCCATCGCCCCGGATTGCGCGCTCGCGGTCGACCACAATCCGATCGGACAGGTCGACGCCCTGTTCGAGCCGCTGCGCGCCCGCGCCACGACATTCGACGCGGACGCGGCAGTGGCGGACATCAACCGCTTTACCGGCGGCATGGACGCGCTGGTCGCGCGGAACCGCGACGGCCTGCGGCTGCTCGACACGGTGCTGGGCTGCGGCGACCGCCAAGGCTGCGATCCCGGCCGGACTGCCCGTCTGACCCCGTCGGCCGATGGGCATGGCATCGACCTGACCGGCCCGATCCGCACCGCCTCGGGCACCGCGCAGGTGCTATTGCTGCAATATGCCGAGGGGTTGCCCCCCTCGGTGGGCGGCATGGCCGTCGATGGCCGGGTGCTGGCGCAACTGGGCAAGCTGCACGCCGCGCTGTTCGACGTCTATTCGCGCTCCCCCTATATGGCCGCGCACCAGTCGGCGGCGTTCGGGCGGCACATGATCGATGCGCTGACCGCGAAGGACGGGGCGAAGGTCGACATGCTGGTCGGGCACGACACCAATGTCACCGCGCTGGCCGCGCTGCTCGGCTTCGACCTGGTCGCACCGGGCTATGCCACCAACGACGCCGCACCGGGCGGGGCGGTGCTGATCAACCGCTGGCACGATCCGGCGGGCAAGGCCTTCGTCACCGTTACCTACCGCACCCAGTCGCCCGACCAGATTCGCGCGCACGCCGCCGCCGTGACGGTGACGCCGGTCCGGGTGCCCGGCTGCCCGGCCGATGCGCCCTGTCCGCTCGACCGGTTCGTCACGCTGTTCGGGCAGAAGCTGCCCCCGCTGGCGAACTGATCTCCTGCGGCACGGGAAGGGTGCAAGCCCTCCCCGTGCCAACCCGACGTGAACGCTTCGCTTACTCTTTTTCGCGTAAAGCGAATGGCATGTCGTCCTCTGGACCAGCCCCGACTCCCGGTCCGATAGCCGGATCGTCCGGCACCGGCCTGATCGCGGTCGTGCGCGGATGTCGCCCGCATCTGATCGCGGCGGCGGTGTTTTCGGGGCTGATCAACGTCCTGAACCTCGCGCCGTCGATCTTCATGCTCCAGGTCTATGACCGGGTGGTGCCGACGCGCGGCGTGCCGACGCTGTTGCTGCTGACCCTGATCCTGGTCGTGGCGCTGGGCGTCTATGCGATCCTCGACGCGGTGCGGATGCGGCTGCTGCTGCGTGCGAGCATCCGACTGGAGCGGCGGCTGGCCCCCGCCATCCTGCTGCGCATCCTGAGTTCGCCCAGCGGCACGCCCGTCGAGCGCGCACAGGCGATGCGCGATTTCGATACCGTTCGCTCGACCCTGACCGGCGCGCCCGTGATCGCGCTGTTCGATGCGCCCTGGGCCCCGATCTACATCCTGATCGCCTTTCTCCTCCATCCGTGGATCGGTGTCCTGACGCTGGTCAGCGCGCTGCTGCTGGGCGGGATCGCCATCGCCAGCGAACGGGTGACCGAACCCAGCGTCGGCGTCATCCGCGCCCGCCAGACGCTGGCCCAACGCGAGCAGGACGCCTCGATCCTCGCCTCCGACGTGGCGCAGGCGCTGGGGATGCGCGACGCGCTGGTCACCCGGCATCTGTTGGAGCGCGCCGATCTGGCGCGGCGGCAGGCGTCGCTGTCGGGTACGTCGGGCCAGTTCCTGGCGGTGACCAAGTTCCTGCGCCAGCTACTCCAATCGCTGGCGCTGGCGCTGGGCGCATGGCTGGCGGTGCGGCAGGAGATTTCGGGCGGCGCGATCTTCGCCGCCTCGCTGCTCCTCGGTCGCGCGCTCCAGCCGGTCGAACAGATTCTCGGCGCGATGAAACCGTTGACCGCCGCCTGGGGTGCATGGCGTTCGCTCGATGCGTTTTGCCGCCGCCCCGCCCCCGACCGCACCGCCACCACTTTGCCGGCCCCCGTCGGGCGGATCGAAGTGCGCGGTCTGGACGTCATGGCGCCGGGCAGCGAGCGGCCGATCCTGTCGGACATCAGCTTTGCCGTAAATCCGGGCGAGGTCGTCGCGCTGGTCGGGCCCAGCGGTGCGGGCAAGTCGACGCTGCTGCGCGTACTCGCAGGCGCACAGGCCCCCGATGCGGGCGAGGTGCGGATCGACGGCGCATCGCTATCCGACTGGAATCGCGAGCAGCTGGGCCGCCACCTGGGTTTCATGCCACAGGCGCCGACGCTGTTCCCCGCCACCGTCCACACCAACATCGCGCGCTTCCGGGGCGTGATCGACGGCGAGAGCGAGGCGCTGGATGCCGAGGTCGTTGCCGCCGCACAAGAAGCGGGCGCGCATGAGGTTATCCTGGGCCTGTCCCAGGGGTATGGCACGCTGCTCGAACGCGGCGAGGCCGGGCTGTCGGCCGGGCAAGGCCAAGCGGTCGCGCTGGCCCGCGCACTGTTCGGTCGGCCGACCCTGTTGTTCCTGGACGAACCCAATGCCCATCTCGACAGCGAAGGCGAGGCGCGGCTGGCGCGCACCATCCTGGCCTTGCGCGAGCGCCGGGCAACGGTGATCGTCTCGACCCATCGCACCGGGCTGCTCCAGATCGTCGACAAGGTGCTGTTGCTGCGCGAAGGCCGCGTCCAGCTGTTCGACGAACGCGCCAAGGTCATCCGGCCGCAGGCCCCCGCGCGCCCCGACGATGGTTTCGTCCATGCCGGAGCGACGCGATGAGCCGCGCCCAACTCGCCGAGCGGCTGCGCCTCGACGACTCACCCGGCACCGCGATCCGGGTCGGCGCGCTGGTGGCGATCCTGTTCTTCGTGGTCGGGCTGGGCTGGGCCGCTTTTGCCCGGCTCGACGCGGCGGCATCGGGCGAGGGGCAGGTCACCGTCTCGGGCAATCGCCGCACCGTCCAGCACCGAGACGGCGGCATCGTTAAGGCGATGGCAGTGCGCGACGGCGACCATGTGACGGCGGGACAGGTGCTGTTCCGGCTAGAGGGCGCAGAAGTCGCCGCCAGCGAACGCGCGCTCGCCGCCAGCGTCATCGACCTGCTCGCCCAGCGCGCCCGACTGGAGGCCGAAGTGGCGGGCCGCGCCATCGTCTGGCCCGCCGAATTCGCCACCGCGACCGGCGACGACCGCCGCCTGATCGCCCGTGCGCAAAGCCTGCAATTGGCGCAGCTGCGCAGCCGGGGCGCCTCGCTCGCCGCCAGCGACCAGGTGTTGCGCCAGCAGGCCGCCGAAGTCGCGCGCCAGACCTCCGGCTTCAACGCCCAGGCCCAGGCCAGTGCCCGCCAACGCGCCAGCCTGGCGCAGCAGCTGGAAAGCACGAAGAAGCTCGCCGACGAAGGCTATGTCTCGCGCAACACGGTGCGCGCGATCGAACGCTCGATCCAGCAGCTCGAAGGGGCCGATGCCGATTACAGCTCGCGCTCGGCCGCCGCGCGCGAGCAGATCGGCCAGACGAGCGCGCAGCGGGTACAGACCCGCCGCCGCCAGGTCGAAGAAGCCGCCGCGTCCTTACGCGACACTCAGTTCCAGCTGAACGAGATGCAGCCCAAATGGGCCGCCGCACGCGAGCAGCTGGCCCGCACCGAAATCCGCGCGCCAGTCTCCGGGACGGTGGTCGGACTGCGCGTCTTCACCGTCGGCGGCGTCATCCAGGCGGGGCAGCCCATCCTCGACATCGTGCCCGACGCCGCGCCGCTGATCGTACGCGCCAATTTCGCGCCGGGCGATATCGACGGGGTGGTGGCGGGACGGCCCGCCGAGGTGAAGTTCCTGTCGCTCCACGACCGGGGCCTGCCGATCCTGACCGGGACGGTTCATTCCATCTCCGCCGACAGCCTGCGCGACGAAGCCTCGGGCCGTAGCTATTTCAGCGCCGAGATCGCGGTGCCGCACGACCAGATCGCCCGGATCGCGGCGGTGCGCGGTGGCGACACCGGCATTCGTGCGGGCGTGCCGGTCGCGGTGATGGTGCCGCTGCGCCGTCGTACCGCCCTGCAATATCTGCTCGACCCGCTGACCGAAGCCTTTTCGCGGTCCTTCCATGAACGCTAGTTTCCATCACCATTCGCCTAAGACCGTTTTCCTTCCTCCCCTTGCAGGGGAGGGGGACCATGCGCAGCATGGTGGAGGGGTGTCCCCGGTGGTGGGTTTGTCCCCGACTCTTCGGCCGGGACACCCCTCCGTCACGCCTTCGGCCTGCCACCTCCCCTGCCAGGGGAGGAATGGGTAGATGTCTATCGTGTCCAGGCCCTTGTTCCTCGCCCTGCCGCTTGTCGTGCTGGTCGCCGCGCCGGTGCAGGCGCAGGAGCTGTACGATCCCGACACGCTCGACCGGGCGATTGCCGACGCCTATCGCTCCAACCCGACGCTGGAGGCGGGGCGTGCCCAGCTGCGCGTGCTCGACGAACAGATCATCCAGGCGGGCAGCCCCTATCGCCTGACCGTTGGCATCAACCTCAATGCCCAATATCGCCAGCAGGACCAGCGCAACCTGCTCGACCAGTTCGGCACGGTGCGCGCGCGAACCATGGGCGCGACCATCTCCGCCTCGCAGATCCTGCTCAATGGCGGACGTACCGCGGCCCAGGTGTCGGCGGCCGAGGCGACCGTGCTGGCAGGACGCGAGCGGCTGCGCGAGACGGAAAACAGCGTCCTGCTTAGCGTCGTCGACGCCTTTGCCTCGGTGTTGCGCGACCAGGCGCTGGTCGCGATCCAGACCCGCTCGCTCGACAGCTATGGGCGACAGGTCGACCAGGCAGTGGCGCGCGAGCGCGGCGGCGACCTGACCCGTACCGACATCGCCCAGGCACGCGCGCAACGCGAATTGATCGCCGCGCAACTGGCGCAGGCCGAGGCCAATCTGCAGAGCAGTCGCGCGCGCTTCGCCGCGCTGGTCGGGCGCAATCCCGGCCGTCTTGCGCCACCGCCGCGCCTGCCCGGCATTCCCGGCTCGATCGACGCCGCCTTCCAGATCGCCGAGAAGGAAAGCCCCGCCATCTGGCAGGCGATCATGGCCGCACGCGCCGGGGACGCCCGGATCGCGGCCCAGCGCGCCGAGCGCGCGCCGATCGTCGCGCTGACCGGCGGTTATGGCTATACCAGCCCCTATTCCTATCAGCTGCGCGATATGGGCGGGCAGGCAAGCGGCGGAGTCAGCGTCACCATGCCGTTGCTCGCCGGGGGTCTGATCGGCTCACGCATCCGCGCTGCCGTCGCCGAGCGCCAGCAATTGGGGTTCGAGGCGGAGGGGACACGGCGCGAAGCCCTCGCCAATGTCCAGGAAAGCTGGAACCAAGCGGTCGCCGCGACCGAACAGCAACGCTCGGGCCAACTGGCGACCGAAGCCGCCGAAGCCGCGCTGACCGGTGTGCGACGGGGGTTCCAGGAGGGCTTCCGGTCGAATTTCGAAGTGCTCGATTCCGAACAGAGGCTGCTCAACGCGCAGATCGTTGCGACCAATGCGCGCTATTCCGGCTATGTCGCGCAGGCCCGGCTGCTGGCGACGCTGGGCCGGTTGCAGGCGGGCGTGATCGAGGCGGGGGTGCCGGTGTACGATGCCTCGGCCAATATCCGCTCGGTCAAGGCGCAGGTCTTCGGTCCGTTCGATCCGCTGCTCGCTCCGATCGACCGCGCCTCGCGCCCGAGCGCGATGGCCAAGCCCGCACCCGTACTCAGCATCGCCAACGCCCCCGAACTGCGCGCCGCGACCGGGCCCGCGATCGACGGCAAGCTGGGCACCGGCCTGCCCGTAACGCCGATCCCCGCCCTGCCCGCGCCGTCCTTCGCGGAGTTGAGCGATGCGGTGGTGACAGGGGGCCGGTAAAACTTTCCTCCCCTGCAAGGGGAGGGGGACCATGCGCAGCATGGTGGAGGGGGCGCACCACATAGGTAGAGCCGTGTGGAAGCCCCCCCCCC
>NZ_BCTY01000011.1 GCF_001591005.1 Sphingomonas sanguinis NBRC 13937
GGGGTTCACGGCCAGCGGGGACACCCCTCCACCACCACTTCGCGGCGGTCCCCCTCCCCTTGCAGGGGAGGAATAAAAAAAGGGGCCGGATCGTGGTCCAGCCCCCTTTTCAATCTTACAACCGTCGACCGGTCACGCGGTCTTCACATCCTGGACCAGCTCGGCCAGTTCGCCGCTTTCGTACATCTCCATCATGATGTCCGAACCGCCGACGAACTCGCCCTTTACATAGAGCTGCGGGATGGTCGGCCAGTCCGAATAGGCCTTGATGCCTTGGCGGATACCCTGGTCCTGAAGAACGTCGACGCTCTCGAACGGCACATCCAGATGGTTCAGGATCGCCACAGCGCGGCTGGAGAAACCGCATTGCGGGAAGAGCGGCGTGCCCTTCATGAACAGCAGGACGGCATTGTCCTTCACCAGCGCGTCGATCCGCGCGTTCGTATCGTCGGTCATGTCATTCATCCTCGAAGGAAAACGGGTCAGGCGGCCGGAACCGCCGTGGTCAGTTGCAGCGCGTGGAGCTCGCCCCCCATGCGCCCGCCCAGCGCGGCATAGACGGCGCGGGTGCGCGCGACGCGGCTCATGCCCGCAAAGCTGGCGGCAACCACATGGGCGGCATAGTGATCGCCGTCCCCGGCTAGGTCGGTGATCTGGACCTCGGCATCGGGAATGGCGGTGCGGATCATCGCGGCGATATCGTCGGCGGCCATCGGCATGATCAGCGGCTCTCGATCAGCTGGCGGCGCGCCTCGACCTGCTGCTCGTCGAGCGCACGACGGACCTCGGCCTCCCCGACATCGATCCCGGCAGCGGTCAGGTCGCCCAGCAGTTTGCGGATGACATCCTCATCACCGGCTTCCTCGAAATCGACCTGGACAACCGCCTTGGCATAGGCATCGGTTTCGGCGGGGGTCAGCTTCATGCGTTCGGCCGCCCATTGCGCGACCAGCCGATTGCGCCGGGCCGTGATGCGGAACATCATGTCCTGGTCGGCCACGAACTTGGCCTCGAACCCCTTCCTGCGATCATCGAAACTCGTCATCGGTCCGCTATCCCCCAGCCCCGCGGGGCTTCGCCAGTCATCACGTTAGACGCCCGAAATAGGCATGACGCCGCGCAGGTGCAACCAATGCGCCGCTGCGTCGTTATCGCGCGCCGCAAATTCCCACCGGCCGAAACGGGAACATAGCGTATCGCTCGCTCGTACTGTAAGCAACGCAGTGATCGGACGACTGGCCGCCCTTACGAGCCGGGGCCGATCGGCAGGAGAGAGCGATGCGTCACGAGCATTTCCCGAAAAACCGCGAGGTTGCCCGCAGCTATGACATGGCTCCACCCGCACCGGTGGCTGGCTTGGTCAACGGCCTGTTGGCATCGTTGGTCCTCTGGGCCTTGATCGCAGGTGTCGTCGCCTTCGCCCTGTAACCAAGGGCGGTAAAAGGAAAATCAGGACAGCGCCGCCGTCAGCCGCGCCCGCCCCTCGACCCAGGGGCGCCCTGCCGCCATCTCGCCCTCGAACCGGCCGATGGCTTCGTCCCGCGCCAGGGTCAGCCCTACTTCGTCCAGCCCCTTCATCAGGCATTCGCGACGAAACGGGTCCAGCTCGAAAGGGAAACGATCCTGATAGGGCGTCGTGACGCTCATCGTTTCCAGATCGACGGTGATAGGCTGGTCCTTCGCCACCTCCAGAAGACGGTCGACCGCTTCCTGCGGCAGGACCACCGGTACGATGCCGTTCTTGAAGGCATTGCCCGAGAAGATGTCCGAGAAACTCGGCGCGATCACCGCCTGGATGCCCATATCGGCCAGCGCCCAGGCGGCATGTTCGCGGCTGGACCCGCAACCGAAATTGTCGCCCGCGATCAGGATCGGCGCCCCCGCATAACGCGGATCGTCGAAGATATTACCCGGCTGCGCCCGCACCGTCTCGAACGCGCCACGCCCCAGACCGGCGCGGGTGATGGTCTTCAACCAATGCGCCGGGATGATGACGTCGGTGTCGATATTCTTGGCACCCCAGGGATAGGCCGTGCCCGAGACGGTCGTGACCGGATTCATGCGTCGATCCTGCCCTGTTCAGCGCGTCGGGGCGGGTCGCTGCTCGGCCGTGGCGGGGCGCGAGGCAACCCCGGCGGCATAGGCAGCCGCGCCGCACAGCACCGCGCCGGTGACGAGCATGACCAATACGTGCTTCATGATGCTACCCCTGCCGTCCCTGTTATGCGTCTTCACGATCGACGTCGTGGACATTCAACTCTCTAACATCGAAAAGGCGCCCGGTCACGGCCGCCGCCGCCGCCATCGCGGGGGAAAGCAGGTGCGTACGCGCCCCCGGCCCCTGCCGCCCGACGAAATTGCGGTTCGACGTGGAGGCACAGCGCTCGCCCGGCGGCACCTTGTCGGGGTTCATGGCAAGGCACATCGAGCAACCCGGCTCGCGCCACTCGAAGCCCGCCTGCACGAACACCTGGTCCAACCCCTCGGCCTCGGCCTGACGCTTGACCAGACCCGAGCCCGGCACGACCAGCGCACGGACGCCGTCGGCCACGCGGCGGTCGCGCGCCACGGCGGCGGCGGCGCGCAGATCCTCGATCCGGCTGTTGGTGCAGCTGCCGATAAAGACATGCTGGATCGCGACATCCTGCATCGCGGTGCCGGGGGTCAGGCCCATATAGTCGAGCGACTTGCGCGCCGCTTCGCGCTTGGACGGATCGGCGAAGCTGTCGGGATCGGGAACCACGCCGGTGATCGGCACCACATCCTCGGGGCTGGTGCCCCAGGTCAGGTTCGGCGCGATGTCGGCGGCGTCCAGCGTCACGACCTTGTCATACACCGCCCCCGGATCGGTCGGCAGCGTCCGCCACCAAGCGACGGCCTTCTCCCAATCCTCGCCCTGGGGGGCCATGGGGCGGCCCTTCAGATAGGCGAAGGTCGTCTCGTCCGGCGCGATCAGGCCCGCCCGCGCGCCGCCTTCGATCGACATGTTGGCGATGGTCAGGCGCCCTTCAACCGACAGGTTGCGGATGACGCTGCCGGTGAATTCGATGACATGGCCGGTCCCGCCCGCCGCACCGATCTTGCCGATGATGGCCAGCACGACGTCCTTGGCCGACACGCCGTGGCCCAGCACGCCATCGACGCGCACTTCCATCGTCTTGGACGGCGACAGCAGCAACGTCTGGGTCGCCAGCACATGCTCGACCTCCGACGTGCCGATGCCGAAGGCCAGCGCGCCCAGCGCGCCGTGTGCCGAGGTATGGCTGTCGCCGCACACCAATGTCGTGCCCGGCAGGGTGAAGCCCTGTTCCGGCCCGACGACATGGACGATACCCTGCGCCGCCGCCGTCGCATCGATATAATCGACACCAAACTCGGCGGTGTTGCGACGAAGCGCGTCCAACTGCTGCGCGCTTTCCGGGTCGGCGATGGGCAGGAGCTTGCCGTTCGCGTCCTTGCGCGGCGTCGTCGGCAGGTTGTGATCGGGCACCGCCAGCGTCAGCTCGGGCCGCCGTACCTTGCGCCCGGCGGCGCGTAGCCCCTCGAACGCCTGCGGGCTCGTCACCTCATGGACGAGGTGGCGGTCGATATAGATGAGGCAGGTGCCATCGGGCCGCCGTTCGACAACGTGCGCGGCCCAGATCTTCTCGTACAGAGTCTGGGGTCGTTGGGCCATGATGGGGGCGCTGTTATCCGAAAAGGTGCGAAAGGCAAAGGCGAAGCGTAATCTTATTTCGCTTCGGTAGCGAATTTGCCTCTCGAAGGAGGGTTTTGCTCACGCGCGGAAGTCTTGAGTCACGCCGCCGCATTCGGCCAGCTCGATCTCATGATCGGGGTCGCGCCACGTCTCCGCTAAGGCCTGAGCCTCCCAGTCCTGCGCCGCCGGGTGCGCGAGCAGCGTCTCGACCCAGGTAGCACCAGCCGCGCCGACATCGATGGCATAGGTCCGCACCCGAAACGCCACCGGCGCGTAAAACGCATCGACTGCCGAGAAGCGCGCGCCTGCCAGCCAAGGCCCGCCGAACCGCGACAGCCCCTCGCTCCATAATTCCGCCAGCCGCGCGACATCGCGCTCCAGCCGGGGTGACGGCGGCTTAGCGTCCACCCGCACGCCGATATTCATCGTCCGCTCGGCGCGGAGCGCGCCAAAGCCGCCATGCATCTCGGCCACCGCACACATCGCCCAGGCGCGCGCCGCCTCGTCCTCCGGCCAGACACCCGGATGCCGTTCGGCCAAATACAGCGTGATGCCCAGCGAGTCCCATACCGTCCGCTCGCCATCGAGTAGCACCGGCACTTGGCCCGTCGGGGAGAAGGCGCGGAACGCCTCGTAATTCTCCGCCGCCGCGAACGGCTCGATCCAGTCTGTGAAGGCGATCCCGAGCGCCTTCATCAGCAGCCAGGGACGCAGCGACCAGCTGGAATAATTCCGGTTCGCGGTGACGAGCGTATAGGCCATCAGCGCTCGAACTTGGCCGTGGTCTTCGCCGCCACCTCGTCGGCGGTCACGCCCGGCGCGCATTCGACCAGCCGGAACAGGCTGTCATGGTCGGGACGCTGGAACACCGCCAGATCGGTGACGATCATGTCGACGACGTTGCGCCCGGTCAGCGGCAGGGTGCATTCCGGGATGAACTTCGGACTGCCGTCCTTGGCGTTGTGCTCCATGACGACGATGATCTTCTTGACGCCCGCGACCAGATCCATCGCCCCGCCCATGCCCTTGATCATCTTGCCGGGGATCATCCAGTTGGCGATGTCGCCCCCTTCGGACACTTCCATCGCGCCCAGCACGGTCAGGTCGATATGCCCGCCCCGGATCATCGCGAAGCTGTCGGCGGACGAAAAATAGACCGAGTGCGGCAACTCGCTGATCGTTTGCTTGCCCGCATTGATCAGGTCAGGATCGACCTCATCATCATAGGGGAACGGCCCGATGCCCAGCATCCCGTTTTCGGATTGCAGCGTGACCTCAACCCCTTGCGGGATATGGTTGGCCACCAGTGTCGGGATGCCGATGCCGAGATTCACATAGAAGCCGTCCTTCAGCTCCTTGGCCGCACGGGCGGCCATTTCGTCGCGGGTCCAGGCCATGCTCATTGCTCTCCTGTCGGATGCCACCGCCGGTCGGCGGGGAAGATGTCGTCGGGCGTACCCTTCAGCGCCTTGCCATAGACGGGGTTCGGAAAAACGAACCAGCCACGCCCCCACAAGGCGGCGACACGCGGGCTATCCGCCCGGGCGCGACGCTCCGCGACGCTGGCCGGCGTGTTGAACAGGTCGCTGAAATCGCCGAGCTGGTCGCCGCCCATCGCGATCACGCAATAGCGATCGGCGATCCGCCAGCGCCGCGCGTCCTTATTGTCGCCGGTAGGGGTGTCGGTGCGGACGAACAGCGTGTCGCCATGCACCGCCGGGCCCAACCCCGCCGCGTCGATCGCGCGGGCCGCGCCAGCGGCGTCGTCGCGATTGGTGTTGAAGATCACGGTCACGCCCATGGTCCGCAAGTCAGCGATCGCCGCCGCCGCGCCGGGCGTGGGCAGGACGGCATGGCCATCGCTCTGCTCCCAGGCGTTCCAGCGGCCGGGAAAGGCGCGATCGGCGCGGCCGGTCAGGTCGTCCTGCTCGAAGCCCAAGTTGAGGAGGACCGTCTCATCGACGTCGAACACCGCCGCCGGGCGCTTGCCTGCGCAGGATACGAAGCGCGGATCGTTCAGCGTCGCGCCCTGCGCCAGTACGACGCTGTCGGACTGCGGACGACGAACGCGGTCTGCGGCATAGGTGACGAGTGCGTTCCATGCCTGGCGCGAGATCGCATCGGCTTCGGCCGAGCCGTAGAGATATTGCATCCCGGCCAGCTTGGGGTTGGTGGCGGGTGGTGGGGGTGCGGGGCTGTTGTTGCCGACCGCGACGACGCAGCCGGATAGGGTCAGGGCGGCGGCGAGTGCGGCGCCCAGCCTCAGGCCGGGGAGCCCTCCCCCAGCCCCTCCCGCCTGCGGGAGGGGAGAGGTTATTTGGCGACTGTCTTGCTTTCTCAACATGCGTTTACGCCCCCAATGTCCGCCAAGCGCGCTCCCCCTCCCGCAGGCGGGAGGGGGCCGGGGGGAGGGCCCGACCCACCCCCTGCCCTAACCGTCAAACCCGCTCGCGCACCGTGCGGAACTCGATCTTCTTCTCATACGGCGCGCCGACGATCATCCGCTTCACGTAAATCCCGGGCAAATGGATCTGATCGGGGTCGAGGCTGCCCACCGGCACCACCTCTTCGACCTCGGCGACACAGATGCGCCCCGCCGTCGCCATCGGCTGGTTGAAGTTGCGCGCGGTCTTGCGGAAGATCAGGTTCCCGGCCTCGTCGGCCTTCCACCCCTTGATGATCGACAGGTCGGCGCGAATACCGCGCTCCAGGATGTAATCCTCGCCGTCGAAGCTCTTCACTTCCTTGCCTTCGGCCACCTTCGTGCCGACGCCGGTCTTGGTATAGAAGCCGGGAATGCCCGCACCCCCTGCCCGGCAACGCTCGGCGAGCGTCCCTTGCGGACAGAACTCGACCTCCAGCTCGCCGCTCAGATATTGCCGCTCGAACTCCTTGTTCTCGCCGACATAGGAGGAGATCATCTTCTTGACCTGATGCGAGCGGAGCAGCTTGCCCAGCCCCACGCCGTCGATCCCGGCATTGTTGCTGGCGATGGTCAGGTCCTTGACTCCCGCGGCCTCGATCGCGTCGATCAGCCGCTCCGGGATACCGCACAGGCCGAAGCCCCCGGCGCAGATCGTCATGCCGTCATGGAGCAGGCCGTCGAGCGCGGCGGCCGCGTCGGAATAGAGCTTCTGCATGGGCGTCCTCCCTATAATGCGGCAAGCGTTAGGCGGAGGGGCAGAGCCCGGTCAAGCCGGCATAGCGTGTACGGAACAAGCGGGCCGGACGACGGAAGCTTCTACCCAACAGACTAATAACGCTCACAAAACCGTTTCCACGCTGCCAAGGCGATCCAAGCAGAAATCGATTGCATGACCGGATCAAACATAGACAAAACAAAACCGCCCCGGAGTAATCCGGGGCGGCAAGTTCGTTGCTGATTGCTTTAGTCAGAAACGATTAGCAGGTTCAGATGTTGTCGCCAAGAGCGCCCTTCACCGAACCCTTCATCTGCTGGCCCTTGCCTTCCAGCTGCTGGGCTTCGCCCTCGGCTTGCAGCTTTTCGTCATGGTTGTGTTCGCCAATGGCTTCCTTGGCCTTGCCAACCAGTTCGTTGACGTTGCCCTTGATCTTGTCGACGAGTTCACCCATGGGGGCCTCCATTACTGGGGATCAAAGCGATCCCGTTGAACACTCGAAGACAAAACACTTCGTTACGCGGCAAGTTCCCTGAAATTAACGTCAGATCAGGCCCGCCAGCGGGCTCGACGGGTCGGCATAGCGCCGCATTCCCATCCGCCCGGCGCGATACGCCATGCGCCCCGCCTCGACCCCGGCCTTCATCGCGCGAGCCATCAGCACCGGGTCCTTGGCCTCAGCAATCGCGGTGTTCATCAGTACCCCGTCACAGCCCAGCTCCATCGCCACCGCCGCCTCGGACGCGGTGCCGACCCCGGCATCGACCAGCACCGGCACCTTCGCGCCTTCGACGATCAGGCGAATCGTGACCTTGTTCTGGATGCCCAGCCCCGACCCGATCGGCGCACCCAACGGCATGATCGCGACCGCGCCGACATCCTCCAGCCGCTTCGCCGCAATGGGATCGTCAACGCAATAGACCATCGGCTTGAAGCCTTCCTTGGCCAGCACTTCTGTCGCCCGCAGCGTCTCATACATGTCCGGGTAGAGCGTCTTCGCCTCGCCCAGCACCTCCAGCTTGACCAGGTCCCAGCCGCCCGCCTCGCGCGCTAGGCGGAGCGTGCGGATCGCATCCTCGGCCGTGAAGCAGCCCGCCGTGTTGGGCAGATAGGTGATCTTCTTGGGGTCGATGAAATCGGTCAGCATCGGCGCGTTGCGGTCCGACACGTTCACCCGGCGCACCGCAACCGTGACGATCTCCGCGCCGGAGGCTTCGACCGCCGCCGCATTCTGCGCGAAGTCCTTGTACTTGCCCGTGCCGACGATCAGGCGCGAGCGGAAACGCTGCCCCGCGACCTCCCACGAATCATCCTCGACGACCGGCGCCGCATGGTCGCCGCCGCCGACGAAGTGCACGATCTCGATCTCGTCGCCATCCTCCACCTGCACCTGCGCCAGCGTCGAGCGGGGCACGACCTCCAGATTGCGCTCCACCGCCACCTTTTCGGGCACCAGCCCCAGCTGGCTCGCCAGATCGGCGAGCGACAGGCCCGCAGGCACCCGCTTATGCTCGCCATTCACGGTGATCGTCACGGTTCCATCGGTGTGGGGCATATGTGTGTCACTTACCATGCAGTCGCTGCCCGCTCGACGGAGAGGTGGGCAAGCGGTTAAGGAAGGCCCTCGATCTAGGCCCGGCCACCCCGAGCCGCAACCATGGGAGTGCCGATGCCCGCGACCGTTTATGTCCTCAACGGGCCGAACCTGAACCTGCTGGGTATGCGCGAGCCGCATATATACGGCCATGACACGCTGGACGATATTGCCGGGATGCTGGAGGATCGGGCCCGCGAGCTCGACCTGGAGATCGACATGCGCCAGTCCAACCATGAAGGCCATCTGATCGACTGGCTGCACGAGGCCCAGGCCTATGAGGCGAAGGCCGTGCTGCTCAATGCCGGCGGCTTCACCCACACCTCGATCGCGATTCACGACGCGATCAAGTCGGTGACGACGCCGGTGATCGAGGTTCACCTTTCCAACCCCCATGCGCGGGAGGTTTTCCGCCATGAAAGCTATATCGGGCGTGCCGCAAAAGGCACAATTGCCGGTTTTGGCGCGCAATCCTATCTGCTCGCGCTTGAAGCCGCGGCCCGGTTCTGACAGGAGCGCGTCCCATGACCGAAAAGACTGAACAAGCGATGAAGGTCGATGTCGACCTCGTCCGTCAGCTCGCCGAGCTGCTCGACGCCACCGCCCTGACCGAGATCGAGGTCGAGCATGGCGACCGCAAGATCCGCGTCGCGCGCAAGGCGGCGGCCGTGGCCCAGATGGCCTATGCGCCCGCGCCTGTGGCGCCCCCTGCCCCGGCGGCGGCTGCGCCCGTTGCTCCCGCCGCTGCGGAAGTCGGCGCCTCGGCCCCGGCCGTCTCGGCCAACGCCGTGAAGTCGCCGATGGTCGGCACCGTCTATCTGTCGGCCGAGCCGGGCGCCAAGCCCTTCGCCTCGGTGGGCCAGAAGGTCGCCGCCGGTGACACGCTGCTGATCGTGGAAGCCATGAAGGTGATGAACCCGATCACCGCGACCCAGGCGGGCACCGTCACCGCCGTCCTGGTCGAGAACGGCCAGCCGGTCGAGTTCGACCAGCCCCTGGTCGTCGTCGAGTAAGCCGCCTTGGCGCAGATCAAGAAACTCCTGATCGCCAATCGCGGTGAGATTGCGCTTCGCATCCACCGCGCCTGTCACGAAATGGGGATCGAGACCGTCGCCGTGCACTCCACGGCCGACGCCGATGCCATGCATGTGCGCCTCGCCGACCAGGCGGTGTGCATCGGTCCGCCTGCGGCCACCGACAGCTATCTCAACATCCCCAACATCATCTCGGCCGCCGAGATTTCGGGCGCGGACGCGATCCATCCGGGTTACGGCTTCCTCTCGGAGAACGCCAAGTTCGCCGAGATCGTCGAAGCGCACGGCCTGATCTTCGTTGGCCCCAAGCCCGAGCATATCCGGGTGATGGGTGACAAGGTCGAGGCCAAGCGCACCGCCGGGGCGCTCGGCCTGCCGCTCGTCCCCGGTTCGGACGGCGCGATCTCGGACCTCGAGGAGGCCAAGGCGCTCGCCACCAAGATCGGCTATCCGGTCATCATCAAGGCGGCCTCGGGCGGCGGCGGACGCGGCATGAAGGTCGTGTCCTCCGAAGACCAGCTCGAAACGCTGATGCAACAGGCCGGTTCGGAGGCGAAGGCTGCCTTCGGCGACTCGACCGTCTACATGGAAAAATATCTGGGCAATCCCCGGCATATCGAATTCCAGGTGTTCGGCGACGGCAACGGCCAGGCAATCCATCTGGGCGAGCGCGACTGCTCGCTCCAGCGCCGCCACCAGAAGGTGCTGGAGGAAGCCCCCTCGCCGATCATCACGGCCGAGGAGCGCGCACGCATGGGCGGCGTCGTGGCCAAGGCGATGGCCGATATGGGCTATCGCGGCGCGGGCACGATCGAGTTCCTGTGGGAAGACGGTGAGTTCTATTTCATCGAAATGAACACCCGCCTTCAGGTCGAACATCCCGTCACCGAGATGATCACCGGCCTGGACCTGGTGCGCGAGCAGATCCGCGTGGCCGAGGGTCATCCGCTGACCCTGCGCCAGCAGGACGTGCAGTTCCGCGGCCACGCGATCGAGTGCCGCATCAACGCGGAAGACCCGCGCACCTTCGCACCTTCGCCGGGCACGGTGAAGATGTATCACGCACCGGGCGGCATGCATGTCCGCGTCGATAGCGGCCTGTACCAGGGCTATAAGGTCCCGCCTTATTACGACAGCATGATCGCCAAGCTGATCGTCTACGGCACGACCCGCGAAGGCGCGCTGCGTCGCCTGCGTCGCGCGCTCAACGAGTTCGTGATCGAGGGCATGAAGACCACCATCCCGCTGCATCAGGCGCTGTTGGACGATCCGGAGTTCCAGAAGGGCGACTATACGATCAAGTGGCTGGAGGAGTGGCTGGGCAAGCAGGACGCCTGAACCGGTCCGCGACATCCGAAGTTATCGAAGGGGACAGGGATGGCGCGAGCCACTCCTGTCCCCTTCGTCATGGAAAACATCGTCCAGCGGTCGCCGCACGTTTGCGCGACGCGGCCGGTCGTCGAGCAGGCTCGGCGTAGCGGGATGGACCGTGGGTTCATCCCGCTCGTTCCGCCTATCGCGAGCTTGGCTTTCGCAGCGGCCGGGCGCATAGATCGTCCATGGCCATTCATGCGACCATCTATCACAATCCGCGCTGCGGCACCTCCCGCCAGACGCTGGCCCTGTTGAACGAAGCAGGGGCCGACGTCACGATCGTCGAATATCTCAAGACCCCGCCATCCGCTGACACGCTCCGCCGCCTTTATGCAAAGGCCGGGATTTCGCCACGCGACGGACTGCGCAAGACCGAGGCCGGGGCAGTGCCGCTGCTGGAGGCGGATGACGCAACCGTTCTCGCCGCGATGATCGCGGACCCGATCCTGATCCAGCGACCGCTGGTCGAGACCGACAAGGGCGTCGTGCTTGCCCGACCTTCCGAAACCGTCCGGGCCATCCTGTGATCGCTGCCCATAAATTGAGCAGCACACGGCATCTTGCCCGCTTTTCGGGCGCAATCCTTACCATTTTCTTGCCCTTCCACGAGGGCGACGCAGTTGGCACGATCCCTGCTACGCAGGCGGTCGGGCGAGGGTTCGAACACCATCGGGGACAGTCAGACTCGTGAAAAAGATTGAGGCGATCATCAAGCCCTTCAAGCTGGATGAGGTGAAGGAAGCGCTGCACGAAATTGGCGTGTCCGGCATCACCGTCACCGAGGCGAAGGGCTTCGGCCGCCAGAAGGGCCATACCGAGCTTTATCGCGGGGCCGAATATGTCGTCGACTTCCTGCCGAAGGTGAAGCTGGAAGTGGTGGTCGAGGACGGCCTGGCCGAACGCGTGGTGGAGGCGATCGCCGCCGCCGCGCAGACCGGCCGCATCGGCGACGGCAAGATCTTCGTGATCCCGGTCGAAACCGCGCTTCGCATCCGCACGGGCGAACGCGACGACGCGGCGATCTGACGCACCCCATACTCATCCGTCACCGGGCCGACATCCGGCCCGACTAAACACGTATCACCGGCCCCGGCCTTTCGCCGGAGGGCGGCCAAGCAGAGAGAGAACGGAACATGGCGAACACGGCCAGCGATATCCTGAAGCAGATCAAGGACGAAGAGATCGAGTGGGTCGACCTGCGCTTCACCGATCCCAAGGGCAAGTGGCAGCACCTGACCATGGTCGCCTCGATCCTGGGTGAGGACGAGCTGACCGATGGCCTGATGTTCGACGGCTCCTCGATTGAGGGCTGGAAGGCGATCAACGAGTCGGACATGGTCCTGAAGCCCGACCTCGACGCCGTGTACACCGATCCCTTCTCGGCGACCCCGATGCTGATCGTGTTCTGCGACATCGTCGAGCCGTCGACCGGCGAGCTCTATGCCCGCGATCCGCGCTCGACCGCCAAGCGCGCCGAGGCGTTCGTGAAGACCACCGGCATCGGCGATACCGTCTATGTCGGCCCGGAAGCCGAATTCTTCATGTTCGACAACGTCCAGTTCGACACGAACTATGCGTCGTCCTACTTCAAGATCGACGATATCGAGCTGCCGACCAACACCGGCCGCGAATATGAGGGCGGCAATCTCGGCCACCGTCCGCGCGCCAAGGGCGGCTATTTCCCCGTCGCGCCGGTCGACTCGGCCGTCGACATCCGTGGCGAGATGGTTTCGACCATGCTCGAAATGGGCCTGCCCTGCGACAAGCACCACCACGAAGTCGCCGCCGCGCAGCACGAACTGGGCATGACCTTCGGCACGCTGACCCAGACCGCCGACCGCATGCAGATCTACAAGTATGTCGTGCATCAGGTCGCGCAGGCCTATGGCAAGACTGCGACCTTCATGCCGAAGCCGATCAAGGAAGATAACGGCTCGGGCATGCACACCCACTTCTCGATCTGGGAAGGCAAGACCCCGCTGTTCGCCGGCAACGGCTATGCTGGCCTGTCGGAAACCTGTCTGTATTTCATCGGCGGCGTCATCAAGCATGCCAAGGCGCTGAACGCCTTCACCAACCCGACCACCAACAGCTACAAGCGTCTGGTGCCGGGTTACGAAGCGCCCGTGCTGCTCGCCTATTCGGCGCGCAACCGCTCGGCCTCGTGCCGCATCCCGTACGGCACCGGTCCGAAGTCGAAGCGCGTCGAAGTGCGCTTCCCCGACGCGCTGGCGAACCCGTATCTCGCTTATGCGGCGCTGCTGATGGCGGGTCTGGACGGTATCCAGAACAAGATCCATCCGGGCGAGGCGATGGACAAGAACCTGTACGACCTGCCGCCCGCCGAGCTGGCCCAGGTCCCGACCGTCGCCGGTTCGCTCCGCGAAGCGCTCGACTCGCTGGCCGCCGACCACGACTTCCTGCTGAAGGGCGACGTGTTCACCAAGGACCAGATCGAGAGCTACATCGAGTTGAAGATGCATGAAGTGATGCGCTGGGAAATGACCCCCAGCCCGGTCGAATACGACATGTATTACAGCGGCTGATCCAGCCTCTGATCGATGTCACTACGGGGAAAGGGGCCGCAAGGCCCCTTTCTTTTTGCGCCCATCCCGCCCCGTAAATGACCAGGATCGCATCATAAAGCCGAAAAGCCCCCCACGTTCGTAACTGCGGACGCGCCTGTAACGGACTGAATAGGACCAAAGCGAGCATATAGGCGCTTTCATTTTTACATATAAAAATTGCAACAAAGGCGACACAGATCGCTTTTAGGGGGCTGCCCCAAGGCCAATCCAAGCCTGTGGGGACTAAGCATGAAATTGAAAATCATCCGCGCTGCCGGGTTCGGCGGCGCGTGCCTGATGGCGTTCACGTCGCATACCGCCATTGCTCAGACAGCCGGAACGATCGCGGCCGAGAACCGCGCCGAAGACGACATCATCGTCACCGGCCAGAAATTGGCGGGCACGGGCATCGAAATGTCCAATTCGGCCAAGGCGCGTGCGGTCGTCACCCAGGACTATATCGCGCATACTGTCCCCGGTCAGTCGATCTTCAACGCGATCAACATGGTGCCCGGCGTCAACTATGTCGCCAGTGATCCTTATGGCGGCAATGGCGGCACGATCCGCATCCGCGGCTTCGACCAGTCGCGTATCGCCTTCACCTTCGATGGTTTGCCGCTGAACGATGCGGGCAACTACGCCATTTACTCCGCCCAGCAGGTCGATCCCGAACTGGTCGAATCGGTCAATGTCGGCTTTGGCTCGACCGACGTCGACACGCCATCGGCCAGCGCGTCGGGCGGGACGGTCAACTATCGGACGATCATGCCAACCGACAAGGTCAGCGCGATGGGCGTCTATTCCCATGGGCGGGGCAACATGAACCGCGTCTTCGGCCTGATCAACACCGGCGATCTGAACCAGAGCGGCACGCGGGCTTGGGTGGCGGCCAGCAACCAGCGTTACGACCTCTTCCCGTTCTCCATCGTGCGCAAAAGCCAGTACAATGCCCGCATCTACCAGCCACTGGGCTCAGGCAAGGATTTCGTGTCGCTGGCGGGTTTCTTCTACCAGCATCGCAACACCGGCTATGGCAATCCATCGGTCGCGCAGATCAATACGATCCTCGGCAACCCGTTTCCGATCAAGACGGCAACGGCCGCAAATCCGGTCCGTGTCGACGTGACACGACAGCAATATGACCAGGTGCTGGCGACGGGCGGCTTCTTCAACTCGAACGAGTGCACGCTGGCCTCCGCCAGCCCCGGTGCCGGGTCCGTGCAGGACGATCGACGTCTGTGCACCAATGTGCGACAGATCAACGTGAATCCAGTCGACACCGGCAATCTCCGCTTCAACAGCCTGTTTACGTTGAGCGATCACCTGACCTTCACGGCGGACGGCGGGTACAGCTATACGCTGGCCAATGGCGGCGGCTCCAACGTGTTCGCCGAAAGCGATGCCAATGCCACGCAGTCAGGCGTTTCGCGCAACCAGTTCGGGCGGATGGGTGCAGGACGCGCGGCGGGTCGCGATTTGAACGGCGATGGCGATCTGCTCGATTATGTCCGTCTCTTCTATCCTTCGAACACGCAGACCCATCGCCTGATTGCGGTTGCCGGTCTGCGCTATGACATAGACGCGGCCAATCTGGTTCGTCTGGCCTATACCTGGGATCGGGCGCGCACCCGCCAGACCGGCGAGGCGGGATTTCTGTACCCCGATGGTCGTCCCAAATCCTATTTCGGCGGCCTGGGCGGCGGTGACGCAGCGGTATTGGATGCGGCAGGCGCGCCGCTCAACAAGCGCAATCGCCTGACTTACTCGATCCTGCATCAGCTGTCGGGCGAGTATCGCGGGCGACCGATCGACGACAGCCTGTCGCTGACCATCGGTTTGCGCGCGGCCTTCTATCGCCGCAACATGAGCAATGCCTGCTATACGATCCCCGGAAGCGGGAGCGAAGCCTATTGCACGTCCCAGTCCGCGCAGCAGGTGGCGGCCGACAGCCGCACGGCCAAGTTCGGCCCGCCCTATACCGGCCGTATTCGCGAATACCGTGCGTTCCTGCCCAATATCGGCATGGTGTGGCAGATGGTCCCCGCCCTCAGCCTCTATGCCAGCTGGAACCGCGGCTTCTCGGCCCCCAGCACCGACATCTATTCCTATGACGACAAGGTCATCTCGCTCAAGGACAAGGAGGCGGTTCCCGAGCGTACCGACTCCTTCGACACCGGCCTGCGTTACACCAACGGCATCGTACAGGCTCAGCTAGGCGGCTGGTTCATTCGCTACGACAACCGCATCGTCAACGTGACCGTGCCGCTGGAGGGCGGTGGTACGATCAGCGCCAGCCGCAATGTCGGGCGGGTGGACAGCAAGGGCATCGACGCCACCCTGTCGCTCACCCCAACCCGTTGGTTGTCGCTTTACGGGTTCGGCTCCTACCTGAAGTCGACGCTCCGGGACAATGTGCTGAATGGTGACGGTTCCGGGACAATCCTGATCGCGACCAAGGGCAAGCAGTTGGTCGATACGCCCAACTGGCAATATGGCACCCGGGCGCAGATTACCCTGCCCAGCCTCGTCCTGGGTGTCTCGGCCAAGCATGTCGGGGATCGCTTCATCACCGATGAAAATGATGCGATCTCTGCTGGCTATACGCTGGTCGACCTCGATGCGCAGATCGGTCTGGGCGCGGTCGGCCTGCCCAAGACCTATTTCCAGCTCAACGTGACCAACCTGCTCGACAAGCGCTATTACAGCAATGTCTGGTCGGCGCCCCGGATCGCGAATGGGGGCTGGCTGAACTTCGGCAACGGCCGGACGGTCATCGGTACGCTTCACTTCGAGTTCTGATCGGCAGGGCGCGACGGAGAGATACCGTCGCGCCCCATCCTTTCAGTGCGATATCACGAGGTCGCCGCAACCCGTTTGGCCGATAGGATTTTCACGGGCGCGGCCAACATTTCGCCCTTGAACGGTCCCTTGGCGGGATCAGCGGGCTGGTCGAGGATTTGGTGAATCACGTCCATCCCCTCGACGACATGGCCAAAGGCGGCATAGCCCAGATTGTCGCCGGGCTTGGTGGGATCGGCATCGAGCGAGGGCTGGTCGCCGACCATGATGGTGAAGTCGCCGCGCGCCGTGCCCGGAGCCAGCCGGGCGATCGAGATGGTACCGTTCAGGTGCTTGATGCCGGTCTTGGTCGTCGGCTCATGTGCGATCGGAGGCAGGATGCGCTTGGGCTCGTTCTGGATACCGAACTGGACGAAGCCGAAATCGGGCGCGACGCGGACCGAGCGGTAGAAGGTTACGCCGTCCAGCCGATGCTGGTCGACATAGCGCAGGAAATTGGCGGTCGTGATCGGCGCGTGGGTCCGGTCGAGGTCGAGGACCACGGGGCCGAGACTGGTCTGCATCGCGACACGGACCATGACGGGCTTGGGCGCTTCAGTCGTGGCGGGTGCGGGCGGCGCGGCGGGGGCCGCCTGCAGGGCCAGCAGGGCGAGCGGCAGGAGTGCGATCATCGAAGGTCTCCAGGCATGGGGTCGGCGGCAGGATAGCGAAGTGCCGATGGCAGGTGAATCCGTTGTTGCCCGCTCATGGAATCAACACCGTACTCCCCACCGTCTCCCCCGCCTCGATCGCCCGGTGCGCCTCGGCCACATCGGTCAGCGCGAAGCTCTGGCCGATCTCCGGCGTGATCGCGCCCTTTCCAAGCATGGCAAAGACCCGCGCGATCAGGCTGCGCTTCTCCGCCGCCGTCACTGCATAGTCGAACAGGGTCGGCCGGGTGACGAACAACGAGCCCTTGGCCGCCAGGATGCCGAGGTTGACGCCGTCGACCGCGCCCGAGGCATTGCCGAAGCTGACCACCAGCCCACGTCGGGCGGCGCTGCCCAGCGAGGCTTCCCAGGTCGCCTTGCCCACGCCGTCGAGCACCACGGGCACCCCCTGCCCGCCGGTGATCTCGCGCACGCGGGACGCAACATCCTCCTGCCGGTTGAGGATGACATGATCGGCCCCAGCGGCCAGCGCCTTCTCGGCCTTGGCCTCGCTGCCGACACTTGCAATGACGGTCGCGCCGATCGCCTTCAGCCAGCCGACCGCAAGGTGCCCGACACCGCCAGCCGCCGCATGGACCAGCACCGGCCAGCCCGATTCTACCTTCGCGCAATCCTCGATCAGAAATGCCGTCGTCGCGCCCTTCAACAGGATTGCCGCCGCCGTCCGGTCGTCGACATGATCGGGCAGCGGCACGAGCAGATCGGCCGCGACGTTGCGCGCCGTGGCATAGGCCCCGCGCGCCGGACCGAACACGCCCACCCGGTCGCCGACCGCAAAGTCGGTCACGCCCTCGCCCACCGCCTCGACCATGCCCGCCGCTTCGGAGCCCAGCTTGCCCGGCAGGTCGATCGGGTACAGCCCGCTGCGGTGATAGGTGTCGATATAGTTCAGCCCGACCGCATGGTGGCGCATCCGTACCTCACCGGGGCCGGGTGGCGGTAGTTCTTCGTCACGCCACTGGATGACCTCGGGCCCGCCGGTCTTTTCGATGAAGGCGGTCTTTTCCATGCGCCAAACTCCTAACGCGATCCGGGCGGGCCAACGCCTCAATAGTCCTTGGATATCCGCACATTCACATTCTGCCGCCCCAGCGTCGAGATGCTGGAGAGCAGCGACAGCCAGCGCGTCACCTGGAACTCGACCTGGGTCGCGGAATAGCCCTGCCCATCGGTGATGATCTCGGCATAGAAGCGCCGGGTGATATACTTGCCCGCCGCGACCGAGGTGGCGCGCCCGATCTGTACGTCGGCGGGCAGCACGCGCAGGCGGTCGAGCCCCGCCGCGCGCCGCA
The DNA here is from genome assembly GCF_001591005.1 of Sphingomonas sanguinis NBRC 13937. Taxonomy (GTDB): domain Bacteria; phylum Pseudomonadota; class Alphaproteobacteria; order Sphingomonadales; family Sphingomonadaceae; genus Sphingomonas; species Sphingomonas sanguinis. The sequence continues at coordinate 18,208 of NZ_BCTY01000011.1, forward strand.
CCGCGTTGATCGGGTTCAGGCCGTTGCCGCCATCCTGCAAAGCGGCGACGGCGGCGGCGAGTTGCAACGCCTCGGGCGCGGACAGGCTGGCGATCGAGGTGCCAAAGAGCAGGCGCGACAGCAGTTCGTCGTTCGGCAGCGCGGGCGTGCTGGAAAAGCCGATTTCGGGTTTCAGCGCGGTGCCGGTCACCCGGATGGTGGCGCTCAGCCCCTGGACATTGGCATTGGCCGCGATGTCGAGCGCGGGGTTGGCTGGCACCTCTCCGCCGAAACGGATGACACCGCGCGCCAGATCGAACTCGCGCCCCGCAAATTCGTAATCGCCGCGGATCAGCGTCGCCTGGCCGGTGATCGCCGGGTTGTCCGGCGTGCCTGCGATCTTCAGGTCGGCCGACCACTCGCTGTTGAGCCCCAGGCCGGAGACGATAAGGCCGTTGGGCGCCTTGGCCACGATCGCCAGCGTCCAGGGTTTGCGCGGAACATCGTCCTCTTCACCGCCGCCGGGAATGTTGATCTCACGGATGTTGAGCTGCGGCATCGCCGTCGCCGCCGTCGCGCGGCCCAGGCGATAGCGGCTGCGGTTGAGCACGACATCGCCCGAGATGGTGCCCCCTGCACCGTCCGAATGGAAGGTCAGCGGTCCGGTCACCGTGGCGCCGATATCGTCGCGCGCGATCATCACCGCGTTGCGCGCGTTGAGGGACAGGTCCAGTGCGACGCCATGTCCGCCCGCAAAGTCGAACTGGCCGGTGCCGGCGACGCGCCCGTCCTTGCCCGCCTGCGCGGTGAACCGGTCGATGACCAGCCGCGATCCGCCGAAGCGGCCGCTGGCCTGTACACCGGTCAGGACGGTGCCGGTCGTCGCGCTCTCGATCCGTGCGCCGACCGCCTTCACCGCGCCGCGAATGACCGGCTGGCTCAGCGATCCGGTGACGTCCGCGCCGATCGCGACCGGGCCGGACAGGTCGAACATCTCGACCCCCGTCAGCCGCCACAACGTGTCGGCGGGCCCGGCATAGCGAAGCTGCGCGATCAGCCGCCCGGCCTGCATCCGGGCCGCCCAGTCGCCCGCGCCGCCCGGCACCAGCAGCGCCTGCGCCCTGCCGATGATCTTTCCACCCGACGCCATCACCGCGCGCACGCCCAGCCGGTCGGCGGACAGCAGGCCCGCCACGCCCATGTCGATCGGCCGCGAATTGAGGACCAGGCCTGCACGCGTCAGCCCGCGAATGGTCAGGTCCGCCTTGCCCGTCGGCGCGCCCGTCCCCTGTCGGATGGTCAGCGTGCCGGTCGCGGTGCCACCCAGTCCCAGGCCCGGATAACCGATATCGAGTACGGTCAGCGGCATTCGCGTCAGGCTGGCCTGCACTTCCGTCCCGTCGGCGTCGAGCCGCCCGGCCAGCTTCGCCTCGCCGCCCGCAAAGCTCAACCGTGTCGGCGCGAGGACCCAGCCGTCACCGTCGCGCGTCACGACCGCAGGCGACAGGAGTTGCAGCGGGCGACGGTCGAGTGTCCCCTGCCCGCTCACGGTAAAGCGACCGGGCGTGACCTGCGTCACCGTCTGGATCGAGAAGGCGCGGCCCCGCGAGCCCGAAATGCCGACCCGTACTTCTCCGGTGCCCCCGCGCAGCCGGGCGGTGCCGGTCATCTGCGCGATGTGGAACGCGCCGTGCCGCAGCCCTTGCGCTTGGGCGGAGCCCTCGACCGACGCCCCCGCCGGGTCGAGCAGCGCCACCATGTCCAGCCGCCCCTGCCGGACGGTGATGGCCGAAATCTGCGCCTGACGCGCGGCCAGATGCGCCTCGATCCGCTGCACCGTGCCGACGGGACGGAACAGCAGCTCGCCCGACAGCCCGCCATCCACGACATCCAGCCGCCCGTCGAAGCCGCCCTGCACCACGGTCAGCGCCCCCGTCGCCCGCGCGCCCGCGACCAGCAAAGGCTGGATCTGGATAACCGCATTCTGCCCGCGTGGTAGCAATATGGCCCCGCTCGCCTGAAACGGGCCCAGCCGCGATCCTCCGGCGGCGCGGAAGGCAAAGCCCTGATCGGTGGGATCGAGATGCGCCTTTACATCGCGGAGGCCCATCGCCGCATTGGGCGAGGCAAGTTGCAGGTCCAGCGTAGGTCGGTCGATCCGCCCGTCCAGCACCATCTGGACCGGGCCATAGCTGCGCTGACGTCCGCCGCCGACAAAATGGAAGGTTCCGTCCCGCCGCCGGATCGCCTCGCCGGTCAGGCGGATATCGGGGCCGGTCAGCACCAGGCGGTGGAAATGGAACACCCCGTCCACGCCCCGCTCCAGATCGGTGGTCAGGTGCGGCAACCCGCCCGCCAGCGAGCGGAGAAAGGCGTTGTCCAGCCGCCGCACCTGCGCCTCGCCCTTGCCGATCACGCGGGTGCCATGCCCGTCGGCACCCGGCACGGCGGTCAGCGTCGAGCGGACGTCAACGATGCCGAGGCCGGGGATCAGATAACGCTGCAACGCGCCGTTCAGCCCGACATCATAGCGTCCGTTGGTCAGGTCGATGCGCAAGTTGAGCTTGCCCGCCAGCTTGTCGGAGCGCAGCGCCAGGCCCTGCCCCAGAATCTCGCGCGGCGTGATGCGCAGGTCGCCCGCGACCGACAGGCTGTGAAGGATGCCGCCCGCTGCCTCGCCCACGCCCGTTACGGCTCGCGCCGTGAAGCGCACCGGCAGCACCCAGGGCCAGCCGCCGGTCAACCGACCCTTACCGCTGGCATGAGCGTCCTCGAACCCCGTCCGGTCGAAGGCGAAGCGGGTCGCGGCGAGCTTATAGTCGAAAGTCGCCCGGCCGAATGCCCCGTCCAGCCGGGTCGCCAGGGTGATCGTCTGGCCGCTCATGTTGAGGAACAGCGCCCCCGGTCGCAACAGGCTGGCATCGACGCGCAGCCCCTCGAACGCGGCCGCGCCCAGGTCGACCACGCCCCGCGCCCGAACCCGCAAGGCGGGCGAGCGCAGGACGAGCGCACCGTTCAGCCGCCGGTCGGCGAAATCGGCCTGTCCGGCGACCACGACACGGGGCGCGGTCAGCCGCTGGAGACGGCCACGCAGCACCAGCGACGGCGCGATGTCGCCCGACAGCGCATAGCGCCCCGAACGCGCCGCCAGCCTCAGCGCGATGGCGCGCCGTCCGGCGATCGCCCCCTGCGCACGCCCGTCCCAACGCGACCAGCGACCCGCGCCGTCGACGGTCAGCGCGACCGGCGCACGCGCGCCGACCATCTTGGCCAGCACGCCCTCCGCGCCACCTTGGGCCCGCACGTCCAGATCGAACCGGTCGCGATCGGGCTGGGCGTCCAGGCGCAAGCGCAGCCGGTCGGTACCCGCGACCACGCCGTCCATCGCCACCAGCGCGCGGCCATCGCGAATATCGGCCTGCCCCTCGACCTTCGCGACCCGCTGTCGCCCCAGCACGGGCGCGGCCAGGATCAGCCGGTCGAGCCGGAGCCGGTCGATCCGGATATCGAAATCGGGCAGGATCGGCCCCTGCTTGCCGGTCCGCCGGGTATGCGGCACATGATAGAGCATCGCCAGCGGCGCTTCGACCCGGCGAATGTCGAGCGTGCCCCGCGTCCAGTTCCACGGCCGCCAGTCGAGCCGCGCCTGCGGCACGCGCACCAGCATCCCGTCCAGATCATAGACGCGTAGATCGACCAGCCGCATGTCCGAATAAAGCGACCCGTCGATCCGCCCTACCGAGAAGCGCAGGCCGGTATCGGTGCGAATGGTCGCGATCCGATCCGCGACCCAGCGATGGCCGATCGAGGTATCGACGATGCCCAGCGCCGCCATGACGATACCGATCAACGCGACCAGCGCGATCGCCACCGCCCGCACCCAGCGGACACGTGGCCGCGCAGGCGGCGGCGGGGCGGCGTCCTCGCTCAAAAGGCCTGTCCCAGCGAGACATAGACCGCGACCCGGCTATCCCCCTTTTGCGGGTTCAGCGGCGTGCCAACGTCCAAGCGGATCGGCCCGAAATTGGAATAGTAACGCACGCCCAGCCCGGTGCCAAAACGCAGGCCCGTCAGGCGCGGCAAGGGCGTGGTGGAGATGTTGCCTGCGTCGAGAAACGGCACGATACCAAAATTGCCGAAGGTCCGCACCCGCGCCTCGATCGAAAACTCGGCCAGGCTGCGCCCGCCGATCGGATCGTTGTTCGCGTCGCGCGGCCCGATCGCCTGGAAACCATAGCCGCGCACCGAAGCGCCGCCGCCCGCATAGAAACGCCGCGACGGTGCGATCTGGTCGCGCGGCGCACCCAAAATCGTGCCCAGCCGCGTCCGCGCCGCCAGCACCACCCGCTCACCGAACGGGTGATAGAGGCTCGCATCGATCTGCGTCCGGGTATAGCCGAACACGCTACCCTGCAGCGACACCTCCGGGCTGAGCCGCCCGCCCAGCCGAAAGCCGCGCGTCGGGTTCAACAGATCGTCCGACCCGTCATAGTTCAAGCTGGTCGGCAAGGCGCCGATGAAGAAGGTCCGCCTGCGGGGCTCACCGGTGCTCTCGATCACGTCGCGCTCGTCCGAGGTCAGCAGTTCGGCGCCCAGCGACCAGGTCCAGGTCTTCTGGAAGAAGATGTTGGTCTGCCGCTCCAGCCCGCCCGACAGCGACAGGGTCTTGGCCTCATAGGCGTCGCGCAGGATATGCGCGGCCGAGAATTGCGCGGTCAGCACCCGGTCGCGGCCCTGGAAATTGTTGCGCCGGAACACGACCGCGCCCAGCTGCTCGCGTGTGCCCAGCACGCTGCGCAGGGTCAGCGCGCCCTCGGGCGGGAAGAGGTTGCGGTCGGTCCAGTTGATCGTCGCGCTCGCGCCCTCGCCGGTGCCGTAACCCAGCTCGCCCGCGATGGTGTGCGGCGGCGCGGGCTCCAGCGCGACGGCGATGTTCACCGTATCGGGCGTATCGCCGGGCACGGGCTTCACATCGACCGACGAGACGAGCCCGGTCTGCACCAGCGCGCGGCGCAAATCGTCGAGCCCGGCGGAATCATAAGGCTGGCCGGGCTGGAACCGGGCGATATCCTGGACGTGCCGGGCATCGAACAGCGTGTCGTTCGCCATGACGATCCGGCCATAGCGGCGCGACGATCCCGGATCGACCGACAGGTCCAGCGTCGCGGTGCGGGCCGCGCGGTCGACCACGATCTGCGGATCGCCGATCTTGGCGAAGGGAAAGCCTTCCTCGCCCACCGCCGCCTTCAGCTTGGCCTCGCCCGCGACAATGGTGTCGGCGTCGACCGGATCGCCCGGGCGAATGCCGAACGCCTTTTCCAGCGGCGCGGCCTTGTCGCCCGCCGCCTGCACGCCCGCCAGCGTCACGCCCGCGAAGCGATAGAGATTGCCCGGCGTCGCCTCCAGCACCACCGTCGGCTGGTCGCCCGGCTCGATCCGGGTCGCGACCTGCGCGTCATAATAGCCCGCGCCGCGCAGCAGGTTGGTGAGCAGTGCCGCATCCTCGCGCGCGCGGCGGTCGAGCTGCGCGGCATTGGCGGGCTCGCCGTCATTATTGTCGAGCGAGGAAAGCTGCTCGAACCGCTGGCGGACCAGCGCACCCGCGCCGTCGATCCCCTCGACCTTCCAGTGATAACGCCGCTCCGCCGCGGCATCGACGGTCGCCGCCATCACGCCAGCCGGATCGCCCGGCGCGGTCGCCAGGTCGGGCCAGGCCACGCCGATCTCCGGCAAGGGGGCCAGCGGCGCGGACGGGTCGAGCATCGTCGGGTCATCGACCTCGGGGGGTGCGCCCGTCGGGACGGTCTGGTTGGTGGGGGCCGTCGGGGTTGCGGTCTGCGCGAGGGCACGACCGGACCAGCCCGTGCCGCCCACCCCCATTGCGATCATCAAGATGGCGGCCGAGCGGCACGGCCGCCCGACGCGGACCATCATGCCGCCATCCCTAGCCGCGCAAAACCGTTCGCGACACCCCCAAGCGCCTTCGTTTGAACAGATTTGCCGAGCCGATGGTCGCGCCGCGACGCCGACGGGCTGGCAGGGTCAGGAAACGCATGGCGTCGCGCGTTTCCCGGCATCCTCAATGGACGGTGCCGAACACCTCTTCGAGCTGCAACAGATCGATCAATCGCTCGATCTGGCGCCAACGGCAGAAATGGATGTGATTGCCGATGTCGCGGCTGCGCCCGGCCCGGATCGCGGCTTCGTCGCCGGCCGCCCCGCCGAAACGCTCGATCATCGCAGACGCCGTCGCCACGTCGCTATCGCTCACGAACGGAGCGACAAAGGTGCCGCCGCGCTGATTAAACATGGATACTCCCGAACCGATCCTTGAACGACTGCGGGACTAGGCCAGGGTTATGAATGGAGCTATTTCAGCGGTGGTTAACGTCCTGTCGACCACGCATGGCTGGTTTCGCGCGGCGCGGCGTGACAGGATGGCGGCATGGCACCCGTCCCCGATCCACGCCCGTCCCAGTCGCATTCTCCCCAGCCGCAGTCCCAGGGGTCGACCGCCCATGCCGGTGGAATCTTCATCGCGCTGGGCGTCGTTATCGGGATCGTCGCCGGGCTGGCGACCGGACAGGTCACCATGGGCGTGCTGATCGGCCTGGCGATCGGCATCGTCGTCGCCCTGCTTCTATGGTGGCGCGGGCGGTAGTCCACGCCGTTCCGAAAAGACCTCAGGCGGGCATCCGCATCTGCCACACCACCCGGCCGATCACCGCAATCGGCCCCTGGGGTAGCGGCGGCGCGGTGGGGTTGTCGCTGGAGGCGGTCAGCCCGTCCGGCCCCGCCTTCACCCGCTTGACCATCAGCACATCCCCGATGCGGATGACGTAGAGACCGCCGCGCGCGGTCGGGCGGACATCGTCCTGGTCCACCACCAGATGATCGCCGTCGAGCAGCCCCGGCGCCATCGAGTCGCCGCGCACCCGGATGACCGATCCCGCCCCCTCACGCAGGCCCAGCCTGCGCGCGAGTTGCCGGTCGATCGCCTCGACGCCCAGCATGACATCGTCATCCACCGTCGCACCCGGCCCCGCAGACGCCGCCACCGCCAGCCGCCGGACCAGCATCGGTCCATCCTCGACCGACGCGCCCAGCCGCGTTTCCGGCACCCCGAAAAACGTCGCCAACTGTCGCCGGTCTCCTTCGGCCAAAACACGTGGCGTGCCCCTGTGCACGAACTGCTGGAGATAGGCGTCGTTGCGGCCGAGCATTCGCGACAGCGCGGCGAGGCTGACCCCCGCCTGCCCCGCGAGCGCCTGAAGCGTCGCCCTGATTTCCGGTCCCGACATGCCCGATGATATAGGCATAGGATTTTTCCTAGACAAGTTGGAAATCAGAACGGATCATGAACATCGGAACAAGAATCGGACTTTGGGAGAACGTCCATGGAATTGCTGGGGTTGATCGAACGCTATCTGAAACGCAGCCATATGCCCGAGACGAAATTCGGGCGGCTGGCGGTCAATGATCCCCGCCTGGTCAGCGACCTGCGCAAGGGCCGCGAACCGGGCGCGCTGATGATCGCACGGGTCTCTGCCTTTATCGCGGAGCAGCGCGCATGACCGCGCATGCCCGGATCCCTTGCGCGAGTCCTGTCACCATCGACCGATCGTACCCGGTATGGCGCCGCCATCGCCCGGCCGATCGCGGCCAGCGGCTGGCCTGCGCGCTGACGAGCGACGCGGGCCGTGCGGGCTGCGCGGTCACGCTGGCCGTGGCGAGCGTCGAGCCCTGGTCCTCGGCGACGTTCAGCGGGTCGGTCATCACGCTGATCCTGACCGCGCCGCCGACCTCCGCATTGTCGGCATGGCTGGCTGCCCTGCCAGAGCGCGACGTGCCACTGGGACGCGACATCGTCGCCGACCTGGCGGTCGAACCGCTGGATAGCGGATGGCGATTGCGCGCGCTCCTTTGCCTGGATGCGGCGAATGGATGACGAAAACGCCACCAAACCGTCATTTTCTACTTGATATGTTGTATCACCACGCTACGCAGCAGGGCTTCTTTCATCGGGAGCCCTGTTCGTGTTCAAGCCCGTTTTGCTGTCCGGCCTGTCGGCCACCGCGCTTGCCAGCCTGCTTGCCGCCCCCGCCACCGCCCAGACCAATGCCCCCTCCGCCAACCGTGGCCGCGAGATCGTCGTGACCGCGCCCGTGCGGCAGTCGGAAACTGATGTGCTGGCGGGCACCTCGATCGTGACGGGTGACGAGCTGGAGCGCTCGATCCGCCCGACCATCGGCGAGACGCTGGCCCGCCAGCCGGGTGTGTCGGCGACGTCCTTCGGCCCGAACGCCTCGCGCCCGGTACTGCGCGGCTTCCAGGGCGAGCGTATCCGCGTGCTGTCCGACGGCATCGGTTCGATCGACGTGTCGAACACCAGCGTCGACCATGCCGTGGTCATCAACCCACTGCTCGCCGAGCGGGTCGAGGTGCTGCGTGGCCCCTCCGCGCTGCTGTTCGGATCGTCGGCGGTCGGCGGCGTGGTCAATGTCATCGACACGCGTATCCCGCGCTCGGTCCCCGAGAAGGGCTATCGCCTGTCGGGCATGGCCTCCTACGGCTCGGCCGCGAACGAGCGTTCGGTGGCGGGTGCGACGGACGTCGCGGTCGGCAAGCAGTTCGTGCTGCACGCCGATGGATCGTATCTGAAGACTGACGACCTGAAGATCGGCGGCTATGTCCTGTCGCCGCGCGCCCGTGCCGAAGCGCAAGCATCGGCGGCGCAGGCCCCGAACGATCCGCTCGATTTCGGTGCCATCGCGAACCTTCGCGGTCGCCTGCCCAACACCGCCAGCGAGACCTGGACGGCGGGCGTTGGCGGTGCGCTGATCACCGACACGGGCTCGTTGGGCATCGCCTATAGCCATTATGACAGCCTGTACGGCGTGCCGGTCCGCTACACCCTGACGCCGGGCGGCGAGGAGCCGGAAGCGCCGCGCCTCAGCCTGGTCCAGAACCGACTCGACCTGCGCGGTGAGATCGAGACGGGCGGCGGCTTCCTCGACCGCATCCGCCTGCGCGCCGGGGCAGCCGAGTATCGCCATTTCGAGCTGGAGGAAAATGGCGACGTCGGCACGGCCTTCTACAACAAGGGCATCGAAAGCCGCCTGGAGCTGATCCAGGCCAATCACGGCGGCTGGCAGGGGGCCTCAGGCGTCCAGTTCTTCAACCGCGACTTCGACGTGCGCGGCGATGAGGCGTTCCTGCCGCGCAACAACACCGCGCAGATCGGCCTGTTCACCCTGCAGCAGCTGGATCGCGGTGCGTTCAAGATGGAGGCGGGTGCCCGTTACGAGCATACCTCGCTGACCGCACGTACGGCAGTCAGCGACGACCGCTTCTTCCGGGGCCAGCGCAGCTTCGACGCCTTTTCGGGCTCGATCGGCGCCAGCTATGGCTTCGCGCCCGACTGGCGGGCGGGCCTGAACCTGTCGCGCACTGAACGCGCGCCCTCGGCCGAAGAGCTGTTCGCCAACGGCCCGCACGCCGGGACGGAAGCCTATGAGCTGGGCAACCCCAACTTCAAGAAGGAAGCCAGCTGGGGCATCGAGGCGACCGTGCACGGGCATGGCGACGGCTACAGCTTCGACGCCTCTGCCTATTACAACCGCTTCTCCAACTATATCTATGACGCGCTGGTCCAGCAGGGTCCGTGCGAGGCCGCCGCGGCCCCCTCTGGTCGCGAGGTCGACCTGCCCTGTTTCACCTATAGCCAAGCCGATGCCCGCTATTACGGCATCGAGGCGGAGGGTTCGCTGCGCCTCGCGACGATCGGGAAATATGCGATCAATGCCGACCTGCTGGGCGATTACGTCCATGCCCAGATCATCGGCACCGGCCCCGCGCCGCGCATCCCGCCGCTGCGCCTGCTCGGCGGGCTGGAAGCGCAGTCCGACATGGTGAATGCGCGCGTCGAGGTAGAGCGCAGCTTCAAGCAGACCCGCGTGCTGGGCCTTGAGACGCCGACCGACGGCTTCACCCTGGTCAACGCCTCGGTGCAGCTCAAGCCGTGGGGCACGCTGAACCCGACGACGCTGACCCTGTCGGCCAACAACATCTTCGACGTCGATGCGCGCCGCCATGCCAGCGTGCTGAAGGATTTCGCTCCGCTCAGCGGACGCGACCTGCGCGCGACGCTCAGCTTCAAGCTCTGACGCCCCCTCGAGCGTTGAGACCTCAGGCCCTTCCCGCTTCGGCGGGAGGGGCTTTTTTTGCGGCATCGCCGGTGAGGGCGCTCGACCGCACCAATGCCGGGTCGGTAGCCCGCCGCCCCCGCATCGGCTAAGCCCTTCCTTCCGATGACCAGCTTGACCGTCAACAACCAACCCGTCCGCTATCGCCTGCCCCGGGACACGCCCCTGCTCTGGGCGCTACGCGATGCGTCGAACCTGACCGGCACCAAATATGGCTGCGGCACGGGCGATTGCGGCGCGTGCACGGTCGATATCGATGGCCGTGCGGTGCGCAGCTGCCAAGTGCCGATCGGCCGGATCGAGGGCAGCGTGGTCACCACGATCGAGGGGCTGTCCCGCGACCGCTCGCACCCCGTCCAACAGGCCTTTCTGGCCGCCAATGTCGGCCAGTGCGGTTACTGCATCCCCGGCATGGTGATGGCCGCCGCCGCGCTGATCCACCGCAATCCCGATCCGTCCGAAGAGCTGATCCGGGCGAGCATCACCAATTTGTGCCGCTGCGGCATCTATCCCCGCCTGATCGAGGCGATTCAGCATGCCGCCCGCGCCGCGCGGGGCGAGGAAACCATCCCGGCCGCCCCCCTGCCCGGCACCGAACCGGCAGACGCGGCGCGCGCGGTGCCTGCCCTGGTTCCGGGGGCGATGCCACAAGAGCCATGACACCGCCCGCTCCGCGAAAAGCCAGTCTTAACGGGATGTCCATGCGAGCCTGTTAGCGTCCCGCCGCGAACAGAAGGATGGGAGGCCGAAGCACGGTGCGGAAACGGATCGAGAAGCTCATCGAACAGCATCGCGACGTCAGGTCCGCCGCCGCCCGCCTTACCGCCCTGTTCGACCTGCCTTATCAGGACGCCGAACCGCATCTCTATGCCGCACGGGCCGATATCGGCCGCCGGGTCATGCGCTGCCTGAAATTTCAGGACGAGGTGGTTCTGGCACCGCTGCACGAGCGCGGCTTGCTATCCCGCATTCCCTGCAGCGCGTCGATCGAATCGCGAACCCGCGAGCTCCGGCTGCTCTACTCCGCCCATATCGTCGATTGGACGGCGGGTGCGATCGCCAAGGACTGGCCGGGCTATATCGCGTCCGCGAAGCGGTTGAACGTGCTTCTCCACGAACTCACCGCCTTGAAGGAGACGCAACTATATCCCGAGGCGATCCGATTGCTGGACCGAGCTTGACGGGCCTTGCCACCCTTGCCGCTTTTCATGCCAATTCTTTCACGATGCTGACAGGTGGGTTCAGCAACCGCTCAACGCTGAGGTGGCAGGGTTCATCCCATGATCGGGCTCGGCTCGTGCGCCGACACATGGGGTAAGGCAAGATGAACAGGCGTTGGATGGCGGCTCTGCTGGCGGCGACGACGATGGTGGCGGGCGTGAGCCCGGCGATAGTCCGCGCGCAGGACCTGCGGATGAACGAAGGCCCGCGCGGTGGCCCCGGCGGTGGTCCGCAGCGCGGTGGACCGGGCGGCCCGGCCGGTCGCGTCGAACGCAGCGAGGGGCGACCGATCTTCAACGATCGCGCGGCTTTCCCGGAGAATCGGCCCGCCTTCCGCCCGGACCATCCCGAGGCACCGCGTCCGCCCGCCCCCCAGCGAGCTCCCGAACCGGGCCCTCGCAATGATCGCTGGCGCGACCGGCCAGAGCCGTCCCCCGCTCCCCTGCCGGGCGAGGAACGCGCATGGGGCAATCGCGGCGGCGGCTGGCGCGACCGGCCGCAACCAGGCCCTCAGCCCGCGCCGATGCCGCGCCCCGATCCGGTCGGTCCAAGCGGCGTCCGGGTCGATCGGCCAGGCCACGGTCCCGGTGACTGGCGGAACGACCGCCGTGCGCAGTGGCAGGAGCAGCAGCGCCGCGACGACCGCTGGCGCGACGACGAACGACGCCAGCGCGAGGACCGCGATCGGTGGCGGCGCAACTATGGCGACTGGCGCGACCATAATGACCAGTCCTATGGCTTTGCCGAGCGGCGCGCCTGGGCCGATCAGTGGAATCGCGGCTGGCGGCGTGACCGGCGCTATGACTGGCTGGGCTGGCGCTCGCTGAACCGGGGCGCCTATCACCTGCCCCGCTATTACGCCCCCTATGGCGGCTATGGCTATCAGCGCTTCTCCAGCGGCGTGATTCTGGAGCCGATGTTCTTCGACCAGAATTACTGGCTGGGCGATCCCTATGCCTATCGCCTGCCGCCCGCCTACGGTTCGTATCGCTGGGTACGCTATTATAATGACGCGATCCTGGTCGACCTGCGCAGCGGGCTGGTCGTCGACGTGGTGTACGACATCTTCTGGTGATGCGGGCGGGAGGGAGCGCGGCGGCTCCCTCCCCCCTTGTCTTTATGGCACGGGCGTCGCAAATCGAGGGCATGTCGTTCTTCTCGAGGAAGCCGAAGGGCAACCCCGCCACCTCCCCCGTCCGCGCGCGCTTCGGCGTCACCGTCGCGCAAGCGCTCGACGCGAATTCCGCCGTCACCCGCGTGACGACCGATACGGCGCAAATCTACTATCAGGCGGACTTCCTGACCGGGGGCCAGTGCGACAAGCTGATGGCGATGATCGACGCCAACCGCCGCCCGTCCACCCTGTTGTCGGACCGGCCGGACTATGGCTTTCGCACGTCGGAGAGCTGCGACATGGCGCGCTGGTCCCCCGATGTGCAGCCTATCGACGAATCGATCGCCGCGCTGCTCGGCATCGCCCCCGAACAGGGCGAGACGATGCAGGGCCAGCGTTATGCCCCCGGCCAGCAGTTCCGCGCCCATCACGACTATTTCCATGAGAGCGAAAGCTATTGGGAAAAGGTGCGCGTCCATGGCGGACAGCGGACCTGGACCGCGATGATCTACCTCAACGATGTGGCCGAAGGCGGCGCGACCTGGTTCCCGCAGGCGGGCATCCGGGTCGCCCCGCGCCGCGGCCTGCTGCTCGCCTGGAACAATATGAAGCTCGACGGCAGCCCGAACGAGATGACCCTGCACGAAGGGATGCCGGTGGTCGAGGGCACCAAATATGTCATCACCAAATGGTTTCGCGAGGGCAACTGGGTCAACCACGCGAGCTAACCGCCCGCTCTTGTCGCGACTCCCGCGCCCGTGGCATGGCGTTCGCGTGACGTTCTCTTCCCCGATGATCCGCCCATGACCGATGTTCTTGGCATCGCCCAGTCGATCCTGGGCCAACCCTGGCGCTGGCGGGCGCTGGCCGCCGATGCGCGCGACGGCCTGGGCCATGACGATCTGGTCGCGCAGCTGCTGCTCGCGCGCGGCTGTCCGCCCGATGCGGTCGAGGCGCACCGCGCGCCCTCGATCCGGGGCTTCATGCCCGATCCCTCGATCTTCCGCGATATGGACCGCGCCGCCACCCGCCTGGCCGACGCCGTGATCGCGGGTGAGGCGGTGGCGATCTTCGGCGATTACGATGTCGACGGCGCGACCTCGGCCGCGTTGATGGTTCGCCTGCTCCGCGACCTGGGCCTGAACCCCCGCCCCTATATTCCCGACCGCATGACCGAGGGTTACGGCCCGACCGAGGGAGCTCTGCTCCTGCTCCAGGCCGAGGGCGCGAACCTGATCGTCACCGTCGATTGCGGCGCGCAGGCCTTCGAGCCGCTGGCGGCGGCGCAAGGCGCAGGGATCGAGGTCCTGGTCGTCGACCACCACAAATGCGCGACCGAACTGCCCCGCGCCCATGCCGTGGTGAACCCCAACCGGCTGGACGAGACGGAAGGTGCCGCGCACGGCCATCTGGCGGCGGTCGGCGTCTGTTTCCTGCTCGGTGCCGCGCTCATACGCACGCTGCGCACGCGCGGTTTCTTTGCGGACCGGGCCGAACCCCGTCTGCTCGACCTGCTCGACCTGGTGGCGCTCGGCACCGTCGCCGACGTGGCACCCCTGAAGGGCCTGAACCGCGCCTTCGTGGCCCAGGGCCTGAAGGTCATGGCGCAGCGGCGCAATATCGGCCTGTCCGCCCTGGCCGAGGCCGCGCGCCTGACCCGCGCCCCGACCTGCTCCGACCTCGGCTTCGCGCTGGGGCCGCGCATCAATGCGGGCGGCCGCGTCGGGCGCGCCGATCTGGGCGTCCGGTTGCTCACCACCGACGATCCGGCCGAAGCCCGCGCCATCGCCGAGGAGCTGAACCATTTCAACGACGAACGTCGCGCCATCGAAGCGGGCGTACAGGCGACAGCGGAAACCACCGTCGACCGCAGCCGCCAGGTCGCGGTCGTCTCGGGCGAAGGCTGGCATCCCGGCGTCATCGGCATCGTCGCCGGACGACTGAAGGAAAAGCTCGACCGCCCCGCCATCGTCATCGCAGTCGACGAACATGGGCTGGGCAAGGGCTCGGGCCGCTCGATCGCGGGTGTCGACCTGGGCGCGGCGATCCTGGCCGCCAAGGAGCATGGTCTGCTGATCGCGGGCGGCGGCCATGCCATGGCGGCGGGCCTGACGGTCGAGGCGCACCGCATCACCGAACTCGCCGATTTCTTGGAGGAGCGGCTGGCCGACGCCGTTGTCCGCGCCAGCGCCGGTCGCGCGCTGCTGGTCGATGCCGTCCTCGCCCCCGGCGGTGTGAACCCCGCCCTGGTCGGTGCGATGGACGCCGGCGGCCCGTACGGCATGGGCTGGCCCGCCCCGCGTATCGCCGCCGGGCCGTTTCGCGTCATCCGCGCCGATCTGGTCGGCACCCATCATGTCCGCGCGATCGTCGCGGGCGCGGACGGGCGCAGCCTGAAGGCTATGGCCTTCCGCCAGGCCGACACGGCCCTGGGCCAGGCGCTGCTGGGCGCCGGGAGCACCCGCCGTCTATGGCTGGCGGGCCGCGCCAAAGTGGACGACTGGTCCGGCCGCGACGTCGCCGAACTCCATGTCGAAGACGCCGCCTGGGCCGATTGAAACACGAATGAAAAAAGCCCTTGACCCCATCCACCCCCTCCCTTAGAGGCCCCTCCACGCCACCCGATGGCCCCTTCGTCTAGCGGTTAGGACGCGGCCCTTTCACGGCTGAAACACGGGTTCGATTCCCGTAGGGGTCACCATTGGTGGAAATCAGCCATTCTCGGCTGTCGCATTAGCGATTTTTACCCCCGACAAACCTATGACTTTGCCTCCGGTCGGCCGCGCCACGGGCGACTATGAGCGCGCGCGTGCGCTTACCATAGTGGCGGACGATCTCGGGCGACATGCCCAAGATTGAGCCAACTTCACTATCGTTCAGCCCCGTCTCGAGCAGGTAGCAACAGGCGTTCTTGCGCAGGCCATGGAACGTGAAGGTTGCGCCCTCCTTAATCGTCTAGCGCGCGATCAGATCCTCCAGCACTTCGCGTACCGGTTCCTTGTCCATCAGCTTGCGCAAGCGCTCTTGAATGGCGGCGGTCGTCTTGAACGGCGCGCCGGTGCGCTCATACAGTAGCGTCACGGACTTTTTCGGCAGTTTGGCCAGTTCCTCAATCCATAAAAAGTGCATCGGCACCGCCACGTCCTTCGTCACGCCGCCCTTGCGAATCTTTTCCTGGGTGAATTCCATGATCCCGGCCGTGATCCAGCCATATTGCATGCGAATGCAATCGCCGATCCGCTGTCCGGAGCAAAGCTCGGTGATGATTGCCAGCCTGGTCATCGGCGTCGCCTCGTCCAAGCAAATGCGGAGCAGGTCGACCGGCCAACTTAACTTCGTGCCCGCGTAACCGGCAGCAGCTCATGATAGCCCCTTCCCTGCCAGCCACCACCCAGCGCCTGGTAGAGAAGCACGCTGTCGGTCAGGCGTTGGGCACGCGACTGGACCAGGGCGCTCTGCGTACCCAGCCAGGCCGCTTGTAGATTGAGCGTCGCCGCGCCGCTGAGCTGACCGAGCCGGGCCTGCGCCTGGGCGATGTCGAGCGCGCGGCGTGCCGCCGCATCCGCCTGCACCGCCGCACGCAGTCCTTGCGCATCGGCGGACACACTTTGAAGCACGTCGGCGACATTCTGCATCGCCGACAGCACGGTCGACCTATATTGTGCCTTGGCCTGGTCCAGTGTCGCTTCGGCCGCGCGTTGACGCTTGAGGAGCGTACCCCCCTCGAAGATCGGCTGGAGCAACCCGCCGGTCAGCGACCAGAAGGGATTACCGTTGCGAAAAAGCGTCGAGAGCCCTGTCGACGTGCCGCCCGCCGTGCCGTTGATCGAGAAACTCGGCAGCCGCGCCGCAATGGCGACCCCGACCTGAGCCGATGCGTAATGGAGATTCGCCTCGGCCGCACGGATGTCCGGGCGCTGCGCGACCAGTTCGGACGGCAGTGAGACGGGCAGTTCGGCGGGCAGATGCAACGTATCGAGATCGGGCGCGACGAAATGCTCGGCCGGATACCGACCGGTCAACACGGCCAGAAAGTCGCGCGCCTGCGCCTGTTGCTTGGCCAGGCTCGGCAAGGTCGCCTCTGCCTGCGACAGCGCGAGTTGTGCCGCCGCCACATCTGCGCCGCTTGCCGCGCCCAGCTTCCACTGCGTCTGTACGATGTCGCGATAGCGGCGATCTGCGGCGATCACGTCCTGCGTCATCGCGATCTGGCGGTCGAGGCTGGCGAGCGCGATCGCGGTATTGGCGACATTGGTCGTGACCGTCAGGAACGCCGCCTCTGTCTGGAAGCGCTGGGCCTCGGCCTGTGCTTTTACACCTTCCACCCCGCGCCGGATGCCGCCGAACAGATCGGGCGTGTAGCTGGCGGTGGCGCCGAGTGTGTAGAGGGTGAAGATGTCCGAATTGTCGTTCAGCGGCGATTGCAAGACATTGGAGTTCTTCTGCCGCTCGACCTGACCATTGGCCGAAACGCTGGGGAACAGGCCGCCGCGCTGCGCCAGGTAGGTCTGCCGCGCCGCGCGGAGCGCCGCCTTGGCGCTCTCCACGTCGGGGTTATGGGCGAGGGCGTCCGCCTCCAGCGCATCGAGCGCTGGCGAGCCGAACTGTATCCACCAGCGATAGGAGACGGCGCCGCCCCAGCGAAACCGCTGCACCTCACCCCCCGCGACCGATGCGCCATCGATCTGTATGGGCAACGCGGTCGGTGTGTAGCCGGTTGCGCTCGGCGGGGCGGGGGTGCGGAAATCGGGGCCGACCGCACAGCCGCCTAGCAGCAGCGCGAACGTCAGGCAGGCTTTGCGGCGCATCAGTTCGCCTCCTCCGCATCATCGTCTTCGAGGAAGGGGTCAGACCGTCCGGCGGGCGAGAACATCTCGATCAGGACCGGCAGCACCAGCAGGATCAACGCAGGCGCAAGCAGGATGCCGCCGACCACCACCAGTGCCAATGGCCGTTGAACCTGCGCGCCGATCGCGGTGGACATGGCAGCGGGCAGCAGGCCGAGGCAGGCCGCCAGACAGGTCATGAGGACCGGCCGCAACCGCGTCTCCGCTGCCTGAACCAGTGCCTCGCTCCGCTCAATCCCGCGTCCGACCAGTTCGTGGAAGTAGGAGAGCACGATCACCCCCTCCATCGCCGCGATACCGAACAACGCGATGAAGCCGATCGCCGCGGACACGCTGAACGGCGTACCCGTCAGGGCCAAGGCGAAGATACCGCCGATAACGGTCATCGGCAGGACGCTCGACACCAGCAGCGTTTCGGTGATCGAGGAGAAGTGGAGGAACAGCAGGAGCCCGATCAGGACCAGCGTGATCGGCACGATGACCTCCAGCCGGTCGAGCGCGGCCTGAAGGTCGCCAAACTCGCCCACCCATTCCAAATGCTGACCATCGCCAAGCTTCACCTGGGTCGCAACCGCCTTTTGCGCGTCGGCGACCGCGCCGCCCAGATCGCGTCCCCGCACGCTGAACTTGATCGGGATGTAGCGGGTCTGCTGCTCGCGGTAGATGAAGGACGGGCCGGAGATCAGCTTGACGGTGGCGACATCCGCCAGCGGCACCTGCGTCGTGCCGCCCGCCGCATTGCTGACCCCGATCGGAATCGCACGCAGGTCATCGAGTGTTGCGCGTTGCGCGGTATTCAGACGAACCATGATCGGGAAGTTCCGGTCGCTGCCCTTCTCGTAGAGATTGCCCGCCGCCTGGCCGCCGATCGCCGCTTGCACCACGGCGTTGACGTCGCCCGGCGCCAGCCCGTATCGCGCCGCCTTTTCGCGATCGACATCGATCCTGACCGTCGGCTGGCCCAGCGAGTTGAAGATCGACAGGTCGGTGATGCCCGGCACCTTCGCCATCGCCGCCTTTACCGCCTCGGCGGTGCGTTGCAGGCTTTCCAGGTCGTTGCCGTAGAGCTTGACCGAATTCTCGCCCTTCACGCCCGAGGCGGCCTCCTCGACATTGTCCTCGATATATTGCGAGAAGTTGAAGTCGACCCCGGCGAAGCTCGCCGCCAACTTGCGGTTCATGTCGTCGGTCAGCGTCTCCTTGGTCATGCCACTCGGCCATTCGCTGCGCGGTTTGAGCGGCACGAAGAATTCGGTGTTGAAGAATCCCGTGGCATCTGTGCCGTCATCGGGGCGACCATGTTGCGAGATGACGGTCGCGACTTCCGGGTAACTGGCGAGGATACGCCGCATATGATTCACATAGTCGTCGCCCGCCGCCAACGAGACCGATTGCGGCATGGTCGCGCGAATCCAGAGATTGCCCTCCTCCAGATGCGGCAGGAACTCCAGGCCCAGGCCATGCGCGGCCACGATCGCGAGCAGGAACAGCGCACCCGCGATGGTCAGCGTGATCGCCCGCGCCCGCAGCGCCAGATGCAGCAGCGGATGATAGACCGAGTGCAGCCAGCGCACGATCGCTGTCTCCCGCTCCTCTAGGTCCAGGCCGAGCAGGATCGCCGACAGGGCGGGTGAAACGGTGAAGGTCGCGACCAGTCCACCCGCGATCGCATAGGCATAGGTGCGCGCCATCGGTCCGAAGATGTGCCCCTCGATCCCCGTCAGGGTGAACAGCGGCAGGAACGACATGATGATGATCGCCGCCGAGAAGAAAATGGCGCGGTTCACCTCACCGCTCGCCTCTGCGATGACCGCGATCTTGCGCGCCATCAGCTTGTCCTTGCGCAATTTGACGTTGGGCGCCTCGGACAAGTGGCGGAAGATATTCTCGACCATGATGACGGTCGCATCGACGATCAGGCCGAAGTCGATCGCACCAACCGACAACAGGTTGGCGGACTCGCCGCGCGCGACCAGGATCATGACGGCGGTGAACAGCGCGAAGGGGATGGTCGCGGCGACCACGATCGCGCTGCGCAGATTGCCGAGGAATATCCACTGGATCAGGAAGATCAGGATCACCCCGAACAGCAGATTGTGCATGACCGTGTGGGTGGTCAGGTCGATCAGCTGGCTGCGATCATAGATGCGCTCGATATGGACGCCAGGCGGCAGGATGTTGGAGTTGTTGATCTTCTGCACTTCCGCTTCGACGGCGGCGATGGTGGGTGAGCTTTTCTCGCCGCGATGCATCAGAACGATGCCCTCGACGATATCATTGTCCTGATCCTGGCCCGCGATGCCCAGGCGCGGCAGATGGCCGACCTCGACCTTTGCGACGTCGCGCACGAAAACGGGTGCGCCGTTGACCGTCTTCAGGAAGGTGTTGCGGATCTGGTCGGGGGACTGGATCAGGCCGACGCCGCGCACGATCGCGGCCTTGGGCCCCAGGTCGATCGTCTGGCCGCCGACATTGATATTGGCGTTGTTCAGTGCCTGGAGCACCTGGCCCAGCGTCAGGCCATTGGCCATGAGCGCCTGCTTGTCGAGCGCGACATCATAGGTCTTGGTCTTGCCGCCCCAGCCGGACACGTCGATGACACCCGGCACCGCCTTGAACCGGCGCTCCAGCATCCAGTCCTCGATCGTCTTCAGGTCGGTCACCGAATAGCCGGGCGGGCCGACCACGCGGTAGCGATAGATTTCACCGATCGGGCTTTCGGGCGACAGCTGCGGCTGCACCCCGCCGGGCAGCGGCGACAGCTGGCTCAGCTTGTTGATGACCCGCTGCTCGGCCTCTTCATAGCTATAGTCGTAGGTGAACTGTACCTTCACGTCGGACAAACCGAACAGCGAGATGGTGCGCACCGTCTTCACATGCGGAATGCCCGCCAGCTGGATCTCGATCGGGATGGTGATGTTGCGCTCGATCTCCTCGGCCGACTGACCCGGATATTGGGTGATGATGTCGACCAGCGGCGGAACGGGATCGGGATAGGCCTCGATATTCAGGCGGCTGAAGGCGAAGCCCCCCGTCCCCAGCATGATGACGAGGAAGAGCAGGACGAGCCAGCGGCGCTTCAGCGCGAATTGGACGACGGCACCCATCGGATCAGTCTCCGCCGTTCGCGCGGTCGATGAAGACCGATCCTGCGGTGACGACCTCTTCGCCTGGTGCCAGCCCCTGGGTCACCGTCACCGCATCGCCCGTGCTGGTGCCCGTGCGGATCGCGCGCAGCGACAGGCTGTGGCGTTCGGGATGCGCGACCCAGACATGCGCATCGTCACCTTCATAGAGGACGGCCATTGCTGGAATCTCGACCGCCTGCACGGGCGCTCCATCCGACAGTCGCGCCGTGGCGAACATGTTGGGGCGCAGCGCGCCGTCGGGGTTGGCGATTTGCGCGCGCACCACGATACGGCGTGTGTTCGGATCGACGACCGGCGCGATGTAATAGACGCGCGCGCCGAAATTGCGTCCCGGAAACGCCGGGACGGTCACCGACAGCGTCGCTCCCTGCCTCAGCTTGCCAGCATCCGCTTCGCGCACATTGGCGACCAGCCAGACATGGGACAGGTCGCTGATCGTGAAGAGCGGCGTGCTCGCGCCTGAGGCGGCGCTTTCGACATATTGGCCTATCCCGGCATTGCGCACGGTGACGGTGCCATCGATGGGGCTGCGGACGATCGCTTCGTCGCGGCCGTGACCGGCCGTGCCGCCCATGCCCAGCACCTGCAACCGCCCGCGCGCCGCCGACAGCTGCGCCTCGCTGCTCGCCAGCGTGCTGTGTGCGCTCGCCAAGTCGGACTGCGCCTGCTGCACGTCGCGCTGGGCCGCGCCCTGCACCGCGAGCAGCGCCTGCTGACGCGCCGCATTGGCTTCGGCGGTGGTCAGCGCCTTGCGCGCCGCAGCGACGGCAGCCTCGGCGGTCGCGATATCGCTGCGGCCCTGTACCAGTTCGGAAGCCGCGATGGCATAGATGGGCTGGCCACGCCGAACGACATCGCCAGGCTTGACGAAGATGCGCGAAATCCGGCCGGTGAAGGGCGAGAAGAGCTGCGTCGTGCGGTCGTCATCCGTCGCGATCTGTCCGTCGGTCAGCAGCGCGGGCGCATATTGGTCGCCGACTGCTTTCACGAAATGCAGGTTGCCCCATTGCTGATCGGTTGGCCGGAACTCGCCGGGGTGCCGCGTGTCGTTCCGCGCTGGCCCCATGTTGGGAGATGACGAACACGCGCCCAGCATCAGTGCCAGGCCGATAGGGGCAAGCGCGGTCCGAAACCGCCCGTAAGGGGGAAAGCAGGTCATGCGCGAGGCCGGTAGGGAGAAGTCGGGTTTACCGGCAATCGCCCAGTGATATGGCTGAGCTATACTTTGGTATATGCCACTGCGGCTCGACGGAGAGCCGATCGAGTCGATAAGAGGCACCATGCCCCGCAAGGACTCCCTACAGGCCGATGCCCGCGCCCTTCACTGGGTGACCCGTGCGGCGGTCACTCTTCTGATCCTCGTCATTTTCGTGGCCGACGTCCTGACCGACCGGGTGATCGCGGTCGCCGTCCTCTATGTCGTGCCGGTCTTGCTGTCGCTTCGGGCGTTTCCGCGAAATCAGGTGATGGCGCTGGCGGCCGGATGCGTGTTCCTGACCATGCTCGGTACGCCCCTGACGCGGTCCGGCATGACCGAAGCGGGGGTCGTCAATCTGGTCATCAGCATCGTCGCTATCGTCACCACCGGCTATCTCGGTCTGCGCACGCTGTCGCATGAGGCCGCCTCGCACGAAGCGCGAGAGCATCTGCGTCGTCTGTCGCGGATCGGCAATCTGGGCGAGCTGGCCTCCTCAATCGCGCATGAGGTCAACCAGCCGCTCGCCGCCATCGCGGGCAGTGCGGGCGCGTGTCGGCGCTGGCTGGAGGCAACGCCGCCCGACCTGGGCAAGGCGAAGGAGTCGCTCGACCGGATCAGCCGCGACGCCGCGCGCGCCGGGGATGTCGTGGCAGGCGTGCGTCGCCTGGCCAGCCGCAAGGCGGCAACGCCCGAATGGACCGACATGGGCAACCTGGTCGAGCAGAGCGTCGCCATCGCCCGCGCCGAACTCGACCGCCAGCAGATCCGCCTCGACCTCGACCTGCCTCACGAAGGCCCGATGGTCTGGGGCGATCGGGTGCAGATTCAGCAGATTATCCTCAACCTGTTGATCAACGCGATCGAAAGCCTGGGCCAGAACGGTGCCGCCGAGCGGCGCATCCATGTCGCGGTGAGACGGGAGGACCGCGCCGTCGCCCTGAGTATCGCGGATACCGGCGCCGGACTGTCGCGGGAGGCGGCGGGGCATCTGTGGGAGCCCTTCTGGACCAGCAAGGAAGGTGGCGTCGGGCTCGGTCTGACGATCAGCCGAACCATCGCAGAAGCGCATGGCGGCGCCCTGGAATGCCGTCCGCGGGGCGGCGTGGGCGCGGTGTTCGAGCTGCGCCTTCCCGTGACGCGGGACGACGCGAATGGCTGACGCCGACCAGCTCGAACCGCTCGTCAGGATCGTCGACGATCAATTGTCGGTGCGGGAGGCCGTGGCCGATCTGCTCGCCTCTGTCGGACTAGCCACACGCGGCTACGCCTCGGTGACGGAGTTTCGCGAGCGGGACGATCCCGCCTGTCCCGGCTGCCTGGTGCTGGACGTGCGCATGCCAGGCAGCAGCGGCTTCGACCTGCTGGCCACCATGACGGCTGAGGGTAACCGCCTGCCGGTCGTCTTCGTCTCCGGGCACGGCGACATCGCCATGGCGGTGCGCGCGATGAAGGCGGGTGCGGTCGACTTTATCGCCAAGCCGTTCAACGACCAGCATCTGATCGACGCGGTCAACGCCGCGATTCGCCAGGACGGGGTGCGCCGACGAGCGGACCGCGCCGTCGCCGACGCCGCCCGCCGCCTGGCGAGCCTGAGCGACGGCGAATGGGACGTCATGCGCCTGACCGTCGAGGGCCTTCGTATCAAACAGATTGCGGACCGACTGACCATCAGCGAGATCACCGTCAAGACCAGGCGCGCCCGAATGATGCAGAAGCTGGGCGCCACCTCCCTGATGGAACTCCTGCAGATTCACTCGCTGGGATCGACGAGAAATGGGGGAGCGCGCGGCGGGGACTTTGACCTTTGAGGTTAGAGGGGCAGCGGTCCTTCCGGTCGCCGGAATCGTTCGCCCTCCCCGCCGGCACGAGCACCGATTGCCGTTCTTAGGCGACGGGCATCGGCTCAAAGGGCCCCGCTCGCGAGCCCACGGGCTCTGAGCCACCACTCCGCAACGATCAGATTGGGCACCCAGCACCCCCACGAAACCGCGCGATAGGCCATCACGAAATCGGTGCCAGCCAAGCTTGCAAGCGGCAGGTATAGCCTGAGCGTCACCGCGGACAACGCCAGGGCGGCGCTGCGTGTCATCCACACATGGTGGTCGGCGAAGCGCCCCCCTCTCGCGGCGGTCAAGCCCCGTGCCGTCGTCGCCATCCAGCCAAGAGCGAGGGCGGTGAAGCCCGCTGCGCTGATCGCCCCGCCCAGCGCCGATGGCGCGATCCAAAGGGCCGCAGGCGCGGCCACGAACACCAGTCCGACATAGGCTCGACCGATCCGGCGATGAGCCAGTCTATGCCGCGCCCGAAAGCCCGGATGCAGTTGGAACGGCACCGCGATCAGCGCCAGCGCGGCTGGCACCGCATGCAGCGTCAGCGCAACCGGATGGATGGCGACATTCGGCAGCGGCGCAGCGCCCGGCTTGCCGGGCAGGCCGTAGCGCAGCGAAATCAACCCCACCCCGATGGGCAAAATAGCGGCGAGGATCGCAAGGGCAGGCCGGCCGCGCTTGCCCTTGCGATTATCGAGAGTGAGCGAGGGCATGGCCCCATCCCTTCCCATAAGGACTCCGCTTGGCTGACAGGCATAGAGTGACGTTATCGGTCACGATGGTGCATCCGGTATGACACGCGCCAAGCGCGCTGGTGGAGCACAGTTAAGCGCATGATACCGGACGATCCAGCTTGCAGAGTCCGCCAAATCGTCGCCATCGTCCAGCTATGACGATGGACCCTTTGTCGGATGTGCTGAGGCTGCTCAAGCCTACCAGCTTCGGGCTTCGCGGCCTCAATGCAGGCGGGAACTGGCAATTGCATTTCCCGGCCAGTGCGGGGATCAAGGCTTATGCGATCGAGTCCGGCACCTGCTGGATGCTGCTCGACGGGGGCGGCGACCCGGTACGGCTCGGTGCGGGCAATGTTGTCCTTCTGCCCGGCCGCTCAGCGTTCAGGCTCTACACCTCCACTGCGGCCGAGCCGATCAATGCCTTCCAGTTCTTCCCCAGCTTTCCCGTCGGAACGACGGGCACCATCAATGGGGGCGGCGACTGTTTTGGCATTGGCGGCTTCTTCGATTTCGAGGGTCGACATACGGAGTTGCTCCTCAACGTGCTGCCAGCGGCCGTCCACATTCGATCGGAGGCGGGTCGGGCCGCGCTCGGAGTGCTGATCGATCGGCTCATGCAGGAATTGCGAGAACCCCAACTCGGCAGCGCGTTGATTGCCGGGCATCTTGCCCAGACATTGCTGGTCGAAGCACTTCGTCTGCACCTGGCAGACGCGCCTGGGCAAGCGCGGGGCTGGCTGGCGGCGCTGGGCGACTTGCGGATGCGCGCCGCACTTTCCGCCATGCATGCCGATCCGGCGAAACCCTGGACGCTCGCGAACCTTGCCAGAACTGCCGGCATGTCTCGGTCGAGCTTCGCCGCACACTTCAAGGAAACGGTCGGCGAGCCTCCGCTGGAATATCTGACCCGGTGGCGCATGATGCTGGCCGCCGACCGACTGGCGCAGGGGCGTACGACGCTTGCAATGGTGGCACCGACGGTAGGTTACAACTCAGAGAGCGCCTTTGGCGCGGCCTTCAAACGCGTGCTGGGCCAGTCGCCACGTCAGTTCGTCCAGGCCATCGCCGCCGAGCGGTGATCGGGTCCGGCGTGCGAGGTCATCTCCGCCTGATGGGGCGGCAAGACCGCAACATGGCCTATCGCGGGAAATCGATCTCGACCGCTGCAAGCCAATTGAAACCGGACCCGATCCGCCGATCAACACATTCGCTCGACGCCCTTCATCTTGGAATCGAAACTGGCCAGCCCCTTCGCGCCAATGGGGGTCCGCATGGGATATCTTGTCGACCAAGAATCTCGGCCTTCACCGCATGATCGCCTGAAGGGTACCACTCGCGCCTGCATCGTCAGAACCGTGCCCGGACCGCGCCGAAGACGCTGCGCGGATCGGCGGGCGCGTGCAAGCGCTGCGTGCCATCGTACCAGACATATTCGTATCGATCGTTCGTCAGGTTGCGCACCTGCGCCGATATCTCGATCGCCTTCGTGATGCGGTACGCCAGTTCGGCGGTGAGTTGGAAATATTCTCCGTAACGCCCTTGGCTGTTGGCGGTGTTCAGCTCGTAGGAGGACTGGCCATTACCCCAGAGCGAAGCACGCCATGGCAGGGTTGTCGGCGCCCATTCGATCCCGGCGGTATAGACGTTCCTTGGGACGTGGTCGATCTCGTTGCCCGCGGTCAGCGGCGCGGCCGGATCGGGCACACGGATAATCGCCTTCTGGTGCGACCAGCTGGCCCAGGCCGACAGGCCGGGGAGCGGCTGCACGCTTGCCTCCAGGTCGAAGCCACGACGACGGGTGGCGCCTAGATTGTCGAACTCGCCGGACGGGTCATTGAGGCGGCGCTTCAGCTCGCCGGTCGCGGTCTGCTGCCACACCGCCGCGCGGGCGGTCAGCCAGTGGCCCTGTGACAGCTTGATGCCGCCCTCGAAGCCTTCGTTGATCGAGGCGGCGACATCGCGCACGCGCGGCGGCACGACATAGGCGCCCGAGCCTGCGCCGATCTGGAAGGTCCGGCCGAAATTGCCATAGGCGGTCAGACCGGGGACGGGCGTGACCGCGACCGACAGCTTGGGCTGGCTGATCGTGCCGTAATCATTGACCGGGTAGCTGAGGCCATTCAGCCGGTTGGTAAAAGACCCGCCGACCCGGTCGATCCGCCATGCCGGGGTGATGGTCAGCCAGCGCACCGGGGTCACGATCGCCTGCACATAGCCTCCGCCCACGGTCAGGTCGAAATTCTGGTCGCGCGTGGCGGCCGTGATGATCCGCCGGTTGGTGGTCCAGCGCAGGCTCCGGTTATGCTGCCACTGCACGTCGCCGCCCGCCTCGGCCATCAGCCAGTCGGCCGCATGCCAGTGCAGGCCGGTCATCACGCCATAATGGCCTTCGTCGGTCAGACGCTGCTGCTGCGGGACATTCGCCGAGAAGCGGACATAGCGATTGTCGTGGTTGGTCGTCGCATAGCCGATTGCGGTCAGCGACAGGTCCCGCGCCAGATCGGCATCGAGATGCAGGCTGTACTGGCCCAGTTCGCGCCTGCCACCGTCGGTTGCGGACACGTCGTAGGAACGCTGTCGGTCTGTATAGGCATCGGCATCGGTCAGATAGCCGGGCTCATCCGCCTCGCTACGGCTGTGACGCGCGATCAGGCCGAGCTTGGCGGGGCCGAAGTCGTAGAACCACTTGCCCGCGAAGTTCAGCCGGTCGAGATCGGCATGGTCGCGGAAACCATCGCTCCGCCGATAGGACAGCAGATAATTCTGGCTCAGCCGTCCGGCCTCGACCCCGGCCGACATCTGCGCATCATAGGTGCCGAAAGCGCCGACGATGCCGCGCGCGTCGAGATAGTTGCCGCCGATCCGCGTCTTGATATCGGCGCTACCAGCGATCGCGTGCAGCCCCCAGCGCGGATCGGACGTGCCGCGCACCAGCTCGACCGAGGCGATGTCGAGCGGGGAGATGAAGTCGATAAAGTCCATCCGCCCGGCATTGTCGTTGGACGGCACGCCATCGATCAGCAGCTTGACCGCATTGATCTCGCCCTCGCCGTTGAACCCGCGGATCGAGAAGCGGCCCGAGGTCGTGCCCTGGTTGAAGTCGGTCAGGACAACGCCGGGCACCCGGGCGAACAGCTCCCAGGCATTGTCGACATTCTGGCGCTGCGCGACGTCACCGCTCAGCACGTCGACCGAGGTCAGGACGTTGGCGGTCGAGCGCGCCATGGACTTCGCGGTAACGACAACCTCGTCTCCGCCGATCGTGACCTGGGTATCGGCGCGGGCGGGTGCATCGTCGCGCTGCTGCGCGGTGGACGGCGCAGCGATCAGGAAACAGGAGGTGGCGGCCGCCACCATCAAACCGGTCTTCGGCATAGTATCCCCCAAGACCCGCTTCGTCACGGGCCGAATGTGTTCGTTATGGTTGTGAACGGATGCGTCAGGCCATGCAGAGCCGGGCCAAAGCCTCGGCCCTTGCGCAAAAGCCCGCGGTCAGTCCGATCCGCATGATGTGGTTGCCGCCGGGGGCGGCGTCGCCTCGCTACCCGCCGGGATGTCGACGCCTCCGGCGAGCGGACGCATCCGCACGTTGCCGCCTTCGAGCGACATCGTGTGGATCTCGACCTTGGCCGCACGAGGCGCCGTGGCCGACAGCAGGCGCGGTCAGCGCGGCGACAAGCTTCGACGCGACACGAAAGGTCATGATCGATCCTTCGGCGTTCGGCGGCGGATCAGCGCGTGAGCGTCACGGCGTAGCGATCGGACACCGTTTTCCAGTCGACCACCTGCCACCAGCCATCGAGATAATCGGCCCGTCGGTTCTGGTATTTGAGGTAGTAGGCGTGTTCCCACACATCGTTGCCAAGGATCGGCGTGCCTTTGACCTCCGCCACATCCATCAACGGATTGTCCTGATTGGGCGTCGAAGTGATGGCGAGCGTGCCGTCGGCCTTCGCCACCAGCCAGACCCAGCCAGAGCCGAACCGCTTGGTCCCGGCTTCCTTGAACGCCGCCTTGAACGCGGCGAGCGAGCCGAATTGGCGATCGATCGCGGCGGCAAGCGCCGGCGACGGCTGTCCTGCCTGCGCGGGCGGGGCCATCGTCTTCCAGAAGAAGCTGTGATTCCAGTGGCCGCCAGCATTGTTGCGCACAGCGACGGGCAGCGTCCCGGCCTTTGCGACCAGCGCGTCAAGCGACTGGCCCTTCAGCGCCGGATCGGCTGCGACGGCCTTGTTGAGCGCGTCGACATAGGCCTGGTGGTGGCGATCGTGATGAAGCGTCATCGTCTGGGCGTCGATCACCGGCTCCAGCGCAGCGGCGGCATAGGGAAGCGGTGGCAGGCTGAAGGGAGCGGGCGCGACTTGCGCGACCGCCGAGGTCGCAACACACAGCGCGGCGACACCGAATATGGTGCTTTGGAACATGGGATTTGCTTTCGAGCTGGCTCTAGGCCCCGCATCGTCGATCGCGCGCGACCGAACAACGACAGGAGACATGGTTCGCGCGGCAGCCGACAGGACTGCGCGACGACGGTTTAGCTGGCCGGTTTCCCGGTCAATTCGTCAGACCGAAAGCGGAGGACCGCGAAGGGGTGGTCGCAGATAGGGGGCGGCAAGCGGTGCGATGCGTGGCGTCGAACGCAGCGCCATGATCGCGACGCTGGCAAGCGCGACGGCCAGCAGCACGACGTCGACGGCCCCCATAACCTGGGCGGACAGACCCGCAAAGGCACAGGGCATTTCAGGCTTGCCGTGATCTGTCGACTTGCCTTTGTCGCGCATGGTGCCCTGCGCCATGGCCATGGGCTGATCCATGCCTGGCATGACCATCGCCTCAGGCTGAGCCGCCATACCGGAACAGATCGTGAGGGTGATCCGCTCGTGATCGGACGCGATCATGTAGCCGGTGGGCACTAGCAGCTTCAACAGCATCGCGGCGGCACAAATCAGCACCGCGAGGTGGCGTTGCGCCAGGATATGCCGGAAAGCCTGCACGATCGGGTCGTTATCGTGAACGCCGTGTCATGTCACTTGGACAATCTGTCAGTGGCATCATGGGTTGGCCTGTTGCAATCGGGAGAAGAGATGGCCGCGCGTGACAAGCAGCCTCAATCGTCCCGTCATTCAAGCACGCAGAGAGGGTGACCCGCTCCCCGGACATCATTCCATGGGTGGGTTAACTCACCGGATGGAGACGAATGACGTGCCGGTCTGGCGCCGACCCCGCCTGCGCCTCACGCACCCTCTGCGCGCGCATATGAGGCGCGAAAACGGGATGTCGATCGGGCAGGCCAGGGTCGGTCACCTCCCCTGATGTTCGGCATCAGCCCGGTGTCGGCACCTCCGCCTTTCGGAAGCCGCCTGCGGCCGGAAGACCCCACGCTCGATCATTCTTGAGCGAGCGCTCGCTTCGGCCGATCGGGCACCCGCCGAGTGGCGTCGTCAGCCTGTCTCTCGGACGCCCATGTGCCATGCCGTTACGCCACCGGTCGGACGAACGGTGGCCAATTCCGTCAGTAGCGCATCGCACGGCTGGCTGGGACGCCTGACAATCGCGCGGACGCATCGAACTTGTGAATCCAGCCATAGCGTTCGGGGAAGCGATGCATCGCACGGTGCCGGGTCGCATCGGGAAGGCCCGCATCGGTATGGAGCGCGCGATTGGCGTCCCATGAGCTGCGCTGGATCAAACGTGTGCGCAGCGCGCGCTCCTTCTGATAGGCGGCAAAGCGTGCGTCGCGGTTGGATGACGTCAGTCCGTCGAGCATGGTCGCCAGCGTGATGGCATCCTCGATCGTCGTATTCGCGCCCTGCCCGTGATGCGGCAGCATCGCATGGACGGCATCGCCGATCAGCACGACCGGCCCGCGATGCCAGTGGCGAAGCGGCGGCGCGACAAACAGGCCCCAGCGACGCTCCACATCGCCCGCCGCGACCATCTGTCGGACGGCCGGGTGCCAGTCGGCGAAGGCCGCCACCGCCTCCCCCGGTTTGATCGGCACCGTCCCGCCGCTACCGGACCAGGCGGTGGGGCCCTCCACCACCGCGAAGAAGTTGACGTGCCCGCCATCGCTGCCGATCGCATAATGCAGCAGATGGGCGTCCTGGCCGATCCAGAACTGAATCGCCTGGGGATCGGGCAAAGCGTCCAGCCGCTCGACCGGCACGATGCCGCGAAACGCGCTCGTCCCGGAATAACGCAGCGGCTGCCCGCCCACCCATTGCCGGGTGATGGAGCGAACACCGTCGGCACCCACGACGATATCGGCCTCGACGGGATCGCGTCCCACGAAGTGGAGCGCCACCCGTTCGCCCACCGTCTCGATCCGCTCCAGCCGGTGCGCCAGATGAATATGCTCCGCCCCGACCGCGCGGCCCAGCGTCGTCTGCAGATCGGCACGGTGGATGCCGAGATAGGGCGCGCCGAACCGATCGCGATAGGCACCGCCCTTGCGCACCGCATGGGCCGCCAGGCGATCACCGGACAGCCCGTCACGGTAGATCAGCTCGGTCGGCTCGACCCCCGTCCGCTCCAGCTGGTCGATCAGGCCCAGCCTTTGCAGCTCACGGGTGGCATTGGCCGACAGGGCGACCGCCGCGCCGATCTCGCTCAGTTCCACCGCCTGTTCGTACAGCGTCGCCTCGATCCCCCGCGCCCGCAGCGCCAGCGCAAGGGTCAATCCGCCGATACCGGCGCCGATGATCGCGATCTTCATGGATAGCCTCCGTGGTCCTTACGCAGCCGTCGCCGTCTGGCGATACTCGGCCGGGGCATCGGCGAAATCGGCGATCGCCTCGGCCAGCCGTTCGGGCATCGAGTAATAGGGCGCATGGCTGGCCGGCAGCGACACGACCGCGACCGGACCGGGGAACTCCTTCTGCATCTGACGCTGCACGGCGATCGGAATCCCGACATCGTCCAGCGCCTCGATATAGAGGCGTGGGATTTCCAGCGCGCGCCCCTCCATCGGATTGGGCGTGCCAAAGGGCACGGTCGACTGGGTCTGGATGAACTGTTCGGCAGGCGGCATTCCCTCGCCGGGATAATCGCCCATGAAAACTTCGCGGAACCGTTCCAGTCGCGAGAAATCCGCCTGTAGCCCACGTCCCTCGTCGACCGGCTGGATCAGGTCCAGCGCGTGCGGCGTGCCCCGGTTGGGCTCGCCGGGCAGGACGAAGGTTTCCGGCGTTACACCGGGCGCGGTGAGGAACGCGGTCAGGTAGATCAGCCCGGCCACCTTGTCGGGATGGTGCTGCGCCAGCCACGAGATGGATGCACCGCCCATGCTGTGCCCCAGAAGGATCGACTGCCCCTCGGCCCGTGCCAGGATGTCAGCGACTGGGCGGGTATAATGCTCCATGTCGACGACCGACAAATGGCCGCCATCGCCGGGCGTATGGCCGGTCAGGTCGGGCGCATGGACGCGGTAGCCGCGCGCTTCGAGAAGCGGGACGACCGCGTCATAGCAGGCGCCGCGGTTCCAGGCGCCGTGGATCAGGATGATATCGGTGACGGTCATGACATGTCTTCCTGTTCGAGCCGGGGGGATCAGAAGCGATATTGCAGGCCGACCTGCGCGATGAGGGGATTGAGCTGGACGCGCGCCGTACCCGGCACGAAGCCGTTCGGCGTGCCGAGCCGGAAGCGGGCGTTGGTGCTGGTCCAGACCTTGCTGGCCGCGCCGAACACACCGATCCGCTCGTTGAGCGGCACATCGATGCCGCCCGTGATCGCAGGACCGACGGTATTGCTGGTGCGGAAATCCTTCAGCACGCCGTCTTCGGTCTTGAAGATGATCGTCCAGTTCAGGCCGCCGCCGATATAAGGCCGCACCCCGCCCGGACGCCCGAAATGATAACGCACGCTGTAGAGGCCAGGACCATAAGTCACCTTACCCAGCGTGCCCGCCCCCGCCAGCGTTCCCGATGCGGTCAGCGTGCTGGTCGGCGGCACGCCGACGGTCGCCGCGACCGACACGTTGGGGGTCAGGAAATAGCCGATATCGAGGCTGACGCCGTTGTTGTTCGACGCGGTGGCGTTGGCACCCGGCAGCGGCTCCCCGGCAATCTTCACATCCGCCTTTTCGTCGAATATGACACGCGCCGCGCTGAGCCGAACATAGAATCGCCGCTCCTTGCCGTCCGGCGACTGCTGGGCCTGCGCCACGCTCGGCAGCATCAGGCACAATCCCGCAACACCGGCGAGCACCCCGCCCTTTCGCAAGGCTCGCGTATATCCATATGGTATTGAAGCCATTTTCCGCTTCCTCTCCATCTGCCGTCGCTATCTGTCGTGCGACTTGTCCCGAAGCGATTTCGCTTTCGTGGGGGCAGAATGTCGGGAGGTGCATCATGCGTCCAACACCAACTCCATATGATGGCCATACCCAAAAGGTTGGCCGGATCACGCCTCTTCGCCACCCCCGGTCATCCGCAGGATCGCGTCGGGGATGGGATAATCCCAGGCGCCGTACCGCTCGCGGATCACCGCCGCCATGGCGACCAGTTCGGGCGAGCGGTCATCCTTGCGAAAGCTCATGATGATCGGCGATGCGACCGGTTCGACCAGCGGGCGATAGCGGACGCCGTCGACCCGCGACCGGCGAACCGAGGCCGGGACGATGCAGACCCCCTCCCCAGCCGCGACCAGCCCGATCGCGATCTGCAACTCGCTGACCTCGTGCGCGATCACCGGGGTCACGCCAAGGTCGCGGAAATGGCCGACGACCTGATCGGCATAGCTGGGCCGCGGTGCATTGGGATACAGGATCAGCGGGTCGGTCGCCAGCGACGCCAGGGACACCCCGCCCCCCGCCGTCAGCGGGTGCGTGGCCGGAAGCGCGACGATCAGCGGTTCCTCGCGCAGCACCACCCGCGCCACGGCGTCATCCTCGAACCGGATTCGCCCGAAGCCGACATCGATCCGCCCGTCCTTCAGCGCGGCGATCTGCGACAGCGTGCCGCCCTCGATCAGCGACAGGTCGACCGAGGGCATCGCCTCCCGATAGGCCCGAATGATCGCGGGGAGGCGCGAATAGATGGTGGACGCGACGAAGCCGATCGCGAAGCGCCGTTGCTGCGACACCACGGCTTTCGCGATCATCGCATCCATATCGGCCATGCGCGCCAGGATGCTGATCGCCTGATCATAGACGAGATGGCCGATCGGCGTCAGCCGCAGCGGCTTGGCGGAGCGATCGATCAGGGTCGCGCCGACCCGTTCCTCGATCTGCTGGATCTGGCGGCTGAGCGGCGGTTGTGCGATGTGGAGACGCTCGGCGGCACGGGTGAAATTGCCTTCCTGCGCAACGGTTACGAAATAGCGCAGCTGCCGTATGTCCATCCTGTCATCCTCTCCAAAGCCGGCGGGTCGGTGGCAGCCGTGTGCTATTCATGGTCCGCCAGCAGCGCTTCGGGTACGCCATAGCCCCACTCGGTATATTTGCGGGCGATGATCCGCAGAACGGCGCGCGACTCGGGCGAGGCGTCGCCGACCCGGTGGCTCATGATGATCGGCGAATGGGCGGGTTCGACGAGATCGAGATAGCGCACATCCTCGGTCCGCGCCTTGCGTACCGACTCCGGGATCACCGCCACCCCCTCTTCGGCGGCGACCAGACCAATCGCGATCTGCAACTCGCGCGCCTCGACGATCTGGTTCGGGCTCAGGCCATTATCGTGGAACAGCGACAGGACCTGATCGGCATAGCTGGGACGCGATGCGCTGGGATAGAGAACCAGCTTTTCGCGCGCCAGGGCCGACAGGGATATCGGTCCGCCGTCCTGACCCAAATGGCTTCCCATCGGGACCGCCGCAACGAGCGACTCCCGCCGGAGCACGGTGCGCCGCACCGCCGGATCGTCGAAGCGGATACGGCCGAAACCGATATCGATCCGCCCCTCCTTCAACGCCGCGATCTGGTCCAGCGTCGGGCTTTCGACCAGTGTCAGCTCGACATCGGGCATCTCGGCCCGGAACTCGCGGATCAGCGCGGGGAGGCGCGCATAGATGGTGGAGGCGACGAAGCCCATGGTGAACCGTCGCCGGTCGGTCGCGATCGCGGCATCCATCATCGTCCGCATGTCATCCACGCGCCGCAGCACCTGTACCGCCTGATCGTGCAACAGCTGCCCCATCGGGGTCAGCGCGAGCGGTCGGCTCGTCCGGTCGATCAGGGTCGCGCCGACCTCCGCCTCCAGTTGCTGGATCGACCGGCTGAGCGGCGGCTGCGCCATATGCAACCGTTCAGCCGCGCGGTTGAAATTCCGCTCGGCGGCCACGGTGACGAAGTAGCGAAGCTGACGCAGGTCCATAGGATCATACTCTCCAAGTATCGCCAGAAGACCATAATGATCTTTGCGCGTCCAGACCGCCAAGCCTAGTTTCCGGGGAAATTCGGATAAAACTGGATAGGAAGAGGTTATGGCCACGATCGTCGAGATCGATACCTATATCGTCGACATCCCGACGATCCGGCCGCACGTGCTCGCGATGGCCACCATGCACCACCAGTCGATCGTGCTGGTCCGGCTGCGCGACTCCGACGGCATCGAGGGGGTTGGCGAAGGCACGACCATCGGCGGCCTCAGCTATGGCGAGGAAAGCCCGGAGGGCATCAAGCTCGCCATCGACACCTATATCGCTCCCGTTCTCGAAACCTGCGACCCGGCACTGGTCGGGGCGGCGATGGCCAAGATCGGCAAGAGCGTCTTCGGCAATCACCTCGCCAAATGCGCGGTCGAAACCGCCCTGCTGGACCTGGCGGGCAAGCGGCTGGGCGTGCCCGTCTCCGCGCTGATCGGCGGTGGCGCGATCCGCGACCGGTTGCCGGTCGCCTGGACGCTGGCCAGCGGCGATACCGCGCGCGACATCGAGGAGGCCGAACGGGTTCTGGCCGAGCGGCGGCATAACATCTTCAAGCTCAAGATCGGCAAGCGCGACGTGCGCGCCGATGTCGCCCATGTCGCCGCGATCAAGCGCGCGGTCGGCGACCGGGGCAGCGTGCGCGTCGACGTCAACCAGAACTGGAGCGAGGCGCAGGCCGATCTCGGCATGAAACTGCTGGAGGAGGCGGGCGTCGATCTGGTCGAACAGCCGGTCGCGCGGCACGATCATGCCGCCATGGCCCGGCTGTCCGCCAAACATGTCGTCCCGCTGATGGCGGACGAGGCACTGCACGGGCCCGCGGACGCCTTCGCCATTGCGGCGTGCGGCGGGGCGCGGGTCTTCGCAGTCAAGATCGCCCAGTCCGGCGGCCTGCTCCCGGCCCATGCCGTGGCCACGATCGCACAGGCGGGTGGCATCGGACTCTATGGAGGTACGATGCTGGAGGGCGGGGTCGGCACCGCGGCGTCGGCGCATCTCTGCGCGACCCTGCCGTCGCTGGCCTGGGGGACCGAGTTGTTCGGCCCACTCCTGCTGACCGAAGATATATTGGCCGAGCCGCTGCGCTACGCCGATTTCCACCTGAGCGTGCCGACCGGCCCCGGCCTGGGCATAGCGCTGGACGAGGACCGCGTCGCGTTCCACCGGCGCGATCGGCGCTCCCCTACCCTTCATGTCGTCGCGGGAAGAGGTTGAACCATGTTGTTTCACGTCGAAATGGATGTCAACATTCCGCTCGGCTTCGATGCCGAGGAAGCGGCACGGCTCAAGGCCGCCGAGAAGGCACGTTTCCAGGAGCTGCAACGCGCGGGCACCTGGCGCCACATCTGGCGGGTGGTGGGCCAATACGCCAATGTCAGCATCTTCGATGTCGGCTCCAACGCCGAGTTGCACGACATTCTGATGAGCCTGCCGCTCTACCCCTTCATGACGATCCGCGTGACGGCGCTGTGCCGCCACCCCTCGTCCCTCCACGACGACCGCTGACGATCGGAACCGCAGGACCGCCGACGAGCGGCCGGACAGACAGAATATAGGAGAGTGTGATGGATATCAGCTTCGTGAAAACTCCCGCCATCCAGGATCTGCTCGATCGCGTCGCGGGCACGGCCTCGGACAAGGGCGATCCGCGCGTGAAGGCGATCCTGCGCGACCTGGTGGAATCGCTGATGGTGCTGATCGTCAAGCACGACATCGACGAGAACGAAGTCTGGGGCGCGGTCAACTTCCTCCAGAACGGCGCGGGCGAGTTCGGGCTGCTGATGCCGGGCGTCGGCCTCGAACATTTCCTCGACCTCTATATGGACGCCAAGGACGCCGAGGCAGGCAAGACCGGCGGCACGCCCCGCACCATCGAGGGGCCGCTCTATGTCGAGGGCGCGCCGCTGGTCGACAATGACGCCAACCTGACCGACGATCCCGACGATACCGACACGCTCTACATGGCCGGACGGGTCACGGGACCGGACGGCGAGCCGGTCACGAACGCCATCCTCCATGTCTGGCACGCCAATTCCAAGGGCTTCTACTCGCATTTCGATCCCACCGGCGAGCAGACGCCGTTCAACAACCGCCGCCGCATCCGGCTGGGCGACGATGGGCGCTATGCGTTCCATTCCAAGATGCCCAACGGCTATAGCGTGCCGCCCGGCGGTGCCTCCGACCGGTTGATGCAGGTGCTCGGCCGCCACGGCAACCGCCCGGCCCATGTCCATTTCTTCATCGAGGCACCCGGCTATCGCCAGCTGACGACGCAGATCAATTTCGGCGACGATCCCTTTGCCGCCGACGACTTCGCGTTCGGCACCCGCGAGGGGCTGCTGCCGGTGCCGAACCGCCAGGGTGACACCGCGCACATCGCCTTCGATTTTCAGCTCCAGCGCGCCGACGATGCCGAGGAGGAAGCCTTCTCGCACCGCGCCCGTCTGGCCGTCGCCTGATCCCCGGAAGGATATTGTCATGACCGACCTTCGCGAACGCCTTGCCACCGCCGTCGTCGACGATCCCGCCACCGGGGCCTTCCGATGCCGCCGCGACGTGTTTACCGACCCCGCGCTGTTCGAGCTGGAGATGCAGCACATCTTCGAGGGCAACTGGGTCTATCTGGCGCATGAAAGCCAGATCCCGGAGAACAACGACTATCTCACCACCCATATCGGTCGCCAGCCGATCATCATCACCCGCGACAAGACCGGGACGCTGAACGCCGTCATCAACGCCTGCGCGCATCGCGGCGCGATGCTGTGCCGTCGCAAGCATGGCAACAAGGGCAGCTTCACCTGCCAGTTCCATGGCTGGACCTTCAGCAATGCGGGCAAGCTGCTGAAGGTCAAGGACGGCAAGACCGGCGATTATCCCGCCGGGTTCAACACCGAGGGGTCGCACGACCTGACCCGCGTCGCCCGGTTCGAGAATTATCGCGGCTTCCTGTTCGGCAGCTTGAACGCCGACGTACCGCCGCTCGAGGACTGGCTCGGCTCGACCCGCATGGTCATCGACCAGATGGTCGACCAAGCACCCGACGGGCTGGAGGTGCTGCGCGGCAGTTCGACCTATGTCTATGACGGCAACTGGAAGCTGCAGATCGAAAACGGTGCCGACGGCTATCATGTCAGTGCGGTCCACTGGAATTATGCGGCGACCGCCAACCGCCGCGCGGAGGACTCGATCAAGGCGGTCGATGTCGATGGCTGGTCCAAGAGCGTCGGCGGCGTCTATGCGTTCGACCACGGCCATATCCTGCTCTGGACGAAGCTGCTCAACCCCGAGGTCCGCCCGATCTATGCGCATCGCGAGGCGCTGGCGGCACGGGTCGGCGAGGAGCGCGCGGAATTCATCGTCGGGCAGACACGCAATCTGTGCCTCTATCCCAACGTCTATCTGATGGACCAGTTCTCGACCCAGATCCGCGTCGTCCGCCCGATCTCGGTCGATCGCACCGAAGTGACCATCTATTGCTTCGCGCCGAAGGGCGAGAGCGACGCCGACCGCGCCTTGCGCATCCGGCAATATGAGGATTTCTTCAACGTCAGCGGCATGGGCACGCCCGACGATCTGGAGGAATTCCGCTCTTGCCAGAAGGCCTATGAGGGCGCGGGCGAACTGTGGAACGACCTGAGCCGCGGGGCGACGCGTTGGATCGCCGGGCCGGACGGAAACGCGCGCGCCATGGGCATCGAACCGCTGCTCAGCGGCGAGCGCAGCGAGGACGAGGGGCTGTTCGTCCGCCAGCATGAATATTGGGCGCAGTCGCTGATCGCCGCGATCGACCGTGACGGTGGCGGGAATGGTGGTGCCACGCTGCGCCCGGTCGACCGGCTGGAGGTGGCGGCATGAGCCTGACCTACGACCGGCTTCTCGCCTTCCTCTACCGCGAGGCGCGGCTGCTTGATGATCGGCAGTGGGATGAGTGGCTGGAATGCTACGCCCCGCACGCGGTCTTCTGGATGCCCGCCTGGGACGATGACGACATGCTGGTGGAGGACCCTCAGCGCGAGATTTCGCTTATCTACTATCCCGATCGCACCGGGCTGGAAGACCGGGTCTTCCGGATCAAGACCGAGCGATCGGGGGCGAGCATGCCCGAGCCGCGCACCAACCACACCGTATCGAACGTCGAGATTCTCGGCGAGGCGGACGGGCAGATGCAGGTGCGGTTCAATTGGCACACGCTGAGCCACCGCTACAACGAGACGCTGAGCTTCTTCGGCACGTCCTTCTACACGATCGACGCGACCGGCGCGCAGCCGCTCATCACCAACAAGAAGGTCGTCCTCAAGAACGACTATATCCGCCAGGTGATCGACGTTTATCACGTCTGATGCCCGGCGCCCGGAGAGGATATCATGGGCTACCGTATCGCATTGAACTTCGAGGATGGCGCGACGCGCTTCATCACCTGCGCCCCGGGTGAGACGGTGCTGGACGCCGCGTTCCGCCAGAGGATCAACCTGCCGATGGACTGTTCCGACGGCGTGTGCGGCACCTGCAAATGCCGCTGCGAACAGGGCGCCTATGATCTCGGCGACGACTATATCGACGAGGCGCTAACCGCCGACGAGGCGGAGGAAGGGCTGGTCCTGACCTGCCAGATGCGCGTCTCGTCCGATTGCGTCGTCGCGGTGCCCGTCCCCTCCACCGCCTGCAAGGTGAAGCCTACCGTGCATGAGGGCATGGTGGCGGCGGTGGACCTGGTGTCCGACAGCACAATCCTCCTCACCCTGCGGCTGGACGATCCCGCCGCGCTCGGCTTCCTGCCTGGCCAATATGTCAATCTGGCGGTGCCGGGCACGGACCAGCACCGCGCCTATTCCTTCAGTTCCAAACCCGGCGCGGTGGAGGCCAGCTTCCTGATCCGCAACATGCCCGGCGGGCTGATGAGCGGATGGCTGACATCCATCGCCAAGCCCGGCGCGCGCATGAGCTTCGTCGGCCCCCAGGGCAGCTTCTTCCTGCGGGCGGTCGAGCGGCCGACGATCCTGCTGGCGGGTGGCACCGGCCTGGCCCCGATCCTGTCGATGCTGGAGGTGCTGGCCGATACGGGCACGGACCAGCCGCTCCACTTGATCTACGGCGTGACCCGGGACGGCGATATGGTCGAGGTCGCACGGATCGAGGCGCTGGCAGCCCGCCTCCCCTCGCTGAGCTGGACCGCGTGCGTCGCCGATCCCGAGAGCGCGCATCCGCTGAAGGGCTATGTCACCGATCATCTGACCGATACGCATCTGAACGCGGGCGATTGCGATATCTATCTGTGCGGGCCGCCGCCGATGGTCGAGGCGGTGCGGATCTTCCTGCGCGACAAGGGCGTCGAGCCCCGGCATTTCCACTATGAGAAGTTCGCGCCGAGCGAAGCACCGGTCGCGGTGGCGGCATGACGTTCGCCGGACGCTTTCGCGACAAGGTGATGGTGGTGACGGGGGCCGCCCAGGGCATCGGGCGCGGCGTGGCGCTGCGCGCCGCCGCCGAGGGTGCCGCCGTCCTGCTGGTCGACCGCGCCGACTTCGTCTCCGACGTGGCGCAGGAAGCGGGCGAGCGGGCGGCGTTCTTCGTGTGCGACCTCGAAACCCATGACGGAGCGGCCGCCGCGATGGCCGCGGCGGTTACCGCCTTCGGTCGCGTCGACATCCTCGTCAACAATGTCGGCGGCGCAATCCGCATGCGTCCCTTTGCCGCCTTCGAGCCGGAGCAGATCGAGGCGGAAATCCGCCGTTCGCTGATGCCGACGCTGTGGGGCTGTCACGCCGTCTTGCCGATCATGCTGGGCCAGGGCGGCGGCACGATCGTCAACGTGTCGTCCAACGCGACGCGCGGCATCCGGCGCGTTCCCTATTCGGCGGCGAAGGGCGGGATCAACGCCCTCACCCAAGCACTCGCGATGGAATATGGCGCGGCCGGCATCCGCGTCGTCGCGACCGCGCCCGGCGGTACGCAGGCACCGCCGCGCATCGTGCCACGCAACCCGAATGGCGACGACGCCCGCGAACAGGCGTGGATGGCCGAGGCGGTGGAGCAGGTCACCAGCTCCACCTTCCTGGGGCGCTATGCCACACTGGACGAGCAGATCGCGCCGATCCTCTTCCTGGCCTCGGACGAGGCTTCCTACATCACCGGCTCGGTCCTGCCCGTGGCCGGTGGCGATCTGGGCTGACTGGAGCGATATGAAGAGCAAGATTTACCCCTCGCCCGCCGCGGCGCTGGACGGGCTGTTGTTCGACGGGATGACGATCATGTCGGGCGGGTTCGGCCTGTCGGGCAATCCCGAAAGCCTGATCCCGGAAGTGCGCGCGAGCGGGGTGAAGGGGCTGACCGTCATCTCCAACAATGCCGGCGCAGACGGCTTCGGCCTGTGGATGCTGCTGGAAAGCCGCCAGGTCGCCAAGATGATCTCGTCCTATGTCGGCGAGAACAAGCTGTTCGAGCAGCAATATCTGTCGGGCGAGCTCGAACTGGAACTGAACCCGCAAGGCACGCTCGCCGAGCGCATCCGCGCCGGGGGTGCGGGCATCCCGGCCTTCTATACGAAGACCGGCGTCGGCACGGTCGTGGCCGAGGGCAAGCCGGTCGAGACCTTCGAGGGGCAGGACTATGTCCGCGAGACCTGGCTGCGCGCCGACCTGTCGATCATCAAGGCGTGGAAGGCCGATCCGGCGGGCAATCTGATGTTCCGCAAGACCGCACGCAACTTCAACCCGAACATGGCGACCGCCGGCAAGGTGACGGTGGTCGAGGTGGAGGAGATCGTCGAGG
Organism: Sphingomonas sanguinis NBRC 13937; assembly: GCF_001591005.1. Taxonomy (GTDB): domain Bacteria; phylum Pseudomonadota; class Alphaproteobacteria; order Sphingomonadales; family Sphingomonadaceae; genus Sphingomonas; species Sphingomonas sanguinis. The sequence continues at coordinate 59,617 of NZ_BCTY01000011.1, forward strand.
CGGGCGCGCTCGACCCCGACGCCATCCATACGCCGGGCATCTATGTCGATCGCATCGTGCTGAGCACGATCAACGAGAAGCGTATCGAGAAACTGACGACCCGCGCGCGGGAGGATGTGGCATGAGCTGGACCCGTGACGAGATGGCGGCCCGCGCCGCCCGCGAGCTTCAGGACGGTTTCTACGTCAACCTCGGGATCGGCATCCCGACCCTGGTCGCCAACCATGTTCCGGCCGGGATCGACGTGACGCTCCAGTCCGAAAACGGACTGCTGGGCATCGGCCCCTTTCCTTATGAAGGCGAGGCCGACCCGGACCTGATCAATGCAGGCAAGCAGACGGTCACGACGCTGCCGACCTCCAGTTTCTTCTCCAGTGCCGACAGCTTCGCGATGATCCGGGGCGGCCATATCGACATGGCGGTTCTGGGCGCGATGGAAGTGTCGGCGGGCGGCGACATCGCCAACTGGACCATCCCGGGCAAGATGGTGAAGGGCATGGGCGGCGCGATGGACCTGGTCGCGGGCGTCAAGCGCATCGTCGTGGTGATGGACCATGCCAGCAAGACCGGCAGCCCGAAGATCCTGCCCGACTGCACGCTGCCGCTGACCGGCAAGGCCTGTGTCGACCTGATCGTCACGGACCTGTGCGTCATAGCCTGCGACAAGCCGGGGCTGCGGCTGGTCGAACTGGCGCCCGGCGTCACGCTGGACGAGGTTCGGGCGAAGACCGGGGCACCGTTCGCGACGGATATGCTGGAAGGCGTCGCCTGATGCCGTTCGTCACATCCGACGGGGCCAGTATCTATTGGAAGGTCGAGGGCGAAACCGACCAGCCGCGCCTAGTACTGCTCAATTCGATCGGCACCGACATGGACCTGTGGAGCCCGGTCCTGCCGCTGCTACGCGAACATGTCGCGGTGCTGAGGATCGACACGCGCGGACATGGCGCGTCGGACGCGCCGCCGGGCGACTATAGCCTGGCCGGATTGGCCCGTGACGTCGCGGCGGTGATGGACGCGGCCGGATGGGATAGCGCCCAGGTCGCTGGCGTCTCGCTGGGCGGCATGATCGCGATGCAGATGGCGCTGGACATGCCGGAGCGGTTGACGGGCCTGATACCGATCTGCACCTCCGCCACGATGGACCGTGCCGCATGGACCACGCGCGTCGATACGGTGCGCCGCGACGGCATGGCGGGGATCGTCGATCTGGCCATGTCGCGGTTCCTCTCCCCTGCCTTCATTGACGAGCGGCCCGGCCATGCGGCGACGATCCGTCGCGGGCTGCTCACCATGCGGGCCGAGGGCTATGCCGGATGCGCCGCCGCGATCCGCGACATGGCGCTGTCCGACCGGCTGGGCGGGATCGCCTGTCCGACGCTGGTGATCTCGGGCGAGCGCGACAGCTCGACGCCCTATGTCGGCCATGGCGAGCATCTGGTCTCGGCCATTCCCGGCGCGCGGCATATCGCCCTTCCCGCCGCCCATCTCGCGCCGCTCGAAGCGCCCGATGCGCTGGCCGACGCTATCCTGAACCATCGGAGTTGACCTCATGACCGCCGCTTTTATCTGCGACGCCGTTCGGACCCCGATCGGGCGGCTGAACGGCGCGCTGGCCGATATCCGCGCCGACGATCTCGCCGCCGTGCCGATCCGCGCCCTGGTCGAGCGTAACCCCGGCGTCGACTGGAGCGCGGTCGACGACAGCATCCTCGGATGCGCCAACCAGGCGGGCGAGGACAATCGCAACGTCGCGCGCATGGCCGTATTGCTGGCGGGACTGCCCGAGGCGGTGCCCGGCACCACGGTCAACCGGCTGTGCGGATCGGGCCTCAACTCGGTCGGCTGCGCGGCGCAGGCGATCCGCTCGGGCGATGCCGAGCTGATCATCGCAGGCGGCGTCGAGAGCATGACCCGCGCGCCCTATGTCATGGGCAAGGCCACTTCCGCCTTCGACCGCGCACAGAAGATCGAGGACACCACGCTCGGCTGGCGCTTCGTCAACCCGGCGATGAAGGCGGCCTATGGCGTCGACACGATGCCGCAGACGGGCGAGAACGTCGCCGATCAATGGCGTATCTCGCGCGAGGATCAGGACCGGTTTGCGCTGGCCAGCCAGCAAAAGGCCGCCGCCGCCATCGCCAGCGGCCGGATGGCGGCCGAGATCGTCCCGGTCACCATCCCCCAGAAAAAGGGCGAGCCGCGCGTCGTCACGCAGGACGAACATCCGCGCGCGACCAGCCTTGAGGTGCTCGCCAAGCTGAAACCTGTCGTCCGCGCCGATGGCACCGTGACGGCGGGCAACGCCTCCGGCCTGAATGACGGGGCAGCCGCGATGATCGTCGCATCCGAAGCGGCGGCGGGGCGACACGGCCTGACGCCCCGCGCACGCATTCTGGGCATGGCCGCCGCCGGGATCGCGCCGCGCATCATGGGCGCCGGTCCCATCGAAGCGGCGCGCAAGCTGTGCCGCCTGACCGGCATCGCGATCGACGATCTCGATGTGATCGAACTCAACGAGGCCTTTGCCAGCCAGGCGATCGCGACTCTGCGCGACCTGGGGCTCGCGCAGGACGATCCCCGCGTGAACCGCAACGGCGGGGCTATCGCACTGGGGCATCCGCTGGGGATGTCGGGCGCGCGGATCGTCATGACCGCCGTCGAGGAACTGCACCGGACGCAAGGGCGCTACGCGCTGGCCTTCATGTGCATCGGCGTGGGCCAGGGTATTGCCCTGATGATCGAGCGGGTCTGACACCCGAAACGGGCGGGGGCACGGCGTCCCCCGCCCCGCTTCCCGTCAGGCGGGCAGCCGCAGAATGGGCTTGATCGTCACGCCGCTCTCGCTGTCCGCGACCGCCTGGTTGATATCGGCGAAATCGTAGAATTTCACCAGCCGGTCGAAGGGGAAGCGCCCCTGGGCGTGGAGCGCGATCAGCTCGGGGATGAAGACCTGCGGCACGACGTCGCCCTCGACGATGCCCATGATGCGCTTGCCTGGCACCATCACCATGTTCACGTCGAAGCTCGCCTCGGTGCCCAGCTTGGGCGCGCCAACGATGCCGCAGGTGCCCAGGATGGTCAGCGCGTCGATCGCCTGGCGCAGCACCTCGGGCCGGCCGCTGCTCTCCAGCGTGAAGTCCGCGCCGCCGCCGGTGATCTCGCGGATCGCCTCCACCGCATCGGTCTCGCGGCTGTTGACGACATGCGTGGCGCCCAGTTGCTTCGCGAGATCGAGCCGACTGGGCGTCACGTCGACCGCGATGATCGTGGTCGCGCCCGCGACGCGCGCGGCCATGATCGCGCTAAGGCCGACCGCACCCGAACCGAAGGCGGCGAAGCTCGCCCCCGACGGCACCTTCAGCGCGCGCAGCACGGCCCCTGCCCCGGTCTGGATACCGCAACCGAGCGGCCCGAGCAGCTCGAGCGGCGCATCCTTGGCCACCTTCACGATGTTGCGCTCATGCGCCATCGCAAAGCTGCCGAACGAGGACTGGCCGAAGAAGTGATCGTGCAGCACGCCGCCATGCGCATCGCAGGTGGCCGTCGAGCCGTCCTTGCGCCCGCCGCCGAAGTTCAGCGCGAAGAAGTCGCCGCAATGTGCCGGATGGCCGGTCAGGCACGGACCGCAGACGCCGCACGACGCGAAGCTGAGCACGACATGGTCGCCCGGCTCGACAGCGGTCACGCCCGGCCCCACCGCCTCGACCACGCCCGCGCCTTCATGGCCGAGGACGGCGGGCAGCGGCACAGGGTAATATTGGTCGCGCACGATGATGTCGGTGTGGCACACCCCCACCGCCACGATCCGCACGAGCACCTCGCCCCCTTGCGGTGACGCGATCTTCGCCTCCTCGATCGCAAAGGGTGCCCCCTGGTCGCGAACCACGGCGGTGGTGATGCTGCGCATCTCAGTCATTATCGTCTCCTGCATCATGTTGTGTGGTTGGAAGGGTGCTTAGAAGGGATAGGCGGGTGCAACGCCCTTCACCGTCACCCACTGCCAATGGGTGAACTCCTCCCAATTGGCCGGGCCGCCGATCGCGGAGCCGTTGCCCGAGGCACCCACGCCGCCAAAGGGATTGACCACCTCGTCGTTCACCGTCTGGTCGTTGATGTGGAGCAGGCCCGCGCGCAGCCGCTCGCCCAGCGCCATGGCACGGCCGACATCCTTCGAGATCACCGCCGCCGACAGGCCATATTCGGTGTCGTTGGCGAGCGCGACCGCCTCGTCATCCGTATCGAACGGCACCAGCACCGCGACGGGGCCGAAAATCTCCTCCTCGAACGCCGCCATGCCCGGCTTCACCCCTTCCAGCACGGTCGGGGCGAGGCATAGTCCTTCGGCCTTGCCGCCCGCCAGAAGGCGCGCGCCGGCGGCGACGCTGCGTTCGACGATATCGACCGCATGGTCGAGTTGCGGCTGGCTGATCAGCGGGCCGATCGCGACCGTGCCCGACATCGGATCGCCCACCGGCAGCGCCTTCGCCTTCTCGGCCAGTCGGGTAGCAAAGGCGTCGAAGATCGCACGATGCACCAGGATGCGCCCCGCCGTCATGCAGATCTGCCCCTGATGCAGCCATGCCCCCCAGGCGGCGTTGCGCGTCGCGAGGTCGAGATCGGCATCGTCCAGCACGATCAGGGTGTTCTTGCCACCCAATTCCAACGAGACCTTCTTGAGGTGACGGCTCGCTGCCTCGCCGACCTTTCGGCCCGCCCCGGTCGAGCCGGTGAACTGGATCATCGCGACATTCGGGTCCGCGCAGAGTGCCGCGCCCGCCTCGCCGCCGCCGGGCAGCACGGACAGGACACCAGCGGGCAGCCCCGCCAGCTCGAACAGACGCGCGATCACCAGACCGCCGCAGATCGCGGTGCGCGGGTCGGGCTTGAGCATCACCGCATTGCCCACCGCCAGCGCCGGCGCCACCGCGCGCATCGCCAGATAGAGTGGGAAGTTGAACGGCGCGATCACCCCGACCACGCCGAGCGGACGACGGCGCGCCAGGCTCAGCCGCCCCGGCTCGCTGGGCAGGACCAGCCCCTGCGCCTGATGCGGCATCGCCGCCGCCAGCTCGATCGCCTTGATCGTGATCGCCAGCTCGAACTCCGCCTTGGCGCGCACGGAGCCGCTTTCCCGCATGGTCCAGGTCACGATCTCCTCGGCATGCGCCCGCGCCAGCGCCGCCGCCTGGACGAAGACGCCCGCCCGGACATCCGCCGTCGCCGCGGCCCAGCCCTGCTGCGCGGCGCGAGCCGCCGTCGCCGTTTTGGTGACCGTGGCGGCATCGACCGAGGCGGCCCGCGCCAATACCGCGCCAGTCGCCGGTTCGAGGACGTCATAGCCTTGGCCGCCCTCGATCCAGTGTCCGTCGAAGAACCGGCCGTCGAGATGCGCGGCGTCGAGCAGGGATGTCATTTCGCTCTCCATCATGATCGTTGAGATGTGGGACGGCGCGGTGCCGAATGGCTCTGCGTTCAGGCGTTCATTATGGCGTAGGTGCGGCCAGCAGCCGGCCGATGACGCTCCGAGCCAAAGAAAACCCGCATCGGGCCTGCCGAGAAGGGATGTGGGACAGCAGGTCCTTGGGATCGCCCCAGGCGCCACTTGGACCGGAATCGATCCTGCCCGACGCTCCTGAAAAGGTCGGCATGCCGAACACCATCGAGTGGCGTGATACCCATCATACGCTTCCTCTCCACAGGATATCGCATTCGGTCGTTGCGACTGGTCCGCAGCTGTCGCCGTTGTGGTGGCAAGCATGTCGGGGACGGCGCGGTCCGTCCAACACCAACTTCATATCCAAACGATACCCGCAGGGTTATCGAGCGTACGCCGCCCTGCCCCACAGGCCGCTCGTCAAGATCGCCCCCGCCTTTGTAAACCTACCCTTTACGTTATGCCGATACGGCCGCCGGATGAACTGCCGATTTCCGTCTTGTGGTTTGCCCCGACTGCGGTGGCCATCACGTTCCACGGAGTCAGGTGTCCTGGCCGGACTTACCGCCGATCGGCGCGGCAATGTCATGATGCTATGGGCGTTTTTCCTCATTCCACTCGTCGCGCTCATCGGGTCGGCCATCGATCTCGGCACCGAATATGTGACGCGCAAGCAGATGCAGATCGCGTGCGACGCGGCGGTTCTGGCGGGGCGACGCGCAATGACCAACGGCACCGTCGACGACGGCGTGAGGGCCGAGGCCGCCAAATTCTTCAATTTCAACTTTCAGCAGGGCATGTACGGATCGAAGCCGTTCACGCCTTCCATAACCAGCACCACGGACTCCAAGACAACCGTCGTCATCAATGCCGCCACCACGGTTCCGACGTCGGTGATGCGGATATTCGGCTTTGTCGAGCTGCCGGTCAGCGTCAGCTGCAATGCGTCCCAGGATTTCGTGAACACCGATATCGTCTTCGTGCTGGATACGACCGGCTCGATGCGGGACAAGGCGACGTCCAGCGACTCCCAGACCAAGATCGAAGCGCTGCGTTCGGCCGTGCTGGCGCTGTACGATCAACTGGAACCGATTCAGAAGCAACTGACCGCTTCGGGCATGCGCCTTCGCTACGGCGTCGTTCCCTATGCCAGCGCGGTCAATATCGGTGCAGCGATCCGTGCCGCCAATCCCAATTACATGCTGTCAGGTCCCTGGACCTATCAATCGCGACAAGTCGTGACCGAAAGCATGAGTTCCCGAAGTTGCTCCAACCGCTATGGCAGCTACAACTCCCGAAGCGGTCTTTGCACCTACTTCCAATATCATCCGCGGACGTTCGACACCTCGCAATATGTGTCCGGCGCGCGCGTCGATGTGGCCAACCTGATCGGTACAGCCGATGACAGAGGCATTACGCCGGTCCAAACCACCACCAGAAACGTCACTTGGGCGGGGTGCATCGAAGAGCGGCAGACGGTACGCATGGGGTCCAACGATACGGCCATTGCGAGCGGCGCCACCGATCTCAACATCGACCTGATACCGAACAACACGGAAACCAAGTGGAAACCCTATTGGCCGGAGGTTGAGTACACCAGTTATCCTGCGCGAACGTACAGCAACGACCCCTTCAAGCCACAATTTGCTTGCCCGTCTGCGGCCGCATCGATGCAGGGATGGTCCAGGGACGACCTGAACAAGTATCTCAACACCCTTAATCCCGATGGCGGCACCTATCACGATAATGGAATGATGTGGGGTGCCCGCTGGGCATCTTCGGGTGGCATCTTCGGTAGCAACAACCCGGAAACGTACAACATGATGCCCGTCAAGAAGTACATCATCTTCATGACGGATGGGCTGTTCGACACCGGCTACGCAAGCCTCTATTCTTCCTACGGCGTGGAAAAGCTCGACGCACGAGTCACGCCCGGCGGACAATATTCGGATGAGAACGACCAGCTTGCCCGCCACAAGCAGCGTTTCAACCTGTTGTGCTCGCGGGCCAAGTCCATGGGATATTCGATCTGGGTGATCGGCTTCGCCACCACGCTCGACTCGTCGCTGACCAATTGCGCGAGCACGCCCAGCCAGGCCTCCACCTCGTCGAACCAAGCAGAGTTGATGGCGCGCTTTATCGAAATCGGGAAAAATATCGGCGCGTTGAGACTGACCCAATGAGGCCGAGCCATAAGGACGCGCTGCGCCGTATCGGTGGCGACCGTTGCGGCGCCACGGTGGTGGAGTTCGCCCTGATCGCGCTCCCCGCCATCGCGATCATGGGCGGCCTGTTCGACCTGGGCTATCGCCAATATGTCGCCACGCAGGTGCAGGATGCCCTGGATCGCGCAGCCCGGCGGGTCACGATCGGGACGGGTACGACGGCGGCGCAATTGACGGCCATGGTCGGCGAGAGCGTCAAGGCAATCTCCCGGGACGCCGACGTCGTCGTCGTGCCCACCAGCTATGGCAAATTCCAGCAGGTCGCCAAGCCCGAGCCCATCACCACCGACACGCAGCCGCTGGGGCAGTACAACGCCGGGGATTGTTTCCGGGACATCAACGGAAATGGCGTCTGGGACGCCGATGGCGCACGTGCGGGCACCGGCGGTTCGGATGACGTGGTGCTCTACACCGCGACCGTGACCTATCCCGAGATCATTCCCATGAGCCGGTTGATGGGATGGAGCCCGGTAACGACGCTGACCGCGACCACGATGTTGAAGAACCAGCCCTATGCCTCGCAGGCGGAGCCGGTGATCCAATGCGGATGAAGCGCCTTGCGGAACGGTTTGCCGGTGCGGCGGTCGATGGGCGCGGCGTGGCGATGATCGAGTTCGCGCTCGCCGCGCCCATGATCCTGCTCCTGGGTCTGGGCGGCGTGGAGGTCGGCAATTACGTGCTGGCCAATTTGCGCGTTTCGCAGATCGCGATGGCGGTGGCGGATAATGCGGGTCGGATTCGGACCACGATGGACGAGGCCGATGTCACGGAGATTATGATCGGCGCCATGAAGATGGGGGAGCCGCTCTCTTTTGCGGCCAGGGGGCGGATCATTCTGTCCGATCTCGAGCAGCGCACCACGACCACGGGCTCGGGGGGCCAGGGCCCGGTATCCGCCGGCAACCCCAATGGCTATCGTCAATGGTTCCGCTGGCAGCGCTGCGCCGGCGCCCTGGCGGCTTCGTCCTCGCTCGGCGCGCCCAAGAACGAGGCCGGTGGCCCGATCACCAATCTGGACGACACCACGAACGCCGATCATGGCGCGGTCGAAGGCGCTTCGACCATGGACGGTGTGGGCACGCCGGGGAAGCAGATTGCCGCCACGGGCGGTACGGCGGTGATGGTGGTCGAGGTCATCTATGATTATCAGCCCATCGCCCCGGTCAGCTTGGTCACCGCCGCACTCGGCAACCTGACGATCAGGCGCGTCCTGGCCTTCAATGTCCGCGAACGGACCAGCTATTCGCTGCGGAACGACGGAAGTCTGACGGGAACCAAACGCGCCGATTGCCAGATTTATGGCGCGGCGGTTCCGACCGTGTGAGCCGGTTAGGCATCGGTAAGATCTGACCGACCGTGGAACAACTTGCACCACGGAAGGCAGCCGTGAATGTCGATGTCCTTATGCCGCGTGCGAAGTGGATTGCGGGAGCGCGACACTCTCGTTGGGCTGCATCAACCCAGGCCTCCCCAGCAGATATCCCTGCGCTTCGTTGCACCCTTCCGCTCGCAGGAATTCGAGCTGCGAACGCGTCTCCACGCCCTCGGCAAGGACGGGGATGGATAGGCTTTCGCCCAGTGCAAGCACCGCTCGAATGATCGCGGCCGACTGCGGCGCCACGTCCAGTTCGGTCATGAACGAGCGGTCGAGTTTGATTTTGTCGAACGGAAACGACCGTAGCGTCGAGAGCGATGAGTAGCCGGTTCCAAAATCGTCCATGGCGATCGACACGCCCAGCGACTTTAGCTGACGCAACACATGCGTCGTGCGCTCGGGGTCCGTGATCATCGCGGATTCCGTGATTTCCAGTTCCAGTCGGGCGGGGGCCAGGCCGGTTTCGATCAGGATCTGATGGACCAGCCGAGGCAGATCGACATGACCAAGCTGGACGGGTGAGAGGTTCACCGCAATCTTCCACGGCATGGGCCAAGTCGCCGCTTCCTGGCAGGCTCGCCGCAGGACCCACTCGCCAATCGGGACGATCAAGCCGGTCTGTTCGGCAATCGTGATGAACTCAAACGGCGAAACGTTCGTGCCATCGGGCTTCGTCCAGCGCAGCAGCGCCTCATAACCGGTGATCTCGCCCGTCTCGACCGATGCCTGGACCTGCCAGTGGATAGCAAACTGATCGTGATCCAGTGCGTCGCGCAGTTCGGTCGCGATCCGACGACGGGCGCGGACCGTTTGATCCATTTCCTCTTCATAAAAGCAAAAGTCGGTCGTGATGCTGGATTTCGCGCGGTACATGGCAAGATCGGCGTTGTTGATCAGCGCCGAAATCTCATCGGCATCCTGCGGCCACAGCGCGACACCCACACTCATGCCGCAGCTCAGCGTCGAGTGGTCATAAGCGACCGGCGTCGTAATGGCGCACCGCAGGCGATCGATCAGGTCGATCGCATCGTCATGATCCTCGATGCCGATCAAAGCGACGAATTCGTCCCCGCCCAGGCGCGCCAGAAACTCGCCGGGCTGTGCCAATTCCTTCATCCGCAGGCCGATGGTCGACAGCAAATGATCGCCGGCGGCATGGCCATGCGTGTCGTTGACCTCCTTGAAGCGGTCGAGGTCGATCGACAGCAATGCCAGGCGGCGCCCAGGTCCGTCTGGCGCCGCCTGGCGATGGGACCATTCCAGGAAAGACGTCCGATTGGGCAGTCCTGTCAGACTGTCGTTTCGTGCCAAATGCGCGATGCGTCGTTCCTGCGCCAGCCGCTGACGCACGTCACGAAGAGCATAGATCATGTACGACTTTTTGTCGTCGGTATCGACGCGAAGGGCGATCTCCACAGGCATGGTGGAGCCGTCGGCCACCTCCAGACTACGCTGCGCGAGGGTACCGGGCTCGACCGATCCAATGTCCGAAACCCAGCGTTGCAGGGACTGGCCCACCACACCCTCGTCGATGCCCAAAAGCTGCGTAAATGCGCCGTTCGCCGCGACGATCACGCCATTGCTTTCGATGATCATCGCATCGACGCTGCCCTCCATCACCTGGGCCATGCGGCGGCGCCAGGCGACATTGGCAGACACGTCTAGGACATAGGTGGCGAAACCAGTGCCGAGCACGAGCATGCCGACTGCCGCGACTGCGCACGCCATGATGATCGTCGCGCTCTGGCTGTCGGTCTGGCCATGTTCCGCCGCGGTGGGAAAAACGGCCAGAGCCGCCATGCCTGTGAAATGAAGCAGGACGATGCTTGTCATCACAAGCGCGGTTGCAGGCCATGGGCTACCCCGCTGGCCGGTCGACAAAGCGCGGGTGAAGGCCAGCGCGCCGAAGACAAGGGCAAACACAATCGACGCTGCCACATAGGCGGGCGACCATTCGACCAACCCTTTGGCCGCAAAAGCCATCATGCCGGTATAGTGCATGGCGGTGACCGCCAAGCCGAACAACAATCCTCCCGCCAGCGGCGCGAATGGCTGACGACGGACCGCAATGGTCAGGGCGATGGAACTGCCGATCATGGCAATGACGAGCGAAAGGGCGGTCAGCAGCGGGTCATAGGCCACGGCCACACCCGGCTGATAAGCCATCATAGCAATGAAATGCGTGCACCAGATCGTCGCGCCGGTCGATACGCCCCCCATGAAACCCCAGGCCAGATGCGTACCGGGGTCTGCGGTACGCAGCCGCTGAAGCAGCCTTACCTTGATCGCAGAGCCCGTCAGGCAGAATAGCGCAGCGAGCGCCACCAGTCGCAGATCATGATTTTCCGTAAGGCAAGTTAGAAAGCGCATCGGTCCTCCAGACCGGGCGACCTATATACATATGTTAAACCACTGTCTAAATTCGACAGTTAAAAGAGGTGGTTAACGGAATTTCAGTTTCGCTGCACCTGAATTTCAGAGCCTATAACCGGGTTGCACAGTCCTCAGCGGCACGCTTTCCGCCGCCGATCCGCACGTCACGCCACCTTCCCGGCATGGACCTGGTGCAGCGTGCCCATCTCCACCAGCGGGATGAGCGGGCGACCGATATGGTAACCCTGCGCAGCATCGCAGCCGATTTGTCGACACAAGGCGAGCTGTTCGGAGGTTTCGACGCCCTCGGCATGGGTGATGACGCCCAGCTCGCCGCCCAACGCCACCGTCGCCCGCAGGACCGCCATCGACCGCGGATCGCTCGCCGCACGCAGCACGAAGCTGCGATCGATCTTGATCCGGTCGAAACACAGGTCGCGAAGATGCGAGAGCGATGACTGCCCGGTTCCGAAGTCATCCAGGGCGACCTTGAAGCCCAGCTTGCGGATACGCTCCAACCGGCCTGCAACCGTTACCGGGTCCTGGATCAGCGCCGTTTCGGTAATTTCGATCTCCAGCCGCTCGGGGGCCAGGCCATTGACCAGGACGGCCTGGGCGAGATGGTCGAGCAACGCGTCCGATGCCAGCTGTGCGGCCGACACGTTGACCGCCACATACAGATGCGGCGACCAATCCACCATGTGTCGACATGCCTCGGCGATCACCCACCGTCCGATCTCCTCGATCAGGCCTGCCTCCTCGGCGATGGGAATGAAGACGTCGGGCGCGATCCAGCCCCGGACGGGATGCTGCCAACGCAGCAGCGCCTCGTAACCGCAGGTCACGCCGGACGCGAGATCGGAGATCGGCTGAAACGCCAGGTGGAAGCCGCCGTCCCTCACCGCGTCACGAAGGCCTTCGACGATCTCCTGCCGCTGGAGAAGCGCCTCGGTCATACCATGCTCATACCGATGGGCACGGCGGCGACCCGCCCGCTTGGCATCGTAGAGCGCCAGGTCGGCGCGTCGCATAAGCTCCTCGCCCGACAGCCCCGCCACCCATTCCGCCACGCCGATGCTGCACCCGGGAAGCAGGCGATAGCCGTCGATGGTGACGGCTTCCGCCATACGGGTCACGACCGTCTGAGCAAAGGCGGTGGCCTGGTCGATCGGCAAAGCCATGACGATCGCCATTTCGTCGCCGCCCATGCGCGCGACGAAGCTATCCGGCCCGACCAACCCACGAAGCACCGCCGCGCAATGGACCAGCAGCTTATCGCCGATGCCGTGGCCGAACGTGTCGTTGACCTGCTTGAACTCGTCGAGATCGATGAGCAGCAGACTGAACGTCTCCGCCCTGCCGATCATGGCCGATGTGCGCTCGTGAAGCGCCCGGCGATTGCCGAGGTCGGTCAGGGCATCGTGATGCGCATGATGGCTCAGCTTCCGGCTGGCCTGCCGCTCGGCCGTCACGTCGTTGAAGGTCAGGACGACCCCCTGCTCGATCACCGGGCGGCACTGCATGACATAGGTGCGGCCGTCCTCCATTTCGCACTCGCGGTCGAACGACCCACCGGTATAAACCCAGGATTTCATGGCCTGGCCGACAAGGGCGCGCTTGTCGGGATGCCAGTTCCGGTATCGCGCAATGGTGTCCAGAAACGTGTCGATCGTCACGCCGGTCCGGAGCGCTTCCGGCGGCGTATCGAATTGGGCCAGGAAACGCCGGTTATATTGGCGAAGCCGCCCCGCCTTGTCGATGAAGACCAGGCCGTCCGACATGCTCTCGATCACCGCCTTGAGCGTCTGCGCCTCGCGTTCGCGTCGCAACCGTGCCTGCGAGGCGGACAGGACGCCGCCCAGGCAGGCGATCGAGACGGCAAAGGCCGTGCAGGCCGCGACCAGGCCGGGCGACATGGCGCTGCCGTGTACGACAGCCAGCCGCGCGGTCACCATGTCCCCGGCCAGGCTGATGAAATGGACGGCGCACACCGCGCCCACAAAGGACATGCCAGTGGCCAGCCGCGGAAAGAGGGGAGCGCGACGGACTTGCCAGCCGACGAGGATCGCCGTCCCGATCAGCGCGCCGATCAGGTTCGTTGCAATGGAGAATGCGTGACCGCAATCGACCAGCGCCGACAGGCCGACGGCATGCATGCACCAGATGCCGAAACCGGCCGTCACGGCCAGAGCGACCTGCCTGCTCTGCTGCTCCACCCTGGCAAGCGCGGCGATGGGAAGCCCAACCAGCAGCACGCCCACCGCCGCAGAGATCGCCGTGCGGTACGGTGCATAGGTCAGGATCAAGTCCGGGCGATAGGCGGTCATCGCACTGAAATGAGTCGACCACACGCCCAGTCCTGCGGCCAGCGCCAGCCCTCCGTCGCGCCAGCCGATCGAGCTAGTGCGGGTATGGCGCACCTCTGCGGTGAGCAGCGCGACCAACCAGCCGGAGGTCAGGCAGATGCCGATGGCAACCGCCAGAAGGTAGGGGGAATAGGGCAGCAGGGAGAAGATCAAGGGGAGCCGATCGCAGCTGGGAGAATGACGACAGCTATCCCATCTCCTTATTAACAATCTATTTTAATGAGGCGCTTTATGAGCGCCGGTCGTGCCGTCGATCGAGCTTGGGCAAGGTGCTCAGGGCCCGAGCCGCAGAGGCAACCGCATCGGGTTCGCCATCACTCAGCAATGTTTTGTTACTTTTCCGACCGCTCCGCGTTTTGACGACCCTATCCTTCGAGGTTCCGACACCGCATGCCCCAGACCGCCGACCGTCCATCCATTCTCGCGGCCAAGCGCAATTTGAAGATGGCGCGATCCGTTCACACCTATGTTCGCGGCAATACCGCCAAATTCTATGAGTGGCTGGCAGGGTCTGAGGTGGCGCGGAGAGTGCCCGAAGGACCCCCCGTCTGGATTTGCGGCGATTGCCATCTCGGCAATCTGGGTCCGGTCGCCAATGGTGACGGTTCGGTCGACATCCAGATTCGCGACCTCGATCAGGCGGTGATCGGCAATCCGGCGCATGACCTGATCCGGCTGGGCCTGTCGCTGGCCACGGCGGCGCGTGGGTCCGACCTGCCGGGCGTGGTCACGATGCGCATGATGGAGGAGATGGTCGACGGCTATGCGACCGCTATGCGCGATCCGGCGGACGGCGATCCCGGTGTGGAGTCGGATATCGTGCGCAGCGTCGAGCGCGAGGCGCTGGGTCGCCGCTGGCGTCATCTGGCCAAGGAGCGGCTGGATGCGGTCGAGCCCCGCATTCCGCTGGGCAAGAAATTCTGGGAACTGGCCCCCGAGGAACGCGACGCGCTGCACACTCTGTTCGCGGACGACCGCGTCGGCGCGATGGTCCTGTCGCTGAAGGGCAAGCCGCAGGACCGCGAAGTCCGGCTGGTCGATGCCGCCTATTGGATGAAGGGATGCAGTTCGCTGGGCCTGCTGCGTTATGCCGCGATCGTGGCGTTGAAGACGCGCAAGGGCAACTGGTCCTATGCGCTGGTCGACTTGAAGGAAGCGACCGCCCCTATCGCGCCTGCCGCGCCGGGCGCGGACATGCCGGCCGACGATGCCGAGCGGGTCGTGACCGCCGCGCGCCACCTGTCCCCCTATCTGGGATCGCGCATGATGCCGGTCACCATGCTGGGCCGTTCGCTCTTCATCCGCGAGCTGACCCCACAGGATTTGAAACTGGAGGTCGACCAGTTCAGCCGGGGCGAAGCGATCCGCGCCGCCCGTCACCTGGCCTTCGTCGTGGGCGCCGCCCATGCGCGTCAGATGGATAAGGCCACGCGCGGCGAGTGGCTGGCGCTGCTCGACGCGGATCGGCGTGGTACGCTCGATACGCCGTCCTGGCTGTGGGAAAGCGTCGTGTCGCTCTCGGGGCGGCACGAGGCGGGCTATCTCGACCATTGCCGGCGCTACGCGCTGGCGGCGTGATGGGGCGCGTCCGCCCTTACTTTTGACGGCGATCAAAGGCCCGGCGACGGCCCTGGTGCAGAACGTGTCGCATGTGGCCCTATCACCCCGCTCTGCTCGCCCGGCCCGTGCCGCGCTATACCAGCTATCCCACCGCCGCCGAGTTCGGCGATCAGGTGGGGCATGGGGATATGCTTTCCGCGATCGAAGCGGTCGGGGCCGATACCCCCGTCTCGCTCTATCTGCACATCCCCTATTGCCGCGAGATTTGCTGGTATTGCGGGTGCAACACCGGCGCGGCGAACCGGACGGCGCGGCTCGATGCCTATCTGGCGCGCCTCCATGCCGAGATCGAGCTGTTCGCCCGGCACTTGGCGGGGCGGGGACGGATCGGCCGGATCGCCTTTGGCGGCGGCAGCCCCAATGCCATCGCGCCCACCGCCTTTGCGGCACTCGTCGCGCATCTCCGCACAGCCTTCTCGTGCGACGATGCCGTCCTATCCTTGGAGGTCGACCCGCGCGGCTTCGATGCGGACTGGGCGGCCGTCATCGGCGAGGTCGGGGTAGAGCGGGTCAGCCTGGGCGTCCAGACCCTCGACCCCGGCCTTCAGGCGGCGATCGGGCGGGTCCAGCCGCAGGAACAGGTGGTCCGCTCGGTCGAGCGGCTGCGCGCCGCCGGTGTCGCCTCGATCAATTTCGATCTGATGTATGGCCTGCCAGGGCAGGATGCGGGCCGGTTGGAGCAGACTTTGGAGCAGACGCTGATGCTTGCGCCGGAGCGATTGGCGGTGTTCGGCTATGCGCATGTCCCGCACCTGATCCCGCGCCAGCGCCGGATCGATGCTACGGCTCTGCCAAAGGCCGCCGAGCGTTTCGCCCAGGCGGCGCTGGCCCATGACTGGCTGACGGCGGCAGGCTATCGCGCGGTCGGCTTCGACCACTTCGCCAAGCCGGGCGATCCGCTGGCGCAGGCGGCAACGAAAGGCGAACTGCGACGCAATTTCCAGGGCTTTACCGACGACCCCGCTGAAATCCTGCTCGGCTTGGGCGCCAGCGCGATCAGCGCCTTTCCCGACCGGCTGCTCCAGAACGCCAAGAAGGCGGGCGAATGGCATGAGTCGATCCGCGCCGGTCGGTTCGCGACCGAACGCGGGCTCCACCGCGATCCCCTCGACCAGCAAAGGGGTAATCTGATCGCGGACATCCTGTGTCGCGGCGTCGCCGATACCGACAACCTGCCCGAACGAGACCTGATCCGCGAGCGGCTCGATCGGTTCGAGCAGGTCGGGCTGATCGCATGGCAGGGCTGGCAGTTGCGGCTGGCCGACGACGCGCTGCCCTATGCCCGCAGTATTGCCGCCGTGTTCGATGCGTGGCGGAGCGAGGACGAGCAGCGGTTCAGCCAGGCCGTCTGATCCGGATCAGGCGACGCAGCGTCGGAGCCCGGTCGTCACCGCGTGATGCCGGTCGCACAAAGCGGACAAGGTCGGACGGTGGCTGACCATGATCAGCCCCTGCCCGGTGCGCCGCAAGCGCGCATCCAGGCGGCGGGCGATCTCGGCCGCGACATCGGCGTCCAGCCCCTCACCCGGCTCGTCGAGGAGCAGCCAGGGCGCTTCGCCCAGATAGGCGCGCGCCAGCGACAGCCGCCGCCGCTCACCGCCCGACAGTCGGGCGCCGTCATCGCCCAGCCAGGTGTCGAGTCCCTGCGGCAAGGCCCGCACCACTCCATCGAGCGCGGCGTCGCGCAGCGCGTCCCAGAGACGCTCCTCGGTCGCATCGGGCACGGCCAGCCGCAGATTGTCGCGCACCGTGCCCGCCATCAGCGCAGCATCCTGCGGCGCCCAGGCAAAGGTCGTGCGCAGCGTCTCGGGCCCCAGCGTCGCCGCGTCCCGCCCGTCGATCAGAACCCGTCCCGGCGACAGCGCGCGCAGGCCCAGCAGTCCCTCGACCAGGCTCGTCTTGCCGGAACCCGATGGCCCGGTCAGCGCGACCCGGCTGCCCGGCGCGAACAGGTTGCCGTCGATGACCAGCATCGCCGCGCCGCGCGCTCCGGTCGCGGGCCGGGCTGTCTCCGCCGCTGCGAACACCGCGTCCAGTCGCACCTCGGCCTCGCGGAGGCGTCCCGTCTCGGTCATGGCGCGCAGCATCGGCGCGATCGCATCGACCGTCATCGCCGCCGCCAGCGCGGCGAGCGCCGCGACCGGAGCCCCCGCCCCCGCCGACAGGAGCAGAGCGGACGACGCCGCCAGCGCGACGCTGATCGCATGCAGCCCCTCGAACCGTGCGGCGACCGCTACCGCCTGCGCCTGCACGTCGGCCAGACGGTCGCCCGCCGCCGCGATTCGCGCGACCGCCCAATCCTCCAGACCGAAGCAGCGCAACTCGGCCGCCGCCCCGCCGCACATCGCCACCTCTTCGCGCAACACCCCCATCGCCTGCTGCACCGCGCGGCCGGGCTGCTCCAATCGCTTGGCCCAGACCCGGCCCAGGCCCAGAGCACCCCCGGCACAGGCCAGGGTCGCGACCATGCTCCACCATCCGCCAAGCCAGGTCAGCGCCGCCCCCGACACCAGCGCGGCGACCATGCCCCATGGCCCCGACAAGCGGACGAAGCGCCACTCCACGGCATCGACGTCGCCGATCAGCCGCGCCGTCGCCTCGCCCCGTCCCAGGCTCAACGCGACCGAAGGCGGTGTGGCGGTGATCGCGCGGTAAAGGGCGGGGCGCAGCCGGGCGAGCGCGCCGAACGCCGCGCCATGGCTCGCCAGCCGTTCGCCATAGCGCGCCCCGGTGCGCAGGATCGCCAGCAATCGGATCGCGGCGGAGGGCAGCATATAGTTGAACGCCTGTGCCGCCACGATCCCCGCTCCCCCGGCCAGCGCGGCGGCGGTCAGGAACCAGCCCGACAGCGCGAGCAGCAACACCGATGCAGCGGCGACCAGCGCGGCACACAGCCCCGCCCGGCGCAGGCGACGACGCTCCCGCTGGTGTTCGGCGGCGATCAGGTCGTGCAGCATCATGCGGCGGCTCCCAGACGAAAGACGCGCGTCGCGATGGCCGCGAGCGCAGGGCTGTGGGTGGCGATCAGGGTCGTCCGCCCCCGGGCGGCGACGGCGATGGTGGCGATCAGCGCCGCCTCGGCAGCGGCGTCGAGATGCGCGGTCGGCTCGTCGAGCAGCAGGAACGGCGCGGGCTTCAGCAGCGCACGGGCCAGCGCGATCCGCCGCCGCTCGCCCCCCGACAGACCACTACCGCGGGCATCGATCACCGCGTCCAGTCCGCCCGGCCGACGGCTAAGCATCGGCACCAGCCCCGCGGACACCACCGCGCGTTGGAGCGCCACGTCATCGGCCCGCGGATGCGCCAGCAACAGGTTCTCGCGGATCGTGCCCGCGATCAGCAGCGGATGCTGCCCCGCCCAGCTCGCCTGTCCCGCGAGCGATGTCAGCGGTGCACCGCCCGCCTCGACGCTCCCGGCGGTCAGCGGCGCGAGACCGAGCAGCAGGTGCAGGATGCTGGTCTTGCCGCTGCCCGACGGGCCCAGCAAGGCCACCATCTCGCCGGGCTCGATCCGCAGCGACAGGTCCGACACGGCGGGCCCGTCGCTGCCCGGATAATGGATCGTCACATCGCGCAGGTTCAGCGGCGCGGCCGCCGCGACAGGCTCGGCGCGCTCCGGATCGGCGATGGCGATCAGCGTGTCGGCCGCCGTCTCAGCCGCCTGCTTGTCGTGATAGGCGGCCGCCAGGCGACGCATCGGCGCGTAGAATTCGGGGGCCAGCGCCAGCACGAAGAAGGCGCGGCCCAGCGTCAACGCCTCCGGTGCAGGAAAGGGCAGCAGGCCGAGCAGCGAAAAGCCGCAATAGACCGCGACCAGGGCCACCGACAGCGCCGCGAAGAACTCCAGCGCGGCGGAGGACAGGAAGGCGACGCGCAGCACGCGCATCGTCCGGTCGGCCAGCTCCTGCGCCGCCGCACCGATCGCCTCGGTCTCCCGCGCCTCAGCCCGGAAGGCCAGGACGACCGGCAAGGCCCGCACCCGGTCGGCGAAGCGCGCGGACAGGCGGTGCAGCGCGACGAACTGCCGCCGCGACTCGTCCGCCGCCGCGCCGCCCGCCAGGATCATCGCCGCGATGAAGGGCAGCAGCGTCGCCGCCAAGATCAGCGCGGCCACCCAGCTGGCGCAGGCCGTCGCGGCCAGCACCAGCATCGGCGCGCTGGCGGCGGCGCGGCGGGCCGGAAGGAAACGGGCGACATAGCCGTCCAGCGCCTCGACCGCGTCCACGGCTTGCGTCGCCAGCAGGCCACCATCGATCGGGGCACCGGCCGCACGGTGGAGCGTGGCGCCGACGACATGCCGTCGCTGCGCCCGCTTGACCTCGCCCGCCCGCGCCGCGCCGCGCCGCAACGCCAGCGTCGCGAACAGCCCGCGCAAGCCGCCCATAGCCAGCGCAAGCATGGCCCAGGGCCACACTGCCCCCTGCCCCGCGACCGCCGTCACGCCGCCCGCCAATCCCGCCGCGAAACCGGTGGCGGCCAGCGTATCGAGCAGCAACAGACCCGACGCGCCGTCCCGACGCCCGGCGGCGTCGTTCAACCAGCGATTACGCAATCTGGCGGCCAGCGGAGCATGGGCAATCGTCGTCATGGCCCGACCCTCGCCCCCATCGGCCGCCCCGTCTTTGACCATGGTCAATGTCGACGGAGGCCTCCGCGCCTAGCGAGTCGACACGCAAGGGGCCGGGGGGCGGCTCCTTCAATGGAGACATGCTATGGACCCCGGGGTCATCGACCTGTCGCGGCTGCAATTCGCGGCCACCGCGCTGTATCATTTCCTGTTCGTGCCGCTGACACTCGGCCTGTCGATGATGCTGGTCATCATGGAGTCGGTCTATGTCATGACCAATCGCCCGGAATGGCGCGTGACCACGCGCTTCTGGGGCAAGATCTTCGGCATCAACTTCGTGCTGGGGGTCGCCACCGGCCTGACCATGGAGTTCCAGTTCGGCACCAACTGGTCCTATTTCTCGCATTATGTCGGCGACATCTTCGGCGCGCCGCTGGCGATCGAGGGGCTGATGGCCTTCTTCCTGGAGGCGACGTTCGTCGGGCTGATGTTCTTCGGCTGGGACCGGCTGTCGAAGCTCGGCCATCTGATCATCACCTTCATGACGGCGCTGGGCACCAATCTGTCCGCGCTGTGGATTCTGGTCGCCAATGGCTGGATGCAGAACCCGGTGGGGGCAAGCTTCAACCCCGATACGATGCGCATGGAGGTCACCGATTTCGGCGCGGTGCTGTTCAACCCGGTGGCGCAGGCCAAGTTCGTCCACACGGTCAGCGCAGGCTATGTCTGCGCCTCGGTCGTGGTGCTGGGCGTGTCGGCCTTCTGGCTGCTGAAGGGACGGTTCCTGCCCATCGCGCGCCGCTCGATGACGGTGGCGGCGGCGTTCGGCCTCGCCTCCTCGCTGTCGGTCGTCGTGCTGGGCGATGAGAGCGGCTATGCGCTGACCGACAACCAGAAGATGAAGCTCGCCGCGATCGAGGCGGTCTGGCACACCGAGCCCGGCCCCTCTGGCCTCACCCTGTTCGGCCTGCCCGACACGGTGGCGCGCGAGACGCGCTACAAGGTCGAGATTCCCTGGGTCCTGGGCCTGATCGCGACGCGCAGCCTGGACGGCACGGTCGCGGGCATGTCCGAACTGGTGCTGAAGGCGCAGGAACGCATCACCTCGGGCGTGATCGCCTATGACGCGGTCCAGCGGCTGAAGGCGAACCCGAACGACGTCGCACAGCGTGCCCGGTTCGAGGCGCACAAGCGCGACCTGGGCTATGCCCTGCTGCTCAAGCGGCAGATGGTCGACCCGCGCGCCGCGACTGCGAAGCAGATCGAGGCGGCGGCATGGGACACGGTCCCCCATGTCGGCCTGCTCTTCTGGAGCTTCCGCATCATGGCGGCGATCGGCTTTGCGATGATCGCATTGTTCGCCACCGCCTTCATCCTGTGTTCGCTCAGGATGCACATGGACGCGCGCTGGTTCCTCCGCCTCGCGGTGGCGGCGATCCCGCTGCCCTGGGTTGCGATCGAGCTGGGCTGGCTGGTCGCCGAACTGGGGCGACAGCCCTGGGCGATCGAGGGCGTGCTGCCGACCTTCCTCGCGACCAGCTCGCTGTCGCGCGAGGCGCTGTGGACCACGCTGGCGGGCTTCACCGCGCTCTACGGCGTGCTGGCGGTGATCGAGGTCCGCCTGATCCTCGCCGCCATCGCGCACGGCCCCGAGGAGCGGGACGACCAGCCCGCACCCGGCCCGATCCCCGCCGCCATTCCCGTCACCGCCTGAAGGAGGCCAGGACATGTTCGACTATGAGATGTTACGCCTGATCTGGTGGGCGCTGCTGGGCGTGCTGCTGATCGGCTTTGCACTGACCGACGGGTTCGACCTGGGG
>NZ_BCTY01000012.1 GCF_001591005.1 Sphingomonas sanguinis NBRC 13937
TTACCTAAAGCTTGGTCAGCACGGAGATGATGTTCGCGCCCTTCAAAATAAGCTGAAGGTCTTCGTACCTGAGGTCGAAGTTGATGGACGCTTTGGTCCTCGAACAGAGCGCGCCGTGCGCATAGCCCAGCGTCGGCTTGGGTTATTTCCGCCAGACGGCATAGCAGGGCCAAAGACATTGGGCGCGCTGTTTGCCCAAAAGTCTGTAAAAGCCAATGCGACCGGTCAGCCTTCTGCCTTAACCCAGATGATGGGCACGCTAAAGGCTGCGGAGGATGCCATTTTGGCCTGGGTCAAGAAGCAGTTCGCTGGACCCCAGATCGTTCCAGTCTCCATTCGACCCGCCGTGCAACCCGCTTTGCGGCGAGCGGAGTATCAGCCCGTTCAGCCGGGCACGGTCGCGCCTGTGGCGGGCATGCGGATGTCGGCGCAGGGGCGACTCTTCATTGTCCGCCATGAAACGCAGCCTGGGGTCAGCAATCGCCTTCATCACCCCAGTATGGGGAGTGGTGTTACACTCGGTCCGGGATACGATATGAAAGACCGTAGTCGGGCGCAGGTCGCCAATGATCTGAAATCCATCTTTGGGGTCGATCCCGCTGCCGCTGAACGCGTTGCGGAAGGGGCAGGGAAAAGTGGCCGTGCGGCGGGTGATTTCGTTCGCGTCAACAAGGACGCGATCAATCTGTCCGACACGCAACAGGCCGCCCTACTGGCCAACATTGTCGGGCACTATGAAGCCATGGTGCGGCGCGCGATCAAAATCCCTCTGCACCAATATGAATTCGATGCGCTGGTTTCTTATGCCTATAATCCCGGCGGTGGATGGAAAAGGACTACTGCTTTGATCAACCAACATCGTCCGAAAGATGCTGCGGTCGAACTGTCAAAGCACGTCTATTCCCGCGGGCAGAGGATCAAGAGTCTGGTAGTGCGCCGGGCTGCTGAAACACAGATGCTATTATATGGGGAATATCATTGATGACCATGTTCTTGGCCTGCGGTGCTTCCGCTGTACTGATTTTGGCAGGGTGTAGTTCGGCTTCTGATCAGCCCGGAAATACCACGCCAGTTGAGCGGCCCTCCGGGGTGGTGGCCGGCGCATCGTCGATGCGGCCGAGCCAATCGACGCGGCCAGCCTCGTCTGCCACGGCTGCTGATCAGATTTTTGCGCATCAGCTCGAGAGCTTGTTGGTAGGACATGCGACCCTGGACAATGCGGCCGTGACGGGGGTCCGAGCGATCGACAAATGTCACACGACGTTCGTAACGGCGAAAGGCGAAACGAACATCGATTGGACCAAGGCTGGCAACCTTGCTCCGCGCGATGGAAATGGGCGAGAAATAAGCCGGTTGCCGTCTGCGTCCGGATGGCATGAGATGTCTGTTCCGCTTGGTGAATGGCCTGAGCCAGCAGGCAATGTCGCCAATCGTTCCAGCGGTGCGTTCGGACAACTTGCTACCGAATGCGCTTGATCGAGGTTTGGATGTGCCGTCATTAGGATACCGAAGTCCTCGTTGAGATGCGCGCTTAATGCTGCGGCGCTGTGGGCAGGCACTCCGCTTTGTTGGTTTCCCTGCCCGCCAATCATCCCTATGTGACAGGCATCATGTCCGAATCCCGTTCCGCTGATCCGGTGACGCCCGTCACCGCCGAACCCCTGGGCGCGCCGATCGGTTTTGTCGAGTTCGTCCTGCTGATCGCCGCGCTGATGGCGTTGACCGCGCTCGGCATCGATTCGATGCTTCCGGCGCTGCCCGCCATCGGGGAGGCGCTGGGGGCCTCGCCCGCCGCGCGGCCGTTCGTCGTTACCGCCTTCCTGATCGGGTTCGGGGTGGCGCAGCTGATCCATGGGCCGCTGGCCGATCGTTATGGGCGGCGGCGGGTGCTGATCGTCGCGCTGGTCATCTATATCGTCACCAACGGTTTGGCGGCGGTCGCGGCGAGTTTTCCGCTGCTGCTCGCCGCACGGATCTGTGCCGGGGCGGCGATCGCGGCGACGCGGGTGGCGACGGTGGCGCTGGTTCGCGACTGTTATCACGGGCGCGCGATGGCGCAGGTCATGTCGATCGCCTTCATGGTGTTCATGATCGTGCCGATCCTGGCGCCTGCGTTCGGCGAGCTGGTGCTGCTGTTCGGCAATTGGCGGCTGATCTTCTGGGTGATCGCGGGGCTCGCCACGCTGGTGCTGGGGTGGTTCGCGCTGCGGATGCCCGAGACGCTGGCGGCCGAGGCGCAACTGCCCATCTCGCTGTCGCGCATCGCCAGCGGGTGGCGCGAGACGCTGAGCGATCGGCTGTCGCTGGGCTATACGCTGGCGGCGACGGCGCTGATGGCGGCGTTGTACGGTTATCTCAATTCGATCCAGCCGATCATGGCGGTGACCTTCGGGCGCGAAAAGTTGCTCGCGCTGATCTTTGCGACGACGTCGGTCACCATGGCGGCGGCCAACCTGCTCAACTCGCGGATCGTCATGCGACTGGGTACGCGGCTGATCAGCCATAGCTCGGTTGCTATCCTGATCGCGGTGGCGGCGGTTCATCTGGTGATTGCGCGCTTCGGCGGGGAATCGCTGATCGTCTTTGCGGTGCTGCAGGCGATCACCATGGCGTGTTTCGGCCTGGCGACCTCCAACTTCTCGGCGATGGCGATGGAGAATATGGGGCGGATCGCCGGAACCGCCTCCAGCGTACAGGGCTTTGCCAGCGTGACCATCGGCTCGCTGGTCGGGGCCGGCATCGGCCAGGCGTTCGACGGGACCACCCAGCCGCTGACCCTGGGCTTTCTGATCGCCGGGATCGCGGCCTTTGCCTTCGTCTTCGTGACCGAGCGCGGGCGGATGTTCCGCCCCGCCTGAGGCGGGCCTGAAACGCGGCCGGGGAACCGCCCGGCCAACCCCACCGTTCCACCCTCCATAGTTCAAGAGGAGGCAGCGATGGGCGGACATCAGGTTCCCAGTCATGGACCCGGCGACGATGGCTGGGACGAGGAAGGTTATGACGAGAGCCAGCGTGCCGAAATCCTGGAGGTGACGCGTGACGGCCCCAGCGACGGCGTGCTGCTGACCGATCTCGAACCCGATCTGGGCGATGACAGCGTGGAGGACGAGCCGATCGGCGAGCTCGACATGGACTCCGAAGAGGTCGGGACGAGCGACGCCTCGGTCGACATGGACGCCGAGGACGTCGACGAGGACGATCTCCAGGAGGATTTCGAGGACGATACAGTCGCGGACGGCGATATCGACGAGGCCGATGACGCCGCGCTGCGGCCATGATGCGCTTGCCCGTTGCCTTGTCGGCGGGAGGGTTGGTGCTGATGGGCTGTTCGACGCTGCCCGACATGCGCGCGGGTCTGCCATCGATGGTGTCCCGGAATTTCCAGTGCGACAATGGCAGCCGTTTCTGGGTGCGCTTCGACAATCGCAATGACAGCGCGTTGATGCGCCTCGACGACGATCTGGAGATCCGCTTGGCGGGCCAGCCCGTGGCCTCGGGTATCCATTACACCGGCTTCGGCCATGACCTGCGCGGCAAGGGGGGTGAGGTTGTTTTGACACGCCCCACCGGCGATTCTCTGCGCTGCACCGCGATGGGTTGACCGGCCGGGGCGGAATAGCGGCCGAAAAGTGGCGGAAAACCGCCATTGCCGCATTCCGCCCCCATTTAGTTCATGTTGGTGACAGGAACTGTGGTTTTCCTGACACAGGTCCCGACAAGGCGACCAAAAAAGTCGATTGTCGTGCAACCCATGGCGATTTTACCGGTTAAGCGGGCCTGGGCTGAGCGGTTCGATCCGCCGCCCCACATAGAAAAAAGAAGGGTATCTCGTATGCGTAAGCTTTCCATCGTCGCCGCTGCGGCGGCTGCGTTCGTTGCCGTGCCTGCCATGGCGCAGGACATGAACACCACCGACACCGCGGCGGCTCCGGCGCCCGCAGCGACCGCTCCCGACGGCACCCGCGCCTTCGGTATCGAGCCTTATGTCGCGATCATGGGTGGTTGGGAGCAGTTCGATCGCCAGTCGGTCGCTGGCATCCCCGCTCAGCCCAAGGGCTACAACCTGGACGGCGCGCTGGTCGAGGGCATCGTCGGTGCCAACATCCCGCTGGGCCCCGTGTTCGTCGGTGCCGAGGGCTCGGTCGCCAAGGGCGTGTCGGGTGACATCGACTGGCAGTATGGCGCCTATGGCCGCGCGGGCTTCCGCGCCGGTGAGAGCGGCCTGTTCTATGGCAAGGTCGGCTATCGCTGGAACAACTTCCATAACTTCGCTCCGGGCGTCGCTGGCGACCTGAAGCGTGACTATCACGGCACCGTGTACGGCGTCGGCGCCGAAGTCGGCCCGAAGGACATCGGTCTGGGCGGCCTGACCGGCAACTCGGGTCTGCGCCTGCGCATGGAAGTTTCGACCTTCGACGACGCGCATTCGTTCCGCCCGATGGCGGGTGTCGTCGCACACTTCTGATCCCTTTCGGGGTCCAGTTGGCGTAAAGGAATGGGGTTCGGCAGCGATGCCGGACCCCGTTTTCTTATGCGCCGTCGATGCCCATATCGTGGCGATGGTCGGACGGGTGAAACGCAAGGCGGGTTTGCTGGCCGCCGCCGAACGGATGGCGGTTGGCGAGACGCCGGTCTGTGCAATGTGCGAGCGGCCGCTGGGCGTGAAGGTGGAATGGCACCACCCGGTGCCCAAGAGCGAGGGTGGCCGCGAGACAGTGCCGGTGCATCCGATCTGCCACCGGACGATTCATGCGACGTTGAGCAACGCGGACCTGGCGCGGGGCTATTCCGACTTTACGGTGCTGCGCGGGCACCCGGATATGGTGCGGTTCCTGCGTTGGATCGCCGGGAAACCGGCGGATTTCCATGCGCCGACGCGGGCTGGTCGGTGATTTCGGTTCACGCGAAGCCGCGATGACGCGAAGAGGTCGGTTCGCGCAGAGGCGCGGGGGGCGCAGAGAAGAAGTTTTTTTGGCGTGTTACACTCCCAATCCGTTTCAGCGGGAGTGTCGTTGAAGACCAAGCCATGAGGATCGCCGGTCAGGCGAGCGCTTGCGGCAAACAATTTGGGCCTTTGGCCCGAAAATAAGGGATGTGACGACGCCCTTCCTTCGGTCTTCGACTCTCAGGATGAGGGGGGGGCAAGTCGAGGACTGCCACGTGCCCTTTCTGCGTCCTCCGCGCCTCTGCGCGAACCAAATTTCTTCGCGGCTTCGCGCGAACGAAAAAAGGGCGGACCGAAGCCCGCCCTTTCGAGGATCACTCCGCCGCGACGCCCGCGGCCGAGAACATGTCGCCGGTTTCGCTCGGCTCTTCGTTGGCGGCCTTCGCGGTCTTCGCCTTCTGGCGGGTGTCGAACGCGTCCCAGACGTCGTTCCACTGGCCGCGCGTCGCCGCCTTGGAATATTCCGTCGCGCGCGTCTCGAAGAAGTTGGCGTGCTCGACGCCGTTGAGCAGCGGGGTCAGCCAGGGCAGGGGATGCTCGTCGATCATGTAGATCGGCTTCAGGCCCAGCTGCCCCAGGCGCCAGTCGGCAATGAAGCGGATATACTTCTTGATATCCTTGGCCGTCATGCCGCTGACCGGGCCCATCTCGAACGCCAGGTCGATGAAGTTGTCCTCCAGCCGCACCGTCGTCTGGCACTGGTCGGCGATGTCGTCCTTCACCGCCTTGGTCAGGCAGCCGCGCTCCTTGGTGAAGGCGTGGAACAGCTGGATGATCCCCTCGCAGTGCAGCGACTCGTCGCGCACCGACCAGGTGACGATCTGGCCCATACCCTTCATCTTGTTGAAGCGCGGGAAGTTCATCAGCATCGCGAAGGACGCGAACAGCTGCACGCCCTCGGTGAAGCCGCCGAACATGGCCAGCGTGCGCGCGATATCCTCGTCATTGTCGACGCCGAACTTCTGCAGATAGTCGTGCTTGTCCTTCATCTCGGCATATTCGAGGAAGGCGCCATATTCGCTCTCGGGCATGCCGATCGTGTCGAGCAGATGGCTGTACGCCGCGATGTGCACCGTCTCCATGTTGGAGAAGGCGGTCAGCATCATCTTGACCTCGGTCGGCTTGAACACCCGGCCATATTTCTCGTGATAGCAGTCCTGCACCTCGACATCCGCCTGGGTGAAGAAACGGAATATCTGGGTCAGCAGGTTGCGCTCGTGATCGGTCAGCTTCTGCGCCCAGTCGCGGCAATCCTCGCCCAGCGGCACCTCTTCGGGCAGCCAGTGGAGCTGTTGCTGACGCTTCCAGAACTCGAACGCCCAGGGATATTCGAAGGGCTTGTACTGCTTGGAGGCTTGAAGGAGGGACATGGGGGTTACTCCGGGTACGAATGAGATGAAGAGGGTGAAGGCCGGTTCAGCCGCTGCTCGCCCAGGAGCGCAGAGCGGTAGCGAAACCGGCGAGAATGATCCCGCCCGTGGCGAACATGGTGCCCGCGATCAGCCGGGCATAACGGCCCTCGTCCGACTGCGGGCGGCGGAGTTGCAGCAGCAGCGTTGCACCGATCCCGGTTAACAGGGCGGCAACGCCGTACATGATCGTCGCCCCTGTCATGCGACCAATTCCGGGCTGGCGCGTTCCCAACCCGAACCCAACACAGGAGACGAACAATGGTCGATGTCAGCCAGATCAAGGAACATGCGGAAGTCGTCGGTGCGGATGGCGTCCATGTCGGGACCGTCGACCATGTCGAGGGCGACCGCATCAAGCTGACCAAGAACGACAGCCCCCAGACTCAGGACGGGCAGGGCGCCAAGCATCACTACCTGCCGATCGGCCTGGTCGCCGAGGTCGAAGGCAACACGGTGCGCCTGTCGGCGACCGCACAGAACGCCGTCGACGAGTTCGAAGAGGCGGAGTGAGCCATACTTTCCCTCTCCCACCGGGAGAGGGAGGGAGCGCCCGTCAGGGCGCGGAAGGGTGAGGGTGGTGTCGTTCATGCGACGCCGCCCTTTTTCTTCGTGAGTGCGACACCCTCATCCTTCCCACGCGGCATTGCCGCGCGGGCCCCTTCCTTCTCCCGGAGGGAGAAGGAGATTTGGGTGAGGACCCCCTCGAGATTTTGCATCACGTCGGCGTTCGTCACGCGAACCGTCCGATACCCCTCGCGCATCATGAAATCTTCGCGCGACGCGTCATACCCTTCCGCGGCGGCGTGCGTATCGCCGTCGACCTCGATGACCAGCTTTTTGGAAAAGCACAGCATGTCGGCGAAGAAGGGTCCAAGAGGCGTCTGATGACGCCATTTCAAATACGGATAGGTTTCACGCAGCGCGCGAAGCAGACGGCGTTCGGGTTCGGACGCGTCGCGGCGGAGCTGGCGGGCGCGTTGCACCGTGCCGGAGTGATGATTGTCGTATTGACGCACACCCTCACCCTTCCGCCGCTGCGCGGCTCCCTCCCTCTCCCGGGGGGAGAGGGAAATCACCTCACTGGCACGCCAGGCATTCGTCGTAATCGGTCGTTTCCCCGATCTCGAACTTCGGTGCGCTGATCGTGTTGTCCGCCTCGACGCCGCCCGACCCGGCGAAACCGGCGCGCTGCACCGACTTCGAGCGGAGATAATAGAGCGACTTGATGCCCAGCTCCCACGCGCGGAAGTGGAGCATGAGGAGGTCCCACTTCTCCACATCGGCCGGGATGAACAGGTTCAGCGACTGCGCCTGGTCGATATAGGGCGTGCGGTCGCCGGCCAGTTCGAGCAGCCAGCGCTGGTCGATCTCGAACGAGGTCTTGAACGTGTCCTTCTCTTCCTGGCTCAGGAAGTCGAGATGCTGGACCGAGCCGCCATGCTCGAGGATCGAGTTCCACACGGACTCGGCGTTCTTCGCCTTCTCGATCAGCAGCTTTTCGAGATAGGGGTTCTTCACGACGAACGAACCCGACAGCGTCTTGTGGGTGTAGATGTTCGCCGGGATCGGCTCGATGCACGCGCTGGTGCCGCCGCAGATGATCGAGATCGACGCGGTCGGCGCGATCGCCATCTTGCAGCTGAAGCGTTCCATCACACCGACATCGGCCGCATCGGGGCAGGGCCCGCGTTCGACCGCCAGCGTCATCGACGCCTGGTTCACCTGGGCGCTGACATGCTTGAACATGCGCAGGTTCCAGGACTTGGCCATCGCCCCCTCGAAGGGGATGCCGCGCGCCTGGAGGAAGCTGTGGAAGCCCATCACGCCCAGGCCGACCGACCGCTCGCGGCTGGCGGAATAGGCGGCGCGCTCCATGCCCGGCTCGTGGCGCTCGATATAATCCTGCAGGACATTGTCGAGGAAGCGCATCACGTCCTCGATGAACTGCTTGTCGTCCTTCCACTCGTCCCAGGTTTCCAGGTTGAGCGAGGACAGACAGCACACCGCGGTGCGGTCCTTGCCCTTATGGTCGATGCCGGTCGGCAGGGTGATTTCCGAACACAGGTTCGAGGTCGACACCTTCAGCCCCAGCTCGCGATGATGCTTGGGCATGTTCTTGTTCACATGGTCGGCGAACACGATGTACGGCTCGCCGGTCGCCAGGCGGGTCTCAACCAGCTTCTGGAACAGCGCGCGCGCATCGACGGTCGCGCGGACCTCGCCGGTCTTGGGGCTCTTGAGATGCCATTCGGCACCGTCGCGCACCGCTTCCATGAAGGCGTCGGGGATCAGCACGCCGTGGTGGAGGTTCAACGCCTTGCGGTTGAAGTCGCCGCTGGGCTTCCGGATTTCCAGGAACTCCTCGATCTCGGGATGCGAGATGTCGAGATAGCAGGCGGCCGAGCCGCGACGCAGCGAACCCTGGCTGATCGCCAGCGTCAGCGAGTCCATCACGCGGACGAAGGGGATGATGCCGCTGGTCTTGCCGTTCAGGCCGACCGGCTCGCCGATACCGCGCACATGGCCCCAATAGGTGCCGATGCCCCCGCCGCGCGAGGCCAGCCATACATTCTCGTTCCAGGTGGTGACGATGCCGTCCAGGCTGTCGGGCACCGAGTTCAGGTAGCAGCTGATCGGCAGGCCGCGACCCGTGCCGCCGTTCGACAGGACCGGCGTCGCGGGCATGAACCACAGCTTCGAGATATAGTCGTACAGCCGCTGGGCGTGCTCGGCATTGTCGGCATAGGCCGAGGCGACGCGCACGAACAGGTCCTGATAGCTTTCGCCGGGCAGGAGGTAGCGGTCGTTCAGCGTTTCCTTGCCGAAATCGGTGAGCCGCGCATCGCGCGCATGGTCGACCTCGACCGGATAGGGTTGCGGGCGCACCGACTTGGTATCGGCGGGCGTCGGGGCAGGCGCGGCTACCGTGTCGGCGGCCATTTTCTCAAGCATATCAGTCGTCATGTCGCTATCCCGGCTATCCCTGAAATCCATCATCGATGCCGCTCCTTTGTTCTTGTTCCGTTCGAATCGGCATCATGCCCCGTAACACCCCGCGCCGCGTACGTCGCGATCCGGGCAGGGGGTCGGACAAGACGCCGTTTCCGGTGTCCGGTCTTTGTCCCTGTCCTACCAGTGCTTGGGGCCGCCCCCGACCTCTTCCACAATCCATAGTGGAAAATCCCGGGCGGGACCGCAAGAGCCTAAAGCATGGAGAGCGGGTTGGTTGCGACGAATGACGCTGGCGTCAGGCGCTCGAAAAGCCGCGACGCACGGATGTCTGCGGGGTTCGCGAAGCGCAAGCCCCTAAAATTTTTTTTAGGGGCTTGCGATTAACCGAATGACAATAGGAGCAGCGCGATCAGGCCGACCAGCGCGACCGCCATTTGCGGTGGCCGCAGCCGTGCGAAATGCTCGGGCGCTCCGCCCCAGCGGGCCGTCCAGGGATCGGTCACCGCGATCGACGCATAGCCCAGGATCAGCAGCACGAACGCCGTCAACGGCCCGGCGATCAGGGCGAGCAGCCCCAAGGTGAAGCGCAGCCCCATGACCAGCATCTGCGACCGGTGCGGCCCGCCCGGCGTGAAGAAGCTGAGCCCCCGCGCCACGCCCGCCAGAAAGATCAGGATGGCCGCGCCCCATATCTGCCCGATCAGCAGGGCCAGCGGCGCCCCCGCCCAGGCCGCCAGCGCGGCCAGCGGCAGGACGAGCACTGGGCCATAGCCGAAGACGATACTGAGCGCAGGGATGCGGGGCGAAGCGCCTTCGGGCGTCGGGGCGGAAACAGTCATGACGCCGCGAACGTGCGGGAGGCAGTTTCCTATCCCGATGTAAATCCTACCCTTGCCGCGGGAGCGGCATCACGCAGACTGGCGGTGATGGTCGTGGCTATCGTCGCCTTCCAGCCAGGGGTGATCCTCGGCCAGCGGCGTGGCGAAGGCGATGCCGACCCGCCCTTCGCGCTCCCAGCGTATATAGCCGCGCAAGGGGCGGTCCGCGCCCAGGCGGATACCGATCGCCGCGCCGCATACGATATAGGCGGGGGGCAGCCCCTCGATCATCACGCCGGTCGTCGACATGTCGCGGATGCGCACATCGATCGTCGCGGTGCCCGACATGATCTGGGCGGTGCGCAGGATCTTCATGCGCGGGCGGCGATTGGATTTCAGGCCGACCGGCTCGGCGCGGCCCTCGCGGTCGCGCAGCATCCGGTGCACTTCGTCAGATCCGGCGGGCTTGCCATAGACATAGCCCTGGATGTGGCTGCACCCCAGGTCGCGGATCAGCTCGATCTCATCCTGGATTTCTACGCCCTCGGCGGTCGTCTCCATGCCCAGCGTGTCGGCCAGCGTCACGATCGCACGGATGATCGCGGCGTTGCGGCTGCCGGCGCGGATCGCGCCGTGGACGAAGGACTGGTCAATCTTGATCTTGTCGAACGGCGCGCGGCGCAGATAGCCGAGCGAGGAATAGCCGGTGCCGAAATCGTCGAGCGCCAGGCGGACGCCCAGCGCCTTGAGCGCAGCGAATTTGCGGTCCGACTCCTGATTGTCGTTCAGGAACACGCTTTCGGTGATCTCCAGCTCCAGCCGCGACGGCTCCAGCCCCGATTGCGCCAGCGCCTGAGAAACGAGAGCGGGCAGATGCGGCTTGGCGAACTGGATCGACGAGACGTTGACCGCGACCCGCGCGGGGCGGGGCCAGCTCGCCGCCTCCAGGCAGGCGGTACGCATCACCCATTCGCCGATCTGCTCGATCAGCCCGCATTCCTCGGCGATCGGCACGAACTGCGCGGGCGAGATATCGCCCTGGGTCGGGTGACGCCAGCGCAGCAGCGCCTCATAGCCGACGATCATCGCATCGCGGGTCGACACGACGGGCTGATAGGCGAGGTGGAACTGCCCTTGCGTGATGGCGACGCGCAAATCCTCCTCCATCCGCTTGCGGCTGCGCGCGCCCTCGAGCATCGCCTCGGCATAGAAACGGTGGACGCCGCGCCCATCGCCCTTGGCGGCATAGAGGCCAAGGTCGGCGTTGCGGATCAGCGTCTGCGAATCCGCGCCGTCCTCCGGCGCGATGGCGATGCCGATCGAACAGCCGATCGTGACCTCGTTGCCGTGCACGTCATAGGGGCGCGACAGGGTGACGATGATTTCCTTCGCAAGGCTGGCCAGCCGGTCGCGCGAGTCGATGCCGGGCAGCAGGATCTGGAACTCGTCGCCGCCCAGGCGCCCGACCAGCCCGACATCGCCGACCACCTGTTCCAGCCGCCGCGCAACCAGTTGCAGCAGCAGGTCGCCGGCCGGATGGCCCAGCGTGTCGTTGACCGCCTTGAACCGGTCCAGGTCCATCAGGAACAAGGCGGTCGGGCGATAGGGGCTGACCGACTGTTTCAACGTCTTGTCGAGCGACAGCTTCATGCGCTGGCGATTGGCCAGGCCGGTCAGGCTGTCGAACAGGGCCAGACGGGTAATCTCGGCCTCCGACCGGCGCTTTTCGGTAAGGTCGGACCCCGATCCGATAAAGCCGCGGAACCGGCCGATGCTGTCGATGATCGGCCGCCCCGAAATCGACCACCAGCGATCGGCGACGGCGGGGCCGCCCGCCACCGCGCAGACCGTATAGTCGGAAAAGCTGGTGCGTGATGCCATGTGGAAGGACAGGGTGCGTTCGCTGCCCGGCGCGGTGGAATCCATGTGGAACAGCTCGGTCAGCGCATGACCGTGATAGTCGCCGTCCGGACCGACCAGATCGTCGGCGACCTTCTTCGACAGATAGGTCAGCCGTCCCTGGCGATCGGTTTCCCAGAACCAGCCGGTGCCATGTTCCTCGAACTCGGCGATCATCTTGACCGCCTGTTGCCCCTGGCCGAACTCGCGGGCCCGCGCGCGTGCCGCATCATAGTCCATCCGGCCCAGGCGCTGCGCCTTCAGCACCAGGAACAGCAACGGCGGCACCACGGCGGCCAGCACGGGCAGGACGGGTACGCCCCACGCCAGCGCGGCGATCGGCGCCAGGAACGCGAAGCCGAAGGAATAGCCGAGCAGCGCGCCGCGCACCGGGTTCAGCATCGCCGCCATCGCCCACATCGCACAGATCAGCGTCAGCGCCGAGGCCCAGTCATGGCTGCCGGTCTGCGACCGGGTGAGGATCAGCAGCAGCGGCGCGGTGGTGAGCGAAAGGACCAGACCCATCACGCTCAGCCATTGCTTGAACCGGTAGAAGGGCCATTGCCGCGATCGGCCCCGCCACAGGACGATGCCGAACGCCACCGTGCCCAGCATCATGGCCGCGCAGCCGATACCCTTTTCGATCAGCACCGACCGGGGATCGCTCAGCGCGCCGAAGCCCGCGATGATCGCCACCGTGACGAGATTCTGCAGGATCGCCAGCGGCCATGTCCGACACAGCCTCTTCAACCGATCGAGGTGCAACGAGATCAGCAGCTCGTCATTGTCCTCGACGAGACCGATCAGGGCCAGAAAGGGGATTCGGTCGGTGGCGGACGGCATGGGGATATCGCGGTTCCACTGGGGTTCGACCGACCCTCGCGAATCGAGGTTAAGATTGATTGAAGCGCGGCATCATCGCGAATCGCCGGACCGGTGAACGACGGGCGTTGCGCGCGCGGCCCCGCTGTCGCAAAAGGCCACTCCATGACGACCCTGATCCGCGACACCGACCTGATCGAGAGCGTGGCCGACGCGCTCCAGTTCATCAGTTACTATCACCCGATGGATTATATCCGTGCGCTGGGTAAGGCCTATGAGGCCGAGAAGAGCCCGGCGGCCAAGGATGCCATCGCGCAGATCCTGACCAACAGCCGTATGTGCGCGGAGGGGCATCGCCCGATCTGCCAGGACACCGGCATCGTCACGGTCTTCGTGAAATGGGGCCAGGACTGCCGCCTGTCGGGCGACCGCAGCTTGCAGGAAGTCGTCGATGAGGGCGTGCGCCGCGCCTATCTCCACCCCGAGAACAAGCTGCGCGCTTCGATCCTCGCCGACCCCGCCTTCACCCGCCGCAATACCAAGGACAACACGCCGAGCGTTCTCCATGTCGAAATGGTGCCGGGCAACAAGGTGACGGTCGACGTCGCGGCCAAGGGCGGCGGGTCGGAGAACAAGTCGAAGTTCAAGATGATGAACCCGTCCGACTCGATCGTCGACTGGGTGCTGGAGATGGTGCCGCAAATGGGTGCGGGCTGGTGTCCGCCCGGCATGCTGGGCATCGGCATCGGCGGCACCGCCGAAAAGGCCGTGCTGCTCGCCAAGGAATCGCTGATGGGCGCGATCGACATGGGCCAGCTCAAGGAACGCGGTCCCCGCAACGATATCGAGGCGCTGCGTATCGAGCTGTTCGACAAGGTCAATGCGCTGGGCATCGGCGCGCAGGGTCTGGGCGGCCTGTCCACCATCCTCGACGTCAAGATCCTCGACTGGCCGACCCACGCCGCGTCCAAGCCGGTGGCGATGATCCCCAACTGCGCCGCAACCCGTCACGCGCACTTCACGCTGGACGGCTCCGGGCCGGTCTATCTGGAGGCGCCCAAGCTGGAGGAATGGCCCAAAGTCGACTGGAAGCCGGACCTCCAGGCGGCTCGCCGCGTAGACCTGAACACGCTGACGCCGGAAGAGGTGAAGAGCTGGAAGCATGGCGATCGGCTACTTCTCAACGGCAAGATGCTGACCGGTCGTGACGCCGCGCACAAGCGGATCAAGGACATGCTCGATCGCGGCGAGGAGCTGCCGGTCGAGTTCAAGGGCCGGGTGATCTATTATGTCGGCCCGGTCGATCCGGTCGGTGAGGAAGTGGTCGGCCCGGCGGGCCCGACGACGGCGACTCGCATGGACAAGTTCACCCGCATGATGCTCGACCAGGGCCTGCTGGCGATGGTCGGCAAGGCCGAGCGTGGTCCCGCCGCCACGGACGCGATCCGCGAATATCAGTCCGCCTATCTGATGGCGGTCGGCGGCGCGGCCTATCTGGTCGCCCGCGCGATCAAGGGATCGAAGGTCGTCGGCTTCGAGGATCTAGGCATGGAGGCGATCTACGAATTCGACGTGGAGAACTTCCCCGTCACCGTCGCGGTCGATTCCGAGGGCCAGAACGTCCACACCCTGGCCCCGCTGGTGTGGCGCGACAAGATTGCCAAGGAAGGCCTGTTGACCCCGGCGTGATCCATTTGCCCTCCCTGTCGGTGATAGGGAGGGCTTCGCCGCCGTTCAGATGACACGGCGGATAGGCTCAGTCGGGCTGATCGCCGTCCCGCTGCCATCGCACCGACCAGCTCGCATGGGCGGTCGGCATGGCGTTGAGGATGGCGAACAGCAGGAACAGGGTCTGCGCACCGCCCTGCATCACCGCCTCTCGGGAATAGTCGAAGGCGAGCGCGGCCATCATCAGCGCCAGCGCGACCATCGTCGTGACCGCAAAGACCGCGAAGGTCACCAGATAGGCCCGCGCCCGAACCGCCCGGTCCCATTCGTCGGCCCGCTCCATGCTGCCAAAGGGCTTCAGCGGCCCCCAGATCTGGACGAAACAGCCGATCGCGAACCCCAGCATCTCGATGCCATAGCCCAGCGAAGCGGCGGGGAAGCCCATCGCGTGGAGTACCGAAAAGCCATAGCCGCCAAAGGCCAGCGCCAGCGCGAGTGTCGCGGGCCAGCGCAGCGGACGACGCTTCGGCGTGCCCTTGGCGAGCGCCGGGATGCCCGTCCACTCGACCATGGTATCGAGCCGCGCGAAAAACCGCTGGTTGGTCATAGCGTCTCGTCCTCGGCATCGGGCATGGGGACCATGAACTCGGCAAAGGTCGCGGGCAGGCTGATGCCGATGACCAAGAGCGTGACGAGCCACCCGGTCCACTGCATCGGCCGGGTCGGCACCGGCCAGCCCAGGCCGGGGGCGGTGATCATCCAGCTGACGAGCAGGGCGACGAGGGCGATATAGGCGGCAAAGGCGCGGGCGGTGGCGCGCAGCAGCGCGGTATGCTCGAACTCGTCATACACGCCCAGGCCCTTGTCGGCGGCCCAGCTGTCCCGCGCGAAAGGCGAAAAGCCGATGACGAAGCCGGGCAGGAACGAAAGGAACAGCGGCGGATGTCCGTCCGTCCCGTACAGTGCCGTCGCCGTCAGCGCGACCATGGTCGCCCCGGCCAATGCCCAGCGGACCCAGTAGCGACGCGGCCGCTCCTTCAGGCTGGCGGCATACCATTTGCGGATATCATATCCGTCGCGATAACCGGTCATGCGGCGTCCTCCTGTGGCAAAGGAATGGCGAATTCGGCGAACAGGGCGGGCAGCGTCGTGAACAGTGACGTCAGCGCCGTCGTGGGGAGTGCTGGCTCCAGCGGCTCGAAGCGGGCGTCATAGCGCATCAGGCGTCTCCATCCCGGCGCAGGGCGTCGGTCAGCGAGGGGAAGGGGGAGAGGGAGAAGACCAGCTCGATCGGCGCGTCGAAATAGGCGGCGATCTTCAGGCCGAGTTCCAGGCTGGGCTTATAGTCGCCGCGTTCGAGATAGCCGATCGTCTGTGGATTGACGCCGACCGCCTCCGCCAGCTCGCGCCGCGATACGTTGCGGTCGTTGCGGAACAGGGCGATGCGGTTGTGCATATAGGCAAGCTATACGAGGCGTTGTGTTTACACAACGATTCGTTTCGGGTGAGCGCGGTCTATCATTCCTTCCCTGCAAGGGGAGGTGGCAAGGCGTCAGCCTTGACGGAGGGGTGTCACGCTCTCGATAGGGGCGACCCCCCTCCACCATGCTTCGCATGGTCCCCCTCCCCTTACAGGGGAGGAATGGGGGAGCTTCAATTCTTGTAGAGCGCGTCCAGGCGCTCGCCATACACCTCGCGCAGGACGTGGCGGCGGATTTTCAGCGACGGGGTGAGCTGCTCGTTCTCGATCGCGAAGGGTTCGTCGGCGATGATGAAGCGGCGGATGCGCTCGGTCACCGACAGGTCGCGGTTCACCCGGTCGATCGCCGACGAGATCGCCGCGCGAAAGTCCAGATCGTCGTCCAGCGCGGCGCGGTTGCAGCCCGTGCCCGACTTGGCGCACCATTCGGCGGTCCATTCCGCATCGGGCACGATCAGCGCGACCATATAGGGCCGCCGATCGCCCGCGATCATGGCCTGGCCGATCTCGGGCTGGAGGGTGAGCATGCCCTCGACCTTCTGGGGGGCGACATTCTCGCCCTTGTCGTTGATGATCAGGTCCTTCTTGCGGTCGGTGATGCGCAGGCGCCCGGCCGCGTCGAACTCGCCGATATCGCCGGTATGGAGCCAGCCGTCCTTGAGCACCCGCTCGGTCTCGACCGGGTTGCGCCAATAGCCGTGCATGACCAGCTCGCCGCGCACCAGGATCTCGCCATCCTCGGCAATCCGCACCTCGGTGTCGAGCAGAGGGGGGCCGACCGTGTCCATGCGCACGCCCGACTTGGGGCGGTTGCAGGCGATGACCGGCGCGGCTTCGGTTTGGCCATAGCCCTGGAGCAGGGTAAGGCCGATCGAGTGGAAGAACAGCCCGATCTCGGGGTTGAGCGGCGCGCCGCCCGATACCATTGCCTTCAGCCGCCCGCCGAAGCGCTTGGCGATCTTGGGCTTGAACAGCGTGTTGACCGCCAACTGCGCGGGGCGGTCGATCAGGCGCAGGCGGCCGTCATAGCTGCGGCGACCGAGCGTCTGCGCCTGGTCGAGCAGCTTGGCACCCATCCCGCCCTTCTTCTCGATCGCCTTGGCGATGCGGGTGTGCAGCACCTCGAACAGGCGGGGGACGACGAACATGATCGTCGGTCCGACCTCCTCCATATTGGCGGCCAGCTTGTCGAGCCCTTCGGCATAATAGATCTGGCCGCCCAGCGAGATGGGGAAATGCTGGCCGCCGGTATGTTCATAGGCGTGGGAGAGGGGGAGGAAGGACAGGAACACCTCGTCCCCCCAGCCGAAATCCTCCTCGATGATCGCGCTGCATCCGGCGCAATTGTGCAGGATCGCGCCGTGATGCTGCATCACCCCGCGCGGCGCACCGCCGGTGCCCGAGGTATAGATGATGCAGGCCAGGTCCTCGCGGGTGAAGTCGGCCTGCGTCGCCGCCTTTGCCGGATCGGTCGGATGCGCGGCGATCATCGCGTCATATTGGTGGCAGTCGATATGCGACGGCCCGAGCTTCAGCGGCTCGAACCCGATGACCGTCTGGACATGGTTGGAGCGGAGCGCGGCGGGCATCAGCGTCGCCGCCAGCTTCTGGGTCGACACGATGATCGCGCGCGCGCCCGAATTCTCGATGATATGGGTGTGATCACGCTCGGTATTGGTGGTGTAGGTCGGCACGGTGACACAGCCCGCCGCCATGATGGCGAGGTCGGCGATGCACCATTCGGGGCGGTTTTCCGACACCAGCATCACCCGGTCGCCGCGCTGGAGACCGGTCGCCTTCAATCCCGCGGCCAGGCTGGCCACCCGGCGCGCGGCCTCGGCCCAGCTGATCGACTGCCAGGCCCCGGCGTCCTTGCGCCACAGGAAGGGAGCGTCCCCCTTCTCGGCGGCGCGCGCGAAGAACATGGTGACGAGATTGGGGAAATATTCGAGCGTACGCATGGTGTCTCTCCCACCGGCCCGTATCGCTGGACGTAACGCGCGAGCGGGCTCTTTGTTGTAATGTCGTAAGGGTTATTCCGCCGGGCGACCGGGCTTGTCGCCGACGCGGGTGATCGCGCTGGTCCGTCCGGTCACATCGATCGCGACGCCTTCGCTGCGCGGATCGGCGGCACCGACCCAGCGGCCGCCGATCCGCTCGATGGCATTGGCCTTCAGCCCCATCGGCGCGACGACCACCGTCTCGCCCAGCGCTTGCAGGCCGGGGACCAGCGCCTCCAGCGATGTGCCCTGTTCGACCGTGGCAACCTTATAGGGCGCAAAGAGCAACCCTTGCGCGATCGCGTCCTGCGCGCTCAGCTTCCAGTCGATGACGCCGATGATCGCCTTGGCGACCTGAGTGATGATGGTCGCCCCGCCCGCAGCACCCACCGCCAGCCGGACCTTGCCGTCGGGGCCATAGACGATGGTCGGCGACATCGAGCTGCGCGGGCGCTTGCCCCCTTCGACCCGGTTGGCGACCAGATCGCCGTCCTTGACTGGCACGATGTCGAAATCGGTCAGCTCGTTGTTCAACATCGTGCCGTCGACCGACAGGCCGGAGCCGAACGAACCCTCGACCGTGGTCGTCACCTCGGCAACGTTACCGGCGGCGTCAACGGTGACGAGATCGGTGGTGCCGGGCACCTCGCTGACCGGCGCACGCACGCGGGGCGGGGCACCTGGCGGCGTACCGGGCGACACCGACGCCATGGTGCGGTCCGGCGCAATCAGCGCGGAGCGGCTGGCGATATAAGCCGGGTCGAACAACCCCTTGATCGGCACCCGGACATAATCGGGATCGCCCAGATACATGTCGCGGTCCGCATAGGCGAGGCGCGAGGCTTCGGCGAACAGATGCCAGGCTTGCGGAGAATCCTTGCCCAGCTTGGCCATGTCGAAGCGTTCGAGCAGCTTCAGGATCGACAACATGGTCGAACCGCCGCCCGAGGACGGGCCCATGCTGCAAATCCGATAGCCGCGATAGGTGGCGCAAAGCGGCGGGCGTGGCTTGGCGGCGTAGCTGGCCAGGTCGCCGGTCGTCATCTTCGACGGATTGCGCGTCGCGGTGTTCACCGTCGTCACCAGCTTCTGGGCCTGGGGCCCGACATAGAAGCTGTCGGGGCCGAGCTTGGCGATCCGCTCCAGCAGGGCGGCCTGTTCGGGATTGCGGATGATGCTGCCGAGCGGGAGCACCTGCCCGTCGGGACCGGTCAGCCGCGCGCGGGTGGTGGCATCGACATGGCCGCCATAGCGGGTCAGCGCGGTCTGGAGGCGCGGGGTCAGCTTGAATCCGTCGCGCGCCAGCCGGATGGCGGGCTGGAACAGCCGCGCCCAGGGCAGCTTGCCGCCCTGCGCATGAGCCAGCGCCATGCCGCGCAGCGCGCCGGGGACGCCGACGCTACGCCCGCCGGGCACCGCATCGGCATGGCTGAGCGGGCGGCCATCGGGGCCGTAGAACCAGTCGGGCGTCGCGGCCATCGGCGCGGTTTCGCGCGCGTCGATCGTATTGGTGCCGCGTGCGTCATGGCGCACCCAATAGCTGCCGCCGCCGATACCGGAGCTTTGCGGCTCGACCACGTTCAGTGCCAGCATCGTCGCGATCGCGGCGTCGGTCGCGCTGCCCCCTGCGCGCAGGATTTCCACCCCGGCGGCGGCCGCGCGCGGATCGGCGGCGCTGACCATCCCGGTGGCGGGAGCCTTGGCGGCGGGCTGGCGCGCTTCGACGGGCGCGGCGAGCGGCAGCGCGAGCGCCGCGACGGACAAGAGCCAGTGCTTCATGGCCGCGACCCTAGCGGCAAGCCTCGCCCCACGCCAAGCCGTAACGTCAGGCGCCGACGGCCTCCGCCACGTTGGTGAACCCGTCGCGGGCGAGCAGTCCATCGAGATCGGCAAGGATGCGGGCGGCGAGGCCCGGCCCTTCATAGACCAGCGCCGAATAGAGCTGGACCAGGCTGGCCCCGGCCCGGATGCGGGCATAGGCCTCCGCGCCGGAGTCGATCCCACCCGCCGCGATCAGCGTCATCGCCGCCCCGGTCGCCTTGCGGAAATCGGTCAGCCGCGCGCGGGCGAGCGGGGCGAGCGGACGGCCCGACAGCCCGCCGGTCTCGGCGGCGTTGCGGCTCTTTACGTCCGGCCGGGTGATGGTGGTGTTGCCGATGATGATCGCGTCCAGCCGGTTGTCGATCGCGGCGCGCGCAATCTCGTCGATCTGGGCGGGCTCGAGATCGGGGGCGACCTTCAGGAACAGCGGCACCCGGCCCGCCGCCGCGCGCGACGCGGCCAGCAGTTCGGCGAGCGCGGCGCCATGTTGCAGGTCGCGCAGGCCCGGCGTGTTGGGGCTGGAGATGTTGATCGTGACATAGTCGGCGATCGGTGCCGCCTGGGTCACGCCGTGGCGATAATCGGCAATGCGGTCCGCGGCGTCCTTGTTCGCGCCGACATTGATGCCCAGCACGCCCTTGCGCTTGGCGGCCTTCGCCCGCGCCAGTCCTGCGTCCAGCCCGCCATTGTTGAAGCCATAACGGTTGACCACGCCCTGGTCCTCGACCAGCCGGAACAGGCGGGGCTTGGGATTGCCGGGCTGGGGTTTCGGGGTCAGCGTGCCGATCTCGACCAGGCCGAAGCCCAGGCCGAAAAAGCCGTCGATCGCCTCGCCATTCTTGTCGACGCCCGCCGCCAGCCCCAGCGGATTGGCGAAGTCGATCCCCGCCACCGTGGTCGCAAGGCGCGGATAGCGTGCCGGATCGGCCCCCATCGGCGCGCCGAGTGTGCCCCAGCGCGACAGCATCGCGACCGTCAGACCATGGGCGCGTTCGGCATCGAGCGCGAAGAGGAGCGGGTGATAAAAGGCCATGTCGGCCCGGTTAGCGGATTGATGGGGGAGGGGGAAGCAGCGGCATCCCTCTCGCCTTCACTACTCCCCCTTCCGCAGGCGGGAGGGGGGCGGGGGGAGGGCTGCGAGCCTCGCAGAGTCCATCGCCTGTGGCCTTTCCCTCCCCCATCCCCCTCCCGCCTGCGGGAGGGGAGCGGCAAGATCAGCGGGCGGACGTTATCTTCCCCAACGGAACGCTATCACCCAACATGGGTTGGTGGGGACCTACTGGGAGAGCCCCGATGAAGACCCCCGTCACTTTCACCCCCCAGGTCGAAGACGTGAAGCCCGAAGAGGGCGAAACCGTCGACCAGATGAAGCAGTCGTTCGAACATATCCTAGACACCACGTCCAAGGATTATGGCCATGGCGTCCGCGCCGTCCATGCCAAGGCGCATGGCATCATCCGGGGCAAGCTGAAGGTTCACGATAACCTCCCCCCCGAACTGGCACAGGGGCTTTTCGCCAAGCCGGGCGAATATGATGCGGTGGCGCGTATCTCGACCAATCCGGGCGATATCTTGGACGACGCCATCGGCCTGCCGCGCGGGCTAGCGCTCAAGGTCATCGGGGTCGAGGGCGAGCGGCTGCCGGGTTCGGAGGGCGATGCGACGCAGGATTTCGTCATGGCCAATGCGCCGGTCTTCACCGCGCCGACGGCGGATGCCTTCGCCAAGAATTTGAAGATGCTCGCCTCCACCACCGACAAGTTCGAGGGCGGC
The DNA here is from genome assembly GCF_001591005.1 of Sphingomonas sanguinis NBRC 13937. Lineage (GTDB taxonomy): Bacteria > Pseudomonadota > Alphaproteobacteria > Sphingomonadales > Sphingomonadaceae > Sphingomonas > Sphingomonas sanguinis. Next base: position 21,591 of record NZ_BCTY01000012.1, read on the forward strand.
AAGAAGCTGCTGTCGGGCATCCTGCGCGGCATCGAGGCGACGCTGGAGACGGTCGGCCTGGAGAGCGCGACGCTCCAGACGCTGGGCGGGGCCAAGCAGGTGCACCCGCTGGGCGAGACCTATTACAGCCAGACGCCGTTCCGCTACGGCGACCATATCGCCAAGTTCGGCCTATTCCCGGTCAGCCCCGCGCTGACCCAGCTGACTGGCGATACCGTCAGCACGCATGACCGTCCCGATGCCCTTCGCGAAGTGGTGCGCGAGGTGATGATCGAGCAGGGTGGCCAATGGGAGCTGCGCGTTCAGCTCAACCGCGACCTCGACGCCATGCCGATCGAGGATGCCACCGCCGAGTGGAGCGAGGAGGATAGCCCGTACATCACCGTGGCGACCTTCACGGCAGAACCGCAGATCAGTTGGCAGGACGGCCAGACCAACGCGATCGACGATGCGCTGTCGTACAGCATCTGGCACGGCCTGGCCGCGCACCAGCCGCTGGGCAATATCAACCGGGCGCGCAAGGATACCTATCGTTTCTCGGCCGACTATCGCGGTCGGGTGAATGGTTGCCCGATGCACGAGCCGCGCGCGATGGCCGAGTTGCCGTGACGCGGCCGCAGCGGCTAGGACGGGCGGCATGATCCGCCTGTTTCATGTCAGCGACGTGCATTTCGGTGCCGAGGACCCCGCCGCGCTCGCCTGGTTCGCCGAGCGGGTGGCGGTGGGAAAGCCCGATGCCGTCATCATGACCGGCGACCTGACCATGCGCGCTACGAAGCGCGAGTTCCAGGCGGGCGGCGCCTGGCTGCAATCGCTGGGCGTGCCGGTGACGGTCGAGGTCGGCAATCACGACATCCCCTATTATTGGGACCCGTTCCGGCGGCTATTCGCCCCCTATCAGCGCTATGCCGCGATCGAACGGATGATCGAGAAGCCGCTCGACCTGCCCGGCGTGACCGTGGTGCCGCTAAAGACCACCGCGCGCGCGCAGTGGCGGTGGAACTGGTCCAAGGGGCGGGTGAGCAGCGGTTCCCTCCGCCGCGCGCTGGCGCTGATCGAGCAGGCGCCGAAGGATCATCTGATCCTGGTCGCCGCGCACCACCCGCTGATCGAGGGGCCGACCAAGGGCACCGCGAAGACCCGCAACGGCGACGTAGCGCTGAGTCAGCTGGCGGCGGCGGGCGCCCATGCGGTGCTGTCGGGCCATGTCCATGACCCGTTCGACGTGCCGGTCGAGCGCGACGGTCGGATCATCCGCATGATCGGCGCAGGCACCCTGTCCAAGCGCACTCGCAAGACGCCCCCCGCCTTTAACGAAATCCGGGTGGAGGGGCGTGGCTTCGAAACGCTCGTCCGCACCTTCGGCGAACGTTCACCGCATGTGATTACCGAGGATATGCGGGCGGGGTGAGCCGCTCTCCCCTCTACTCAAAGGGGAGAGCAATAGTCCCGGGCGAATTTGCGGTAATAGGCGGCTGAGCCCATGTTTCTGGCTGTGGCGAAGCGTGCCGCCACCGCGCTGGCCCCGGACGATCCGGTTCGGAAGACCTGAGTCAGTTGCTCGGGGCGGTTGCCATCGGGATTCACGCCGCGTCCCTCTGCGTCGAACCGCTAGGCGGCGATGACTTGCGACCCATTGACCTTCAGCACGCCTTGGCTCGCACGCCCGCCATCCGTCCTAGAAAGAACTGATAGGGCTCGCCGGTGCCGAGGCGCAGGACGCCCAGTCCTTCGGCCATTCCTTGGGCGCATGGGCCCAGCCAGCGAGCGGGACGCTGGGAGAGATCGGCCGGGATGGTTACGCGACACGAGTTCTGTGCGGCTGGGGGCTTCGCGTCGCCATCGGCCGAACAGGCGCCAGCACTTCCCAGGGTCAGCATGATGCCGAAAGCGGCAGCGGCATGGGTTAGGCGGATCATCCCGTTCGCGTAGATTGTCCGCTTTACGCCTTCATCACATGCGGACGTGCGGCGACCTGGTCGTACATGCGGCCCGGCTGGTCGAGCCAGATGGGCGACAGCTTGGCCGAATCGACCCGCTCCAGCCCGACCGCATAGGCGCAGCGGGCTACGCCCCAGTCGGTGTGGGCGGCGGCGGACAGGATCGGCACGAACATCGGGCGGCCTGCCGCGTCGATGACATGAATCGCCTCGCGCGGCAGGGCGGTGACGCCGCGCACCGTGCGGCTCTCGCCGGGGCCCAGCGCGAAGGGCGGGACGATGGGGCGGCCCTGGGGCTGGCGGGCCAGCTCGACCAGTTGCGCGTCGAGGCCCGCATGGGCGCTCAGCAGTCGCAGGTCGACCGCGACCCGGCCGATCGGGGTCGCGCCGCTATTATGCACGGTGACTTCGGCCTCGATCGTCGCCGACAGCATGTTTAGCCCGACGCGGACGGGCCGTGCCTCGACCGCCAGGAAGCTGGGTTCGGGCGGCAGCGGGGGGGCGGCGGGCTGGCGCGGCGCGGGCGGGACCGGCGCGGGCATGGCGGCGGCGGGAGCAAGCGGCTCGGGGCGTTCTTCCTCGGCCCTGGGCGTCGGGGCGGGCAGCGACCGCACGGGGCGACCCCGGCGGCCCAGCCAGATGCCGATGCCCAGCGCGACGACGCCGACACCGACCAGCCATGCCCAGAAGGGCAGGGCGCTCGCCATCTCGCCCTGCTGCTCGGGCGAGGAGGTGCCGGGCTCGGCGATGGCGGGAGTGCCCTGGCCGTTGGTCACCGTCATGCCGTCCATGCCGGGCTCCACGGGCGGGGCCAATCGCGATTCGCGATCGGGCAGGCGGGTTGCGGGCGGCTCGGGCGAGGCGACGGGCGACGGCTCGGCCTCGGGCGTCGCGCTGGGCGTGGGCGACGGAGTCGGGCGTGGCGTGGCGCGCGGGGTCGGGGTGGCACGGGGCGTCGGGGAGGGAGCGGGAGCCGGTGTGGCCTGGCCCGACGTCTGGCCCGGCAGGACGATGCGCGGCGCGGGCGGCGTCGGCACCGGCGTCTGCGTGCCCTGCGGCGTGGTGCCGCGCGGGGTCAGGCTGAATCCGTCCAGCCCGCCTGTCGAGGGACGGGCGGCATCATTGTCCTGCGACGTGGTCTGAAGCGGCGCGGCGGCGATCGGCATCGGAGCGAGCACCGGGGCCAGCGTCAGGGCAAGAAGGCGCGCGACGCGACGCGGCCCGGACGATGTCATGAAATCCATTCCTCGCGGTAACTATACTCTTCCGGCCGTTCGAGCCACCGGCCCGAGCACCCAAGCCGTGCCCGGTCGACCCGACGGATGCAACCCCCTTGTGTAGCGCGATATGCGGCCAATATATGGCAGACACCCGCCAAGGCGGAACTTTCCGCCCCGCAACGCGTGCCCGTGTTTGACACTTTGGGGGCGAGCGCCTATATCCGGGGCATCCACCACAATCTTCGGGAAATGATGCGCCTTCGCGCAGCGTGTCGGTCGAATGGGAGATTGCTGGTTTAGCAGACGCCGGATGCCGCCGCAGATACTTGCGCGCGGCCTTTCGGCGTCTGTCGTTGCGTCTGGTCCGGAGGCATCCGGGCAGTGATTTACGGCTGACGAGGCAGACAGACCCATGGCAACCAAGGCGATCGACAGCGGCTCCGCCCCGCGCAAGGGCGATGGCGGCACCGCCAAGCGGCGTATCCGCAAGGTGTTCGGCGACATCCACGAAGTGGTGCAGATGCCGAACCTGATCGAGGTTCAGCGCGAAAGCTACGAGCAGTTCCTGCGCTCGGACAAGTCCACGGGCCATGTCTCGGGGCTGGAAAAGACGCTGCGCAGCGTCTTCCCGATCCAGGATTTCGCGGGCACCGCCTATCTCGACTTCGACGATTATGTCCTCGAGGACCCGAAGTTCGACGTGGAAGAGTGCCGCCAGCGGGGCATCACCTATGCCGCGCCGATGCGCGTCACCCTGCGCCTGACCGCGTTCGAGGTCGATCCCGATACCGAAGCCAAGTCGGTCATCGATATCAAGGAGCAGGACGTCTACATGGGCGACATGCCCCTGATGACGGAGAACGGCACCTTCTTCATCAACGGCACCGAGCGCGTCATCGTCAGCCAGATGCACCGTTCGCCGGGCGTGTTGTTCGACCATGACCGCGGCAAGACCCATGCCTCGGGCAAGTACCTCTTCGCCGCGCGGGTGATCCCGTATCGCGGCTCGTGGCTGGACTTCGAGTTCGACGCCAAGGACATCGTCAATGTCCGTATCGACCGCAAGCGCAAGCTGCCGGTGACGGCGCTGCTCTATGCGCTGGGCATGAACTCGGAAGAGATCCTCAACTATTTCTACAACCGTCTGACCTTCGTTCGCGGCGACGGCGGCTGGAAGATCCCGTTCCAGGCCGAGAACTGGCGCGGTGCCAAGCCGATGTTCGACATCGTCGATGCCAGCTCGGGCGAGGTCGTGTTCCCGGCCGGTCAGAAGATTTCGCCCCGCGCCGCCAACAAGGCGGCCAAGGACGGCCTGTCGCAGTTGCTGATCCCGACCGAGGAAATCTTCGGTCGCTATTCGGCCTATGACCTCATCAACGAGCAGACCGGCGAAATCTACGTCGAAGCCGGTGACGAGATCAGCGCCGAAAACCTCGAAGCGCTGGACAAGGCGGGCGTCGACACGATCGAGCTGCTCGACATCGACCATGTCGCGACAGGTCCGTGGATTCGCAACACGCTGAAGGCCGACAAGGCCGAAGAGCGCGAGCAGGCGCTGTCCGACATCTACCGCGTGATGCGCCCCGGCGAGCCGCCGACGCTGGAGACGGCGGAGTCGCTGTTCGCGGGCCTGTTCTTCGATCCCGATCGCTACGACCTGTCGGCCGTGGGTCGCGTCAAGCTGAACATGCGCCTCGACCTCGACTGCCCGGACACGGTGACGACGCTGCGCACCGAGGATATCCTGGCGGTCGTCAAGACGCTGGTTGACCTGAAGGACGGCAAGGGCGAAATCGACGACATCGACAATCTCGGCAACCGTCGCGTGCGTTCGGTGGGCGAGCTGCTGGAGAACCAGTATCGCGTCGGCCTGCTGCGCATGGAGCGTGCGGTCAAGGAGCGCATGTCGTCGGTCGACGTGTCGACCGTGATGCCGAACGACCTGATCAACGCCAAGCCTGCGGTTGCCGCGGTGCGTGAGTTCTTCGGTTCGTCGCAGCTGTCGCAGTTCATGGACCAGACCAACCCGCTGTCCGAAGTGACGCACAAGCGTCGCGTCTCGGCGCTCGGGCCGGGTGGTCTGACGCGTGAGCGTGCGGGCTTCGAGGTTCGCGACGTTCACCCGACCCACTATGGTCGTATCTGCCCGATTGAGACGCCGGAAGGCCCGAACATCGGTCTGATCAACTCGCTGTCGACCTTCGCCCGCGTCAACAAGTACGGCTTCATCGAGACGCCGTACCGCAAGGTGATCGACGGCCGCGTCACCGACGAGGTCGTGTACCTGTCGGCGATGGAAGAGCAGAAGCACACCGTCGCCCAGGCCTCGGCCGCGACGGACGCCGACAACCGCTTCACCGAGGATCTGGTGTCGGCGCGTCAGGCGGGCGAATTCCTGATGGCGCTGCCCGATCAGATCACCCTGATGGACGTCAGCCCCAAGCAGCTCGTCTCGGTCGCCGCCTCGCTCATTCCGTTCCTGGAAAACGACGACGCCAACCGCGCACTCATGGGCTCGAACATGCAGCGTCAGGCCGTGCCGCTGGTGAAGGCGGAAGCGCCCTTCGTTGGCACCGGCATGGAAGAGACCGTCGCGCGCGATTCGGGTGCGGCGATCGCGGCGAAGCGCGCCGGTATCGTCGACCAGGTCGATGCGGCGCGTATCGTGGTCCGCGCGACCGGAGAGGTCGATGCGGGCAAGTCGGGCGTCGACATCTACACGCTGATGAAGTTCCAGCGCTCGAACCAGTCGACCTGCATCAACCAGCGTCCGCTGGTGAAGGTGGGCGACGTCGTGAAGGCGGGCGACGTGATCGCCGACGGCCCTTCGACCGAGTTCGGCGAACTGGCGCTGGGCCGCAACGCGCTCGTCGCGTTCATGCCCTGGAACGGCTATAACTATGAGGACTCGATCCTCATCTCCGAGCGGATCGTGAAGGACGACGTGTTCACGTCGATCCATATCGACGAGTTCGAGGTGATGGCGCGCGACACCAAGCTCGGGCCGGAAGACATCACCCGCGACATCCCCAACGTCGGCGAGGAAGCGCTGCGCAACCTCGACGAGGCGGGCATCGTCTATGTCGGGGCCGAGGTGGAGCCGGGCGACATCCTGGTCGGCAAGATCACGCCGAAGGGCGAATCGCCGATGACGCCGGAGGAAAAGCTTCTCCGCGCGATCTTCGGTGAAAAGGCCAGCGACGTGCGCGACACTAGCTTGCGTCTGCCGCCGGGCGTGGCCGGTACGATCGTCGACGTGCGCGTCTTCAATCGTCACGGCATCGACAAGGACGAGCGCGCGATGGCGATCGAGCGCGAGGAGATCGAGCGTCTGAAGAAGGACGCCGACGACGAGCGCACGATCCTCAACCGGGCGACCTGGAGCCGCCTGCGCGAGATGCTGCTCGACCAGACCGCCACCGCCGCGCCCAAGGGCGTGAAGAAGGGCATCGTCATCGATGCCGAGGTGCTGGAATCGGTCGATCGTCACGAATGGTGGAAGTTCGCCGTCGCCGACGACGCGCGCCAGAGCGATCTGGAAGCGGTCAAGGCGCAGTATGACGAAGCCGCCAAGCGGATCACGGACAAGTTCCATGACCGCCGCGACAAGCTGGAGCGTGGTGACGAGCTGCCGCCGGGCGTGCTGAAGATGGTCAAGGTCTTCGTCGCGGTGAAGCGCAAGCTGCAGCCGGGCGACAAGATGGCCGGCCGTCACGGCAACAAGGGCGTCATCAGCCGCATCCTGCCGCAGGAGGATATGCCCTTCCTCGCGGACGGTACGCCGGTCGATCTCGTGCTGAACCCGCTGGGCGTGCCGTCGCGCATGAACGTCGGTCAGATCTTCGAGACCCACCTGGGCTGGGCGGCGCGCAACCTGGGTATGCAGGTCGCGGCGCAGCTCGAGGATTGGCGCGAAGCCAACCCCGACGCCAAGCCGGGCGCGGTGCCGGAAGCGGTCAAGTCGCGGCTCGTGGAAATCTACGGCGATCACTATGCCGAAGACATCCAGAACCGGGACGACGAGGAAGTGGCCGAGCTGGTCCAGAACATCCGCACCGGCGTGCCGATGGGGACCCCGGTGTTCGACGGCGCGCGCGAAAGCGACGTGTCGGAGATGCTGGAGCTGGCCGGGCTGCACACCTCGGGCCAGTCGGACCTGTTCGACGGGCGCACCGGCGATCAGTTCGACCGCAAGGTGACCGTCGGCATCATCTACATGCTGAAGCTGCACCACCTGGTCGACGACAAGATCCACGCACGTTCGATCGGGCCGTACTCGCTCGTTACCCAGCAGCCGCTGGGTGGTAAGGCGCAGTTCGGTGGCCAGCGCTTCGGTGAGATGGAAGTGTGGGCGCTGCAGGCTTATGGCGCAGCGTACACGCTCCAGGAAATGCTGACGGTGAAGTCGGACGACGTGGTCGGCCGCACCAAGGTCTACGAAGCGATCGTCAAGGGCGACGATACCTTCGAGGCGGGCATCCCGGAGAGCTTCAACGTGCTGGTCAAGGAAATGCGCTCGCTGGGTCTCAACGTCGATCTCAAGACGATGGAAGACGCCCAAGACGACGGTCTGGCCGAGGCGGCGGAGTAAGATCAGGGAAGCCGGTGGGGCACATGCTCCACCGGCGCCTTGTCTACCTCGCCCGATGAATTTTCCCTCCCTGTGAGGAAAGCAAAATGAACGAACTGACCAACTTCGCCAATCCGGTGGCCAAGCCGGAAACCTTCGACCAGATTCAGATCGGCATCGCGTCGCCCGACAAGATCCGTTCCTGGTCGTTCGGCGAGATCAAGAAGCCCGAGACGATCAACTACCGCACGTTCAAGCCGGAACGTGACGGCCTGTTCTGCGCGCGCATCTTCGGTCCGATCAAGGATTACGAATGCTTGTGCGGCAAGTACAAGCGCATGAAGTACAAGGGCATCGTCTGCGAAAAGTGCGGTGTCGAAGTCACGGTGTCGAAGGTCCGCCGCGAGCGGATGGGCCATATCGAACTGGCCGCTCCGGTCGCGCACATCTGGTTCCTGAAGTCGCTGCCGAGCCGCATCGGCCTGCTGCTCGACATGCAGCTCAAGCAGCTTGAGCGCGTGCTGTACTTCGAGGCCTATATCGTCATCGAGCCGGGCCTGACCCCGCTGGAGAAGTATCAGCTTCTCACCGAGGACGAACTGCTCGACGCGCAGGATGAATATGGCGAGGACGCGTTCTCGGCCGGGATCGGCGCCGAGGCGGTCCGCATCATGCTCGAGAATCTCGACCTGGAAGGCGAGAAGGTCGCGCTGCTCGAAGAGCTGGCGACGACCAAGTCGGAGCTGAAGCCCAAGAAGATCATCAAGCGCCTGAAGGTCGTTGAGAGCTTCTTGGAATCGGGCAACCGTCCCGAATGGATGATCCTGGAAGTCATTCCGGTCATCCCGCCCGAGCTGCGTCCGCTGGTGCCGCTGGACGGCGGTCGTTTCGCGACTTCGGACCTGAACGACCTGTATCGCCGCGTCATCAACCGCAACAACCGCCTGAAGCGCCTGATGGAGCTGCGTGCGCCGGACATCATCGTCCGCAACGAAAAGCGCATGTTGCAGGAAGCGGTCGACGCGCTGTTCGACAATGGCCGTCGCGGCCGCACGATCACGGGTGCCAACAAGCGTCCGCTGAAGTCGCTGTCCGACATGCTGAAGGGCAAGCAGGGCCGCTTCCGTCAGAACCTTTTGGGTAAGCGCGTCGACTATTCGGGTCGTTCGGTCATCGTGACCGGCCCGGAACTCAAGCTGCACCAGTGCGGCCTGCCGAAGAAGATGGCGCTCGAGCTGTTCAAGCCGTTCATCTACGCCCGTCTGGACGCCAAGGGTCTGTCGATGACCCTGAAGCAGGCCAAGAAGTGGGTCGAGAAGGAGCGCAAGGAAGTCTGGGACATCCTGGACGAGGTGATCCGCGAGCACCCGGTCATGCTGAACCGTGCGCCGACGCTTCACCGTCTGGGCATCCAGGCGTTCGAGCCGGTGCTGATCGAGGGCAAGGCGATCCAGCTCCACCCGCTGGTCTGCTCGGCGTTCAACGCCGACTTCGACGGCGACCAGATGGCCGTGCACGTTCCGCTGTCGCTCGAAGCGCAGCTGGAAGCGCGCGTCCTGATGATGTCGACCAACAACATCCTGTCGCCCGCCAACGGCAAGCCGATCATCGTGCCGTCGCAGGACATGGTGCTGGGCCTGTATTACCTGTCGCTCGAAAAGCAGAAGGAGCCGGGCGAGGGCATGATGCTGGCGGACATGGAGGAGGTCCATCAGGCCCTCTTCGCCGGTGCCGTCACGCTGCACACCAAGATCATCAGCCGCGTTCCGCAGACCGATGAGCAGGGCAACCAGTATTTGAAGCGCTTCGAGACGACCCCGGGCCGCATGCTGCTGGGCGAGACGCTGCCGAAGAGCCACAAGGTGCCCTTCGACATCGTCAACCGCGTCCTGACCAAGAAGGACGTCGGCGAGGTCATCGACGAGGTGTATCGTCACACCGGCCAGAAGGAGACCGTGCTGTTCGCCGACGCGATCATGGCGCTGGGCTTCCGTCACGCGTTCCGCGCCGGCATCTCGTTCGGCAAGGACGACATGATCATCGCGCCGGACAAGGATCGTCTGGTCGACGAGACGCGCGAGCAGGTGAAGGACTTCGAGCAGCAGTATCAGGACGGCCTGATCACGCAGCAGGAGAAGTACAACAAGGTGATCGACGCCTGGAGCCGTTGCGGCGACCAGGTCGCGAACTCGATGATGAACGAGATCAAGGCGGTCCGTCATTACGAGGACGGCCCGATGGAAGGCCGTGAGAAGCCGATCAACTCGATCTACATGATGGCCCACTCGGGTGCCCGTGGTAGCCCCGCCCAGATCAAGCAGCTGGCGGGTATGCGCGGCCTGATGGCCAAGCCGTCGGGCGAGATCATCGAAACGCCGATCATCTCGAACTTCAAGGAAGGTCTGACCGTTCTTGAATACTTCAACTCGACCCACGGCGCGCGTAAGGGCCTGGCCGACACGGCACTGAAGACGGCGAACTCGGGTTACCTGACCCGTCGTCTGGTGGACGTCAGCCAGGACTGCGTCATCATCGAAGAGGATTGCGGCACGACCCGCGCCCTGGAGATGAAGGCGATCGTGCAGGGCGGTTCGACCATCGCCTCGCTCGGCGAGCGTATCCTGGGCCGCACCACGGCCGAGGACATCGTCAACGCCAAGACCGGCGAAGTCATCATCGCATCGGGCGTCCTGCTCGACGAGCCGATGGTGGCCAAGATCGAGGCGGCGAACACCCAGTCGGTCAAGATCCGCAGCCCGCTGGTCTGCGAATCGAAGATCGGTGTCTGCGGCAAGTGCTATGGCCGTGACCTCGCTCGCGGTACGCCGGTGAACATCGGCGAAGCGGTCGGCGTCATCGCGGCGCAGTCGATCGGTGAGCCGGGCACGCAGCTGACCATGCGTACCTTCCACATCGGTGGTGCGGCGCAGCTGAACGAGCAGTCGAACCTGGAAGCGGCGGTGGACGGCACCGTCCAGTTCCGCGACCTGCGCCTGATCACCGACCAGCGTGGTCGTCGCGTGGTGCTGAGCCGTTCGGGTGAGATCGCGATCGTCGACATGGACGGCCGCGAACTCTCGGTCGACCGTATCCCTTACGGTGCCTATGTCCTGTTCGACGATGGTCACATCGTGTCGAAGGGCGACCGCATGGCCGAGTGGGACCCGTTCACCATGCCGGTGATCACGGAAAACCCCGGTACGGTGAAGTTCCAGGACCTCATCGAGGGCAAGACCCTGACCGAGCAGGTCGACGAAGCCACGGGTATCGCCCAGCGCGTCGTCACCGAATATCGCGCCTCGACCAAGTCGAAGGAGGATCTGCGGCCGCGCATGACCCTGCTCGACGACAATTCGGGCGAGGCCGGTCGCTACATGCTGGCGCCGGGTGCGACGCTCTCGGTCGAGGATGGGGCGCAGGTGCAGGGCGGTGACGTTCTGGCGCGTGTCGCCCGCGAGTCGGCCAAGACCCGCGACATCACCGGCGGTCTGCCGCGCGTCGCGGAGCTGTTCGAGGCGCGTGTGCCGAAGGACTCGGCGATCATCGCCAAGGTCTCGGGCCGTGTCGTGTTCGGCAAGGATTACAAGGCGAAGCGCAAAATCGGCATCCAGCCCGAGGATGGCGGCGATGTCGTCGAGTATCTGGTGCCGAAGTCGAAGGTGATCGACGTTCAGGAAGGCGACTACGTCAAGCGTGGCGACAACCTGATCGGCGGTTCGCCCGATCCGCACGACATTCTGGAAACGATGGGCGTGGAGCCGCTGGCCGAATATCTGGTCAGTGAAATCCAGGAAGTTTATCGTCTCCAGGGCGTGAAGATCAACGACAAGCACATCGAGACGATCGTTCGTCAGATGCTGCAGAAGGTCGAGATCACCGACGGCGGCGACACCACGCTGCTGAAGGGCGAGCAGGTCGATCGCGAGGAAATGGACGCGATCAACGAAAAGCTCGGCGCCAATGAAGTGCGTGCGCAGGGCAAGCCCGTCCTGCTCGGCATCACCAAGGCTAGCTTGCAGACCCGCAGCTTCATCTCGGCGGCGTCGTTCCAGGAGACCACCCGCGTCCTCACCGAGGCGGCGGTCCAGGGCAAGCAGGACACGCTGATGGGCCTGAAGGAAAACGTCATCGTCGGCCGCCTGATCCCGGCGGGCACCGGTGCGGGCATGAACCGCCTGCGCGTGGCGGCCTCCAGCCGCGACGCGGCGCTCCGCGCGCAGCAGCGCAAGCTGGCCGAGGCGATCATCGCACCGGTCAGCGCCGCCGAAGAGCGGGCCGCCGAGCAGGCGCGTTCGCCGCGTGACGCGGGCGGCACCGGCAACGATCCGCTGGCCGAGGTTGCCCCCTCGGGCCACGGCACGGACGCCGATGCCGGTGAGTATCTGAACGACTGATCCGTCTAACGGATTGGAAACAAAGGGCCGCCGTCCGGGAAACCGGGCGGCGGCTTTTTACCGTCAGCGTCACCAACCGTTCGACGGAAAGCAGGCCGCCGGTTCCCGGCCATAATTTGTAACAGGAAAACCGACGGATTTGCGCCGAATGGAGGGCGCGCAAGGCCGGATGCAGGAACCGAAAGGCCCTCCCAACCATATACGAATATTGGAGAAGATCCCGGAGATGCGCGGGTTATTGGTGCATCGCCGGGACCCTGGAGACCTGAAATGACGTCGCCTGAGATTGACGAAGACTATTTTTACCAGCGTGCCGAAACCGAACTCGAACTGGCCCAGAAGGCGACCCATCCCGCGGCCGTCCGAGCGCATTACATCATCGCGAACCACTATCTCGACCGCGTCTATAGCCAGCCCGAGGGCGGCACAGTGATCGAGGCGGCGGAGTAATCGAACCCAGCTTGCCTTATTGCAGACAGGGTGAAACCGGGGACGGATGAATCCCGATCAGCCCTTGGCCGAGCTTTCTATCCGGGGCGGCCTCGCACGGTCGTATCGCCGCCCCCAAATCCCGTCGGTCCCGAAGCTCAGATATCCGCAAACAGGGTGCGCGTGCGGTGGGGCGTCGTGCCCGGGATCGTTGCGGCAAAGATCAGAAGATCGCGCTCGAACCGCGCTCGGGCGGCGCGTGTCTTGCGGCCATTCTCTTCATAGACCGGACGCTCATCCGCGGGCATGTCGCGCAGCATATCGGCCCACCCGCTGCTGTGGGTGGCGGCATTGTTGCGTATGAGCAGCGGTGACCGTGCGGGCGGGCCATGGTGGCCGAGCAGCGCCGCGACCCTGGTCATCAAGTGCGCCATATCCGCTTGCGCGCCGTCAATCGCACATTGCGCCGCCGCCGTGCCACCATAGCAGTCCAGCTGGTGCGCCGTATCGGCATAGTCGGCCATGCTGGCATAGACCCGCGCGAAGGCCACGCGGCGGGCGGGTGACCAGTCGCGCTTCCACGAGGCGATGGTGCGACCGCGATCCCGGTCGGCCAGGCGGGCGTTGTGGGCGGCGCAGACCCCGCCGCTCATCCCGCTGCTGATATCGTCGCATAGGGTGAACGGCTTCGATCCGGGGCCTTGGACGGCAAGCTTCTGGAGATGTTCGATCCGCGCCTGGGTCGCGTCCGCCGCATCCTCGATCCCGCAGGCCATATGGATCGCCATGTCCAGGTCGCGTGGACCGCCCCAGCCATTGGCATAGGCGACGGCCAGGATGCCCGGGCCGTCGAAATAAGGAAGCGTGCTATCGTCCCGCGACCGTTCATAGTCCGCCCACGCACAGCGCCGGGCGGCCGCCGGATCGGCAGGACGACCGATGCCGTAGAGCAAGGCCTCGCTGTCGCAGTTCTGGAGCCCGGCCTGTATCGCATCGGGCGTGTCGCTTGGGGGAGGTGTCAGGTGGACCAGCCGAGCGCACAGCGCGCGCGAAGCTTTGACCACCGGCGTTTGGGCATAGTCGCCGAGATAGGATAGGTCGGCGGTCGACCAGTCGTAACGCGGTGCCGACGCCGCCGTCAGGGCAAGCGCCACCGCCAGGACGGCCAGACGCCCCATGCCGGACCAGCAGCGATCGTCGATCATGGCGTTCAAACCTCGCAAGGATGGTGACGGATATCATCGCCGCCGCCGGGGCGCGGATCAAATGACAATCGCGGCATGGGCGGCAAGCGGCTGAGGAAAAGCCTTGATAGTTCGCGCCTGAATTCCGTCGACGGGCGGCGGGTCGACAGTCTCCACCACGCCTCCTAGAGCGCGGTCATGGCAGCCCTTCGTTCCGAACAGACCGCGCGATGGTCGGTCCAGACCCTTTCGCCTGTTTCGTTCGGGCTGATCTGGCTCGCCGCCTATGTCCTGGCGGTCGCGATCTTCCTGCGCGTGCCCATCGCCAGCGGTTTCGATCTGGGTTTCGGCGATCGCGGCGATGCACTGATCGAGATGACTATCCTCGAACATTGGCGCAATGTCTGGGCGGGCGTGTCGGCGTGGAATAGCGGCTTCTACTTCCATCCCTATGACGGCACGCTGGGCTATAATGACGGTTATTTCCTCTACGGCCTGTCCTATTCCTTTTGGCGGTTGTTCGCCGATCCCTTTCACGCCGACACGCTCAACATCCTGACGTTCAAGACGATCGGATTTGTCGCCGCCTATGCGCTCGCGACACGTAGCCTGGGTTGGGGGCGGGGGGCGGCCCTGTTCGTCGCCGCCAGCTTCACGATCGCCAGCAACATCCAACTCCAGGCGGTCCATGCGCAGTTGCAGAGCGTGGCGCTTTTGCCGCTGGCGATGATGCTGGCGATCGCTTGCGTGCAGGCCGAGACGGCGGCGCAGCGTGGCCGCGCCCGGTTGTGCGCCGTGGCGCTGGCCGCGCTGATGGCGGCGTGGCTGATGACCTCCTATTACATGGCCTGGTTTACGCTTTTCTCCGCCTGTCTGTTCGTTCTGTGCTGGGCGATCCTCAGCGGTCATGCCCGGCCGATCGCGGCGCTGCGGCTGGTGCGAACCCATGCGGGGACCATCGCCTGTGGGTTCGGCGCCTTTGCGGTGCTGATCCTGCCCTTCCTCGCGGTCTATCTGCCCAAGCTGCATGAGACGGGGGGCGAGGGCTATTACGACATGCTCGGCTATCTCATCACACCGACGATCGACATGATCAATGTCGGGCCGGACAATTACCTTTGGGGCTGGCTGTTCCGGCCGCTGATTGCGCTGCTCCACCATCTGCGGCCCGACGACCCGGCCCTGCCCGCGAGGGTGCTGCGCGGCGAGCATGAGGTGGGGTATCCGCCGTTCCTCTGCCTGTTGCTGATCGTCGCGGCCTGGCGGATCATCGGCCGCCGTCCTGTGGGCGAGGGGCTGATCCCCTCTGTCACGTGGCGGGCCTTTACCCTGGCGATGATCGTGGCCTGGGCGCTGACGCTGCAATTCTGGGAAGCCTCGCCGTGGAACCTGGTCTTTTATCTGGTGCCGGGAGCCAAGGGCTTGCGGACCGTCTCGCGCTACCAGCTCTGGCTGACCTTGCCGTTCCTGCTGATCGTCGTGTTCGCCTGGCGCGCGCGCCTGGCGACCTTGCTGTGCACCCGGCCCCTATGGGCGGCGGCGATCGTCATACTATTGCTCGCCGAGAATCTGAGTGCCGAAACGGCCGCGCTGCTCAGCCGCCGCGAACAGCGCGCCGCGCTCGATACGATCCCGTCGCCGCCCGCAGGTTGCCAGAGCTTTTACGTCGTCGCGTCGCGGATGAACGAGCCGATCTATATCAATGCCGAGCTCAACGCTCTGTATCCGCACAATGTCGATGCGATGTTCCTGGCCGAACAATGGCGGGTGCCGACGATCAACGGCTTCTCGACCTTCAACCCGCCCGACTGGAACTTCGCCGATCCGTTGCGCGCCGATTACGACGCGCGAGTGGCGCGCTATGTTGCGCGGCACCGGTTGCAGGGAGTCTGCCGTCTCGACATGCGGCGGGCCCAGCCCTGGGCGCGGTTTAGGATATAACGGGCACGTGACGGAACCCGCATAGGCCGGTCGTCAACTATGGAACCATCATTGCGCAGGGCGGTGCCAAGCCAGTAGCGTCCGGCCTATGGTCAACCGAACCTGTCCTACGCCCCTCGAGGCGCTGACGATTGCAGATGCCGTATTTCATGCCCGGTACGGTGGCGCGGCCTTTGCCTATGTCGCCGGGGCCATCATGCGCGGTGAAGGCACGTATCTGTCGCATATCGACCTGGTTGTCGTCTTCGATCGCCTCGACGCGGCACGGCGGGAATCCTTCCTTGTCGATGGGGTGCCGGTCGAGGCATTCGTCCACGATCCAGAGACGCTGGCCTGGTTCGTCGAGGAGGACATAGCGCGGGGCCGCCCGAGCATTCTGAACATGATCGTCGAGGGATCGGTCATCGGTGCCCATCCGGATTCGGCGGAAGCTTTGCGCGCGAATATATCCGTACGTCTGGCTAGCGGTCCGCCACCGCTTTCGACAGCGGTGTTGAATGCTCTGCGGTACGAGATCACGGACGCGATCGACGACCTTCTGGGGGATCGGCGTGCAGACGAAGTAATGGCGATCGGAGCCTTGCTCCATCCCAAGCTGGTCGAACTTGTCTTGCGGGGCAGGGGGCATTGGAATGGGGCTGGCAAATGGGCGCCCCGTCTTCTGGCGAAAATGGATACAGGCTTGGCGGGTAGGTTCGACACAGCCTTTCGCGCGCTGTTCGCCGAAGGCGATCCTGGCCTCGTGATCGCGTTGGCGGACGCGGAACTGGCACACCATGGCGGCAGGCTCTTCGACGGCGATTGCCGAGAAGCGCCCGCATCCTGGCGTATCGTCTGAAGGACTCGCCAAACGAAAAGGGCGACCCCCGAAGGGGCCGCCCTTAACTTTAGCTCGCCAAGCGAACGGGTGAGGCCGGTTGCCCAGCCGCAGTCCGATTACTTGAGCTCGACGGTCGCGCCGGCTTCTTCGAGCTGCTTCTTGATCTTCTCGGCCTCGTCCTTGGCAATGCCTTCCTTGACGGGCTTCGGAGCGCCTTCGACCAGCGCCTTGGCTTCGGTCAGGCCCAGGCCGGTGATCGCGCGGACTTCCTTGATGACGTTGATCTTCTTGCCACCGTCGCCGGTGAGGATCACGTCGAATTCGGTCTTCTCTTCAGCGGCCGGAGCAGCAGCGCCGCCAGCAGCAGGAGCCGCGGCAACAGCAGCGGCGGCCGAGACGCCCCACTTCTCTTCGAGCATCTTCGAGAGCTCAGCGGCTTCGAGGACGGTCAGCTCGCTCAGCTGGTCAACCAGCGCGTTCAGGTCTGCCATGTTCTTATCTCCAATACGGGCCGGGTAAAATGGCCCGAGTGTGTCAGTTCAAATCGTCGTATTCGCCCGAAGATCAGGCGGCTTCCTTGTCCTTGTCGGCATAAGCCGCCAGGACGCGGGCGATCTGCGCCGCGGGGGCCTGGGTGATGGTTGCCAGCTTCGTGGCAGGCGCCACGATGAGGCCGACAATCTTCGCCCGGAGCTCGTCCAGCGAGGGCAGAGTCGCCAGCGCCTGCACGCCTGCGACATCAAGGACATTCGCACCCATCGATCCGCCGACGATCTCGAACTTGTCGGTCGTCTTGGCGAAGTCCACGGCCACCTTGGCGGCGGCCACGGGATCGATCGAGCTGGCAATGCCGACGGGACCCGTCAGCATGTCAGCGACACCGGCATAGTCGGTGCCCTGGGCTGCGATCTTGGCAAGCCGGTTCTTCGAGACCTTGTAGGTCGCGCCAGCTTCCCGCATCTTCGTGCGCAGGGCCGTCGACTGGGCGACGGTCATGCCGTGGTTGCGGGTGATGACCACCACGCCAACCTCGTTGAAGTTGCGGTTCAGTTCGGCGACGGCCTGGCTCTTTTGATCGCGATCCATGCCATTCTCCATGGTTGGAACGGCCGCGAACGACCATCCCGGTTGCTTGACCGGGGGGTGTGACCACCCCTCGGGGTGTCCAGCGATGGGGAATGGGCAACCGACGCGTGAGAAACGCGGGGCAGACCGGGCGGGACCAGCGAGTGGCACGACCGGCAAAATCCTTTTCCCCGTCTCGGCAGGCAATTAAGCCAGGGCATATTCCCCGGCACCTGCTGTCTTGGACGGAATCCGGTGGGGCAAACCCATCGGATGCGGGCGCGCCTTCGCAGGATCGAAGGCGGGAGTCAAGGTCCGCGGCAAGATGAATGCAATGTCATGCGAGAGTCATTCGTCCGTCATGGCCATGACGCGGAAACGAAGCCTGCATGACTTGGTTGGGAGGCAAAGCCCAGGCCACTGACCGCGCGTCCTGTCCCCGCGCGGCGCCGGGGGATTTTTCATGTCGGATATCAACAGTCTGGTCGCCTATGACGATGGCGACATCGATACCAACCGCTCGACCAACACCCATATGAGCGACCTGATCGCCACCCGCCTGTCGCGCCGCCAGACGCTGCGCCACGGGGTGTCGGCGATGACGACCGCGCTGTTCGGTGGCGCGCTGCTGGCCGGTTGCGACGACGAGACTCCGCAGGGCGTCACCGCCACGGCGGCGGGCAGCACCGCCAGCGTCGCGGCGGGCCGCCCGGTCACGCTGACCGGCACGGTGGGCTCGGGGCAGGTGGCCAATGTCAACTGGAGCCAGACGGCGGGCCCGTCGGTCACGCTGACGGGCACCAACCAGCTGGTCGCCTCGTTCCGCGCGCCCGCCGTCGCCACCGCGACGCAGCTGGCCTTCAAGCTGGAGATCACCAGCCGCGACGGCGTCGTCACCAACAACACGGTGACCATCACCGTCACGCCGATCACGCTCGACTTCACCGCCGTGCCGCACAGCCTGGCGGACGTGGTGACGGTGCCTGCTGGCTATAGCGTCAGCGTGCTGTACCGGCTGGGCGATCCGATCGCTTCGGGCGTCGCGGCCTATGCCAATAACGGCACTGACACGAACTTCGCGCAGCGTGCGGGCGATCATCATGACGGCATGAGCTATTTCGGGCTCGCGGCATCGGGGACCAGCCCGGACCCGAGCAACAGCACGCGCGGCCTGCTGGTCCTGAACCACGAGAATATCAGCGAGCAATATCTGCACGTGAACGGCCAGTCGCCCGCCCCCCGCCCGGAGAGCGAGGCGATCAAGGAGATCGAGTGCCACGGCGTCTCGGTGATCGAGGTGACGCGGACCAATGGCGCGTGGAGCTATGTCCAGGCCTCTGGGCTGAACCGCCGCATCACGCCGAACACGCCGATGGCGTTCAGCGGGCCGGTCAAGGGCAATGGCTGGCTGAAGACCGCCTATTCGACCGACGGCACCGGCGGGCGCGGCACGATCAACAACTGCGCCAATGGCACGATGGCGTGGAACACCTATCTGACCAACGAGGAGAATTGGGCGGGCTATTTCCGTCGTAGCTCGGGCGATGCGGCGGTGCGCGCCACGACCAATGCAAAGCAGAATGCCTCGCTCGCCCGCTATGGCATCGGCGAAGGCCGCTCGGGCAATTATGGCTGGACGACGGTCACGCCATCGGACGCGTCGAGCACCGTCTTCCGCCGCTGGAACGCGACCGCCAATGCCGCGCTTGCCGCCGATGGCACGGCCGATTTCCGGAACGAGCCGTTCCAGTTCGGCTGGGTGGTCGAGATCGATCCGTTCAACCCGGCCTCGACCCCGCGCAAGCGCACCGCGCTGGGCCGCATGAACCATGAAGGCTGCCAGAGCGGCCGGATGATCGCGGGCGTCCGTCCGGCCTTCTATATGGGCGATGACGCGCAGAACGAATATATCTACAAGTTCGTGTCGGCGACGCCGTGGAGCGCCTCGGACGCCAGCGCGACCGACCGTCTGGCGGTGGGCGACAAGTATCTGGACAACGGCACGCTTTATGTCGCCAAGTTCAACGCCGATGGCACCGGCATGTGGATGCCCCTGGTGTTCGGTCAGAACGGGCTGAACGCGTCGAACAGCATCTATCCCTTTGCCGACCAGGCCGATGTCCTGATCAACACCCGTTTGGCGGGCGATGCGCTGGGCGCGACCAAGATGGACCGTCCCGAATGGACCGCCGTCAACCCTGCGACCGGCGAGATGTATTGCACCCTGACCAACAATGCCTCGCGCAAGCCGGTGGCGTCGGGCAGCAATACGGGTGTCGATGCGGCCAACCCGCGCTCCTATGTCGATGCGCCTTCGACCTCGGTCGGCAATCGCAACGGCCATATCATCCGCATCCGCGAGGCGAACGACACGACCGAGGCGACCAGCTTCACCTGGGACGTCTATGCGTTCGGCGCGGGCGCGGACCTAGACCCGACCAATATCAACCTGTCGGGGCTGGACGCGACCAACGACTTCTCGTCGCCCGACGGCCTGTGGTTCAGCCTGCCGAGCAATGTCGCCGGGCAAGCGACGCCGGTGATGTGGATTCAGACCGATGACGGGGCCTTCACCGACGTCACCAACTGCATGATGCTGGCCGCGATCCCCGGCCGGGTCGGCGATGGCGGCACCCGTTCGGTGACGAGCAGCGCGGGCGGGGCGACCGCGACGGTCACCACCCGCATCGGCAAGGCGCCCGGCGTCACGCTGAAGCGCTTCCTGGTGGGTCCGAAGCAGTGCGAGATCACCGGCATCCACTCGACGCCGGACGGCACCTCGGTCTTCGTCAACATCCAGCATCCGGGCGAGGGCGCGAGCAGCCCGTCGGCCCCGACCAGCAACTGGCCGGACAGCCAGTCGGGCAGCGCGGCGGCGACCGTCCGCCCGCGTTCGGCCACCATCGTCATCACCAAGAACGACGGCGGCGTGGTCGCGATCTGATCGCCTGATCGCATCGTAAGCCGAGGGGGGCGGGAAGGTGATTGCCTTCCCGCCCCCTTTGGCGTTGAAGGGCCCGCGAAAGGGATTGGGCATGACGACGACACGGCGCGAGATACTGGCAGGTGCGACGGCGATCGGGCTGGGCACGGCTCTTCCGGCCGTGGCGCGGATGCCGGGACGCGACCGGCTGATCGCGGGCACCTACGCCCATGAGGGCGGCAAGGGGCTGTACCCCATCGTCGACGGCCGCCTGGGCGCGCCGGTGCACGGGGTCGTCAACGCGTCCTATGGCGTCGGCAACGGGCCGGGCGGGGCCTTTTATCTCCTGCGCGAAGAAAGCCAGGGACAGGTGACCGGCTATGGTCCGGGCTGGAAGGTCCGGGGTGGGGCGTCGACCGGCGGCGCGGACCCATGCCATGTCGCGCTCGACCGCAGCGCCGCCTGTCTGGCGGTCGCCAATTATTCGAGCGGTTCGGTCGCCTTCTACCAGCTCGACCGCAAGACCGGGGCGCCGGGCGAGGCCAAGGTATTCCAGCATCACGGCAACGGCCCCAATGCCGAGCGTCAGGCCGGACCGCACGCGCATTGGGTGGGGTTCAGCCCCGACCGGCGCTGGCTGCACGCGGTCGATCTGGGGGCGGATGCGATCTTCGCCTATCGTTTCGATCCGGTCGCGCGGACGCTGGCCGAGCCGGTGGTGGGCTGGCAGGCCCAGGCGGGGGCGGGGCCGCGACATATGGTCCGTCACCCGACCCTGCCACGCGCCTATGTCGCCTGCGAGTTGCAGACCCGGCTGTTCGTCCTCGATGCGTTGCCCGACGGCCGGTTCCGCACGGCGGGCGAGCAGGCGCTGGTGCCGGAGGGCGGTCCCGCCTCCTATGCCGCGCATATCGTGATCGATCGCGCGGGGCGGACGCTCTATGTCTCCAATCGCGGGGCGAACAGCATCACCGTCTTCGCGCTGGATGCGAAGGGCGAGCCCCGGCTGGTGCAGCATGTCCCGACCGGCGGCAACTGGCCGCGCTTCTTCCTGCTGCGCGAGGGGCGGGCCGAGATGCTGGTCGCGAACGAGCGGTCGGGCACGGTCAACGCCTTCCACATCGGCAAGGACGGGCGGCTGACCGCGACCGGGCGGAGCATCGCCATTCCCGGCGTGGTGTTCCTGGCGGAGGTTTAAGGGGGCACCAAACCCGGCCAAGAACGCACCCCTCGGGAGGAGGGGCTTATCGAATCCCAACTCCAAAGGCGGCCATGTCCTTCTTCAAACCCCTGCTCGCCGGAGCCACGCTGCCGGGTCGCCTGATCGCCTGTGTCGGCGCGGTGATCGGCATCGGGCTGACCATCATCGTCTGCGGCGGGTTGCCGCCGCTTGGCCCCGACCTGCCAATCATCGTCGCGCCGCTGGGCGCGTCGGCGGTGCTGGTCTTCGCGGTGCCCGCCAGTCCGCTGGCCCAGCCCTGGTCGGTGGTCGGTGGCAATGTCCTGTCGACGCTGGTCGGGGTCGCGGCCTTTCAAGCGATCCCCTCGCTGCCGTTGGCGGCGGGCTGCGCGGTGGGCGGTGCGATCCTGGTCATGTCGCTGGCGCGCTGCCTGCATCCGCCGGGCGGGGCGGCGGCACTGACCGCCGTGATCGGCAGCCAGGGCATTCATGCGGCGGGTTTCGCCTTCGCCTTCGCACCGGTGGCGATCAACTCGATCGCGCTGGTCGCGATCGGCATGGCCTTTCACCGCGCGACGGGGCGCAGCTATCCGCACGAGCCGGCGGTGATGCCGCCTGCCGCCAGCCCCGCGCTGATCGGCCCCGAGGATGTCGACGCCGCGCTGGAGGAGATGCACGAGAGCTTCGACATCGCGCGCGAGGACCTCGACACGCTGCTCGCCCATGCCGAGCGCCATGCACGGGCGAGGACGGGTCCGGTCCGGGGGAAGCGCTAAGCGCGGGGGGCGTGAGGCGCACCTCAAGAAAAAGGCCCGCCCCTCACAAAGAGGGACGGGCCTTCCTTCAACCGGTCACACCGATCAGCGATACTTGCCGCTGAACGAGATGCCGATGACGCGCGGTTCGTTGAACACCGCCGCCATATAGTTTTCGATCACGCCCTTCAGGTTCTTCTCGTTCGTGATGTTGCGGGCGAAGACCGACAGGCTCCAGTCGTCGTTCGGCGCGGAATAGCCGATGCTCAGGCCGCCCTCGAAATTGCCGTTCGAGGTGAACTCCTTGGTCCGATAGAGGACGAAGTTGGTGTAGCCCTGCAGGTTCCAGTCGGTCGAGATGAACGCCTTGCCCTGGTTCGCCAGCGGGATGTCGTACTTGGCCGCGACGTTGACGTTATATTCCGGCGCGTTGGGCAACGGGTTGCCGTTGATCTGCGCGAAATAGGCGTTGGCGCCGAACACCGTGCGGGTCACGAACGGGTCGAGCACGGTGCATACCTGGACGCCGTTCAGGCCGCAGGTCTGGGCGAAGACGCGCTTGTCGCGGATTTCCGAGTGCAGCAGGCTGACACCCGCCGACAGGGCCAGATTGCGTACCGGTAGCCACTGCGCATCGGCTTCCAGGCCATAGGCGATCGCCTTGTTGGCGTTGAACAGCACGCCGTTGCCGTCCGAGTCGTTGCCGTTCAGCTGGATGCCCTTCACGCGGTACGCGAAGGCGGCGGCGTTCAGGCGCAGCGTGTTGTCGAAGAATTTCGACTTGAAGCCGGTCTCGAACGACAGGTTGGTTTCCGAGTTCGCGGTGGTGAAGTCCGAATTGAACACCGCCGAGCGACCCTGGATGGTCGGCCCGCGGAAGCCGCGCGCGGCGCGGACATAGACGTTCACGTTCGGATTGACTTCATACAGCGCCGACAGGTCCCAGCTGGGCTGGGTGTCCGACAGGCGCACGTCGCGGCGCCCGCGATAGGTCGACACGCCAGCGGCGGTGTCGGCGGTGCGCAGCAGCTGGGTCCGCTTGGTGTCCTCGCTGATGCGGCCACCGGCGGTCAGGGTCAGGCGATCGGTCGCGCGGTAGCTGACCTGGCCGAACACGCCCCACGAGGTGTTGACGTCGTGCAGGCGGACCCAGTTGTTGGGGTTCGCACCGATCAGGAACGCACGCTGATAGAAGTCAGTGATGTCGCGGCTGTCGAAATAGATGCCGCCGACCTGCCACTTGAACGCGCCCGTGCCGGTCGAGGCCAGGCGGACTTCCTGCGTCCACTGGTCGAGACCCCGGACCTGGCCCTGGCTCAGGCCATAGCCATTGGCCACGCCGTTGACCGGGAAGTTCGCCGCCGCGCCGCCGTCGGTGTCGCCCTTGCTGAAGCCGGCCGTGGTCTCATAGGCGGTGATCGAGGTCAGCTCGGCCCCGCCCATGTCCCAGGCGGCGCGCAGCGACGACCCTTGCGTGTCATAGGACTGCGGATTGCCCTGACCCTCGTCATAGGCGACGCGGTCGCGCGGCTCGGCCGACACATCGCGCGAACCCTTCTTCAGCGCCCCGCGGTGGAACAGCGTCGAGGTGCCGTCATACCAGCGGGCATGGCCCGACAGGTTGAACGACAGCGTATCGGTCGGCGTCAGCAGCAGCTGGAGGCGCACGTCGCGCTCGGTAAAGCCGCCCATCGCGTCGTTCTTCGGGGTCAGCGTGCGGTCGGCGCTGGGCCCCGCATAGACATTGTCGACCCAGTTGTCGCGGTGCTGGACCAGCGCCGACAGGCGGAAGGCCAGCACGTCGCGGATCAGCGGACCGCCGACACCGGCGTCCATGCTGATCGTGTTGTAGCTGCCGATCGAGGCAGTGGCGCGGCTCTGGAAGCTTTGCGTCGGCTTGATCGTGTCGAACTTGATGATGCCTGCGGTCGTGTTGCGACCGAAGAGCGAGCCCTGCGGGCCGCGCAGCACTTCGACCTGGTCGACGTCGAACACCGGGTTCGACTTCAGCACGACATGCTCCAGGACCACATCGTCCTGGATGATCGACACGGGCTGCGACGCGCCCAGATAGAAGTCGATATTGCCCAGGCCGCGAATGTAGAAGCGCGGGAAGATGCGACCGGTGGTCGTCTCGGCATACAGGCCGGGCACGCGGCCCGACAGCGCCAGGATGTCTTCGCCGCCCTGCTGGAAGGTGCGCAGGTTCGACCCGCTGACCACGCCCACCGACACTGGCACGCGGTTCAGGCTTTCCGAGCGGCGCTCGGCGGTGACGACGACGTCGCCCAGGCCCAGTTGCTCATCGGTGGCGGCAGCGGTCGGGGCCGCGCCCTGGTCGGCGGTCTGCGCCATCGCCGGCACGGTCGCCAGCACACCCCACGCCGCGCCCAGCAGCGCCGCGGTCTTGATTACGGATTTCATATAGTCCCCACGCTCCGTCGGGTGGTTCACGCCGCCCGACTGATTGCTATTCTCCCGGTAATCGGGGCGGTTAGGGGCACATTATGGCGCTCGCGTGACAGAGCTGATGCGCCCGCGCCACACTGCGCCGAAATTGCAACCGGGGACCGTGCAACATGAAGGCCGCCGCCGCATTGATGCGACGAGCGGCCGTTTCGACGGTGCAACAAAGGGGGGAGCGGGATGGCGAGGGAGCGGACAGCGGCAGGGGACGGGCGTCTGGCCCGGCTCGCCCTGCGCTTCACGGGCTGGGCCGAACGCTGGTTTCCCGATGCCTTCATCTTCGTAGCGATCGCGGTCGTCGTCGTGGCGGTGGCGGCCTTGGTCAATGGCGCATCGGCGCCAGCGGTGGCCAAGAGCTTTGGCGACGGCTTCTGGACGCTGATCCCCTTCACCATGCAGATGGCGTTCGTGACGATCGGCGGGTACGTCGTCGCCACCTCTGCGCCGGTCCAGCGGCTGATCGACTGGCTGGCCCGGCGGCCGCGCAGTGCGCGGGGAGCGATCGGCATGATCGCGCTGGCGACCATGGTGTCGTCGCTGCTCAGCTGGGGACTGAGCCTGATCTTCGGCGGACTGCTGGCGCGCGCCTGTGCACGGCGGCGCGACCTGCGCATGGATTACCGGGCGGCGGGGGCGGCGGCCTATCTGGGGCTGGGCGCGACCTGGGCGATGGGGCTGTCCTCCTCGGCGGCGCAGCTTCAGGCGAACCCGGCCAGCCTGCCGCCTGCGCTGCTGCCCACCACCGGCGTCATCCCGTTCAGCCAGACTATCTTCCTGTGGCAGTCGATGCTGATCGCGGGTGTCCTGATCGTCCTCTCGACCGTCATCGCCATGGCGTCGGCCCCGGGCCGGGATGCCGCCGTGACGGCCGAGGACATGGGCATCGACCCGGCGCGCGAGGACGATGCGCTGCCGCCGCGCACCCAGCCGGGCGAGTGGCTGGAACATGCCCCGCTCGTCACCGTCCTGATCGGCCTGTTGGCGGTGGGCTGGCTGGTACAGGAGTTCGCGAAGGCGGACTGGATGGTCGCGATCTCCAACCTCAACACCTATAATTTCCTGTTCCTGATGGCCGGCCTGGTGCTGCACTGGCGGCCCAAGCGCTTCCTGATCGCGCTGGCCCGCGCGGTGCCCGCGACGGCGGGCATCCTGATCCAATATCCCTTCTACGCCGCCATCGCCGCGATGCTGACGGGGGCGAAGAACGGGGCGGGAGTTGGCGTCGCCGACCAGATCGCGCACGCCTTTGTCGTGCTCAACGCGCCCGGCTCCTTTCCGCTGACCATGGGCGCCTGTTCGGCGATCCTGGGATTCTTCGTGCCGTCGGGGGGCGGCAAGTGGCTGCTGGAGGCGCCCTATGTGATGCAGGCGGCCAACGAACTGCACGTCCATCTCGGCTGGGCGGTGCAGATCTACAATGCGGCGGAGGCGCTGCCCAATCTCATCAACCCCTTCTGGATGTTGCCTTTGCTCGGCATATTGGGGTTGAAGGCACGGGATATCGTGGGGTTCAGCTTCCTGCAGCTGATCGTCCATCTGCCGGTCGTCCTGTTCCTTCTCTGGGCCCTGTCCTTCACCCTGCCGTACCAGCCGCCCGTCCTGCCGTGACCGCCGCTGATGACCCGGGTGTCACATTGGTGTAACAGCGTTTTGCTTGACGGAGGGGCCGCGACTGGTCAGGGGGGCGACGTTCGTGCCATCCTGGCTTCATGACCTTTTCGCGGTCCGGCGTTTCGTCGTGGCCCGATCGGTCATGGCCGAAAGATGCGCACGGTTTCGGATCACTATCGGGGTTACCGACTGATGTTCGCCTGGTTCCAAC
Source organism: Sphingomonas sanguinis NBRC 13937 (assembly GCF_001591005.1). Taxonomy (GTDB): domain Bacteria; phylum Pseudomonadota; class Alphaproteobacteria; order Sphingomonadales; family Sphingomonadaceae; genus Sphingomonas; species Sphingomonas sanguinis. The sequence continues at coordinate 48,300 of NZ_BCTY01000012.1, forward strand.
GCCTCCTGCCGAAGACCGGCAATTTCTTCGCGCTGTTCGAGGCGCAAGCCGCCACGATATTGGCGGGGGCCGAGGCCACCGTCCGGCTGTTCGACACGCAGGGCAACACCGCCGACGAGATCGCCGCCGTCGCCGCGCGCGAGCATGACGCCGACGAGATCACCCGCCAGGTCCTGACCTCGGTCCGCTCGACCTTCCTGACGCCGTTCGACCGCGCCTCGATCACCTCGCTGATCGGGTCGATGGACGACACGATCGACGAGATGCACGCCGCCGCCACCGCGATCGGCCTGTACCGCCTGACCAGCTTCGCGCCCGAGATGCGCGAGATGGCGGCGGTCGCGGTCGAGGCGGCCAAGCTGACCGTCGAGGCGATGCCGCTGATGCGCGACGTCGCGCGCAACGGCGACCGGCTCCACGCGCTGACCGAGGAGCTGGTCCGGCTGGAAGGGCGCGCCGATGAGATCCATGCGGCGGGCCTGAAGCGCACGCTGGAGGAATGTGGCGAGCGCGACACGCTGCGCTTCGTCATCGAAAAGGAAGTGTACAAGCATCTGGAGCGCATCCTCGACGCGTTCGAGGATGTCGCCGACGAGATCGACGGCATCGTCATCGATCACGCCTGAGGCGCGGGGTCATGCACGAACTTGCCTTTCCGTTACTGGCCGGCCTGATCCTGGTCGCGCTGGCCTTCGACTATCTGAACGGGCTGCATGACGCGGCCAATTCGATCGCGACCGTGGTGGCGACGCGACTGCTGTCGCCGGTCGCGGCGGTGCTGTTCGCCGCCTTCTTCAACTTCGCCGCCTATTTCCTGACCGTCGCCTTTCCCAGCCTGCACAAGGTGGCGGAGACGGTCGGCAAGGGCCTGATCGCCCAGGACGTGGTGACGCCCGCCGTCATCTTCGGCGCGCTGGGCGGGGCGATGGCGTGGAACGTCATCACCTGGCTGCGCGGTATTCCGTCGTCGAGCAGCCATGCGCTGGTCGGCGGGTTGGTCGGCGCGGGCGTGGCCCATGCGGGTACGGGCGCGGTGCAGTGGGCGGGGCTCAACAAGACGCTGCTCGCCATCGTGCTGTCGCCGATGCTGGGCATGATGCTGGCGATGCTGGTCATGCTGCTGAGCAGCTGGGGCTTACGCCGCTCGACGGCGGGGCAGGCGGAGCGCAGCTTCCGTGCGCTGCACCTCGTTTCCTCGGCTGCCTATTCGCTCAGCCACGGCCTGAACGACGCGCAGAAGACGATGGGGATCATCACCGTCCTCCTCTATTCGACCGGCCGCCTGACCGGCCCGTTCGAGGTGCCGCACTGGGTCGCCATCTCCTGCTATGTCGCCATGGCGCTGGGCACGATGACCGGCGGCTGGAAGATCATCGAGACGATGGGCAGCCGCATCACCAAGCTGTCGCAGCACCAGGGGTTCAGCGCCTCGACCGCCGGCTCGATCGTGATCTTCTGCGCTTCGGCCTTGGGTATCCCGGTGTCGACGACGCATACCATCACCGGATCGATCATCGGCGCGGGCGTGGCGCGGCGCGCCTCGGCGGTGCGCTGGGGCGTGGCGGGCAATGTGGTGATCGCCTGGATCATCACCATCCCGGCCTCGGCCGCGATGGGGGCGGGGTTCTACCTGCTGACCCGGTTGTTCTGATCGAGGGGGGAGGGCGACGCGTCCTCCCCTTTTTTCTTGTTCCATATGCCGTTCGGCCTGAGCGGTGTCGAAGGGGCGTAAGGCCCAGCTCCCAAACCGGAACGACCACCCCGGCGAAGGCCGGGGTCCAGTTGCGGTGCGCCGTCGAGCGTGGGCCCCCATGGCCTCCCACGCAACTGCGCCGCGCGCTTTCAACGACATGGCAACTGGGCCCCGGCCTTCGCCGGGGAACAGAAGGGTATTTATACGTAGGGCGTAGCGCGACCTCTGCGTCCTCCGCGCCTCTGCGCGAACGAAAATCCTGTGGCCATCGATGTCGCTCAGGCCAAACATAGGGGCGGATTTGGGGCGGGTATCCAAGGCCCCCCCAAACCCTCACGATCCCGTAACCGGCCCCCCGGCGGCCTGGAACAGCGCGACCGTATCGGTCATCCGCGCCGCCTTGGCCTGGATCAGCTGCGACCGGGCCTGCGCGTCCGTCGCGGTGGCGTTCAGCAGTTGCAGCGTTCCCACATCGCCCAGCGCCAGCTGTCGCCGCGCGAAGGTCAGCGCCTGGCCCGCCGCATTGCTGGCCCGCTGCGCCGCGTCCAGCGCCTGGGCGTCGGTCGACAGGCCGGTCAGCGAGTCCGCGACATTGCCGAACGCCTGTGGAGCACCGCCTGGCGATATTGTGCCTTCGCCCCGTCCAGCGCCGCTTCCGCCGCCTTTTGCTGATGGCGCAGCGCATTGGCGTGGAACAGCGGCTGGGTGATGCCGCCGAGCAGTGCCCAGAAGGGGTTGCCGCTCTTGAACATGTCGCCGAAATTCTGCGCCGAGCCACCGGCATTGGCCGATAGCTGGATGCTGGGCAGGCGCGCGGCGATGGCGGCGCCGACATCCGCGCCTGCGCCCTGCAACTGTGCCTCCGCCGCCAGCACGTCGGGGCGGCGGTGGACCAGCTCGGACGGGACGATGGCGGGCAGCTCGGTCGGCAGGGTCAGCTGTGACAGTTCGGGCAGCGGCGGAAGGGCCGAGCCCGCCGGGCGGCCGATCAGCGTCGCGATGACGGTGCGTTGCGCCGCTTCGGCGCGGACGAGCGGGGGCAGGGCCCCTTCGGCATTGGCGAGCGCGGCCTGTTGCTGCGCGACGTCGGACGCCCCCACCGCGCCCAGCCGCTGCCGCTGTTGCAGCGCGCCCAGGATATCGCGGTTGACCTGGATCGCGGTCTGCGCGGCGGCGACCTGCTCGGCCAGGCTCGCCCGTTCGATCAGGGCGGTGACGAGGTTGGCCGCCACCGTCATCCGCGCGGCGTCCAACTGATGCCGCTGCACCTCGGCCCGCGCGGCGGCGGAGCGGACCTGCGCCCGGTTGCCGCCGAACGCATCGACGTCATAGGACACGCTGACCTGCGCGGTGTGCAGCGTATAGAGCTGCTGGTTCTGATCCGCGACCGCCGGGGACAGCGCGTTCGACACGCGGGTACGCTGCGCCTGATAGTTCAGGCTGCCTTGCGGGAAGAGCAGCGAGCCGCGTGTCGAACGCGCCTGTTCCTGGGCCTGCCGCAGAGAGGCTTCGGCGACGCCCACATCGTTGTTATGCGCCAGCGCCTCGGAGACCAGCGCGTCGAGCTGGGCATTGCCGAAGGCGTGCCACCATTCGGGCGTGACGCTCGCCGACATGCTCTGCGCCGGGCCGGTCGCCGGGGCAATGACCGGCGCGGGAGCCATGGGCGGCAGGCTGGCATGGGCGTCCAGATCATGTGGGCCGACTGCACAGGCCGAGACGCAGGCCAGCAGCGGCAGGGTCAGGAAACGCTTCATGCCGGAACCCCGGATTCAGGAGTGGTGGGATCGTCCTGGTCGTCGACCATCGGATCATGCTTCTTCTTGCGCTGCGACAGCGGCAGGCGCGTCGAATAGCGGCTGATGAGCACCGGCAGGACCAGCAGGATCAGCAGCGGAGCCAGCGTCATGCCGCCGACCACGACCAGCGCGAGCGGCTTCTGCACCTGGCTGCCGATGCCGTGCGAGAGAGCTGCGGGCAGCAGGCCGATCGCGGCGACCAGACAGGTCATGACGACCGGGCGCAGGCTGTTCTTGACGGTGGTGGCCAGCGCATTCTCACGCGGCGCACCCTCGTCGATCGCGTTGTTGAAGGTGGTGACGACCAGAATCCCGTCCATCACCGCAATGCCGAACAGCGCGACGAAGCCAATCGCCGCCGAGATGCTGAACGCCGTGCCGGTCAGGGCCAGCGCCAGCACGCCGCCCACGATCGCCATCGGGATCGCCGAGAAGGCGAGCAGGCTGTCGCGCATCGAGCCGAAATTCGCATAGAGCAGCAGCAGGATGAGCACGAGGCTGATCGGCACCACGATCTCCAGACGGGCGATGGCGTTCTTCAGGTTATCCAGCTCGCCCGCCCATTCCAGGTGATAGCCCGGCGGCAGGTGGACATTCTGGTTGATCCGCGCCCGCGCCTCCTCGACCGCGCCGCCCAGGTCGCGGCCGCGCACCGAGAATTTGATCGGCACGTACCGCTCCTGATGCTCGCGATAGATGAACGACGCACCGGTGGTCAGCTTGACGTTGGCGACCTCGGACAGCGGCACCTGGATCGTGCCGTTGCCGTCGGGGCTGGGCGCGCCGATCGTGATGTTGCGCACCGATTCCAGCGAGTCGCGCTGGGTCGGCTGCAACCGCACGATGATCGGGAAGTGGCGGTCGGTGCCGGGTTCGTACAGGTCGGCGGACGACTGGCCACCGATGGCGGCGGCGACCGTCTGGTTGATGTCGTCGGGCGTCAGGCCATAGCGGGCGGCCTTGGCGCGGTCGACGTCGATCCGCACGGTCGGCTGGCCCAGGATCTCGAACACGCCGAGATCCTCGATGCCCTTCACCTTGGCCATCTGCGCCTTGATCTGGTTGGCCAGCTTTTCCAGCGTGACCAGGTCGGGGCCGAACAGCTTGATCGAATTGGCGCCCTTCACGCCCGAGGCGGCTTCCTCGACGTTATCCTCGATGATCTGCGAGAAGGAGAAGTCGACGCCGGGGTATTTCTTGGCGAGCCGGGTCGACAGTTCGTCGATCAGCTTCTCCTTGGTCATGCCGCTCGGCCAGGTGTCGAAGGGCTTGAGCGGCACGAAGAACTCGACGTTGAAGAAGCCGGTCGCGTCGGTGCCGTCATCCGGGCGGCCATGGGCGGACAGGACCGCCGTGGTCTCCGGATAGGACGCGATGATCTTGCGCACCTCGTTCGTCACCTTCTCGCCCGCCTCCAGGCTGATCGAGGAGGGGAGGGTGGCGCGGATGTACATATTGCCTTCTTCGAGGTGCGGCAGGAACTCGATGCCCAGCGAGCGCACGCCGACGACCGCCAGACCCATCATCAGCACCGCACCGCCGATCGTCACGATCTTGTTGCGCAGCGCGAAGGACGCGGCGGGTTCGTAGACGGCCCGCAGCTTGCCGACGATGAACGTCTCGGTCTCGGCCAGCTTGTCCGGCAGCAGCAGCGTGGCGAGCACCGGCGCGACCGTGAAGGTCGCGAGCAGGCCGCCGCTGATCGCATAGGCATAGGTCTTGGCCATCGGGCCGAAGATGTGGCCTTCCACGCCGGTCAGGGTGAACAGCGGCAGGAAGCTGGCGATGATGATGGCAGCGGCGAAGAAGATGCCGCGGCTGACCTCCGACGAGGCGCCCAGCACCGCGCCGAAACGGCTGGCCAGGGTATAGCGGCCCTGGCCATTCTCCACGGCGGCGGAGCGTTCGACCATGTGGCGGAAGATATTCTCCACCATGATGACGCAGGCATCGACCACCAGGCCGAAGTCCAGCGCACCGACCGACAACAGATTCGCACTCTCCCCCTGCAACACCAGGATCAGGATCGCGAAGGCCAGCGCGAAGGGGATGGTCGCCGCCACGATGATCGCCGAGCGCAGATTGCCGAGGAACAGCCACTGCAGCGCGAAGATCAGGAGGATGCCGACCACCATGTTTTCCATGACGGTGTGGATGGTCAGGTTGATCAGGTCGGAGCGGTCATAGATCCGCTCCAGATGGACGCCGGGGGGCAGCACGCCGCTGTCGTTGATGTTGGCGACCTCGGCCTGCACGGCCTTGATCGTCGGCATCGACTGGGCGCCGCGTTGCATCAGGACGATGCCCTGCACGATGTCGTCGTCGTTATTATACCCGGCGATGCCCATGCGGGGCGCGTTGCCGACCTTCACGGTCGCCACGTCCTTGATCAGCACGGGCGCGCCGCCCGCCTGGCCGACCAGCACGTTCTGGATCGCGTCGGGCGACTGGATCAGGCCGATGCCGCGCACGATCGCGGCTTGTTCGCCGAAGTTGATCGTCTGGCCGCCGACATTGCCGTCGCTCTTGGACAGCGCCGCCAGCACCTGCGCCACGGTGACACCGTGGGCGTTCAGCCGGTTCTGGTCGATCACTACGTCATAGGCGCGCAGCTTGCCGCCCCAGCCGGTCACGTCGATCACGCCCGGAATCCGCTTGAACCGGCGCTGGAGCACCCAGTCCTGCAGCGTCTTCAGGTCCATCACCGAATAGCCCTTGGGCGCGGCGATGCGGTAGCGATAGATTTCACCCACCGGCGAGGTCGGCGACAGCGTCGGCTGCGCGCCACCTGCCAGCGGCGGTAGCTGCGACAGGCGGTTGATGACCTGCTGGCGCGCCTGCTCGTTGGTATAGTCGTAGGTGAACTGGATCTTGATGTCCGACAGGCCGAACAGGCTGATCGCGCGGATCGCGGTCAGGTGCGGGATGCCCGCCATCTGTACCTCGATCGGGATGGTGACGTTGCGCTCCATCTCCTCGGCCGACAGGCCTTGGGTCTGGGTGATGACCTCGACCATCGGCGGAACCGGGTCGGGATAGGCCTCGATATTCAGGTTGATGAAGCCGATGACGCCAGCGACGATCATCGAAAAGAACAGGCCGACGATCAGCAGTCGCTGACGCAGCGCAAAGTCGACGATGCGGTTCATTATTCGCCGATCCCCGCTTCGTTGACGAACAGCGCGCCCGACGTGACGATCTTCTCGCCCGGCTTCAGGCCCGAGGTGATGGTGACCAGGCCGTTCGCCGAGTCGCCGGTCTGCACATCGCGCGCGACCAGCAGGCCGTCGGGCCGCATGATCCAGACGCGCGCGGTGTCGCCTTCATGGATGACGGCGGCGGCGGGCACGCGGATCGCCTCGCCCGCGTTCAGATGCTTGATCGCGAAGCTGGCGAACATCTGCGGCTTCAGCGCCTTGTCCGGGTTGGGGATGGAGGCGCGGACGGGCAGGCGGTGGGTCTGCGGGTCGAGCGCGGCGCCGACCAGATCGATGGTGGCGTGGAAGACGCGGCCGGGCACGGCGGGGGTCGTCACCTCGACCGGATCGCCGACGCGGACATTCTCGGCATCGCTCTCGGCCACCTGCGCGACCAGCCAGACGCGCGAGGGGTCGGTGATGGTCATCACCGGCTTGTCGCCGCCCTGCGAGACATATTGCCCGGCAGCGACATCGCGCGAGGCGATCACGCCGCTGATCGGCGCATGCAGCGTGGTGATGTCGTGGATGCCGGAGACTTCGCCGACATGCTCCAGCCGGTTGATCTCGCCCTGCGACTTGCCGAGGATCGCCAGCTTGTCGCGCGCGGCGCCCAGCGAGGCGGCGGCGGTGCGCGCGGTCGCCTGTGCGGCGGCGAGGTCGGCCTTGGCCTGCTGATAATCCTTCAGCGCGCCGCCGGCGGTCTCATAGATTTGCTGCTGGCGGTCGGCGTTGCGCTGCGCCGCGACCAGCTGTGCCTGCGCGTTCTGGTACGCCGCGCGCGCCGAGAAGAGGCCCGAGCGGGCGTCGACGAAATCGCTGGTCTTGATGAGGAGCAGCGGCTGACCCTGACGCACCACCTGGCCAGCATCGGCCAGCACGCGCACCACCTGGCCCGCATAGGGCATCAGCACGGGGGTCGAACGGGTGCCGTCGACGGTGATCGCGCCCGTCGCCATGGTCTGGTCGCCCGAGGCCCCCAGCCCGACACGCATCGTCGGCATTGCATCCAGCTGGTCCTTGGACAGGCGCAGCGTGCCGGGCGGCGGCGGGGGCGGCGGCACCTCTTCCTTGTGGGTCAGCTTGCCGATGACCGTGATCAGGATCAGCACGCCGATCACCACGGCGGCGGCGATTCCCACCCAGCGCCATTGCTGGCCCGAGGACAGACGGCGGGTTTCGGGCAGCGTTTCGTCGGCAGGATTGACGTGCATCGGCTTCTTTCGGCGCGAGAGGCTGGAATATTGGCACCGGGCGATAGGGGCTGTGGCCTGACCCACCGCTTACGGAAATCTTACGAGACGTTCATGTTGCGCTGCCGAAGAAGGGCGTCGGTTTGACCGATGCGCCTGTTTTTGGCCCGATTGCCCGTCGTGACGAGGGCATGAGGGTTGCGACGAACGGATGACCGCTTTGTCACGCGCTGGGAACGAAAGTAGCGATTCGTCGTTGATTTGGAACGTTTCACCAATACCTTGGGGGTAAGGTTCGATGGCCAGTCACATGCCGCCGCCGCGTATTTCGGATATGCCGCGCGAAGAGCGTCTGGATGCCCTGTATCGCCGTGCGGCAGAGGATCGGGCGCGGTACATGGCAATGCGCTCGCGGCGCCCCGGCCTGCTCGACCGGTTGCTTCATCTGTTCTGAGATTACCGACGCGGCGTTATAGCCGGGCGCGTCGTGACCGCGCGATCGGTGCGCGGCGGCGAAGGGGGCGGGGCCGCAGGCGGCGTTCGCGCCGCATGTCGCTGTGACCCAGTGCGATCATGATGATTATCAGTGATGACAGCGCCGAGACGGTCAGCCAGATTTCCACCAAAGCGCCTGCCATCACATCCCCTCCACGAGCCGCCTGAACGCCCGGACGGTCGGTCCGATCCATGCGGGATCGGTTTATTCGCTCGATCACCAGTGGTCATGCCGCCTGCGACCCTGATAAGGGGCGGGCATGATCCGATCCGATCGACGTAGCTGGCCTCTGGCGGCAGGCCTTGCCCTGCTGGCGGGCTATGTCGATGCCATCGGTTTTCAGAAACTGGGCGGCTATTTCGTCTCGTTCATGAGCGGAAACGGAACGATGCTGGCGGTGCGGCTGGCATCTCCCTTCGGCGACATGCCGGGTGGGGCGGGCATCTTGGCCACCTTGCTGATCCTATTCGTCGGTGGAGTCGTGGTGGGCACGCTCGTCCGCCTGATCTGGCCGGTGGCGGGGCAGGCGCTGGTCCTGCTGTTCGTCGCGCTACTGCTGGGCTGCGTGGCTGGGTGGGGTGATGCGACCGCGCCCGCCATGGTGGTGGCGATGGGGGCGGCCAACGCGACCTTCGAGCGTGGCGGCGAGGTCAGCATCGGCGTCACCTATATGACGGGCACGCTGGTCAAGATCGGCCAGCATCTGGCGCAGATGATCGCCGGGCGGCGGCGCTGGGACTGGGTGCCCTATCTGTTGTTGTGGACCAGCTTCTTCATCGGCGCGGGGCTGGGCGCATGGGCCTTTCCCGTCTGGGGCACGGCGGCCCTGTTCGCGGCCTCGGCGGCGGCGCTGGTCGCGGCGGGTGTCGCATGGCGGTTCCGCCCCGCGATCTGACGTGCGCCAGGGCGGCTTGGCCGCTTTTTGCCCGACCCATCTTGGATTTCACGTCCGAGCAATATAATTACAAGCGAAAGAGTCGGGCATCAGACCCGGAACAGGAGAGTATATGCGCGTGATCGACCATTTGGTTGCCGGCGGCCAAGCCGCAACCGACGCCGCCGGACCCCGCCCCGAGGGGCGCTCGGGCGATGTCTTCGACCCCAATAGCGGCCAGGTGCAGGCCCGCGTGATGCTGGGCGATGCCGCACTGCTGGAACGTGCCGTCGCCGCCGCGCAAGCCGCGCAACCCGGCTGGGCCGCGACCAATCCGCAGCGCCGGGCGCGGGTGATGTTCCGGTTCAAGGAACTGGTCGAGCAGAATATGGATGCGCTGGCGCATTTGCTCTCCTCCGAACATGGCAAGGTGATCGCCGACGCGCGAGGAGACATCCAGCGCGGGCTGGAGGTGATCGAGTTCGCCTGCGGTATCCCCCACGCGCTGAAGGGCGAATATACGCAAGGCGCAGGGCCGGGCATCGACGTCTATTCGATGCGGATGCCGCTGGGCATCGGGGCAGGCATCACGCCGTTCAACTTCCCCGCGATGATCCCGATGTGGATGTTCGGCGTCGCCATCGCCTGCGGCAACGCCTTCATTCTGAAGCCGTCCGAGCGCGACCCGTCGGTCCCCGTCCGCCTCGCCGAACTGATGCGCGAAGCGGGCGCGCCGGAGGGCATCCTTCAGGTCGTGCATGGCGACAAGGCGATGGTCGACGCAATCCTCGACCATCCGGCGATCAGCGCGGTCAGCTTCGTCGGCTCGTCCGACATCGCCCATTATGTGTATCGGCGCGGCGTCGAGGCGGGCAAGCGTGTCCAGGCGATGGGCGGCGCGAAGAACCACGGCATTGTCATGCCCGACGCCGATCTGGACCAAGTGGTCGCCGATTTGTCGGGCGCGGCCTTCGGCTCGGCGGGCGAGCGGTGCATGGCGCTGCCCGTGGTGGTGCCGGTCGGGGACAAGACGGCGGACCGCTTACGCGAAAAGCTGATCCCCGCGATCGACGCTTTGCGGGTCGGCGTCTCGACCGACGACCAAGCGCATTACGGGCCGGTGGTAAATGCCGCGCACAAGAAACGGGTCGAGGACTGGATTCAGACCGGAGTCGACGAAGGCGCCGAGCTGGTAGTCGACGGGCGCGGCTTCCAGCTTCAGGGCTATGAGGAGGGTTTCTTCATCGGCCCGTCGCTGTTCGACCGGGTGACGCCCGCCATGCAGAGCTACAAGGAGGAAATCTTCGGCCCCGTCCTCCAGATCGTCCGCGCGCCCGATTTCGAGACGGCGGTCCGCCTGCCCAGCGAGCATCAATATGGCAACGGCGTCGCGATCTTCACCCGCAACGGCCACGCCGCGCGCGAGTTCGCGGCGCGCGTCGAGGTGGGCATGGTCGGCATCAACGTGCCGATCCCGGTGCCGGTGGCGTATCACAGCTTTGGCGGCTGGAAGCGGTCCGCGTTCGGCGACGTGAACCAGCATGGCATGGAGGGTGTCCGCTTCTGGACTAAGGTCAAGACGGTGACCCAGCGCTGGCCGGATGGCTCGCCCGATGGTGGCAACGTCTTCGTAATCCCGACGATGGCGTAACAGCACGCCCCTCCCGTTTACCGGAGGGGATGGGGGAGGGCAGGCCGCAAGCGACGGTCTCTGTGAGACTCCCTGCCCTCCCCAAACCCCTCCCGCCTGCGGGAGGGGCTTAACAGGACGAGACCGACCGATGACCCAATTCGACCTCACCGACGAGCAGCGCGAGATCCAGGAACTGGCACGCCGCTTCACCGCCGACCGCATCACGCCGTTCGCAGGCGAGTGGGACGAGAAGCACATCTTCCCCCGCGACACGATCAAGGAAGCCGCCGAACTCGGCTTCGCCGCCATTTACGTCTCGGAAGAATCCGGCGGCATCGCGCTCGGGCGGCTGGAAGCGGCGTTGATCATGGAGGCGATGGCCTATGGCTGTCCCTCGACCTCGGCCTTCGTCTCGATCCACAATATGGCGTCGTGGATGATCGACCGGTTCGGCGATGCGGATGTAAAGGGGCGCTACCTGCCCGACCTCGTCACCATGGAGCGCATGGCGAGCTATTGCCTGACCGAGCCGGGTTCGGGCTCCGACGCTGCCGCGCTGAAGACCCGCGCGGTCCGCGACGGCGATGATTACATCGTCTCCGGCTCCAAGCAGTTCATCTCGGGCGGCGGCGAGAACGAGGTGTACGTCACCATGGTCCGCACCGGCGAGGACGGGCCGAAGGGCATTTCCTGCCTGGTGATCGACAAGGACACCCCCGGCGTCTCGTTCGGCGCAAACGAGCGCAAGCTGGGCTGGCATTCGCAGCCGACGCGGCAGGTGATGTTCGACCATGTCCGCGTGCCGGTCGCCAACCGGCTGGGCGCGGAGGGCGAGGGCTTCCGCATCGCCATGATGGGGCTGGACGGCGGGCGGCTGAATATCGGCGCCTGCTCGCTGGGGGGCGCGCAGCGCTGCCTGGACGAGGCGGTTGCTTATGTGAAGGACCGCCGCCAGTTCGGCAAGGCGATCGCCGAGTTCCAGAACACGCAGTTCACCCTCGCCGACATGGCGACCGAGTTGGAGGCGGCGCGCGCGCTACTCTATCTCGCTGCCGCCAAGGTGACCGCCAATGCGCCGGACAAGACGCGGTTTGCGGCGATGGCCAAGCGGCTGGCGACCGACACCGGTTCGTCGGTGGTCGACCGCGCGCTCCAGCTGCATGGCGGCTATGGCTATCTGATGGACTATCCGATCGAGCGCTTCTGGCGCGACCTGCGTGTGCATTCGATCCTGGAGGGCACGAACCAGGTGATGCGGATGATCGTGGGGCGGGACTTGTTGAAGGACTGAGATCCACCCTTGGCACCACCCCGGCGAAGGCCGGGGTCCAGTTGCCAACCGGCCGGTGGCGCGCCACGTAATGCGCGGCATCTGGGCCCCGGCCTCCGCCGGGGTCGAAGAAGGTAGAAGGACGGGCATGACCCAAGACCTGATCGTCACCCGCGAAGGCCCGGTCGGGCGGCTGCGGCTCAACCGACCCAAGGCGATCCACGCGCTGACCCGCGAGATGTGCGAGGGCGTGCTGGCCGCGCTGGAGGACTGGCGCGGTGACCTGTCGGTCGAGGCGGTCATCATCGACCATGCCGAGGGGCGCGGCTTTTGCGCAGGGGGCGACATCCGCCTGTTGGCGGAAAGCGGCGCGAGCGATGGTGAGGCGGCGCGGGGTTTCTTCCATGCCGAGTACCGGATGAACCATCGGTTGTTCACCTATGCCAAGCCGATCGTCGCCTTCATGGACGGCATCACCATGGGCGGCGGCGTCGGCGTCTCGGCACCCGCCCGCTTCCGCGTCGCGACCGAGAACACCCGCTTTGCCATGCCGGAGACCGGGATCGGCCTGTTCCCCGATGTCGGCGGTGGCTGGTATCTCTCGCGTCTGCCCGGGCGGATGGGCGAGTTCCTCGCGCTGACCGGCCACCGGCTCGACGGGGTGGAGGCGCATGCCTTGGGGCTGGCCACCCATTATCTGTCCGCTTCCGCATTGGACGAGGCCAAGGCCGCCATCATCGCCGCGCCGCAGGAGATCGCGGCAACGCTCGACCGGCTGTCGGCCCCCGCGCCGGACGCGAAGATCATGGCGCATGCCGCCGAGATCGACCGGCTGTTCGCCGCCGATACGCTGGAAGAAATCATCGCCGCATTGGAAGCAGACGACGGCGAATGGGCTGCGCAGCAACTCGCTGTGCTGCGCACCAAATCGCCGCAGGCCTGCAAGGTGTCGCTGCGTCTGCTGCGCGAGGGGAAACTCACCACCGACTTCGCCGATGAGATGCGCCGCGAATACGGCGTCGCCTCCCGCGTCGTCCAGCGCCCCGATTTCGTCGAGGGCGTCCGCGCGCTGATCGTCGACAAGGACAATGCGCCGCGCTGGGACCCCGCCACGCCCGAGGGCGTGACCGACACGATGATCGACCATATCTTTGCCCCCATGCCCGACGGGCAGGCCTGGACTCCTACCGACCGCTGAGAAGGACGCCCGCATGACCGACTATAACACCCTGATCGTCGAGCGCCGCGAGGCGGTGACCCTGGTCACGCTCAACCGGCCCCAGGCGCTGAACGCACTCAATGCCGAGCTGCTGGCGGAGCTGCTGGACGTGATGCGCGCCTATGACGCCGATCCCGAACAGCGTTGCGCCGTCATCACCGGGTCGCCCAAGGCCTTCGCGGCGGGGGCGGACATAAAGGAAATGCAGGAGATGGACTTCGCCGCCATGTACGGCGGCAACCATTTCACCGGCTGGGATGACTTCACCCGCACGCGCAAACCCATCATCGCAGCAGTCGCGGGCTATGCGCTGGGCGGCGGGTGCGAGCTGGCCATGATGTGCGACTTCATCCTCGCCGCCGACACCGCCAAGTTCGGCCAGCCCGAGATCAAGCTGGGCGTGACGCCGGGCATGGGCGGGTCGCAGCGTTTGGCCCATGCGGTCGGCAAGGCCAAGGCGATGGAGATGTGCCTGACCGGCCGGATGATGGACGCCGAGGAAGCCGAACGTTCGGGCCTTGTCGCCCGTATCATCCCCGCCGCCGATCTGGTCGAGGAGGCGCTGAAGACCGCCGCTACCATCGCGGGCATGGCCCCGATCGCGGTCAAGGCCAATAAGGAGATGGTCAACGCCGCCTTCGATATGGGGCTGGCGCAGGGCGTGCAGTTCGAGCGTCGCCTGTTCCACGGCCTGTTCGGATCGGCCGACCAGAAGGAAGGCATGGCGGCGTTTGTCGAGAAGCGTAGCCCCAACTGGACCGGTAATTGAGTCTCACGCCCCTCCCGTAAACGGGATGGGATGGGGGAGGGCGAGGCCGCAAGCAACAGGCTCGGTGAGACCCCATGCCCTCCCCAAACCCCTCCCGCCTGCGGGAGGGGCTAAAAAAGATAGAAGATTAGGAGAGCATCATGGCACGGATCGCCTTTATCGGCCTGGGCAATATGGGCGGCGGGATGGCCGCCAATCTGGCGAAGGCGGGACATGACGTCCGCGCCTTCGACCTGTCGGCGGACGCGCTGGCGGCGGCCAAGGCGGCCGGGTGCCTGCCCGTCGACAGCGCCGTCGCGGCGATGGACGGCGTGGAAGCGGTCGTGACCATGCTGCCCGCCGGAACCCATGTCGAGCGAGTCTATGCCGATGCGGTGTTTGTGGCCGCGCCGCCCTCCGCGATCCTGATCGATTGCTCGACCATCGATGTCGCCACCGCCCGCCGCGTCGCCGAGGCGGCGGGAGGAAAGGGCATGATGGCGGTCGATGCCCCCGTCTCTGGCGGGATAGCGGCGGCCAAGGCGGGGACGCTGACCTTCATGGTCGGCGGCTCGGAACAGGCGTTCGCGCGCGCCGAGCCCTTCCTGTCCGCCATGGGCCAGGCGGTGATCCATGCGGGTGGCAATGGCGCAGGCCAGGCGGCGAAGATCTGCAACAACATGCTCCTCGGCGCGACGATGATCGCGACATGCGAAGCTTTCGTGCTGGCCGAGAAGCTGGGGCTGGAGGCGCAGACCTTTTACGACATCGCCTCGGTGTCGTCGGGGCAGAGCTGGTCGATGACCAAATATTGCCCGGTCCCCGGCGTCGGACCGGAGACGCCCGCCGATCACGACTATCAGGGCGGCTTCGCGGCGGCACTGATGCTCAAGGACCTCAAGCTGGCGATGCAGGCGGCACAGGACGCGGGCGCGACGACACCGATGGGCGAACGGGCGGCCGAACTCTACACCGCGTTCGTTGGTGAGGGGCAGCCGCCGGTCGATTTCTCCGGGATCATTCGCACCCTGCGCTGAACTCCTTCTTTCAGGCTGAGCCCTGTGACGGGCTGGCGAGTCACGCTTTCAGGACGAATTTCGGTACATCACGCCGAAGTCGAAGGGCCGGGGGATGAGGTTCGCGCAGAGGCGCGGAGGACGCAGAGACGGTCTACCATTTCTGTATCGTGCCGGAAGCGAGGATGGCGTGTCTAGCTTGCTCGCCCGCCGTAACGGGACCCGAACCTTTGTAAAGGCGGGGTTTTTGAAGGTTTGGTGGAACTGCTCTGCGTCCTCTGCGCCTCTGCGCGAACCTGAAACAGCTTAAAGCTTTCGGCCTTCGACATGGGTGAGGCCGAATGCAGCGGAGATGCCCAGGGAAAGACGCGAATAGCCGAACCTGCCTTTTCCCACCTAGCAATGCGGCCTAAAGCCGGGAGGGTGATGGATATCTCTGCCCCTCTTCGCCTGCGCGTCGACCGTGATGCGCTTGTTGCCAACTGGCAGGCGCTCGACCGGTTGAGCGGGCGTGCGGCGTGCGGCGCGGCGGTGAAAGCGAATGGCTATGGCCTGGGCGCGACGTTGGTCGCCGAGACGCTGGCTGATGCGGGATGCCGCGATTTCTTCGTCGCCAGCTGGGCCGAGGCGCTGGCGCTCGCGCCGCTGGGGCTGAGCCTCTGCGTGCTGCATGGCCTTCGGCAAGAGGACATGGCGGCGGCGAAAGCCGGTGTTGCCCGGCCTGCGCTCAGCACGCCCGAACAGATCGCCCGCTGGCGCGAGAGCGGCGGCGGCGCGTGCGATGTGATGGTCGATACCGGCATGAACCGGCTGGGCGTGTCGGTGGACGCCGTCGCCGAAGGCTTGCTCGACGGGTTGGAGATCGACACGCTGCTCAGTCACCTCGCCTGTGCGGATGAAGATGTGCCGATGAACGCGCGCCAGCTGGCCGCCTTTGCCGGTCTGAAAGGGCGCACCACCGCTCGCCGTATGAGTCTCGCCAATTCGGCGGGGATCGGGCTGGGTGAAGACTATCATTTCGATCTGACCCGGCCGGGACTGGCGCTGTACGGCGGGGTGCCCCGTCCCGACATGGCCGCGCATCTGCGACAGGTTGCCCGGCCCGAAGCGCAGATTCTTCAGCGCCGCCAGGTGCCTGCGGGCGAGACGGTGGGCTATAACGCGACCTGGACCGCCCCTGTCGAGACGCAGGTCGCGATCGTCAATCTGGGCTATGCCGACGGCTATCGCCGCGCGCTATCGGGGCTTGGCGTCGCCTTGCTCGAGGGCGAGAGCCTGCCAGTGATCGGTCGCGTGTCGATGGACCTGACGGCTATCGACGTCTCCGCCCGACCCGACCTGGCCGAGGGCGACTGGCTGGCGATGGATTACGACTTGGCCCAGGCATCTACCCTGTCGGGCGTGTCGCAATATGAGCTGCTGACGGGCTTGGGCCAGCGTTTCGGGCGGGGGTAATGCGCCCGCTGCCAAAAGCCGGACCATTTCAGCATTCATGCGAGCACAAAAAAAGGGCCGCCTCATGTCGAGGCGGCCCTTTAAGCATCGTTTAGATCACGATCAGAACCGTGCCTCGACGCCCGCGTACAGGAAGCGGCCGATGTTCGGATAAATCGCGTCGCTGCCGGTGCCGGTCAGGTCGTAAGGTGGCAGCTGGTTGGTGATGTTGTCCACGCCGAAGTACAGGCGGAACTTGTCCGTCGCGTTCACGCCGATGCGCGCGTCATGATAGACGATCGGGCTGTAATAGACGAACGGCCGGGCATCCGGGTTGAGCGCCGGGCGGCCCTGCGACGCGAAGAACGTCTCGTAGGACAGGCTCGAGACGATCTGCTTGCCGACGTAACGCGCAGTATAGCCAAAATCGATCAGGCCGACCTTGCCGTTGATGTTGAAACGTGCCTGCCAGTTGGGATCGCCCAGCGTGCTGTTCAGACGGTCATAACGGCCTGGCTCGGCAATATAGGCATAGTTCAGGCGGTTGATGATATAGCTGGCCGTGAAGCTGGCGTTGAGCGAGGCGTTCTCGCTGAACCGCTTCGCATATTGCACGTCGAAGTCGATGCCGTTCGTCTTCAGGGCCGCGAAGTTGAACGGCTGGTTGATAAAGCTGATGCCGTTGCCCGAACGATCGAACTGGAACTGCGACTGGTCGATGGTGCGGCCGGTCTGACCCAGGAACGTGTAGTTCTGGACGGGATCGGCCGACTGGCGACGGAAGACCGCGGCGCAGAACGGGTTGTTGATGCCGTTGGTGTCGTCATAGCAACGGTTGACGATCTGCTGGCCGGTCAGGCCCGAGATCACGTTCTTCACCCGTACATTGTAATAGTCAACCTTGATGGTCAGGCCACGCACCTGTTGCGGCTGATACATCAGGCCCAGCGTGAAGCTGTTGCCGACTTCGGGGGTCAGGCCGATATTGCCTTGATTGACGCCCGGAATCGTCGACGGCGACTGGTTGGTCCATGGCCGGATCAGCTGTGCACCGGTCGTCGGATCAGTGAAGGTGATGGTGGTAGGAATCCCGGCCGCGGCGCAGTTACGGGCGCGGTTCGGGTTCGACGTGATGTTATTGCTGGCATTGTTGCCGCCGGGCTGGTCGCAGGGATCGGCGATGCTGACGAAGGTCTGCGACTGCGAGGCATACAGGTTGCTCAGGTTCGGTGCTCGCACCGAACGCGACAGGCTGGCGCGGAAGCGCAGGTCGCTGACCGGCGCCCAGATCACGCCAGCATTCCACGCCCAGACCGAACCGGTGTTGCCGCCATAGTCGGAAATACGGCCCGCACCCTCGACGCTCAGTTCCTTGATGAACGGGATGTTGGCGAGCAGCGGCAGGCGAAGTTCGCCATACGCTTCCTTGATGTTGACCGCCGGCGGATCGAAGGTCGCCGCCGGGTTCAGGAAGGTCGCCCCCGACGCGGTGACCGGGTCCTGGCCCGAGAAGGCGTCTTCACGACGATATTCGCCGCCCAGCACGAAGTAGACGGGGCCGCCCGGCAGGTTGAAGAACGAGCGGGTGTTGCCCGAGATGAACGCGGTCGCATTGATCTCTTCGGCCCACTGGTTCCGGGTCGAGGTATAGGTGATGTAGTTGGTTGCGCGCGGATCGGCCGCATTCTGGCCGAAAAGGTTCAACGGTACGCAGTTGGGATCGGCGGTCGCGGGATTGGCGTTGACCGCACAGATCACCCGCTGCCCGCGCGAGTTCAGCACGAAGTTAGAACCGGTATAGCCGGCCGGAGCCACCACCGCGTTGACTGCCCGGGCATAGTTGGCGAGCAGGACGTTGCCGCCGGTGCGGTAGAAGTTTTCGGTGCGGCCGTAATTGCCCGCGACTTCATAATACAGATCCCCCGACGGCACGATGTCGCCGCGAACCCCGATGACGCCGCGATAGGTCTTGCGGTCATGGAATTCGGCGCGGGTGCCCAGATCGTTGTTGAAGCGGTTGAGCTGGAACGACGTCGCGGTCGGTCCCAGGATGGTGGTAAGCGTCGAGCGCGCATCGTTCGTCAGGAACGGATTGTTGACGCTGAACACGTTGGTCAGCGTGCCGCCGGTGAAACTCGGCTGGGTCGACTGCTGCGTGGCCTTGATCTTGGCGAAGCTGAACTCGACGAACGGCTTGAAGGCAGGCGAAATGTCGCCGTTGAGCAGAATATTCGCCAAGAAGCGGTCCAGGCCGGGCATCAGCATCGCGCCTTCGACGCCGCTGGCGCCCCCGCCAAAGAGCACGCCGCCGCCAATGGCGCGGTTGTCGACCAGACCCGTCGTGCTCGGCGAGTCCTTTAGCAGCGAACCGTTGGGCTGGAAGATATAGGTATACGCGATCGGGCTGCCGGTCGGCGAGTTCTGGCCGGTACAAACCGCCGCACGTTGCGCCGCATTGGCGGCGGTCGCCGTGGTCGGGCAGGTCGTGATGACGGAGCCGCCGATCGAGCGGTTGCTGAACACGCTGCCGCGCGGCACGAACGCGGTGTTGGGGATACCGTCGAAGTTGCGGTTCGGCGCGTTTGTAATCTGCGAGTTGATGAAGGCCGGAGTGCCGCCATAGGCGCCCAGATAGTCGCGCTGGTCGTAGAAGACCGGGTTGCTCTTGGAATATTCAGCCGAGACGGTCAGGTTGAACCGGCCCTCGGCAAAGTTCGCGCCGGTAACGCCGCTGATCAGATAGGTGCCGCGATCGCCATAGCTGGTGACGCCGCTCTGCGCGCGCAGACGAGTGCCCTCGAAATCGCGCTTCAACTTGAAGTTGACGACACCCGCAATGGCGTCCGAGCCATAGACCGCCGACTGACCGCCGGTGACGATCTCGATGCCGTCGACCAGGTCGAACGGAATAGTGTTGACGTCGGGGGTATAGCTGCCCGGAACGGCGGTGACGACGCGGCGACCGTTGACCAGGGTCAGCGTACGCGCGGTGCCGAGGCCGCGAAGGTCGAGCAGGTTGATGCCCGCCGTACCGATCGAGCCGGTCGAGTTTGCCTGAGTAAAGGTGCTGCGCAGCTGCGGCAGCTGGCTGACCGCATCGCCCAGCGCAATGTCGCCACGTGTGCCCAGCAGTTCGGCGGCGTTGATAGACTCGACGGGAATCGCCGCGTCAAATTTGTTGGTCAGGCGAATGCGCGATCCGGTGACCACGACGTCGCCGTCGCCGCTACGATTGCCCGGCTGTGCAGCCTGGGACGTGGTGTCAGCATCCTCTTCCTGAACCGCCGGTGCCGTGGTCGAGGTGGCGGTCTGCGGGCTGGTCTGCGCGAAGGTCGTGGTCGGCAGGAGAACCAGAGTGCTGGCCAGCGCAGAGGCGCCCAGCAGGGTACGCATATTCATTCTTTACCCCCGTTATGACGGATCGTTCATGTCCGTTCATCCAAGGGAAAGAAATTTCTGACCTGAAAACAAGCGCTCATGCGCTGCGCAATAAAAAAACCGCCATCGATGTTGCAGGGATGTGACAGCTTCGACACATCCCTGCAATCCAAACGTTAATTACGAAACTTTCACAAAGCAGTGTATTTACCGCTCAACACACATGGCGATGCCCATGCCGCCGCCGATGCACAGGGTCGCGAGACCCTTCTTCGCGTCGCGCTTCTGCATTTCGTAGATCAGAGTCGTGAGCACCCGCGCGCCGCTGGCGCCGATTGGGTGGCCCAGCGCGATGGCGCCGCCGTTGACGTTGACCTTTTCGGGATCGAAGCCCAGTTCCTTGCCGACCGACAGCGCCTGCGCGGCGAAGGCTTCGTTGGCTTCGATCAGGTCGAGGTCGCCGACGGTCCAGCCCGCCTTTTCCAGCGCGCGCTTGGTGGCGGGGACGGGGCCGATGCCCATGACCGACGGGTCGACGCCCGCCGAGGCCCAGCTCTTGATCGTCGCAAGAACCGGCGCACCGCGCTTCTCGGCTTCCTCGCGGCTCATCAGCACGATGGCGGCAGCGCCGTCGTTCAGGCCCGAGGCGTTGGCGGCCGTGACCGTGCCGTCCTTCTTGAAGGCCGGGCGGACGCCCGACACGCTCTCGATGGTCGCACCGGCGCGGATATATTCGTCGTCGGCGACGACCGTCTCGCCCTTGCGACCCTTGATGGTGACCGGTGCGATCTCGTCCTTGAAGCGGCCTTCGCCACGTGCCTTTTCGGCCAGGTTCTGCGAGCGGACGGCGAACTGGTCCTGCTCGTCGCGGGTGACCTGATATTGCTCGGCGAGATTCTCGGCGGTGATGCCCATGTGATAACCGGCAAAGGCGTCGGTCAGGCCGTCATGGACCATGGTGTCGACCATGGTCAGCGGGCCCATCTTCGTGCCGCCGCGCATCGTCTGGGCGTGGGGCGAGAGCGACATCGACTCCTGACCGCCCGCGACGACGATGGTCGCGTCGCCATTGGCGATCGCCTGCATGCCCAGCGCGACCGCGCGCAGGCCCGATCCGCAGACTTGGTTGACGCCGTAGGCGGGGACTTCCTTGGGAATGCCGGCCGCCATCGACGCCTGACGGGCGGGGTTCTGCCCTTGCGCGGCGGTCAGCACCTGGCCGAGGATGACCTCGGACACGTCTTCGCCTTTGATGCCCGCCTGTTCGAGCGCGGCGGTGATCGCCACCCGGCCCAGCTCGTGCGCGGGCGTAGCGGCAAAGGCGCCCAGGAAGCTGCCCACGGGGGTACGCTTGGCGGCGGTAATGACGATCTCGGTCATGAAGGCTCCTCTCAACTCACACTCTATCTAGGCGCGGGCAGCGCGGTGATCCAGTCGGCCAATGGCTGCCAGAGCTGTTCCTGCGCCCGCCCGCCGACGACCATGCCGACATGGCCCGTGCCCCCCGCTCGCCGGTCGGGCAAACCGATGGCGGTAGCGGCGGGGACGATCCGGTCGGCGGAGGCGACGAATTCGACGCTAGGGGCGTCGCATTGCGATGGTGTGACGACATCGCCCGCGACCCGCCATTGTCCCTGTCCGGGACGGTCCTGGGCGATCAGTTGCTCGAATAGTTCCAGCCCAAAGGCGTGGGGCAGGGGGGCACCCTGATTGGCCCAATCCTCCAGCCGGATGAAGCGGCGCGCGGCCTCGCTGCCGGGCTCGAGATCGGCGAAGGCCGCATATTTGGCGATGGTCCGGCCTGGGTCGAGCCGCCAGAAGCCCGCCTGCAACGCCTCCATGGGCACCATCCCGAGCAGTTCGGAGGTCGGCTTGATCGCCGCCCATTGCGCGGCCATCGCGGCGCGCGCTTCCTCGCCATAGCCGGTAAAGTGCCACGGCGCGGCGATGGCGGCGAGCCCGGCTACCCTGATCCGCGCGGCGGCGGCCATGGCGAGCGTCCCGCCCAGGCAATAGCCGACCAGCACCGGCGGCTGCGGCAGGCACGCGATCAGGGGGAGGAGGAAGCGCTCGACATGGCCCGCGACGCCGATGTCCCGATCCTTCGCGCTGGGCGTGCCCCAATCGACCAGCCAGACATGGCAACCTTGTTCCCGCATCCAGCGGATCAGCGAGCGGTCGCGGGACAGGTCGAGGATCGAGGGCGGGTTGATCAGCGAGGGGATGAACAGGACCGGTCGCCCTTCTCCTCCCGCATCGCGCAGGGCCACCCGGCCCCGGCGGCGACGCACCGGCAGGGCGCGCATGGGACGTTCTCGCTTGGCCGCCTGGAACAGGCGCAACCCTTCCATGGCGCGCTGCACCAGATCGGGATTTTCCGCAGCCTCGCTGCGCAACATCGCCAGGAACAGCGGTAAAGGGCGCGGACTGTGTTGCGATGCGAAATCCATGGCGTTAGGCTGTACCAAAATCAGGAAAGGCGGGGGTTCGATGAAAAAGCAGGCGGCGGACGGCATCGTGATCGTCAAGAAGTACGCGAACCGGCGGCTCTACAATACCGAAACCTCCTCCTACATCACGCTCGATCATCTGGCGGCGATGATCCGGGCGGGCCGCGACTTCAAGGTGGTCGACGCCAAGACCGACGAGGACATTACCCATAATGTCCTGACCCAGATCATCATGGAAGAGGAAAGCCGGGGCGAGACGATGCTTCCGGTGAATTTCCTGCGCCAGCTGATCTCGATGTATGGCGACTCGATGCAGGCGGTGGTGCCGGGTTATCTGGAAGCGTCGATGGACAGCTTCCGCCGCAACCAGGAACAGTTCAAGTCGGCGGTCGAAGGCGCATTTGCGGGCACGCCGTTCGCCGACATGGCGAAGCGTAACCTGGCAATGTTCGAGGCCGCGACGCAAGGATTCAAGGCCGCGACGCCCGCGGCGGCACCCGCCCCGACGCCAGCGGCCCCGGCCGCCAGCAAGGATGCCGAGATGGCGGCGCTGAAGGCCGAACTGGCGGCGCTGAAGGACAAGATCGAGAAGCTGGGGGAATAAACTCCAATCCTTCAATCCTCCATTCCTCCCCTGCAAGGGGAGGTGGCAGGCCGAAGGCCTGACGGAGGGGTGTCCCGGCTTGAGAGGTTGGGCTGCCCTCGCAATTTGTGACACCCCTCCACCAGCTTCGCTGGTCCCCCTCCCCTTGCAGGGGAGGAATGAGATGGGCGGCGCGCGAGCGCTTGCGGCATGGCCTTGGACGTTGCTGGGGCCGAATGGGCGTAAGGGTGGGCGTGCCCTCCATTGAACCCACGCCCACCCACCTCCATATCGCCGCGCATGAGCGGGAATGAACACGCCATGCCCACCTGGCATGGCACGACGATTTGCTCGGTACGCCGTGGCGGCCGGGTGGTGGTGGCCGGGGACGGTCAGGTTTCGATGGGCCAGACGGTCATGAAGCCCAATGCGCGCAAAGTCCGGCGCTTGGGCGACGGCTCGGTCATCGGCGGCTTTGCGGGCGCGACGGCGGATGCCTTCACCCTGTTCGAGCGGCTGGAGGCCAAGCTGGAGCGCCATAACGGCCAGCTGCTGCGCGCCGCTGTCGAGCTGGCGAAGGACTGGCGGACCGACAAGTTCCTGCGCAACCTGGAGGCGATGATGATCGTCGCCGACAAGGATGTGACGCTGATCCTGACCGGCAATGGTGACGTGCTGGAGCCGGAGAACGGCATCTGCGCGATTGGCTCCGGCGGCAATTACGCGCTCGCGGCGGCGCGTGCGCTCGTCGATTATGAACAGGATGCCGAGACGATCGCGCGCAAGGCGATGGCGATCGCCGCCGATGTCTGTGTCTACACCAATGACCGCGTCACGCTCGAAGCCATCGACGGCGCGAACTAATCCGAAAGCTCCTATGAACGACCAGTTGACCCCCAAGGCGATCGTCGCCGCGCTCGACGCGCACATCATCGGCCAGGCCGACGCTAAGCGGGCCGTCGCCGTCGCCATGCGCAACCGCTGGCGTCGCCAGCGTCTCGGCGTGGACCTGCGCGACGAGGTGACGCCCAAGAACATCCTGATGATCGGCCCCACGGGCTGCGGCAAGACCGAGATCAGCCGCCGTCTGGCCAAGCTGGCCGATGCGCCCTTCGTGAAGGTCGAGGCGACCAAGTTCACCGAGGTCGGCTATGTCGGCCGCGACGTCGAGCAGATCGCCCGCGACCTGGTCGAGGAAGCGATCCGTTTGGAAAAGGAACGCCGCCGCATCGCGGTGAGGGACAAGGCGGAAGAGGCGGCGATGAACCGCCTGCTCGATGCTCTGGTCGGCAAGGATTCGAGCCAGGCGACGCGCGAGGCGTTCCGCCAGCGTTTCCGCGACGGCCATCTCGACCAGACCGAGATCGAGATCGAACTGGAGCAGGCCCAGGCCACGCCTTTCGAGATTCCTGGCGCCGCGTCGCAGATGATCAACCTGTCGGAAATGATGGGCAAGGCGTTCGGCGGCGGCCAGCCGCTCAAGCGCCGCAAGGTGACCGTCTCGGCCGCCTGGACCAAGCTGGTCGAGGAAGAGGCCGATAAGCGGCTCGATCAGGACGAGGTCAGTCGCACCGCACTGGCCGATGCCGAGGCGAACGGGATCGTGTTCCTGGATGAGATCGACAAGATTGCGGTATCGGACGTGCGCGGCGGCTCGGTCAGCCGCGAGGGTGTGCAGCGTGACCTGCTGCCGCTGATCGAGGGGACGACGGTCGCGACCAAATACGGCCCGATGAAGACGGACCATATCCTGTTCATCGCGTCCGGCGCTTTTCATGTCGCCAAGCCGTCGGACTTGCTGCCCGAATTGCAGGGCCGTTTGCCGATCCGGGTCGAGCTGAAGGCGCTGACCGAGGGCGATTTCGTCGCAATCCTGTCGGATACCAAGGCGTCGCTGCCTGCCCAGTACAAGGCGCTGATCGGCACCGAGGGCGTCGAGATTTCCTTCACCGAGGACGGCATCGCCGCGATCGCGCGGATCGCCGCCGAGGTGAACGGCCAGGTCGAGAATATCGGCGCGCGGCGGCTTCAGACGGTGATGGAGAAGCTGTTGGAGGAGATCAGCTTCGAGGCGGAGGACCGGCAGGGGACGACGCTGGTCGTGGATGCGGCCTATGTCGACAAGCAGCTGTCGGCGGTGGCGCGCAATACGGATTTGAGCCGGTTCGTTTTGTGATGGGGG